>JBGTBN010000103.1:0-8175 GCA_041749375.1 Spirochaetota bacterium
TCGCCCCGGTAGAGCACCTCGCCCGCGGCGCTCTTTACCAGCCCCATGAGCGACAGGAGCAGGGTCGTCTTGCCCGCACCGTTGGGCCCGATCAGTGCGCAGATCTCGGCCCCGGTGAACGAGAGGCCCGGCACGTCAAGCGCGGGCATTCCGTTCCGGACCACGACGAGCTTCCGCATCTCGAGCACCGGCGCGCTCATTTTCCCCTCCCCTGCTGCACGGCGGTGAGTATGTAGTTCACGGTAAATGCGAGAATCAATAAAATGACGCCCAGGGCTATGGCAACGGCGAAGTTGCCCCTGCCGGTTTCCATCACCGTTGCGGTGGTGAGCACGCGCGTGTAGCCCTTGATGTTGCCCCCCACCATGATCGAGGCCCCGATCTCGGAGATGACGCCGCCGAACCCGGCCATGACCGCGGTGAGCAGGGGGAGGCGCGCCTCAGTCATGAGGAGCCACACCATCTGCCGCCGCGTGGCGCCGAGCGCCAGGATCTGGAGCCGGAGCTTTCCCGGGAGGCGCTGCATCGCGGCCAGCGTCACGCCGGTGATGATCGGCGCGGCGATGACGGTCTGCGCGATCACCATGGCAGCCGGGGTGTAGAGAAGGCCGAGCGATCCCAGGGGGCCGCTCCGCCAGATGAAGATGGTGACGAAGAGTCCCACAACGACCGGCGGAAGCCCCATGCCGGTGTTGATCACGCTGATGAGAAAACGCCTGCCGGGAAAGCGTGTGAGCGCCACTGCCGTGCCCGCGGATACGCCGATGCAGGTGCTGATGAGGGTGGCGCTGCCCGAGATCCTGAGGGAGAGAAGGGTGATATCGATCACCTCCGGGTCTCCCGTTACAATCAGGCGGAAAGCCTCGATGATGCCGTCGAGTATGAGGTCCACGGTAATTAATGCTCCATCAATGGACCGCCCCCTAAGGGGGTCGGGGGGGTCTTCGCATCGGGGAAGAAGAGCGCTGCTCCGTATTTTTTGGCCCCGAACGCCCCGATCATCTTCTGGGTAAGGGGCGCAACAAGGAAATTCGAGAACGCCTTTGCGCCGGCGGCGTTAACGCCTGAAAACTTTTTCGGATTTACCTGTATGACATGGTAAATGTTGAGGAGCGACCGGTCTCCCCCGGACAGTATGACAAGGTCGATTTTCCCCTTGAGCGACAGGTAGGTAGCCCGGTCTGAGAGCGTGTACCCGAGCTTCTCGTTCGCAACCGCTATGGACTGGCCCATGCCCAGGCCGGTCTGCTGGTACCAGGTCTGTCGTTCCGGGTCAACGCCAGCTTCTTTCCAGAGCTTCTGCTCTTTCACGTGGGTGCCGGATTTGTCGCCCCGGGATATGAACAGCGATTTCGTTGCCGCGATTTTTTTGAACGCATCGCCGGCCTTTTTCATAGACCTGATTCCCGCCGGGTCGTTCGCCGGGCCGATGATCACGAAATCGTTGTGCATCACGATGAGACGGTTCACGCCAAAGCCGCGTTTCATGAACTTCTCCTCTGCTTCAGGCGAATGGACAAGCAGCACGTCAGCTTCGCCCCGCTCTCCCATGGCCATGGCCTGTCCGGACCCGACTGCGATCGTTTTCACCCGGTAGCCGGTCTTCTTCTCGAATATCGGTATAAGCTCGTCAAGCAGGCCCGTGTCCTGCGTACTTGTGGTTGTTGCGAAAATGATGTCCCTGGACCCGGCCGTTACACCTTGCATGGCCATAAACGACAGAACAAAGCCTATCAACAGCATTGTTAACGATCTTCGCATATCCATCTCCTTCTGATTTTATTAATAACCGGATTCTGAACTTTCATATAATCCCAGATGAAATACACACCTGTCCAATATTTTTTCCACCATTATTCCGCATTGTAATAAAGCAATTATTAAATATGATTAGACTTCATGCAAAACTCAACTGTCATTCCGGCCGAAACGCAGCGAAGTGCGGGAATCCATATTTTTCGCATGGATTCCCGCTGGACTTTACCCTCGCGAAAGCGGGGGCGGGAATGACAGGCTTCGTATTCGGCAAGCATAAACAGTTGTGCGACAAGTCCATTTATAATTATACAAATAAAGATTAATTATTACAAATAGAAACAATTAATTACATTTTATAACAATTTTCTTGACTTGTCAGGCTTATAAATTACCATTGTAATTATATTATTACTAATTATGTTCATATTATTTTTAATATATCATTCAGGTATCTTGGAGGGTCCTAATGAAAAAACGATTATTACAACTCATCATCTTCATAATTATGGTCTCAGTCTGCACCATTCCCCTGGAAGCTCAGGAGAATACAGAAGGCAAGAATGAGCCCACACCGGCAAACGAAGAACAGCCGGCGGAGCATAAGAAAGAAGAAACGTCAGAGGAGCAGAAACCCGGGCCTGATAAAAAGACAAAAGGCGTTTACACAATAGGCGAGGTCATCGTAAAGGGCCGCGCCATCGCAAATGTCGAGGATGCGGCGACCACGACCGAGCTGACGGCGGATAGCCTCAAGGCCCGCTCCCACAAGACCCTGGACGAAGCGCTGGAGACGGTCCCGGGCATGATTGTTAAACAAGGCCAGAAAGGGCAGATGAACTTTGATATGCGCGGCTTCAGGCATAACACGGTCGCACTCCTGGTGGACGGCCTTCCTTTCGAGGAAATCTACGACGGCGGCGGTGGAGATATCTCCCGGATACTTGTAATGAACGCATCCAGGATAATCGTCAACCGCGGCACCTCCTCTGCGCTCTATGGCTCGCGCGGCGCCTTCGGCGCGATCAACGTTGTCACGAAAAAGCCGGACAGGCTATTTTTTGACGGCAGCACAGAATTCGACCACAACGGCGGATTCACGATCAACGCTGCCGGCGGAGCGAACATCAAGAACTTCTATTTCTGGATCAACGCCGCTGTAATGAAAAACAACAGCTACCGGGTATCCAAAAATCTGGGCAAGAACGAGCGGGTCAAGTGGCTCAACAGGCTGCTTCCCTGGTACATTTACCTTGCAGGAAACCCCGGTTACACGCCGGAAAACACGATACTCACTCCTATCGCCGCCGAATATATCCTCGACGGCGACAAGTGGAACCATACCAACTCCCTGAAATATTACGCATCGGGCAAGGCTGGATACGAAGTCAATGACAACATCGAATTCGGAATATCGGCAAATTACTACCAGGCGAAGATGGACTTCAACGGGTTCGAGATCAGTCCCTGCTCAACCTACAACCTGGACGGGACCTGGGAGGACCCCCGGAACACCAGCATGATCCAGAACCGCGCGTGGATATGGCCGAAAGATTACCGCTTCAACGTGGCCCCGTACCTGACCCTCGAATTCGGGGACCTCTACATCAAGAGCATTTATTACTATACCGAACAGGCGAACATACTCGAAGGATGGACCAACCAGGCCCATTCCGCGATGTTCGACCGCGGCAAGATGTCGGAGCACGATGAAACAAGCCACGGCTTCTATATATATCCCTCGTACAGGATAACCAGCTGGAACAAGCTGAATGCGGTCGCGCACTACCGCTTCGACATGTTCGAGAAATACAAGAAGCGCATCGGCGCATATGCAGTCTCAGGCCAGCCCAGGTTTTACACCCCATGGTTCAAGACTGCCGAGATCACGGCAAAGTACATCACCGCCGCGGTGGAGGACGAGATGAAGTTCAACACGGTCGCCGGCGATATCCGCTGCTCGGTCGGGCTCTCCTACGACGCACAGATGCTGTCGCGTAACAGGGGCGGGCGATATGACATAAACGGCAACGAGGACATCCTGGGCCTTCTCAGAAACCGCCAGAAGCCAAACGCAACATCCAGCGTATGGGGCACAGGAGATTCGTTCAATCCGGTCCTCGCGGTGGTGTATAAACCCCTCAAGGAGATGCTGACAATCCGGAGTACGTTCTCCCAGAAAACAAGGTTCCCCAACCTTCACGAATACTCTGACACAGCGGACTATATTGACGAGTATTTCGCGAGCGACCCGGCCCTGCTTCCGCTCGTACTCAAGCTCAACCAGATCAAACCGGAAACCTCGTATAATGCGAATGCAGGCATCGAGCTCAGCTTCTTCGAGAAAAAGCTGGGCCTGAGAGGTGATTATTTCTACGCCTTCTATAAAAACAGGATCGAGAGCGTGGGAGACCCCAATGCCTCGGTGGGCAACCAGACGCGGTACATGAACATACGGGGCCGCGAAGTACACGGCGTGGAGAGCACGATAAGCTCGGCCCTGGACAAAGACCTGCTGAAATACCTGGACATAGACGTCTCCCTTACCCACGTGTTCACCTCCGCGAGGGACTGGTATGACGAGCCGATCGTCAAGGGCGCGAAGGTCGCGGAAACGCCGGCCCACCAGCTGATCATGAAGTTAGCCTTCAATTTCATAAGCGGGACATCGCTGAACATATGGTCCAACAGCCTTTTCAACCAGATCATTTATGTTCAGCAGATACCCACGAGGCTTCTGTCCGACCCTTCCCTGTATTTCACGAGGGTGTACACGACCAGGAAGCTCCATGATCCGTTCAAGCTGAACATCAAGGTGTCACAGCGTATCGTCGACCACTTCGACGTATGGGTCATGTGCAAGAACCTCCTCGACGATTACAATGCCGATCCATTCAACCCGGGTCCGGGCATGACCTGGTATTTCGGCGGCAGTGCCGAGTTTTAACAAACGGGATACGGGCGCGGGGCGGAATGCTCCGCGCCTCTACTGCTATCACGCCAGAACACGCACAACCACAACTGAAGAGAGGCCATTCCATGACACAATCAGTATCAATAACCCTGCCGGGCATACTCCTATCATGCCTTCTCCTTTTCGCCGGCTGCGGAAACAACATCGGGGAGATCATGACGGTCACCGGCGCAACGCCCCTTGCGATGCAGGAATCGGTCCCGGGAAACGTATCCCTCCGGGTAACCGGCATGGTAAAAAAAGAATACAATCTGTCCTCCCGCGTGTTGAATAAATTCGCTACCGCGAGGATCCGTACCAGGGAGGTAACCGCCGGCGGTGAGTACGACGGCGCGTATGTATATACCGGCATCCCGCTCTATAACATACTGGAGGGGATCACGCCTGAAAAACCGAAAACCGCCGCTTTCGACAGGCCGCTGGACATGGTGGTCACGCTCCACTCGCGCTCCGGAAAAAAAGCGCATTTCAGCTACGGCGAGCTGGTCATGACGGACGACCGGCACCCCTTCACGCTCGCCTTTCACCGCCGGGAGGTGCTCCCGAGTAAAAACCCGGAAAAATATACGAAGAATAAATTCAAGGACACAGTGAAGGGGCTCAGGCTCATCTGCCCCCGGGATGCCGACACGTCGCGCTATCTCGATGACGTGACGGAGATGACCTTTGAAGTGTTACCGACCCCTGACGACAGGCTCCCGGTATTGAAGAAAGGCGCAAAATGCGCATCAGGGGGAATAACGGTCATCACGGGCAAAGAGCCGAAACCTGCCACGTTCAATGATATTCAGCGGCATAAATCATCCGGCTGGGTACGCGTAGGCCACGGCCAGGGGTACAAGGGCATTTCTTCCGCCGGCGGCTACAGTCTTCGCTCGTTTCTGAAAAAGAATTTCAGCGAATGCGGCCCGGATAATTTCTTTCTTTTCGTCGCATGCGACGGATACCGGGTGCTTCTCTCGGGACGGGAAATATTCCTCTCGGATGACGGGGCCTCATCCATGATCGCAGATACCATGGATGAGAAGGACGCATCGGGGAAGTACATGCTGGCGCCGATAGCCGACTATTTCGTTGACCGGGACGTGTGGGGCCTGACCCACGTGGTCATGCTCGAAGGGCCGCGGTAAAACCCGATGTTCACGACCGGCAACCATTTCTTCCTGTATACGGCAATCGGCCTGTTCGCCGTTTCCTTTCTGCTCTACCTGCTGAAGACAAGAGCGGCCGGGTTCATTGTCCTGATCGCGGGATTCGCCATGTACTCGCTCTACCTGGCAGGCCGCGGGTGGCTCGCCGGCGTATTCATCCCGAACCCGGTCGTGGAAGGGCCCTACCTCCTCCCATGGTGCCTCGCCGTTATTTCAATTTTCGCCGTGGCGCGGGGCGACGAGCGGAGCGGGCTTATGCTGGTCCCGCTCCTGGCGTTCTCCGCCGGCGCCCTGTTCTACGCCCGGGGAATCATTCCCCCGACCCCGAACAAGCTGACGCCCTGGGCGACGGCATTCTTCGTCACCGAGGTATTCGCCCACGCGCTGTTTTACACAGGCGCTTTCCGCGCCGCCGTTTTTCTCGCTCAAAAAGAGCGCGCCGACGTCTTTCACGGCTATCTGGTCTGGGGCTTCGTCTTCTACTCGGTGGCCCAGGTGACCGGTGCGATCTGGTGTTATCTCGGCTGGGGCAACACCTTCCAGTGGGGGCCCCGGCACATGAGCTCCGCGTGCATCTGGCTCATCTATGCGGCATACCTCCACCTTCGCTTCATTCCCGGCTGGAACGGCGGGCGGCGCGCCTGGTATGCCATTGCTGCGTCCACGGCGCTGTTTGCACTGTCATGGAGCTCGTATCTCCATGAAATGACCTTTCCGCGCATAGGGGGCTGACATGATTAAAAGAACATGGGATTTCCTTGGAGATGTCCGGCTCTCCTTCTGGCTCCTACTCGCGGCGGCGGCACTGTTTCTCGCCGGCATGTTTCATTCGACATTCGACTATTCGTATTTCAGGGCGATGAACGAGCTGCGCATCCAGGACTGGCTGGCGAGGGAGCTTCCCTCCCGCCCGGGAGCGAACTGGTGGCTGCCCCTCCTCCTGTGCGTGCTTTTTTTCCTTGGAGTCAACACCGTCATCTGCACGATCAACCGCGTCATCGCGCTGTTCGCGGGCCAGAAGAGGTCCGGCTACCACTTCCTGCAGTCGCTCCTTCCGTCTATCGTACACCTTCTGTTCATAACGGTAATGATCGGCCATGCCATAACCGCGACCGCTGGCTCATGGACCCGGAGGCCGCTGACCCCGGGCGAACAGGTAGTCATCGATCCATCGGTCCCGCCCCTTGCGGTCCACAGCATCAGGGACACCTACTATCCGGACGGCTCGCTCATGGCGAACAGGATACGCCGGACAGAGGTCATCTTCAAGGGAGAAAACACGCTCGCCATCCCATTATCCTTTCTCGAGTCGGTCTCGTATCACGGTTACCGGCTTCAGCTTGACATGGTCAAGCACAAGAAGGAACCGATCGCAGACGCAACGGTAAAACCGAAGATCGTAGACAACGAAATCTGCAACAAGGCTGAAACATTCCGGTCCGTCGAACGCAGGAGAGAATCGTCACAACAATTATTAATTCTCGCGATCAGGGACCCGGGCCTCCCGGTCATTCTCACTGCTTTCACACTTATATTGATCATTATGACCTGGTATTTCCTCAGCCTGGCTGTCACCAGGAATGGAACAGGTGAAAACTCCGCACCCGGTACACAGGGTAATTAATTACAGTTCAACCCCGCAATACCCATCGGGAAAGGGATCACGTTAACGGAAAACCCGTAGCCATAGTGTTCCGGCACCTGGGGCATATTTGCATAAAAATGAGCAAAAAGTATCATATTATTCCAGTTAAATGTCTCTATTTGTAATAATGTGTTACTTTTGGATCATTACTCATGTATCTCAAAACAAATAATGACAAAAAATATCTAATATTCATCTTAATCCTTGACGCTCAATGCATGAAAAACTATCATCAGAAAAATTCGGGCACATGCCCCGGATAACTATCAGACTGGAACAACCAGAACCATGATCTACATCGGCATTGACGACACCGACAACCTGAATTCACGGGGCACCGGAAGGCTGGCGCGCAACATAGCGGCAGCGCTGTCAGCGGACTTCGCCGTGCTTGGCGTGGTCCGCCACCAGCTCCTGCAAGACCCGCGCGTGCCCTTCACCAGCCACAACAGCAGCGCCACGATCCTGCTCGAGGACGAAGGCAGGGTTTCGACCGGCGAGCTGTTCGCGCGGGTCAGGGAGATGGTCCTCTCCGATTTCCAGGCGGGAAGCGACCCCGGTCTCTGCGTGACGCGCGACGTGCCCGAGGCGGTGACCGCGCACGGCCGGCGCGCACAGCAAACGATCGTCACCCAGGGCGAGGCGCGCGC
>JBGTBN010000104.1:0-8245 GCA_041749375.1 Spirochaetota bacterium
ATTTTTTGCTTGATTCCGAACTGGCGCCATTATAGTATTATTCAGTGAAGAATAAGTGTGCACCTGTGGCCTGATTTTTACGGATTTTCAGGATTTTTTGGGCGCGCGCGAAATTAAGAAGACGGTGAAACCGGAATATTCAGAGGAGAGGAGACTGAATTGCTACCGGTAAAACTTATTCTGTCTCATGCACTTTCCTGCTTCTCAAATATAATTCTTTGAGGCCTGTTCGGATCGGCATCCACATCATCACTCCATGAAATAGTTCTGGACGTATGCACGGCAATTGGTTTATCATTGCGATTGTTTTTCACAGATATTATTTCTGATGATAATCCCTGGAACGTGAATAATGATTAAAAGATGCATCATTGGGGTTTCGGCGACTATTGCGGCACTGATCCTGTTGCAGGCAAAGCTCGCTGCCCTTGAACCGGTGGTCCTGCATGATTCGAGGGGTGAGTACCCCGTCGGCCTTCATCTTGAGATCCTTGAGGATGCGGGAAAGAGATGGACGATACATGATGTCACCTCAGAGCGCCTATCGAAAAGGTTCATCAAATCAGAGACCGAATCGCCGAGTTACGGATTTACCGCTTCAGCATACTGGGTTCGTTTCAACGTCAAGTCCGCATCGCGAAGGGGCGGCGATTGGCTCCTCGAGCTTGACTTCCCCCTGATGGATCATATCAGCCTTTTTGTCCCGCAGAAGGACGGGGCCTATCTGGAAAAGAAATACGGGTATTCATTGCCGTTTTCCCGGAGGGACATTCGGCACCGAAATTTCGTGTTCGCATTGCCGGTATCGAACGATAAAACCGATACTTTTTACCTGAGATTCGAAAGCGCCGACAGGATAGAATTTCCTCTTACCATATGGTCGGGCAGGGCATTTCAGGAAAAGGACCATGTCGAGCAGTTAATTTTTGGGGCATATTACGGCATCCTGCTGGTAATGGCGCTCTATAACTTCTTTCTCTTTCTCTCGATCCGAGACAGGTCCTATCTGTATTATGTTCTCTATATCCTCAGTTTCTCACTATACCAGATGACACAGAACGGACTGGCCTATGAGCTGTTCTATCCCGATTCATGGAACAATCACTATGTCCATATTACTCAAATCATTATGCTCCCTTTAATAATTAAGTTTGTCCAATCATTTTTAAGCACTCAATCTAATACGCCCAGATTCCATAAAATATTAACAGTTTTTATATTTACTTTTATCATTTCATTTTGCTTTTCATTTTTTCTCGACTATAAAATCGTTCTTATTGTTAACAGTATCCTTGTCATTATCACGGCTGTAACGGTTATTGTAAACGGTGTGATAGTGCTTCGGAAAAGATACCGGCCAGCGATATTTTTCATGGTCGCATGGTCCTTATTTATCATTGGAGGTATTATATATACTTTTAAGGCTTTTGGTGTGTTGCCCAACAATTATTTTACATCCTATTCTATTCAGGTCGGGTCAGCACTCGAGGTGATACTGCTCTCCCTTGGTCTCGGTGATCGGATAAAAATGATGCGCGATGAGAATGAAAGGATTCAAAACGATGCCCTGACGACAACGACAAGGATGGCGGATTCATTTTCACGTTTTGTGCCGAAGGAGTTTCTTACATACCTCAACCGCGCAAACATAGTTGACGTTAGGCTTGGGGACCAGGTGATGAAGGAAATGACCGTGCTTTTTTCCGACATCCGTTCCTTCACTAACATTTCTGAGCACATGACGCCCCAGGAGAACATAGACTTCCTGAACTCATACCTGATGAGCATCGGGCCGATAATTCGAAAGAACAATGGGTTCATCGACAAGTATATCGGCGACGCCATCATGGCACTTTTCCCGGAATCGGTAGACGACGCCGTTTCGGCGGCGATTGACATGCAGAAACAGGTAGGCGAGTTCAATGAGCTGAGGAAACTCTCGGAGGGCGAACCGATACAGATCGGCGTGGGCATTCACACGGGCAAACTGATGCTTGGCACCATCGGCGAATACAGCAGATTCGAAACGACGGTGATAGCGGACGCGGTTAATGTCGCCTCCCGCCTCGAGGGGTTGAATAAAAAACTGCGCACGGACATTATAATCAGCCGGGACGTGTTCGACAAGTTGAAAGAAAAGGACCGGTTTCCCGTGAGAAAAATCGGACGTATCCGCATCAAGGGCAAGGATGATCCCGTCTCTATTCTCGAGGTCCTTGTGGACAGGGGCCCGACAACTGAAGCATAAGCCTTCACCATATAGTAAAGTCCCCCGCATCCTGAAGTCTGTTGCGTGACAGAAGGCCGATGTCGACGCTCGGGTCTGTAGGTCTCACCACGTCGGTTACTCCGCCCGCACGGCGAGCAGCGGGCAATAAGAGACAGCGCCGTTGGTCGGGCTCGACGGCTTCTGGGACTGCCCCTCTCATGGTGTATTGGAACCATCTCTTCACAAAAGCATCACCATGTAGATATAATGTAAGCATCTTTGAAAAGGACAAGAATTTTTCACATACTATTGATGCAAGTGAAAAACAAATTGCAAGGAGGCCGTCATGAATCTGGTTACGTGCGGAATCGACGTTCATTACGGAAAGTCGAATTTTTACTTCATTAACAAAGTAAAAATTAAGAAGACGGTGAAACCGGAATATTCTGCGGAGAGGAGACTGAATTGCTGCCGGTAAAACTTCCCGGCATGCCGGGATCTCATGCACTTTCCTGTTCCCTTTCATTTGTCCCGGGTGATTGTGAACAGGATATAGCCATCTGCTGTTTCGTTTGCCGGGCATGGACGCCCCAATGCCCGACGAGGCAGGAGGCCGGAAGGAGGGCCAACACAGTTTGTGGTGCTGTGAGGCTATCATAACAACCTGTATATTAACATTAAGCGGCTTTTCGTTGCATCAATTCAGCGTGCTGTCTGGATCCCATCGTGCCCGCAAAGACCGCACAGGCGTGCCTTGGCGCAAACGTAATGGAACATTAAGCGTCAGTATTGATAGGAGAGGGTTAAAGAGATTTCCCGCCCCTTGTAGGGAAGGACATCATAACCGGAATCATAATACGGCGCCACGATATTCAACCGTTGATTGAAAAGATCATGCACCGAAAGAGCCAGATCTAATGAGTCCACGAAAAATCTATTCCAAATCACACCCATACCCGCAATCACCTGGTCCCGTATTTTCCGGGTCGAGCCGATATCTTTGGTAGCCCGTTTTGCCGACATATACAGCAGATTCAACTGACCGCTTATATCCTTGGTAACATGGACGGAATGATTCGTGTATATCTTCCACGAGGACACACCCATAAGCCTGTTCTGGTGCTCAGGATCTATATAAGTGTCGCCGCCGTAGGGCTGGAGGCTGTAAGCATAGGGATTGGTTCTACTGTAGAATATTGGTTTATACCATGACACGTTTACTAAGCCGTTATAGACCGTTGAAACGAATTTCATCTCCATTTCCACTCCGTAAGTCCCCAATGTGCCGCCGTTGTTGGAGTAGAAATCATTCTGGGAAGCATTGTAGCGGTATTCTATGATGCTGTCAATCCTCTGGACAAAACTGTTGACTGTTACTAAAAGATTCTTTGAAACCTTATAACCCAATTCGATTTCACCAATTCTGGTCCACTCTGGCTTGACCTCTGTTCTCCATGGTTTATTCGGATCGATTCCGTAGGCGCTGTATGCGTTATTGCCGATAAGGGGGGCGCGAAAGGCGGAACTGTACAGTATCTTGGCATGGAAATCCTCCCATTGCAGGGTAATCCCGCAACGCGGATTCAACTTGTCACCGTAAATCGCGTTTCTATCATATCTGATGCCTCCCACTGCATTAAGTTTCAGGGATTCATCCTCGATTATTCCGAAAGTGGCGTTTGTATAAAGAGCGTAATTCCAGATGGTTATACTGTCATGCAGTGTATCGTTAGGGGATCTTCTGAAGCCCGTCTGGGCGACCGTCGTCGCATCGACGTCGCGCGTATGTAAAATGCCGCTGGAATCCCAGAAAACCTCGCCGCCTGCTTCAATATACAGAAATTTCCAATCAAAGACACCATAGAGGGATGGTTTGATCCTGGCTACGTAAATATCCAGCGACGGCAGCTCCTCATAACCCGTGCCGATCACGTGCCATGGCAAGCTGTAGTGACAATTGACCGAAGGGGTTATGGACACGTATTCATTAACCACAAATTTATGGCTTAGATCAATCCCCGCGGTTTCAAATACCGTGGTTATATTATGCGCCCCTGTTATTATATTTCTGCTGTATAATTCAGGTGTCGTTGAGGGTTTTATCTCCAAGAATTTATACCGGTGATACAGGAGCTTCAGCTCGGTGTTTTCATTGATCGTGATTTTCCCGCTCAGAAAGAGGGTTGATACACTGTCCATGTCATTGGTATAAGTAAACTCCGGATTCCGATGGAATGATAAAAAGCTTCCATTGGACCTTCGCGCCATGGAGTAAAACCCTATCATTGAATACTCAACATTCTCCAATTTTTCCCCATAAGCGAATGAACCGTCCGCATGCCCAAAGGCGGCTGGTGTGGTGAGCATCCCACCCCGCAGGGCAATTCTGCCTCCGTTCAGTTGGGAGCCGTCTTCCATAATGACATTTATTACTGCCAGTTCGGCCATTCCTCCATAGACCGCCGAACCCGGGCCGCGTATTATCTCAACCCGCTCTATCATGTTTACCGGAAGCTCATTGCCCAGGAAGAATCCGCCGAATTTTAGGTCTGACATGGTCAATCCGTTGACCATGAAGAGGTTTCTCCCTTCGCTGGCATAGAGCCCCCTAACGGAATAGCTAATGGCACCGATATCTCCCACTATCTGAAATCCTGGCACCATATTCAGTACATCCACCATGTCGCGGCAATGGTTGAGTTTTATGTCATTTCTCGTGATAACTGTAACGATACTTGGGACCTTCATTGAGTGCTGGGCTTTTTTTGACGCGACCGTGACTTTTATATTCATAAGATCTTCAATATCATAATTGGAAAAATTATCGATCCCGGAATCTCCGGTTATTTTATTTTCTATGTCAGAATTTACGAATTCAATGGAATATAGCGGAGCATGGAGAAAGGCGGTAAGGATTAACAAAAGTATGGCGGCAGAAAGCCACATGAATAGTTTCATAAGGAGAACCTATTTTACATTATTTATTATAACTCCACCGATTGCTATCCAATGTATAGATCAGAGCGATAAAAATGATGTGTAATGCTAAACAAAATTGAAAATTCAAATGGCACCTTATTCACTCACTTCATCAACGCCATTGTCAAGCACATTCTTCATGTGAATCCCCATTTCACTCCGATACGAGAGCCCTTCCGTGACGATGACTTTCGGCACCGGCCACGAGCCTGTCAAGGATGGCGCCGTCCACAACCCGATCCGGGAATGTGCCGTACCAGTCCTGTGGCGGTCTGTTAGTTTATTAGCGGATAAGAATTATGAAAAACGAAAACCGGAATATTCAGCGGAGATGAGATTGAATCGCTGCCGGTAAAACCTCCCGGCATGCCGGGATCACATGGGCTTGTAGTATTTACCTATATGTTCCAGATAGACGTCACCAACTGACCGCTGAGTTTTCTTTAGGAATATTTCAGATCCTTCATGCCGCTTGCGGCAAGATTCACTCGCTGGACTGTTCAATTAGTGCTTGCAATAATGAGAGGATTACGCAAGTATATAAGAAAAAAACGGTCCATTCCATTTAATGAAAGCCAGTCGCGTAACTGAGTATTTCCTTGAGCACCTTACGGACGCTTCCTTCGTGGTGAGGCAGAAGCTTGGCATCTTCGTTTGGATCAGCATCGTTTCGAGCATCGTCCTTTTCCTCGTGAGTGTCATCAACCTGACGACCCCGGTGTCGACGAACCCGGAATTAATAACGATCATGAACGTTCTCTCGATGCTCAGCTTTCCCGCCGCGCTGGTACTGATTCGGAGGGGAAAATACAATCTCGCGATCATCGTGGCCTCGAGTTTTTTACTCATCCGCGTGCTCGGAGGGTGCATCGTCAAGTTCGACATCTACGTCGAAACAGGTACGAACAACAACATGATGTTCATGTTTCTGGTGATCGTTTTCGTCGGATTGTTCGGTACGCGCCGGCTCCTCACCATTGCGTTCGGGATGCTCGTGTTCATCATCATCGCCTTCGCGGCGGTCGCGCGTACTCTCTACGTTCCCACCAATGTCAATTATCTCGTCGGTACCTCGATCAACATGGTCATCACCCTTATCGGTATTTATCTATCCACCTTCCTTATCACGTTGATCACCGACAGGGCGCTCTATCTGGCCGCCGAAGAGCTGGACCGCAATCGGTTGCTGAGCGACAGTCTCGAGCATAAGGTAATCGAGCTCCAGGCCATGAATGAAGAGATGGAGGCCATGAACGAGACTCTTAAAGAAACCTCCGAGGAACTCGTTGAACGAAACAATGAGCTCGCGATATTCAAGGACCTCGCCGAGGCGTCGAGCCAGGGATTCGCCATCACCGGCCTCCAGGGCAGAATCATCTACGCCAACGCCGCGATGATGGGCATGCTTCACGGAGATCGGAACCGGACGCCGGCGGGAGAAGACCTGCTCGCCTTCTATACCACGGAAAACCGGAAGCGGATGGATGAAGCGATTCTTCCTGCCGTTAGAGACGGCGGTTCCTGGTCCGGCGAGATTACGCTCGTGTCCAGCCTTGGGCTGGAGATCCCCACCATCCAGAATATTTTTCTGCTGCGGAGCCGTTCCGGAAGACCCTCTTCTTACGCCTTCGTGGTGGCGGATCTGACCGAACGGACAAAACTGGAGGCGCAGCTGATCCATGCCCAAAAGATGGAGGCAGTGGGCCGTCTCTCCGGCGGTATCGCGCACGACTTCAACAACTTCCTCACCGCGATCACCGGGTACAGCGACCTCATCCTGAGTCAGATGGACCGGACCGACCCTCGACGGGAGAACCTCGAGGAAATTCTCCGTGCAGCGGAGAAGTCGTCGGCACTCACGCGTCAGTTGCTTGCCTTCAGCCGAAAGCAGATATTGCGGCCTTCAATCGTCGACGTGAATGACGAAGTGAATGACATGAAGAAGCTGCTCGACCGCCTGATCGGCGAGAAAATCGAGCTCAGCACCAGGCTCGAGGAACAGCTTCTCTCGGTCCGCATCGACCCGGTGCAGGTCGCGCAGATCATCCTGAACCTCGTGATCAACGCGAGGGACGCCATGCCCACGGGGGGGAAACTCGTCATCCGAACCGATAACGTCGAGTTCCCGGATTCCACCGGCGCGATTCCGGATATGGCCAGGCACGGCATCTACGTGAAGCTCAGCATAGGGGATACCGGCACCGGTATCGAGAGCGAGCACTTGAGCCGCATCTTCGAACCCTTTTACAGTACGAAGGAAACCGGAAAGGGAACCGGGTTGGGTCTCTCCCTGATCAAGGACATCGCGAGCCAGTACGAAGGCTGGGTCACGGTTGAGAGTGAACTTGGCAAGGGCACGGTTTTTTCCATATTCCTTCCTGCCCTGGCCGAGCCTGCCCGGACACCACAGAGAGAACGGATTCCCCTCGGCCGTATGCGCGGAGATGACCGCCGCGTACTTTTGGTTGAGGACCAGGAAGAGGTGCGGAACTTTGCGGCTGCGGCTCTGAAGCGGCAAGGCTACCGCGTGCGCGAGGCGCGTACGTCGATTGAGGCGCAACGGATTTTCGAGGAGGAACGCGGCAACTTCGATATCGTGGTAAGCGACGTGGTGCTGCCGGATCGGAGCGGCATCGAGCTTATGCACGCACTCAGGTCGCAAAAGCCTGATCTCAGGTTTCTGCTCTCGAGCGGCTATACGGATCAGGAGTCGGAGGTGAGGGAGATCGTCGAGAAGAAATACGATTTTCTGGCCAAGCCCTATACCCTTTACGATCTTCTGAAGGCGGTCTACGACAGCCTCGGTCAGAAGTGAATCAGTCACTCACGGCATCGTCTTCTGCCGTAAACATGAGCCCTCGGTTCAGACTTTCGCCCGCGATGAGGGCCGGACTCCGGTCGTCTTGTTCACCCATCCCGGTACGCGGTAATGCGCCTTTACGGTCATGGATCGATAATAAAATGGTTCCGCTTGCGCTCATCATCATATAAAAGAGGAATCTCTTCATGAAATGGAATTCCCATTGATTTGACCGCGTCGACGAATTCCTGTGCCGA
>JBGTBN010000105.1:0-6611 GCA_041749375.1 Spirochaetota bacterium
GCGCGTGGCGTACCCGGGACCTGTCCGCAATCAACCGCGCCTTCAGGCCGGCGGATGGTGCGGCTTACGCGTGTTCCGGCGCGGCAGGGCCGCGATCAGACACGCATGTCGGAGTATTTTTGGTTGACCTTTTTTATGACGACCGGGGGGACCAGACTGGCGAGATCACCTTTGAAGCTCGCAATTTCCTTGACCATCTTCGAAGATATGAAAGAATATTCGCCTTTGGTCATCAGGAAAATAGTTTCAATCTCAGGGGCCAGCTTGCTGTTAACGGAGGCATTCGCCATCTCATATTCGAAATCGGTAATGTTTCTGACACCGCGAATGATATAGTTGATACTCCGTGCCCTGCAAAACTCTACCAGCAATCCTTCAAAAGAAACTACCTCGATTGAGCTTACGTCCTTATAGTAGTTATTTATGATCTCTAACCTCTCTTCTACCGTGAAAAGAGGTTGTTTTGCGCGATTGATCGCTATAGCCACTACCAGTTTATCACAGAGCCCCCTGGACCGCTCGATTATATCGAGATGTCCGTTAGTCAAAGGGTCAAAGGATCCTGGATAAATCCCAATTCGCATAAAAATAAAAATACTCCAACCAATTCAAATTTAACAGGTACTCTAATTCTGTCAAGAATTATATTTTTGCTTACTTATAGTAGGTACAGGCCCCCCGATAGGGCCGCAAACGTTTACCTCGACAGGCTCGGTACAAGTGCGGCCCTATCGGGGGGCCTTTTCTTCAAGATGAGCTCTAGATACGGCTCCCCTTCATGAACGTTGCCGCCCCGATGTAGCGTTTTCTCCAGTAGGGATTATCAAGCTCCGCGATCGAGATCCGTTTTCCCGAGCGCGGCGCGTGGATAAACCGGTTATCCCCCATGTATATCCCCACGTGCGAATACCGCTTTCCTTTCGAGGTTTTGAAAAATACCAGGTCGCCCGGCTTTCTCTGACCCGGCCCGATCTTCTTTCCCGCCCTGTACTGGCTTTTTACCGACCGGGGCAGGAGTATCCCGTTCTTCTCGTACACGTACATGACATAACCCGAGCAGTCAAACCCCCGCGGCGTCGCGCCGCCGGGCTTGTATTGTACGCCCAGGTAGCGCTTGGCAGTGCGAATGATCTTCGCCCTGTCATCCCTGTTGTTAAACCACCCGTTCCGCCAGCTGTCCCGGTAATTGCCGCCCCCGGGGACGCAGGAAACAAGAAATGCCAGCAGGATGCATAGTGTCGGTAACGCTTTTTTCATAACATTCACCAGGAAGCCGTCCGCAGGCTGGCCACTCGCCTGACGGTCGCCGGGCCAGCTGGCAACGGGATCCTTCATTATTATTATCGGTGACGGATGGAGGTTATATAGGAAAAATCCGGAGGAAATCTGAATATAACAGGGAAAATGCTGCCTGAGGGCCGCCTGATTACCCGGACTTCTTCATGTAGTTGCTATTGAAGTCCTCACGGGAGAGTATGGTGAATATCTTGTTGAGCTTTGCCTTGTTGAAAATGCGGGCAATCGACTCATTGAGGTCGAAGAATACAAGCTTGAAGTTGAGGGCCATCGAGTTATGGAGGAACTTGACGAAGGTCCCGATGGCCGACGAGTCGACGAACGTCATCTCCTTGCAGTCAATGGCTATCACTTCAGGCGAAGACGCCACCAGCTGGTTCCAGGCATCCTCCACCTGGCGGACGTACCCGAGGAAAAACTCCCCCTTGATCCGGATAATCTTCAATGCGCCATGTTCAAAGACATCTATTTGGACCACGCCCGTCTCCTGGCTGACAGAACCGGCCCATCCCGCCACCCGCATTTAAATTGCCCGGCGGGCGCAAAATTATTGACCGGGAAACAACAACGTACAATAGTTATACCATGCTAAAAAAGCAGTCAACAAAATAATTAGATCAGGATACGGACATGAAATTCCTCGACGGCGGCCTTGAAAATATAAGCGGATTCGCATTTTCCGCGATAGAGTGCGGCATACGATATGAAGGCAGGCTGGACTACTGCCTTATCGTTTCCGAGAAGGACTGCAACGCCGCCGGCATGTTCACCACCAACAGGGTATCGGCCGCACCGGTCAAGCTGTGTCGCGAGCGCATCACGGGACCGGTGAGGGCCATCCTGATTAACGCTACCAACGCCAACGCCTGCACGGGCGACCAGGGCATGGACACCGCCATGGCCCTCACCGGGGACATTGCCGGCAGGATCGGCGCCCCGGCGGAATCGGTCCTGATGGCCTCCACCGGCATCATCGGCCGGCAGCTGCCGCTGGACAAAATGATGAAATCGCACCCGGCCCTGGTCGCGGGGCTCTCGCCCGAAAGCGGCCGCCTGATCCCGCGCGCCATCATGACCACCGACACTGTCCCGAAGCAGGTCTGCGTGTCGTTCGAGACGTCGGCCGGCGAGTTCCGCATTGCCGGGACAGCGAAGGGATCGGGCATGATCGCGCCGAACATGGCCACCCTGCTCTGCTTCCTGGTCACGGACGCGCCGGTGGGCGCCGGCGACCTGGGTGCGCTGTTTTCGCAAACCATCGGCAGAACGCTGAACGCGATCACCATCGACGGCGACATGTCCACCAACGACACAGCGCTCATCCTCTCGCCGCGGTCCGGCGCGCCCCTGGCCGCCGCGGGCGATCTCGCGAATTTCGAGGAGGCGCTCCATGCAGTGCTCCTGCGCATCTCGGAGATGCTCATCGACGACGGGGAAGGCACCACCAAGCGGGTGAAGATCTCCGTGGTACGCGCCAGGTCCGGGGAGGACGCGGCCCGGATCGCGCGCTCCGTGGCCCAGTCCCTCCTGGTGAAGACCGCGTTCTTCGGAAACGACCCCAACTGGGGGAGAATCGCCGCGGCCGCGGGCTATTCCGGCGCCGAGGTCGACGAGCGGAAGCTGGGCGTCTCCTTCAACGGGATGCCGCTCCTGGTGGACGGCGCGCCGGTCGACTTCGACCGTGACGGGCTTGTTGCGATAATCAGCAACAGGGCCTTCGAGGTGACGGTTGACGTCGGCCTGGGCTCCGCGTCATGGTCGATGCTGACGACCGATATCTCGGTGGAGTATGTGAAAATAAACGCCGAGTATTCGACGTAGGAGACCGTGGCCGACCGCGACTCCGTGGTCATATTATTCGTAACCGGCGCCGGACCGGTATTAACGCAATCCTAACGCACCTGCAGGGTAAACTAACCTCGCCCTAACGACACTAACCCCGTTTTTAATGGCACCGATATTTACACGAGCAAGAAAATTGTGTATTATACAAACGCGTTATTGAGAAGCATCAATTATAACGAAAGGTACCGCCAATGAATTACGCAGACATTATCACGGCTATTATTTTCTTTTCATTTTTAATACCGGCTTCCGTGTATCTCGGCAAATACATGGCCGCCGTCTTCAGCGGCGAGCGCACCTTCATGACGCCGATACTGCGGCCCGTGGAGATCATCATCTACCGCATATGCATGGTCGACGAAACAGAAGAACACTCGTGGAAACAATACGCCCAGGGTTTTATCCTGTTTAACGTCGTGGGAATCGTAATATTGATGATAATCCAGATGGCACAGGGCGTGCTGCCCCTGAATCCCGGGAAGTTTCCCGGCGTGCGATGGGACACGGCCTTCAACACGGCCGTTTCATTCGTCACCAACACCAACTGGCAATCCTATGTCCCGGAATCGAGCGTCAGCTACCTCACGCAGATGTCCGGGCTCGCGGTCCAGAACTTTCTTTCGGCCGCCATCGGCATGGCGGTGGCCCTGACGCTCGTCAGGAGCTTCATCCGGAGGGAGTCCGCCACCATAGGAAACATATGGGTGGACATGACCAGGGCGGTCCTGTACGTGCTCCTTCCCCTGTCGGTTATCGCGGGCATTGTCCTGGTTTCGCAGGGCGTCATCCAGTCGCTGGGCGCGCAGGTAAACGCGGAGACGCTCGAGCACGCACGCCAGGTCATACCGCTAGGCCCCGCTGCGTCCCAGGTGGCGATCAAACAGCTCGGCTCGAACGGCGGCGGGTTTTTCAACGCCAACTCCGCCCACCCGTTCGAGAACCCCACCTTCCTGGCGAACCTGGTTGAAACATTTTCCATACTGCTTATCCCCATGGCCTTCGTTTTCATGTTCGGCTTCATGATAAAAAATGCACGCCAGGGGTGGGCCCTGTTTTTCGCTATGATGATACTGTTCATACTGGGCCTCGGGGTCATCCTCTATACCGAGCAGCGGCCGAACCCGGCGCTGGAAAACATCGGGTTGAGCGGCCAGATTAACATGGAGGGGAAGGAAACCAGGCTCGGCGTGTTATGGTCCTCCCTGTGGAGCGAGTCGACCACTGTCACCTCGAACGGATCGGTTAACTCCATGCATGATAGTTTCATGCCGCTGGGCGGCCTGGTGCAGTTGTTCAACATGGGAATCGGCGAGGTGATCTTCGGCGGCGTGGGCGTGGGGCTGATTGGTATGCTCTTCTACGTCATTCTCGCGATGTTCGTGGCGGGCCTCATGATCGGCCGGACCCCCGAATTCATGGGCAAGAAACTCGGATCCTGCGAAATGACAATGGCGATGGTATCCATGCTCCTCCCCATGATATCAATGATCATTTTCTCGGCCGTTGCCATCTCGTCGAAGGCCGGCCTCGCGGGCCTCAACAATCCTTCGTCCCACGGTCTGTCGGAAATACTATACGCATACACGTCAGGCCACGGAAACAACGGATCGGCCTTTGGCGGCCTGAACGCCAACACGGTATTCTACAACCTTACGATCGGCGTCGCCATTCTCATAGGCCGGTTCGCGACGATCCTGCCAGCGCTCGCCGTGGCGGGTTCCCTCGCCAGGCAGAAAATAGTCCCGGCAAGCGCGGCGACTTTCCCCACTACCGGCATCATGTTCATCGTGATATTGATTAGCGTGATTTTCATCATGGGAGCCCTTACCTTTTTCCCGGTATATTCGCTCGGTCCCGTGCTGGAGCACTTCTTCGTTAACCAGATGAAACTTTTTTAAGTGAGGCATCACCATGACCATATGGCAATCAAAATACATAACGGCCGCAATCAGGCAATCGTTCACCAAGCTCAACCCCTTCATCCTCTGGAGAAACATCGTCATGTTCGTGGTCGAGGTCGGATCGGTCATCACGACCGCGGTGACGATCCGGTACATGGTCACGGGGCAGAGCTACTCGCTCGGCCTCCAGGTTTCATTATGGCTCTGGGTCACCGTGCTCTTCGCCAATTTCGCCGAAGCGCTCGCCGAGATACAGGGAAAGGCGCGGGCCGAATCGCTCAGGAGCACGCGTAACCAGCTCACCGCGGCCAGGGTGAGGGATGACGGCACGACGGAAACCGTGTCGGCCGGCGCCCTCAGACGCGGCGATCGCATCACCATCAAGGAGGGAGAGACCATACCCGGCGACGGAGATATCATCGAAGGAACAGCGCTGGTGGACGAATCGGCCATAACCGGCGAATCGGCACCCGTCATCCGCGAATCCGGCGGCGACCGGTGCGGCGTGACCGGTGGGACGAAGGTCCTCTCCGGCACGATTACCGTGAGTATCAGCGTGAACCCGGGCGAAACCTTCCTGGACAATATGATTAAAATGGTCGAGAACGCGAAGCGCCAGAAGACGCCGAATGAAACCGCTCTCGGGATCCTTTTGGTGAGCCTCACCATCCTGTTCATCGCGGTCGTGGCCACCCTTCCCGCGTTCGCGGCCTACATGGGGATACGGACCACGGTGCCGATACTTATCTCCCTGCTCGTGTGCCTCATGCCGACTACAATCGGCGGCCTCCTTCCCGCCATCGGCATCGCGGGCATGGACCGGCTCCTGGCGCATAACGTCATCGCCATGAGCGGCAGGGCGGTAGAGGCGGCGGGAGACGTCACAACCGTACTCCTGGACAAAACCGGCACCATCACCCTGGGCAACCGGATGGCTTCCGAGTTTATCCCGGCCCCGGGTATCGAAAAAAACGTACTGGTCCAATCCGCGCTCTTTTCATCACTCGCGGACGAGACGCCCGAGGGCCGCAGCATCGTGGTCCTGGCGAAGAAGGAGCTGGGCATCCACGGCAGGGACATCCGCCAGCCTGAAGGTTCCGTCTTCGTACCCTTCACCCCCGAATCGGGCATGAGCGGCATCGACATGGCGAATAAAAAAATACGCAAGGGCTCGATCAAGTCAATCGAAGATTATTTGAGAAGCTTCAACGCCGATATTCCAGATCCGATGCGGCAGGCGGCCGACCAGTTGAGCATGGCTGGAGAAACGCCTCTCGTCGTAGCTGAAAACCGCCAGGTGATCGGCGTTATCCGTCTTCAAGACGTGGTCAAGCAGGGTATCGCGGCCCGTTTGTCCGACCTGCGGCGGATGGGTATACAGTCGGTCATGATAACAGGCGACAACCCCCTCACTGCCGCGTCAATTGCCGCCGAGGCGGGGGTCGACGACTTCCTGGCACAGGCGAAGCCTGAGACGAAGCTCGGCGTAATCAGGAAAGACCAGCAAGGGGGGCACCTCGTGGCCATGATCGGCGACGGGACCAACGACGCCCCGGCGCTGGCGCAGGC
>JBGTBN010000106.1:0-7869 GCA_041749375.1 Spirochaetota bacterium
GCCTCACGCCCACGCTGCCGAAGCTCCCCAGGTTAGCCCGTTTTGCGAGGCGGCCGATAACCGCCAGGGTGCGCGTCGATTCCCGCTCCAGGGGGAGGACGCCTCCCTCGTTCTTCAGCAGCACCAGGCTCCGGCGCGCCGACTCGAGCGCCAGGTCCGTGTGCTCCCGGCAGGCGACCAGCTTTTTGTCCGCGGCGGATTTCGAGTCGAACAGGCCGAATTTTTTCTGCGCGCCCATGATCCTGCCGACCGCGTCATCGATCATCATCTCCGTGATGCTTCCTTTTTTCAGGGCCTTCCTCAATCGAACCGGGTGGTAATAAAACGCCTGCGGCATCTCGATATCGAGCCCGGCCCTGACCGACGGGCCGGTGCTGCGGCAGCCCAGGAACCAGTCGGAGATCACGAAGCCGTCAAAGCCCCACTCGTTTCTCAGGATGTCGGTGATCAGGTGTTTGTTCTCGCCGCAGTGATGGCCGTTCACCCTGTTATAGGCGGTCATGACGATGGACCCGCCGGCGTCGATGGCGGCCCTGAAATGCGGCAGGTAAATCTCCCGGAGCTCGCTCTCGCCGATGGTGACGTTCACCCTGAAGCGCGAGAGCTCGATGCTGTTGCACGCGAAGTGCTTGATCACGGGCATCACGCTCTCGTGGAGCCCCGCGACCAGCGCCGCGCCCAGGACACCCATGTGGCAGGTGTCCGCGCCGTAGGTCTCCTGCGCGCGGCCCCACCCGGGATGGCGGAGGATGTTGATGCACGCGGCGCCGCAGGAGTTGACCCCCTGGTTCCGCGCCTCGACCCCCATCGCCCTGCCCACGCGCTTCTCCAGCTCCGGGTCCCAGGCGGCTCCCCTGCCGATGGTGGCGGGAAAGCAGGTGGACCTCCCGAGCACGATCCCCCGCGGCCCGTCGCAGAAAAGGAAGGGCGGCACCCCGAGCCGGGCGTTCCCGCGCGTCCTGAAGCGCATCAGCGGGTAGGTGAGAGGGGTAAGGCCCGACAGTCCCCTGATGCCGTACATCAGCCGCATCTTCTCTTTCAGCGTCATTTTTTTGACAAGTTCATTGATCCCGGGTTCCATGCTCGTCCCTCGATGTGTGTTTATTGTTCCGATTCCAGTTTTTTGTATCGCTGCAGCAGCGCCCCGACCCTGCCCGCATTGTCCGGCAGCGGCCTGCAGACCGATGACGCATCGCGCCGCACCGCGCGGCCAGCGGCCTCTTGATAGGAGAGATCGTACAGGTAACGGGCGCCGCTCAACGCGCACCCCAGGGGGGCTGCCGAGGCCGCGTCTTCTATCGAGTAAACCTCGCGCCCGAACAGGTCGGCGAGGAGCTGTTTCATGAGCATGTTCCGCGAGCCGCCGCCCGCCACGCAGATCGGCGCGCTTCCCCTGATATGCTCCGCGTGGAGCCTGATCGACAGGGCCTGCGACACGTGCAGGGCGCGTATGTTCATGCGCGGATCGGCGGGGGAGAAGCCTTCGCGCACGATGCCCCTGCGCATCGGGGGAACGGACTCATCAAGCAGGTAGGGCAGGAGAAGCGGCTCATCCGCGGAGAGCGCGGGACCGCCGGCGAGCCGCGCGTACTCCTGCCACTCAGCCGCTCCGGGCGATGCTGCCCGGCCCTTCATGACGTACTCCTGCATGAACCGGTCGTGCACCCTAGTCCCGTTGGTTATGACCGAGAGGGCCATGGCGCGGCCCTTCGTGTAGCCGAAGACATTGTACTCGCCCGACGCGGAGGGACGCGGCGCGTCCATGACGCCGTTGACCGTGTAACTGCTTCCCAGCGACACCACGACTGCGCCGCCGCACCCGAGTAGGGTCGCGGGGTTGTCGCCGGTCCCGGCGAGCACGACCGCATTCGGTGATACGCCGTATTTATCCGCGAAATACCGCGAGACCATCCCGACCGGCTCGTCGTAGTGCGTTATCGCGCCGAGCTTCGCGGCAAACCCGGCCGCGCAGCCCTTCCCGGCAAGGTATCCCCCGACTGCCGCAAGCGCGGGCCCGCTCCAGCCGGGGCCGCCGATGTCCATGCTGTTCAGGTTCGTCCCCCACCCGTCGCCCGTGTCCACCGGCGCGATGATGCCGGCCAGCAGGGAGGTGATGAATGAGCTCAGGAGGAAGATATGCGCGGTGCGGGCGTATTCATCCGGCGATTCCGACGCCCACTTCATGATCTGCGCCGCTGGGAACCGCGGCTCGGCCCGGTTGCCGGTAAGCGCCTCGATGCCGCCGGCCGCTTCAAGGGCCCGGGTGAGAATGCGCGCCTCTGCCGCGGTGCTCCGGTCTTCCCAGATCGGTATTGTATCCCGCGTCAGGCAGGGCCCGGCCTGCTCCAGGAGCGTACTCCGCGGATCAAGCGCGCCGGCGGCCCGGCCGAAGTCCGGGCCCGCGTACACGGTGCAGTGCTGCATCGCGTCAACCTTCACGGCGCCGACGTGTTTCGTGATTCCCGCGCCCGCCAGCAGGGAGAACGCGCGGTCCAGCGCCTCGAGCATCATGCGGGGCGAGGTATGGCGAACCTCCGGGTCTTCCGAGGGAAGGACGCCGCGCAGCGTGCAGTACCCGGGAAACGCGGCATCGTACTCGAACGCGCCGGCGTGGGCAACCTCACCGGTTGCCGCGTCAAGCGCCAGCATCTTGACCGATTGCGTGCTGAATTCAATCCCGAGAGAAAGCATCCGTCACTCCCCGTTCTGCCGCATTCACCGTGCCGTATCAGGCCGGCCTGTACATTTCCCTGAAATAGCCGCTCGCCCTCGCGACCGCGTCCCTCATCATGTCCTCTGCCACGGCCGTGTCCCGCGCCTCGATGCGCTTCATCAGGCCGGCGTAATCCATGTCCGCCGCCGCCTTCTCGCAGGACTCCCAGCTTATGATGCTCCTGACCACGCGGTCGATCCCCCGCTCTTCCGAGTCATAGGGCCGGACCTGCATGTCATGGCCCTTCCACCGGCGGTATCCCGCGTCACGGATGAGCCCGGCGATCGCGATGTTCATCCCGTTGATCCGCGCGCCATGGTCGATGTCGAACTTGCCCGGGCCACCCATGATGATGCCGTCGTTGTAGCCCTGGCTGTTTATGTGCATGTGGAGGAGCATGCCATTGTCGATCTCCTCGACCGTGTCGTACACGTGGTCGAGCCCGATCATCTCCGAGTGGCCGAACTCCTTGTTGACACCTTTCTTTTCCGGCGACACGCCGAATTCCCTCTCGAGCGTCCTCCAGAAAAGGATCGCGCTGGCGACCGTGGGTATCAGCATGGCCGGGTGCCCCTCGTTCGGCTTCGGCTCGATGGAAACGAAGAGCCCGCCGCCCAGCTTCTTCTCGTGCTCGCAGAGCGCGGCGACCTGTTCCTTCAGGTTGCGGTACATGTCGCGGATGCCGACCGTGGCGATATCGTAGCCGAACGATCCGTTCCAGAGCACCAGCGAGGGCGGCGCGTCCGGGTTCCACGCCTTTTTCATCGGGCCATACGCCAGGTCCACTGACCGCCGGCAGTACGCCGCCGCCTCTTCCCGCTCGCGCGGGTCGGGCGAGCACACGCCGCCATAGGCGAAGTGCCGGTGCGCACCGGGCGTAACCATGGCAAGGGACATGCCGAAATCGACGAGCGCCCCGGCAATACCCTCCGCCGTCCGCTCGTCGTATTCGTAATCATAATGGACCTCAAGGCCGAGCCGGATGTGCGCCGGCAGCCGCGGGGCGATCTTCTCGCGTATCAGCCGGATCTTGCCGGCCGTGTCCAGCTTCCCGCCCGACCACGCGGGCCGTGAATCCGCGGGCGTGAAACCGCCGTGCCCCGCGTTGAACGTCCAGGCGCATACGCTGTGATAACTTATTTCACTCATGGGAACCCCGCTTGAAGAAATTCTCTATGCCCGTCAGGCCATGAGGCCCCGGTAATATTCATTGTTGATATGGAACGCTGCGCCGATCAGGCCGGCGTTGCGCCCGAGCTCCGAGCTCACTAACTCCACGTCTTTTTTCAGGGTGACCAGGACGCGCGCGTTCACTTTTTCCCTCAGCCGCGTGATGAAATAGTCCCCGGCTTTCGTGTACGCGCCCTGCAGCACGATGATGTCCGGGTCATGGGTGACGATCAGGTTGGAGAGGCCGATCGAAAACCAGTCGACCAGTTCGTCGAAGATCTGCCCGCCCAGCCGGTCGCCCTTTTCCGCGACGGAAAAAATGGCGTTCACCAACCGGTCGCCCCTGACATCAGCGGCGCGCGCGAGCGGCGAGTCCGGGTACTCCGGCGACCATTCCTTCACCCGTTTCGCCAACCGCCGGGTCGAGACCATCACCTCGAAGCAGCCGTTGCCGCCGCACACGCACGGCTCGTCGCCTGACGGGTTGATCACCATGTGGCCGATCTCGCCCGCCAGGTTGTGCACGCCCCGCTTGATCTCCCCGCCCATCATGATGCCCGCGCCAAGCCCCGCGCCCGCCTCGATCGCGATGATGTTCCTCCTATCGCCGGCGGCGCCCGCATACTTTTCTGCCATGACCTGGAAGCGGCACTCGTTATCAATATAGACCGGCACATCGCCGACCCCGTCCTCCAGCATCTTCGTAACGGGGATATCGCTCCCCCACGCTGAAAAACGCGGCGCGTACCGAAGAACGCCGCGGGCCGAATCCACGATGCCCGGCAGGGCCATGGCGACACCGGCGAGCGGGATGCCGTTATTGCCGGACCTGAGGTCCCTGATCATGGCATGCACCTTTTTCGCCACGGAGCCGACATTATCGGTCGCTTCTATCGGCGACGATTTCGTTTCAAGGATGACGGTCCTCGAGTCGGTTATGATGGCATTAATGGCGCCGGGGAAGAGGTGTATCGCAACGGCGCGCGCTGAATCTTTATTCAACTGAAAATTGTTCGGCCGCTTGCCGCCTTCTTCGCCGGACTCGCCCTTGCCGGCTTCAACGATGATATTCCTATCCACCAGGTGAGCCAGAATCTTCATAATGGTTGTCTTGCTGATCCCTGTCTTTACGGTGATATCGGCCGCGGTAAGGATGCCCGCGTTCCGGAAAAGATCCAGCACCACTTTACGGTTTTGCTGTTTCAACGCTTTTGGTTTACCTGCTTCCATATAATACGCACCACAACTGATGTATTCGCCCTGTTTTATCGGACAGGACTACTTTTTCATGAATTTGAGCAACAGGGCGATAGTTATCGCCACATTCGTAACCTCGTTGTGCCAGTACCGCTTTGCATAAACCACACATCTCGAATTTTTTTATTTGTCAACTTTGTTTTCTTTCTAAATTAACAAACTAAAATTAATTATTTCAAAACAGATACTCCCGACTTATTATATCTACATCATCATTATATTATTTATTTACTAGATCTGAAATTATTACACAAATTGTTTAAATTTGTTAATAAATAACACTAAATCGACAGTTCTTATGAAACCCTTGACATATATCTTATCGGGGTCAGAGCAACCATGATGAAACTGAACCTGCCCTTCCAGGAAATAACCCTTGGCTGGTGGAATGTCAGGAAAAACAGGCGCCGGACCATCCTCACCCTGTTGCCATCATGGCTGGATGCATGATGATCATATTCATGAAAGCGGTGTAGAAAGGCGCATTCGGCAAGATGGTCGAGGACGCGGTCATACGGGCATCGACTTTTCCTTCGCGCTCGAGTCCATGCGAAAGTGGGGTACCGGGAATATCATCTACCCTGTGCTCTCGACAAGGGACATTGTGTCTGCCACGCTTGTCGTGTTCATCACCACCTTCATCGCGGAATTGTATCCCGCGTTAAAAGCGGTGAGGATCAAGCCGCTGGAGGCGATGAATTATATTTAATTCTTATGTTGACTTACTGTTCGTGCGCCGCCCGGCGCAGCGGGAAGGGCGTTGATGGTCTTCTAATTATTCATTGTTTTTCATACATGTCCTGCACTTTCAGGGCATCGAAAAAGCTGATGGAACTCAAACCGATCGCATGCCCACGGGAATCGATCGCCGATGTATCTTCCTCGCCATAATGCATGACGCTTTCATAATCATATTGATAGTACGAATAGTCATATAGTTCCGGATTGAGATAATTGAATTGCGACACAAATTCCGGGCTGATTTTGTTCCAGTCGATTGTAATAAACAGGTCGCGGTCGGGCCTCTGGTGCTCATGTTCAAGGCCTATCTTGTGTCCCAGCTCATGGAGTATCGCCCGCTGCTCGAAACGATCCAGGAAGAGCACATTAATCTCCCCAGGGAAATAACCGGTGCCAAGAACGCCGGAAATGATCTCATTTTTAACAATATACAGTGTATTTGTGCGTGAATAATCGCCCGGGTTATCCAGCTGCAACCGGAATTGTATCCTGCCCATTGAAGCCGCTTCCCATAAATACATTGCTTCAAATATCTTTTTCGCCTCATCCCCGTTGATCCCCACCAGCATAAATGGAATGGTGCCATTGGGCCAGGTTCCATCCTCCGTAGGCGTGCATGAAACCAGGGTCGCCAGCACCAGCATGAAGAGAGCTTTCATTTTGTTGTACCTCGACAATTGTTATGTATGATGGTGCCATTATCGTAAAACGGTCCTATCCCGGCCCGGGTCGGGTCGGGAAAATAAACTAATTTTTTCAAAGAGCGTCGCTTAACCTGATCTTGAAATTATTTGAAGTTAGTCAGGTCCAACAGGAAAAACAAAAAATTTGCAGCCATCTGTATAATTAATTATTATTTTAATTCCCCCCCTGCGTCTCTGCGCCTCTGCGAGAGACTTGCGAGCATTCGCATTATAAAAGCTCCAGCCCATATGGATGGGGAATTCCCCGCTTGACTTTTTCCTAGTATTTCAGTATATTAGAATAATCTTAATTATAAGGTAACTATAATGAAAAACAAACTATATACATTGGCATCAGTAATTGGGGCAGCAACCATGCTCTTCACCGGGCCGGGACGCGTTTCAGCGACCGGGGCCGACTTCAGGCAGATTTCAGCGAACGAAGCTGCAGAGCTCATTCGCGCAAACGCGGGGAAAAGGAGCTTCGTGATCCTGGATATCCGCACCGCGGGCGAGTACCGTGACGGCCACATCCCGAACTCGGTCCTGCTCGACTACTATTCGCCCATGTTCAGGGAGAACCTGGCAGGATTTGATAAGAATAAAACCTATTTTGTCTACTGTCGCAGCGACAACAGAAGCGGCCGCGCCCTGGGCATAATGGAGGAGCTGGGCTTCACCAGGGTGTTCGAGCTCCGCGGCGGCATAAAGGCATGGATATCGGCCGGCCATACCCTGCGTTGATACTGGCGCAGCCGCGGCAGGGTGCATGAAACTGTTGACGGGATGCCGCACTCCTGTTACGGTGTACGCATGAGCGAACTCAAGCTTGACCTCAGGGACATTCGCGAGCTGCCGAAAGCGGACCTGGACAGCCTGCACAAGTATATCAGGGCGCGGTGCGACCGCCCGGCCACGCAGACCGTAGCATACGCCCTCATATCTATCTTCACCGAGATTGCCGGCCCGGCAGAGGTGCGCGAGATCATGGCCACTTCGGACAGCATGGGCGGCATTGACATGAAGCTGCACCTTGCCTCCGGCCCCTGCTCGCTCGACATGGAATACGGGCAGTCGATCACGGAATCCTGGCAGCACGTGGACATCGACAGGTTCGAGCACGGCGCCGCCCTGCCAGCAGGCGTCTACTTCACCTGGGACCTCAACCTTGCCGGGACCGGGGTCATGCGCGTCAACATCACCGGCATTTCCGAGCAGAGCGCCCGCGCGATCGTTGCGATGCTCGCCTCCTGCTTCGGCACGGTGGAGCCGCGCGGGGAGCGCGAGCGCCGGTTCGTGGCGGAG
>JBGTBN010000107.1:0-4990 GCA_041749375.1 Spirochaetota bacterium
GGCGTCCGCGGACGACCGCTCGACGGCCGCACCGACCTTCACCGGCTCGGGCTCTTCCGCCGGTTTCGTCACGGAGACAACCGGAGCGGCTTTCAGCCCGGCACCGACTGCCACGCCCCGGGTCGCGCGATGGAGGACCTCATCGTCATCGAGGACTTCCACGATATCGGCCTCATGCGCGTCCGTAAGACGCTTCTTGTCGAATTTCGAAAGCCGGTCCTGGTCCGCTATGACCCTGTTTATCATCGAGGAGATATCGAGTATCAGGCAGATGCTACCGTCGCCGAGTATCGAGGCACCCGCGAGGCCCTCGACGGTCTTGTAGTTCTGCTCAAGCGACTTGATGACGATCTCCTGCTTGCCTTCCAGGTAATCCACGATCATGCCGATCTTGCGGCTGCCGAAGCCGACGACGACGACCGGCATCTTGTCGTCGGGTCCGAGCGCGCTCTCGGTCCTGATGAACCGTGAAAGCCGGAGCAGCGACAGTATCTCGCCGCGCAGGTTGATCACCTCGTGGCCCTCGATGGTCGTTATGTCCGACTGGGATATCTTTATCGTTTCAATGACGTCCGTCAACGGGATTGCGTACATCTCGTGACGGACCTTGACCATGATGGCCGGGATAATGGCCAGTGTTATGGGGAACGAGAGAACAAACCTGGTGCCCATCCCCCACTCTGTCTCGATTATGACATTGCCGTTGAGCTCGCTCACGATCTCCTTCACAACGTTCATCCCGACCCCGCGGCCGGATATGTCGGTCACCTTATCGGCCGTCGAGAACCCGGGCGTGAAGATGTAATTGTATATGTCCGCGTCGTCCATTGCGGACAGCATTTCCGGCGTGGCGAGACCGCGCTCCACCGCCTTGCGCTTGATCTGTTCAATGTTCAGGCCCCTGCCGTCATCGCTTACCTCGACGAATATCTGGTTCCCGCTCTGGTAGGCATTCATCGTGATATGGGCCAGGTCCGACTTGCCGAGCTTCCGGCGCTCTTCGGCCGATTCTATACCGTGGTCCGCCGCGTTCCTGAGAAGGTGAAGGAGCGGCTCGCCGATGGAGTCGATCACTTTCTTGTCAAGCTCCGTCTCCTCGCCCTTGATCGTGAGCTCGACGTCCTTGTTGAATTCCTTGGCGAGGTCGCGCACCAGCCGTTTGAACCGGCTGAAGACCTGGCCGATGGGAACCATCCGCGTCTTCATGATCCCGCTCTGTAGATCTTTCGCGATGCGGGACATCTGCTCCATGCGGCTCTTGAATTCGTTAATGATCGATTTTTCCTCGCTGATCTTGCGCATCTCCTCGTAAAGCTTGTAGAAGCCGGAGTTGGCAATAACCAGCTCGCCAACGTTGTTCAGGAGCAGGTCAAGCTTGTCTATGGATACCTTTACGGTCTTGAGCACCGAAGACTTCCTTCTCTCCTGGTCGGGCTTTTCCCCGCGGACCCCGATCCTGTCAGCGTCAAGGGCCTCGTCCTCCTCCTCATCGACAGCGTCCACGTGCTCGTCGTCCAGTGAAATATCGTCTTCATCGGCGACCGCGGTCAGGACCGAAGCGGAATCCTGTTTGCGACCTCCCACGACAAAGTCACCTGAATAGGTCCTGGACTCGCCGAACTGGAGACCGACCTTGTCGTCCTTCCGGACGATGGTGAGAGGCCGCATGTCGATGCGGTATATCAGGTCAAGATTGGCGGAGCGCCATACGTTTTCGACAGTGGAGCCGGTGAGGATGACCGCCTTGAATACGTTGTTCACCTCGTCGTCGTTCAGGTCCTCGACGGACGGGAACGTGACGACGATTTCGCTGATTTTTCCGAGATTGCTGACGACCAGCTGGGCCTTGACCCATTTCATCTGGGCCATCTCCTCGATATAGACCGTCACTTCGTAGCATGACTTGCCCCCCTCGATGCCCTCGCGGATCCTCCTGCGCAATTCGCCATCAAGCATGGTCTGCGGTATGCCGGGCTCCTTTTTCGCACGGGGGGCCGCTGCCGCAGCAGCCTGCTTTTTCGGCTTCTTTGTCTTTGTCGTGTTTTCACAGATGGCCCGGATATCGTCGATCAGCCACTGGAGGTCCTGCTCCGGCTTGTCGCCAGAGGCGATGGTGTCGATTACATTATGGATCTCGTCAAAGCACCTGAAAATGACGTCGATGATATCCGGCGTCACTCCCATGCCACCGTCCCGTATTCCCTGGAGGAGGTTTTCCATCATGTGGGCAAGGTCGCTGAGCTCATTGAGCCCGACGAAAGCCGCGGAGCTCTTCAGCGAATGTGCGGCGCGGAAAATGTTATTTATGATTTCAAGGTTTTCCGGATTTTTTTCCAGTTCGAGGAGGTTCTGGTTCAGCTCCTGAAGCTGCTCGTCCGCCTCTTCCAGAAAAATGTCCTGATATTCGCCGAGAGAAAAAGCCATAATGAAACTCCACTTGTTCGATTAACACGCCGTCCTGTGACGGCCTGCCCGGCACTCGACGCGCCGGCCTGCCCGAAAAACGACCCGCATCCCGGCGCCGGCCATGCCGCGCCGCTCTGCGAGAGACCCTAATCCTCTTCCAGGAACAGAATGTTCGCCAGGTTGAGAATGACGATCAGCCGGTCCTTCAGCCTCCCGATCCCCCAGATGTAACGCTCGGACACTCCCTCGATCAGCTCGCTGGGAGGATCAACGTTGCTCTGCGTAATCCGTACGACCTGGTGTACGTTATCGACCATCAGGCCCACCAGCTTGTCGTTCGTTTCTATGACTATGATCCGTGTGAGGTCGGTCACTTGTGCCCGGGTAAACCCGAAGCGCCTGCGCACGTCCACCACCGGTATGACGTTCCCCCTGAGGTTGATGACACCTATTATAAAATTGGGCGTGTTCGGCAGGCGGGTGATTTCAGGGAACCGGAGGATCTCGTGAACGGCAAGAATATCGACCCCGTACTCAACATCATCGAGTACGAAACTGACCAGCTGGATAATGGCGCCTTCGGCAACCAGCTCTTCTTCATCCTCGCTTGCCATCTGCGTCCCGAGATCGTCCTGTTTCCTGATCAGCTCGTTTAAATTCATATCGGTTATCCTGATAAAGTGAATATGCCCGGTAAACAATTTATTCTAAAATAAAAGCCGTACATTTCAAGCATTTTTTTGGAAATCAGCGGTTGATTTAGGACCCATGACCCCGGGGCCAGCCGCGCGTGTGAAAAACGCCGGAATGAGAGCATATTTTACTACCGGGGTATGTCGGGAGGGGCTGAGGGCGCCGGATCACTTTTTAAGGCTGGTCAGGCCGTTCTTCTCGTTTTCAAAATAGATATTCCCGCCTGAAATGGCCACATTGCCGGATTTGATGCCGGGAGCCATGAGGGACCACGTGATGTCTCCGGTGATCTTGTTGATAACGCACAACGTCTGTTCCGACGGAAGGTAGAGGCGAAGCGCATCTTCGGCAACCCGTTTCACGATGGGATTTCCCGCATCCCTGGTCCAGATCTGCTCCCCGGACATGCTGACGCGGTGGACCCGTCCCCCGCGGCCGAAAACATATACCGAGTCGTTCTGGACGATCATGTCGGAGGTAAACGAATCGTTGATCGGGTAGCGCCACGCGATCTTTCCCTCCTTCATTGAATAGGCCGAGAGCTGCCCGTCTTCGGTCGCGACAAAGGCCATGTCTTTCGCGGTCCCGAGCGAGACTATCCTGCCTGGGAAGCCGCTGTCAATGGCATTGAGCCCGCGGTACTTGTCGATCCCCACGAGCCTTCCCTTTCGCGTCGGCACCAGCATCATGTGTCGCGTGAGAACGGGAGCAGCCGATATCTCGTCACCGATTGACGATTTCCAGAGGAGCTCGCCGCGGCGGTCGAGCCTGCCGACAAGGCCCCGCGAGGCGGCGTAGTAGATGCCGCTGCCGTCAATAACGAGACGCGCCGCGCCGCCGGCAAGTGCGGTCCACGCGACCGCACCGGTACCGAGGTCGAGCCTGCTCACCGTGTCGCGCACCGTAGCGAAATAGAGCGACAGGCCGTCCCGCACGGGCATCGTCGCGATGGCGTCATCGAGGTCGAGGCGCCAGAGCGATGCGCCGGCACGTGTCGCGCTGATAAACGACTCGCCGATCGTCAGGATTGAATCATTCTCGGGCACGTATACCAGATATATCTGCCCGCTCATCACGGACGGTTCATTCTCCGCTGCGCCCCTGCTGTCGGGCCCGGACTGTCCGGGAGCATCAGGCGATACCCGCGCCGTCCTGTCGCCGGCGACTTCCCGGATCGGAGCGATCCCGGCGAACAACGACGCTTCGTCCTTCAAGGTCAGGGCGCCGGGTCCCTCCTGCACGACCGGCAGAGACAGGCCCGCAATCCGGCCGCCGGCCGCGCCTGACCGTGCCCGGTCCGGGGACAGCGTATCGGGTTTTATCCGGCAGGCTTTCCCCCTGCCCAGCATCAGCTCATGCGATTCAAAATAGCGGGAAAGCGTTTCCTTTTCCTCCGGCCCAAGACCGCTGTCGGACGGCAACCGCCTCCGGACCCTGACGGTCCCCTCGTAAACCTCGTAGCGGACGCTCCCGTCACCGGACACCATGACGCTGAAGGCCGTCCCCTTCACCGATGCCTCGGAACCGGCAGTGCGCAGGGCCACGGACTCGCCCGAGGCCAGCTTCCGTACCTGTAAGATGCAGCCGCCGGACGCGACCAGCGCGTCGAATTTCCGTGCGGGCGAGAGCTCGAAATTTCCAAGCTCGACCCGGCTCCCTTCGAGAATGCGCATGCGTATCGTAGTATTGAAACTTATATCAATGGATGAACCCTGCCCCGTGGTTATGACATCGCCCGGCGACAGGGAGTCCCCGGCTTCGAGCCGGTCTCCCCCGGCCCGGCTGACGGCCATCGTCCCGCCCGTGACGCGCGTGATAGTGCCGATGTTCCCGTCGTTCCACGTTACCCATGGGAATACCAGGAAAAACATGGCCGCGGCGAACGCGGGCA
>JBGTBN010000108.1:0-7999 GCA_041749375.1 Spirochaetota bacterium
TCATAACCCGGGCCTGATCCTGTCGCGGAAAAATTCGAACATTGTTCCCCTGGTGGCGATCATGTTGCCGATGATTTCCTCCGTGCCCGCTCCGTGCGTATCGCTTACGATCTTGAAGAGGTACACGTCGACGCCGAATGCGTGGCACGCCTGCACCACCGCGGCGCCCTCCATGTCCACCAGGTCCGCGTGCGCGGCCGCCGCGTGGCGGTCTTGGTCGTCCAGGAAGGGCCTGTCCCTGGTTGCGAGCGACGCCTTCCTGAAGCCGCGCATGGTGTCCGGTTTGTGCGTCACGGGCCGGTCTGTCGCAAGGTAAAAGCGGTCCAGCTCGTACACCCTGTCGATGTGGAGGATGTCACCCACCGAAAAGCCGCTTCCTGCAGCGCCCGCGGCGCCGCAGTTGTACACGGCCGACGGATGGTGCCGCTCGATGAGCGCCGCGGTCGCGATGGCTGCCGCGGCCTTGCCGATGCCGGACAACGCAAGTACAAGCGGACCGGCCGTGTACAGGGGTACCGGTTTTTTCCCCGCGAGGGTGAGCCCTAAGCCGCTGATGAAAGGCTCCGCCTCGACCTTCGTCGCCATGATGATGCCGCTCGTTCTTGTTATCATGAGTGCCGTTTCGGGCGGGATCGGTACCCCGCCCCGATGCATACTATGGGGTGACCCGGGCTGGTTCCGTCAATACTAAATTACCGGCAGGAAAAGCGTTGACAAATATAAAGTATTTTAGTATATTATAAAATAACTTGTTGACAATATTTTGCTGCTGCAGGTAAAATCTGTTGCAAATTTTCATCGGGAGTATAGTTACGTTTACATACCATGTGTCGGGATGCGCGATGCCGCTCACCGGCGGTTCCGAATAAATAGAGGTTAATTTAATAATGAAAAGAACATATGTAATTATCACGCTTATCATGACGGTCTTCTGGTTTGCGGCTGCATGCACGAAATCCACAGAGCAGGAAGGCATTGAAGCGGCCACCCCGGCCGCTGAAAAAGCGAGCGTGGAATGGCGGGACTTCAACGCGGGACTCAAGCTCGCGAAGGAGCAGGGCAAGCCGGTCGTCATGGATTTTTATGCTGACTGGTGCGGCTGGTGCAAGAAAATGGAGGCCGAGGTTTTCACGGACGGCGAGGTGGCTGAAAAGCTGAAAAAGAGTTATATCGCTGTCCGGATCCACACGGACACCAACCCGGGCGAGACCATAAACTACAAGAACCATGTCCTGACCAAGCAGGAGTTCGCCATGATGCTCGGCGTGCAGGGCCTGCCGACCGTGGTCTTCATGGACAGGGACGGCAACCTGATAACGAAAATACCCGGCTTTGTAAACAAGGGAATGTTTCTTTCTCTCCTGGGCTATATCAAGGACGAGTGCTATCAGAAAAAGGTCCCATTCCAGGATTACATGGACGGCAAGGTGCCCTGCGGGAAATAGCCTCGGTCTTCAGACCGTGGAAATCCCGCCGGCCGTTCAGCGGCTGTAGAGCATCTGGCGGGAGATGATTCGCTCAAGTTTGTAGATTTTCTCGCTCTGTTCGGCGAGGCCGGGGTCCCTTCCGATATTGGCTTTCATCTTCTGGATCATGTCCTTCAGCAGAACGAGGTCGGCGCGACGGTCAATCTCGCCGCTCTCCACGATCTGCCTTAGCAGGTCGAAGTTGCACTTCCTCAGATTTATCCGGAAAAAGAATTCCACCCCGTATATCTGCAGAACCTTGTCAAGGGACTGCCTGCCCTTTTCCGAGGAGTAGTCCTGGTACTGCGGCGAGTCGACGGCGCGCATGTTGACCGGCGCGCCGCCCGGCCTGCGCACGTTTCCCGGCGTTTCCTGGGCCGGCAGAGGCTTCGGCGCTTCCAGCAGGTCCCCGGAAAGGGCTATCAGCTCCGCGAGCTTGTTCGATTTCCAGTTCTCCGTGTACTCCGTGAAGTTGCGCTCGATCAGGTTCTCGTATTCCTCCAGCATGATGGCCTTGTTGCCGATCTGGCCGATCATCGTGTTCTTGTAGAAGCTGGGACGGGCGTACATGTCCTTTACTATCTGGTGGACCAGGAGGCGCTTGGTATACTGCTTCTCGTATTCGTCCATGAGGAGCTTCTGGAAATAGTTTTTCAGCTTCCTTATGGTCTGGAGGTCGGTCTCGACGTAGCCGTGTACCCTGACAATGTCGTTGTCCGGGTCATCCTTGATGATCTCGAACGTGAATATCTTGTGGGCGTCTTTCAGCAGCCTGATGATCTGCTCAATTTCCGACTTGTCGATGCCCAGGAGGGACTGGATTTCCTTTTCAAAGAGATCGGAATGGGGGATGCCATCGTGGTTCGCCTTGACGTTGTGCTCTATGATCTTCTTGAAGACTTCTTCTATGATTGTAGCGGGCTTCTTGTCCGTTCTCTGTGTCATGTATGCTGTACCGCTCCGGGAAGGCGAAGTTGTGAAAACAGGGCCGGCTGCCGGGTACCCGATTGGGACCCCGAGTGCCGGGAAGAATCCTATCCGCAATGAGAATTATTTCAAGGAATTTTTTACGGAATGTGGAAAAAGGAGACAGTTCAGGCGAACGATTCTGATCACGGCAGTAATTACTGTTCATGTTGTGTCATTGCGAGGAGTTCCGATATAATCGGGACGACGAAGCAATCTGCACGTTGTGCCTCAATGCTAAATCAAACTTGACGGGGCCTTTTGTCAATACAGGCAGATCGCCTCGCTGTGCTCGCGATGACATACAAACCTTATCCAGGCGGCAGTGGCGTCAAAAATATGATCTCCGGCATGACATAACGCAAACCCTCGTGTTTTTAAAAAAAAATTTGACAAAAATCAGGCACGGACTTTATGTTAAACACTTTATTTTTATTGGGAACGGGGTTTGTGCGTGAAAATGAAGGGCGCTGACATCATTGTTGAAAGCCTGAAGAAAGAGAAGGTCGAGTGCATGTTCGGCTACCCGGGCGGGGTCGTCATACCCATATTCCATGCCCTTCACAACGCTCCCTTCAAGTTCGTGCTCACGCGCCACGAGCAGGGGGCGGTACACGCCGCGGACGGCTATGCCCGCGCCTCGGGTAAGACCGGGGTGGTTATAGCGACATCCGGGCCCGGTGCGACTAACTGCGTTACCGGCATCGCCACCGCCCACATGGACTCGGTGCCCCTGGTGGTCTTCACCGGCCAGGTCAAGCGGGAGCAGATCGGCAACGACGCGTTCCAGGAAGTCGACATCACCGGGATCACCCGTCCCATAACCAAGCACAATTACCTGGTCCAGGACATCCGGGACCTGGCGCGCATTATAAAGGAAGCCTTCTACATCGCGTCCACCGGCAGGCCCGGGCCGGTCCTCATCGACGTGCCCGTGGACATATCGAACGGAGAGTACAAATTCCTCTACCCTGAGACGATCAACCTGAGGGGCTACAAGCCGGTGTACGAGGGACATCCCGGCCAGGTCAAGAAGGCCTGCCAGCTGATCGCCTCGTCGAAGCGCCCGGTCATTTACGCGGGCGGGGGCGTGGTGATCTCGAACGCGACGAAAGAGCTCCGCGAGTTCGTGAAGAAGACGGGGATCCCTGTCACCACGACCCTGCTGGGCCTCGGCGCCTTCCCGGAGACGGACCCCCTTGCGCTCGAGATGCTGGGCATGCACGGGACCTATTACGCGAACCACGCGGTGAACGAGTCCGACCTCCTCATCGCCATTGGCGCGCGGTTCGACGACCGCGTCACCGGCAAGATCGCTGAATTCATTCCCAACGCAAAGGTCATCCACATCGACATCGACCCGGCGTCGGTCAGCAAGAACGTGCTGGTCGACGTTCCCATTGTCGGCGACTGCAAGCGCGTGCTGGCCGGCATGACGGAGATCGTCACTGCGCCCGAGATAGGCGAATGGCAGGCGGAGATCGAGAAGCTTAAAAGGGAGAACCCGCTTACCTATGACATGAACGACGGCGGCAGGATCAAGCCGCAGCACGTCGTGGAGGAGATTTACCGCCAGACGAACGGCGACGCGATCATCTGCACCGAGGTGGGGCAGAACCAGATGTGGGCGGCCCAGTTCTACAAGTACACTCAGCCCCGGACCTTCATCTCGTCCGGCGGTCTCGGCACCATGGGATACGGCTTCCCCGCGGCCATCGGCGCGCAGCTCGCGCGGCCGGACAAGCGGGTCATCGACATCGCGGGCGACGGCTCGATCCAGATGAACATACAGGAGCTTATCGTGGCAGTGCAGCACCGCCTGCCGGTCATCATTGCTATACTCAACAACGGGTTCCTGGGCATGGTGCGGCAGTGGCAGCAGATATTCTGGGAAAAGCGTTACAGCCACACCTGTATCGATTTCGCACCGGACTTCGTGAAGCTCGCGGAGGCCTACGGCGCGGCCGGGTTCCGCATCGAGACGTACGACGAGGTGATCCCCGCGCTGCAGCAGGCGCTCGCAATCACCGACCGGCCCATCGTGCTCGACTTCCGCGTTTCGCGGGAAGAGAACGTCTACCCGATGGTCCCGGCCGGGCAGTCGTTCAAGGAGATCATCATGAGGGAGCTGCTCGCGTAAGATGGCAATGTTAAACACCGACAACCTGAAGCAGTACGTGATATCGGTCAAGGTCGAGAACCGGTTCGGCGTCCTGGCGCGCGTGGCGAGCCTTTTCTCCGCCCGCGGCTACAACATCGACTCGCTGACGGTAAGCGCCACCGAGCAGGAAGACGTGTCCATCATGACCATCGTGGTCAGGGGCGACGACCGGGTCATCGAGCAGGTGAAGAAGCAGCTCAACAAGCTCATCGACGTCATCAAGGTGAGCGACCACACGGGCATACCGACCGTCGAGCGCGAGCTGGTCATGGTGAAGGTGAACGCGCCGCCGAACAAGCGGAGCGAGATTTACCAGCTGGGCGAGATATTCCGGGCGGACATCGCGGATATTTCACCGCGCACGGTCACCCTTGGCGTGAAGGGCGACCCGGAGCATATTGACAATTTCATCGAGCTGCTGAAGCCGTACGGTATCAAGGAGCTGATGAGGACCGGGCGGGTGTCGCTGTTGAAGGAGTAACCGCCCCCCCCCTGTCCCCCGAAGGGGTCATGTAAGAATGCTGCGAAACTCCCCCCGTCCCCCAAAGGGGGCGCGTGGGAAAGCGCCTGTTGTGCAAGCATCAATATCATACAGGTTCATACCGAAAACAGAGAATTATTGTGCGCAGTAAATAAAATATAAAAAAATAAAGTAATGTCGACCGTGCCCCCTCCGGGGGACAGGGGGGCATAAAAGGAGAATACCAATGGCTAAAATGTACTACGACAACGACGCCGACCTGGGCGTTCTGAAAAATAAAACGATAGCGATTATCGGGTACGGGAGCCAGGGCCATGCCCAGGCGCAGAACCTGAGAGACAGCGGGCTGAACGTGATCGTGGCCGAGCTTTCGGGCACCGATAACTATCGCCTTGCCGAGTCCCACAACTTCAAGCCGATGACGGCGCGGGAAGCGGCCGAGAAAGCGGACCTGATTCAGATCCTGGCCCAGGACCACGTGCAGGCGAAGCTCTACAGGCAGGACGTCGAGCCCTGCATGAAGGCCGGGAAGACGCTCGTCTTCTCCCACGGCTTCAACATCCACTTCGGCCAGATCGTTCCCCCGAAAGAGATCGACGTGATCATGATCGCGCCGAAAGGCCCCGGCCACCTGGTCCGGAGCGAGTACGAGAAGGGCGGCGGCGTGCCCTGCCTGATCGCAATACACAACGACGCGTCCGGCACCGCGAAGCAGACGGCGCTGGCCTACGCCAAGGGCCTGGGAGCGACGCGCGCGGGCGTGCTGGAGACTACCTTTAAAGAAGAGACCGAGACCGACCTATTCGGCGAACAGACGGTCCTCTGCGGCGGAGCGTCCGAGCTGGTGAAAGCCGGGTTCGAGACGCTGGTCGATGCGGGCTACCAGCCGGAGATCGCATACTTCGAGTGCCTGCACGAGCTCAAGCTCATCGTGGACCTCTTCTACCAGGGCGGGATCAACTACATGCGCTACTCGGTGTCCGACACCGCCGAGTACGGCGACTACATGAGCGGCCCCCGGATCATCACGAAGAAGACCCGGAAAGAGATGAAGAAGATACTGAAAGAGATCCAGAACGGCTCATTCGCCAAAAAGTGGATACAGGAGAACGAGAAGGGCAGGCCCGAGTTCAACAGGATCAAGCAGGAGCAGCGGGACCATCTCATAGAGAAGGTGGGGTCAGAGCTCCGCAAGATGATGAAGTGGATCAATGCGAAATGAAGGCGAGGTTGCTTAACCTCGCTCATGCGCGGTTACGTCACCTGACGATCACCCATTTCCCGTCTATGCGCGCAACATAGACGGGAAATTCCACGTATCCCCCGTCCTTCATTTTCTTTGAGCGCACCGGTGCCTCTTCCTTTGAATCGGTGACCCATAGTACCTTACCGCCGGCTATCGGCCTGAGAATGATCAGGTCCGCCCTGAGCGGCTCCATGGCGAAGCTCCTGTCGGCCAGCATTTCCTTGAGCCCTTTGGCAAGCATCTCCCGTGCCTCGTCCGCCGAAAAGTAGCGGTTTCGTGCCGCATCAAGCGTGGCAAACATGAGCATGTCGTTGAGCTTCACCCGGTCTTTTTTGACGTATGCGGCGTGGTATTCCCGGACAAGAGCGAGAATCTCTTTCCTGGCGGCATCGTCCAGGCTCACGGGTTTCGCCTTTTCCCATAGCTCGGACGGAGGGACCTGCGCCGGGGTGAAGCGCAGCTCTTTCTTTGTCGGCTGCTTGATGGAGGCCAGGAACGAATCGCCCTCCTTCTCGGGGATGCGCAGGGTCGCAATTTTCGCTCCCTCGTCGCTCATCTGGCCCTTCACGGCGGTGGACACGCTGATCTCGATAGACTGCCGGTCGTCCGGGTCGATCTTCCCTTCCGGCGGGCGCAGGGTCACGGTGACGAGGTTGGCGCCGGGTATGAGCCATCTGCCGATGTCGGCGGTGCCGGTGGCGGTGTAGGCGGTGTCCCTGCTTGTCCTGGTCAGGGGTACGCCATTAATCTCGACCAGGGCGTTGCAGTGTGATATCGTATAATTGATGATATAAAAGAGGTTTTCGGACTTATCCTGCCCGGCGGCGGTCAGGGCGGCGGCGCAGAAGATGATGGCGGCGATGGTGAAACGGCGGATGATTCTCATACAGGGCCTCCGGTCTGCTGGATTGACGCAAGTATCGCACGGCGGCGGGTAAAAATCAACACACTTTTATGCGGCCCGGCCGGCCTTCGGTAACAACAGCGCGCCGCGGACCTCTTACTGATAAGGATGGTGCCATGGAAAAGGAACGCACAATTCGAATAACCGGAATGTCCTGCGCCGCCTGCTCGGCCCGGATCGAGAAGGAACTTGCTGCAGTGGAGGGTGTCAGCGAAGCGAGCGTCAACCTGGTGCTTGAGACGGCCCGCGTACGGTTTGACGCGGACAGGGTCCGGGACGAGGATATCGTCGCGGCGGTGGAGAAGGCCGGGTACGGCGCCGAGCTGGTGCTGGAGCGCGAAGGCGCGCAGGTAGACCTCATCCTGACCGGCATGTCGTGTGCGGCCTGCGCCGCGCGGATCGAGAAAGCGGTGGGCAAACGGGAGGGCGTCGACACGGCGCAGGTCAACCTTTCGGCAGGCACCGCGCGGGTGCTCTACGATCCCCTGAAGATAAAATCCTACGAAATAATAGATGAGATCAGGAAGGCCGGGTACGGGGCCGAGAAGCTCGAGATGGACCGCCCGGACCGCGCGACCGAGATCAGGCGGGCCGAGATCCGCGCGCTCGGGATACTGGTGGCGGTGTCCGCTGCCTTGAGCGCGCCGCTTCTCCTCTCCATGGTGCTCATGCTCGCGGGCGTGCACACCGGCTTCATCCACGAGCCGTGGCTCCAGCTCGCCCTTGCCACGCCGGTGCAGTTTGTGATCGGGTGGCGCTTTTACCGGAACGCCTG
>JBGTBN010000109.1:0-59344 GCA_041749375.1 Spirochaetota bacterium
GGCCGCGGCGAACGCGGGCACGAGCGCCCATCGCGCGTAGCGGGAGGCACCGCGCACCCGGACCGGGGCGGAAACGGGCGATGCCGCGGCATATTCGCGGATCTTCGCGACGTCAAACCTCTGCGGCCACCGCGCCGGGACATGCAGCTCGGACTGCTCGAGGATCAGCTGGAGCTTGTTGCAGTCTACGCCACGGTATTTCGGGTCGGTGCGGAGGACATCAACCAGGTCCTTCATGTCCCGAGCCGCTTTATGTTTATTCGCTTTTCTCAAATGACTCCCTTCTCGGTTAAATGCTGCGCTATCTTCTCGATCGCCTTTTCCATTCTCCACTTGACGGTCCGCTCCGAGCAGCCCAGGATCGAAGCGATCTCCGAATACTTGAGGCGGTGATCGTATCTCAGTATGAACACCGACCTGAATTTTTCCTTTAACCGCTCGACTGCCCGGTTGAATTCCTCCATGTCGCTCTCGGTGATAAACACGTCTTCGGGCGACACGGGGTGGAGATATTCCTCCCGTATCCTGAACCTCTCCTGCTCTACCAGGTGCGTCTCCCTCTTGCTCCTTCCGATATAGTTCTTACTGCAGTTGATCGCTATCTGATATATCCATGATGAAAAAGACTTTTTTATATTGTATGTTCCCAGGTGCCTGAAAACCCTGATGATCGCCTCGTGAAACACATCGCCCGCATCATCGGTATTGGGGATGTAGTAATAGATGAGCCTCTTGAGCTTTTTCTCGTAACGCGCATATATTTCCGTGAAGGCTTCCTCCCTGCCATCACGGTATAATTGCACCAGCTCCTCGTCGCTTAACTGCTTTAAATCCAGCATCTGCCTACCAATCCTACCCCTTCTGTTATAAAAAGTGTAAAATAATACCGTATAGTTTGCTTATTATCCAAGAAAAAATCGTCATGAGAGATGGAATGACCATGGGTGTGCCGGGTGACAATGATTAGATACCCGCTCCGGACCATCAAAAATAGCTGAGAACCGGGGCTATATCCGGCCGGCCTGGCAACCCTGTTCAGAAGGATGCGGTGATGCTCCCCCCGCAGGCGGGACTTTTGAAAAAATATCCCCAATAAGCCCTTCATCGAGCATCGAGATCAGGGCCATCGCACGGCGTTCAACCTCGCTGTCAACGCCCGTTTTAATCTTCTTCAATTGGAAATACTCATCTGCCACGTTCAGCGCGGCCAGGATCGCGACCTGTGTGGGATTGATGTCCGAACTGTGTGCGCCGACCTCCTCCATCTTATGGTTGAGGTAATCCGCAAGCTGGAGAATGTAATCGCGGGGGGCGTCACCATTGATCGTGTACGCCTGGCCGTAAATCGATACTTTTACCCTGTTATCTTCCACGGTTTACCCCCCGTTGTAAAGATGCTTACTTATCATCCTCTTCGATGATAAGAAACTCGTCGTCGTCCCTGGACTTGCTTTTTGCCCCGCCCTTCTTCGGCGCGGCTTCTTCCTCGTCAATGATAACGGTTTCCTTGTCCACGTCATCGATCACGATCTCCTCGTCACCCTCGTCGAGGAGGATGATGTCGTCATCGCTGTCGCTAACGGTCTCAAGCGACACGCCGTCACCGCCCTTGGACTTTATATCCGCCTCGTCGTCGATGATGATGATGTCCTCATCTTCGTCAATATCAACAGTCTCCGATTTTTTCACCGTCTCGACCCTGACTTCCTCCTCTTTGAAGTCATCAAGGGTATCGTCGAGGATGATGGTATCCTCCTCTTCAGCGGCCTTGAACACCTTCTTCCCGACGGCCCGTGAGCGGACTGGCGCGGGCGATTCATATCTTTTCTTCGCGATGCGCTCACCTGACGGGATGGATCCGCCGGACGACAGGTCATCCAGCTTGCCGAGCAGGGAAACGACCTTCTTCTCGAGGACCTCTTCCTTGGCCTGCAGCTCTTCCAGCTCCCGCGTCGCGTCGTCGAGCTCCTTCCTGATCCTCTCGATCTCTTGCTCGCGCTCTTCCAGGCTGAGCTTGGCTTCTTCAAGTTCGCTCTTTATTTCTTCGTTCTCGTTTTCAAGTTTGGAATTCTCAGTGCGCAGATCGCTGATCAATTGCAGGGCCTTGACCACGCGATTTTCTAGTTCCTCAAGCTGCTGCATGGAAATCATCATGTACCTCCGATTCCCGGAGCCCGGCGGGCGCGGGAATATATCATAATTATTTTCGGCTTATCGCGCGACAGGCATTAATATAATTATTCAAATAAAGCCCACCACGGCTTGAAACGCTTCATATATAATAATATTTAAATTTTAAGTCAAGCCATATTTTGAGGAACTGCCATCATGCATGACACCTCCGGAGAGGAATGAGCGCGTCAGATCTGGGCGCTCAATTCGATCCCGTATATGCCCCGGATAAAGTCCTTCTGAGAACGCTGCAGGGGGTTCTGTACCGTGTACATGCCCAGATAAACTGCCTCCATGAAGAAGTAGCGCAGGCCGGCACCCATAAGAAACGTGTTGTACCGCGCCGCCTCGATCGGTACGCTCGACGTATCAATGTGCGCCCTGCTGACACGGAACGACCCGTAGAATTCGATATACGGCACGAAGGGGTAGAAGAAGCTCGTGTTCCATGCCATGGATACGTTCATGTAATCGTCCTTCAGGCGACCGGTGCTTAAAAAGGTGTTATCGGCCGCCGGGTTAAGACCGAAAACCTTCTCCCATGTCTCTTTTTTCGTGACATTTATGTAGAAGCCGCCCCAGAAATCCTCTCCGTTCGCCTCGCGGAAGGTGTAAAACAGGTTGAAATGTATGAACACCACGTTGAGGATGTCAAAGCGCGCGAAGGGACCGAGTCGCAGCTCGTACTTCCCGAGCGCAAGGTTCCGCCAGTCGGCGTTGACATATGCGTTTTTCGCGAGAGGAAACCGCATATCAAGAAGGAACCCCAGGTGCACCTGGTTCTTCGCGTAATCACCGATGTAGAACTTTCCCCTGATAAACAGGTCGCCGATATCCGATTTCGTTACCCTGAAGGCGTCCTGGCTCAGGTAGGACATCTGGATCCAGAGAGAAAAATTTTCAGTGGCCCCGAAGCCGAGGCCGAGCGTGTCCCTCCGGCTTTGCTTCCCGGTGTCGAATACCTCGTCCCGGAGGAATATCTCTACGCTGGACTCGGGGATCATATAGACGGTCTCTGTGAGCGGGAGCGAGAGCGCCCTGCCCTGGAACGCCACAAACAGAATTAGCGCTATGGGTATAGCGCTAATCGTTGTTCGTAGATGATCCATACTGAATCGGGATGGAGCTTGCTACGCGGCTTTTTCCTTGACCGTATCGACAATCTTCTTGAACGCAGCCATGTCACGCGCAGCCAGCTCGGCCAGCATCTTGCGGTTGATCTCGATATTGGACGATTTCAGCCCGGCGATGAACTTGCTGTATGACATGCCGCACAGCCTGGAGGCCGCGGCTATCCTCAGGATCCAGAGCGCCCTGAAGTCCCGCTTCTTTTTCTTGCGGTCAATGTAGGAATTCTCGAGCGCGCGTCGACGCGCGTCCTTGGCGGTCCGGAAAATGGTGCTTCTCGCCCCGATATATCCTTTGGTGGCCTTCAGTATCTTCTTGCTTCGTTTCCGATGCACTCTTCCTGTCGTTGCTCTCGGCATAATGGTACTCTCCCTCGTAATATCAGATATATATGCGTGCGCCGCGAACCGCGGCAGGCCCGTCAGCTATAGGGCAGCATCCTCTTGACGCGCTTTGTCTCGACCTCGCTGGTGAGCCCGGTCCCCCGGAGCCTGCGCTTCTGCTTCGGCTTCTTGGCCTCAAGCAGGTGCCCCTTGTAGGCTTTCGCCCGGACCACTTTCCCGTTCTTCGTCACGCGGAACCGTTTTTTCGCCCCGCTGTTGGATTTCACCTTTGGCATCTTCGTTATCCCTCGTCGCTATTATTTTACCTTGACGGGCGCCGGCTTCCCGGTCACAATCATGGTTATATTTCTTCCTTCCTGGGACATCTCCTTCTCTATCTGGACCGAATCCAGGAGCAGATCTTTTATCTTGTTCATTACGTCAAAGCCCAGCTCGGGGTGGACCATCTCACGCCCCCTGAACATCAGCGTGAACTTGACCTTGTCCCCGGCGTCTAAGAATTCTCTCGCGTGTTTAACCTTGTGCTCGAAATCGTGGGAATCAATGTTCGGCCTCATCTTGATTTCCTTCACGTGGATGACTTTCTGCTTCTTCTTGGCCTCCTTGGCCTTTTTCATCATCTCGAATTTGAACTTGCTGTAGTCAATGATCTTTGCCACCGGAGGGTCCTGGTTCGGTGAAATCTCGACCAGGTCGAGCTCCAGGTCCCGTGCCATCTTCAGGGCCTCGCCGGTCGGAACGACCTTCGGTTCGCTGCCGTCTCCCACAAGCCGTACCGTCGCCGCCTTGATCTCCTCGTTGACGTTGTACTTATCGAACTTATCTAAGCTGGTTCGCCTTCCTTTATCTATCAAGCGTTAAACACCCCCTGAATAATTGAATGTATGGCGCTCCGCGGAATATCGCCGCCTTTGTATCGCGCCACCATAAATACTTTAGCATTTTACAAGATTTATTTTCTCTTTCTGGAAATCAACTAGTTTTCGTGCCCGGCGTGCGTTTTTTAACGGTGATGCGCCGCATCGTCCTTCATCATTGCGATCAATTCCTCTATCTTCATGGGCGCCGACTTGTCTTCACCGCGCTTTCGCACCGAAACCGTGCCTTCTGCGACCTCTTTTTTACCGATGACCCCGATATAGGGCACTTTCTGCCCGATGGCGTCCCGGACCCGGTACCCCATGGTCTCCTCCCTGCGGTCGATCGCGGGCCGGAGTCCTTCCGCCACCATGCGCTGCCGCAGCTTCTCCACAGCATCAGCCTCGTCGTCGGAAACGTTAATAAGGACCGCCTGCACGGGCGAGAGCCATACCGGGAACCTGCCGCCGTAGTGCTCCACCAGGACGCCGATAAAGCGCTCCAGCGAGCCCAGGAGGGCGCGGTGTATCATGTACGGCCGGTGCTTTTTGCCGTCGGTATCGACATACGTCAGGTCAAACCGCTCGGGAAGGTTGAAGTCGAACTGTATGGTCGAGCACTGCCATTCGCGCGCGAGAACGTCTTTTATCTTGATATCGATCTTCGGGCCGTAAAAAGCGCCGCCGCCCTCGTCAAGCTCGTACTCTATGCCTGCACGGTTGACGGAGGCCTCGAGGGCCTTGATAGCCTCCTGCCACATCGACTCGTCGCCAACCGACTTCTCTGCGGGCCGCGTCGCCAGGTAGACCTTGAAGTCCTTGAACCCGAACTCGCGCAGCATGAAGAGGCAGAATGCGAGGACGCGGTCGATCTCGTCCGGCATCTGGTCCGGGCGGCAGAAGAGGTGTGCGTCGTCCTGCGTGAAGCCGCGGACCCGCAACAGCCCGTGGAGTACGCCGCTCCGCTCGTAGCGGTACACGGTGCCGAGCTCGGCCCACCGGAGCGGCAGCTCGCGGTACGACCATCCCTTGTTCATGTAGATCATTATATGGAACGGGCAGTTCATCGGTTTGACATAATAGGGCTGCCCGTCGATGTCCATGGGAGAATACATGTTCTCCGTGTAGAAACCAAGGTGGCCGCTCGTTTCCCAGAGCTGCGACTTCCCGATATGGGGAGTGCTCACCAGGTCATAACCGTTTTTGGAATGCTCGTTGCGCCAGAAATCTTCTATGATGTTTTTTAGACATGCGCCCTTCGGGTGCCACAGCACGAGGCCGGCCCCGGTCTCATCGTGTATCGAGAAGAGGTCCAGATCCTTGCCGAGCCGCCGGTGGTCGCGGCGCTTTGCTTCCTCGAGAAATTCCATGTGCGCGGCCAGCAGCTTCCTGTCCGGAAACGCAATCCCGTAGATGCGCTGGAGCATCTTGTTCTTCTCGCTTCCGCGCCAGTAGGCGCCCGCTATGGAGAGCAGCTTGAACGCTTTCAGATACGAGGTGCGCGAAACATGGGGCCCGCGGCAGAAATCGAAGAACTCGCCCTGCCGGTAGATGGACACCATGTCGTCCTTCAGCTCGCCGATCATTTCAACTTTATACGTTTCGCCGGCGTCGGAAAACAGCCTGAGCGCATCGGCGCGCGGAATATCTTCGCGCCTGATCTCCAGGTTCTCGGCCACGATCTTCCCCATCTCCTCTTCGATCCGGACCAGGTCTTCGGGTGTGAAGGCGGCGCTCACGTCGATGTCGTAATAGAAGCCGGTTTCGATGGCGGGTCCGATCGCGAACTTTGCTCCCGGGAAGAGGCGCTTCACGGCCTGCGCCATGAGGTGGGAGGCGGAATGCCAGAGCACGTCCTTCCCTTCCGGGGAATCGAAGGTGATGACGCGCAGCGCCGCGTCACGGTCCAGGACGCGCGAGCAGTCGGCAGGCACGCCGTCTATCGCCACCGCCAGGGCCGCCTTCTGCAGGCGCGGGCTAATGGCGCCGACAGCGTCGTACGCTGTCGAACCACCCGGCACCTGCAGGGTCGATGAATCAGGCAATGTTATCGATATGCTGCCCATGCTGCCGCTCCGCGACCGGATATCCCATCCGGAGATATAAAACCCCCTCCAATCCAACCCTGTTCGCGCATCTGGTTCCAGAGGCATTCCGGGGACTGAGGGGGTACGGAAAAAAAATCCCGTATTTCTGTGGGCGATGCTGGGATCGAACCAGTGACCTCCTGCGTGTCGAGCAGGCGCTCTAACCAAACTGAGCTAATCGCCCGGGGTGTCCGGCCTTTACTAATGCCCTGCCCGCTTCCCGGCCGGCCGGGTCGCGGCACCGTAGTATCGAATACGCATATACTACATAAAGAATAAAGTTACGGCTACTATTTTTTAGTAATGGGCATTGTCAACAATTTTTTTAATGCGAATCACGCGCTCCGCCGGACAAACTCCACTACCACCGTGAGCCGGTCGTCCGGGTCCACCACCCTCAGGATACGCCCCTTTCGCATGAGGCGGAACGAGAGATCCGGTTTTTCCGAGAGAAGGCGGACGCCGGTCCCCACACTCGCATCCGAAAAATGCTTCCGGTCCTTTTCGTTGATCAGGAGGGAGGCGCCGCCTTCGGATATGTCCCGCAGCTCGCACAGGATCTCCCGGTCCTTGAAGAAGAACCTCTTCACGATCAGGGTCACGAAAAAACCCGGGCGGTTTCTCTTGAATCGTACGCGGGGAGATTTTCTTCTTTCAGTCACGGTGCCGGTTCCTGTTGCCGATAGAACCATGCGCCCCTGACGGATAAAAAGCAAATCCTTTTTGGGTTTCCGGCGAAAAAACGCCCGTCAGGCCGTTATTCGCCCAGCTGGATAGTGCGCTCGATATTGACGGTCTGGATCCTGACGGCCTTGTGCTTGTACAACTCGATGCTGTAGATGAGCGAAATGACATAGTTGTAGTACTGCATGATGACGCTTCTCTGCGATTCCCGCTTCTGCAGATCGGCCACCGTGTATTTCTGCTTTTCGCCGGTGTTAGAGCTGTAGTCGACCTGGAGCCTGCTGAGGTCGGTGCTGTCCGGCGCATTGTTCGTGAAGATCTTCACGTCCCTCACCTTCGAATCCATGCTGAACTGGTAATACTCGATCACGATCTTGCTGATGCTGTCCCCGGACATGTAGACATAGGCCTTCCGGTATACCATGAGGTGCTGCCGCTCGAGCAGATCGTACTGGTAGCCGGACTTGAGAGTGAAGATATACTTGTTGTCCTGGTCGGGCTCGACCTTGAGACTTTTAATCCCGGCGACAAGCCGTTTCATGATCACAGGGATCCTGTTATCCCGGGTCACCTCTTCCTCTTTCGAAGCGGATGCGTCATTCGCCTTGTTCTGCGCGAAAAGCGCGCCCTGCGACAGTGCCAGTGAGAGGATCAACGCAGATACAACGGTCTTTTTCAGCATATCACACCTTTTTACTATTATCGTTACGCATCCTGCCTCAATATTAATAAAAATTGCCCGGAAACCATATTTTTTCCTTGTACAAAATGCCCCATTTCATGAAAAAACATTGAGGCAGGCGCTTTGTGCATACCGGGGCGCCAATGCTCATTCAACCAACGAGGAGGACCACCATGCTGAACCAGAAAACCGAAGACGGCATTATCGTTGCCACGCTTGACGACGGTAAAACCAATACCATTACGGCGGAAGCGCTTGATACGCTGAGCGCCATCATAAAAAACGTCAATGAAAACGACGAGATAAAGGGCCTGGTATTGACCGGCTCCGGCAAAACGTTTTCCTCGGGGTTCGACCTTCCCATGTTCCTCGCGTTCAAGGACCTCGACGAGGTGGTCGCCTTTTTCAGGAAGGAAGAAGAGATCCTCATCAACCTCTTCATGTGCCGCAAACCGGTCATAGCCGCATGGAACGGCGCTGCCGTGGCCGGCGGTTTCATTTTCTCGATGGCCGCGGATTACCGTATCGTCAAGAACCACCCCAAGATCAAGGTTGGCATGAACGAGATCAAGATAGGCCTGGGCCTCTCGATAGTCCAGACCGAGGTCGTGCGCTTCGGCCTTGACAGCGACAAAAGATTCAGGGACGTGATGTATTTCGGCGAGATGTACGACGTGCAGAAAGCGAAAGAGATCGGGATCGTGGACGAGATCGTCGAGGAAGACCAGCTCATCGCACGGGCGAAGCAGATGGTGAGCCTCTGGATCGACAACCCCGGGCGCGCGTTCATGCTGCTGAAAAGCTCCATGCGGAAGCCCTACGAGGACCGGATGCGTCAGCGCCTTCGGGACGAGAAGTGGGAGCAGCATTTCAACATCATGTTCGACAAGCAGACGCGCCAGTTCCTCCAGCTCGGCGCGAAGATGCAGCACCCCGCGTGAAGGCGGGGATGCTCATCCCCGCTTTCACGCGGGGCAAAAAAGGGCTTGACTTTCGGCAAAAAAGCCGATGATTTCAGTATAGACACGGCCTGCCGTGTCGCATCACGGGCGCCGTATACTGCGCCCCGCCAGGGACAACAGCCATGAAACTTATTGAAGGTAAAATCGACGCGACCGGGTTGAAGGTCGCCATAATCGTATCCAGGTTCAACGAATTCATAACGAACAAGCTCCTGAGCGGCGCAGTGGACTGCCTGAAGCGGAACAACGCCGACGAGGCAAGCATCACGGTGGCATGGGTCCCCGGCTCCTTCGAGATCCCCGCCGTTGCCGGGATGCTGGCCGGCTCCGGAAAGTATGACGCGGTCATCTGCCTGGGGGCCGTCATCCGGGGCGCCACGCCGCACTTCGACTATGTGGCCGCCGAGGTCTCCAAGGGCGTCGCGGCCATCGGCCTGGCAACGAAGATCCCCGTCATCTACGGCGTCCTGACCACCGACACGATAGAGCAGGCGATCGAGCGCGCCGGCACCAAGTCGGGCAACAAGGGCTTCGATGCCGCCATGTCGGCGATAGAGATGGTCAATCTCTACAAGCAAATAGGATAATGGGCCACCGAAGAAAAGCCAGGGAGTACGCTCTCCAGGGCCTGTACATGTATGAACTGTCGAAGACCCCTGTTGATGAGCTCGTAAAGCTCGGATGGGTCGACACGGCATATCCCGACGCTATCCGCGATTTCGCGGTGGAGCTGATCTCAGGATCGGTGCAGCACATAAGCGAAATCGACGAAATCATAGTCAAGCATTCAAAAAACTGGAAATTCGAGAGACTGACCGTGATTGACAAGTCCATACTCAGGCTCTCAATCTTTGCCATGCTGCACCTGCGCGAAATCCCCGTGATCGTCACCATAAACGAGGGGATCGAGCTGGGCAAGATATACGGGGGGGAGAGCTCCGGCCAGTTCATCAACGGCATCCTGGACGCGGTGCGAAAGCATGAGCTTGACGAGAAGGAGCGGAACAGCCAGTGACACAGGACAGGAACAGCGCCGGTCCCGGGCCGGAAACGATCCCGGACGAGGCCTCCATCGAGACAAACAGGATCAGCGGCATCGAGACGGTGTCCGGGGAAACGGCCGCGGCGGCCGCACCGGCGAAGACCTTCGACAAGAAGCCGATCATCATCCTGTCGATCGTCGCAGCGGTGCTGATCATCGGCATCCTGGTGCTTACCCAGTTCGTCTACAAGAAGCCGGCGCCGTTCACGCCGTCGTCGACCAACCCCAACGCCCCGTTCGAGGAGACGGGCCGCGGCGAGGGCCTCAAGTCGGGTAACGAGCATATCATCCGCGGCGCGGAAAGCTACTCGCGCGGCTACCTTGCCGACGCAATTTCAGAATTCAACGAGGTCATCGAGTCGGGGGCCCCGGACCGCGACAAGGCCATCGCCCTCACCTACCTGGGCATCATCAGCGACGAAAAGGGGGAATACGACAAGGCGCTCGATTACCTGAACCGCGCCCGTACCTATGACGCCAAGAACCCGGAGATATACAAGAACCTTGCCATCGTGTACCGGCACCGGAAGGAGTTCGACAAGGCGCTCGAGAGCGCCCGGATGTCAAACACGCTGAGCGAGGGCGCTACGGAGACCTCGCTGCTCACCGGGAACATTTACTTCGAGTCGGGCAGGTACGACGACGCCATAGCCGCATACCGCGAAGTCCTCGCGAAGTCGCCGGACAACCCGCGCGTGCTCTACAACCTTGGGTCAGCCCTGATGAAGAAGGGCGACGAGTTCGCCGCGATCGAATACTTCAAGCAGGCGGGCGCCGCGGACCGCATCGGCGACGTGGCGCACAAGGCCTATTCCCGCCTGGGCGTGATAAGCATCGAGCGGAAGTCGTTCGAGGAGGCGGAGGGTTATTTAAAGAAGGCAGTCGCAATACGGCCTGGCGACGCGCTCAATCGCTACAACCTGGGCATCGCCTACCTCAGGCAGAACAAGACGGCCGAGGCGCTGCAGGAGCTGGAAAAAGCCGAGGCCACGGGTGAAGCCGATATTACGGTGCTGGAGGGGATCGGAGACGCGTATTTCTCCCTCAAGAGCTACGACAGGAGCCTGGACATATACAACAGGCTGAACAGGGGCAATGAGCGGAACGTGAGGATCCTGTCCCGAATCGGCGAGATATACTACGAGAAGGGCGAGCTGGACGGCGCGTACGAGGCATACCGCAAGATAACCACCATCGAGCCCGCGACCGAGAACGCGCGCATCGCCTACCTGAACATGGGCAACATACTGGACGACGAGCAGCGCTACGAGGACGCGATCGAGGCGTACCAGAGGGCGCTTGCCATCAGCCCCAGGGACGACGCCGCCTACTACAACCTGGGCATCGCGTACAAGCACGCCGGCAAGCCGGAGCTGGCCATCACGGCCTGGAAGAAGGCGGCGGAGCTGGACCCGGGCGACGCAGCGCCTTCCGTGGCGATCGCGGACTATTACTACGAACGCGGCTTTTACGACCTTGCCGAGACCGAGTACCGGCGCATCGTGGGCCGTTGGCCGGCCATACAGGAGCCCCACTTCAAGATCGGGACCATGTACTTCAAGCGGGGCAACTTCGATTACGCCCTTAACGCGTTCGACAAGGTCATAGAGCTCGACCCCAACTCCGACCTTGCGCGCAAGGCCCTGATCAACAAGGCCATACTGGTCTCCAAGACCGGCACGGATGAAACGACCCTTGACAAATCCAGGAACCTGGTCCAGAAGGCCCTTCTCATGAAGCCGGACGACACGGAGGCTCTCTTTGCGCTGGGCATCATATTCATGAAAAAAGAGCAGTACGACAACGCGATGGACACCTTCTTCCAGGTCGTCAAGGGCTCCGCCGAGCCGAAGCTCATCGCCGACGCGTACAACAATATAGGGAAATGCTATTATAAAAAACGGCAGTACAAGAAGGCGCTCCAGGCCTTTACGCGGGGCATAGAGGAAGACCCGGGCAACGAGGAGCTACGCATGAACCGGAAGGCCGCCTCGCAGGCATACGAGGCGGAGCTGGGCAGGGACTGATGGTCGCCATCGTCGACCGCGACTTCCTCTACGAGCTGGAGCGGACGAGCCTCGCGCCCTACGCTGCCCGCTCGGGCGCGACGAGGGGCCGCCGGCACCAGGAAAAGTCCCACCCCTACCGCACCGAGTTCCAGCGCGACCGCGAGCGGATCATCCACTCCCGGGCCTTCCGCCGCCTTGAGTACAAGACCCAGGTCTTCATCAACCACGAGGGGGACCACTACCGCACCAGGCTCACCCACACCATCGAGGTATCGCAGATCGCCCGGAGCATCGCGCGCGCCCTCCGCCTGAACGAGGACCTGGCGGAGAGCATCGCCCTGGCCCACGACCTGGGCCACACGCCCTTCGGACACGCCGGCGAGCGGCAGCTGAACGAATTATTGAAAGACCACGGGGGGTTCGAGCACAACCGCCAGAGCCTCCGGGTAGTGGATGAGCTGGAAAAGCGCTACGCCGACTTCAGCGGGCTCAACCTGACCTGGGAGACGCGCGAGGGCATCATCAAGCATTCATCGGAGCACGACCATCCCGAGGCGGGCGACTTTTCGCCCGGGTCCCAGCCGTCGCTGGAGGCCCAGATCATAGACCTGGCGGACGAGATCGCCTACAACAACCATGACCTGGACGACGGGCTCTCCTCCGGCATTCTCGCCCCGGGCGACGTGAAAAAGCTGGCCCTATGGTCCATGGGGGAAGAGCGCTACAACCGCGAGGCGAAGGGCGATGTGAAGATCAGGCGCCAGGGCATCATACGGTCGATCATCGACCTCCTGGTGTCCGACCTGATCGGCAACACGGCCCGGCGTCTGAAAGAATTCTCCATCACGACGTACGACGGCGTGCTCCAGGCCGGCGAGAAGATGGTTTCATTTTCCGCAGACACGACCGCGGCCAACGACGAGCTGAAGCGCTTCCTGATGGACAACCTGTACCAGCACTACCGCGTGGCGCGCATGACGATGAAGGCCGAGAACGTGATACGCGACCTTTTCACCATCTACACGCAGCACCCCAACACGCTCCCGGAGGACTACCAGAAAAAATTCTCGAAGGACGGCGTGGTCCTCACTGCCACGGACTACATCGCGGGCATGACGGACCGCTTCGCGCTGGAGGAGCACCAGAAGCTGACTGATCCGATGATACGGGTGTAGTAATAAAATTAATAACTAATAGTCGATTCAGGAAAAGAGGAGACGCCCATGTTCCATCTGTTCACTATCGACGGGAAGAGACTGGATCTGACCCTGGAAAACATCAAACAGGGCCCGAGGGTCAGCCGTACTAAAAAAAATTTCAGGACAAGGACGCAACTCGAGGTTGATATTCACGGCGTGCCGGGAAAGCTCAATCGGGAAAGTGGCGATAAGTACTACGGCAGAGAAGCGTACAGAAAGGCTGCGCGCATGGAGGATGTGGAAGAACGCGTTTATCGCGCCTCCGAGATAATGAGCTCGCCGGTCATCACCATTGATCCCGGAATTACTGCCGCAGACGCGTGGAACAGATTCAATGATAACAGCTGCCGGCACATGCCGGTCGTTTCCGGGGAAGGAAAAATAATCGGGATCCTCTCCGAGCGGGACCTCCTGAAAAAGCTGATAATCCGAGACGGGAAGGTGGAGGACGCGGTTGACATCACCATCCGGGACATCATGTCCCCTGACGTAATCGCCGCGGATCCCCGGACGGACATCAGGCGGGTCGCCCGAGCCATGCTGGAACAACATGTGGGCATGATGCCCATTGTCGATGAAAAGGGCGATCTTCAGGGAGTCGTGACCCGGAGCGACATACTCCACGCTATCATCCAACACCCCGGCTTCAGCCTGTGGGCGTAGGGTACCGGCAGGTACAATACTTATTGTGCCCCATGGCGACAGGATGTCCAAAAAGCTGCGGCCAAGCCTGGCCGCAGGGGAAATCCCACACTCCGTGTCGAATTAGCAAGCGTCGCAGCGGGCTAAGACTTTGTCTCGAATATGCTTAAACTTTTCGCTGCAGATTTGCCATCCATATACGGCTTCGCGACGCCGTGCCTGATGCGAAGCGCCCCTACATAACATGCTTCTGGAAGATAAAAGGTTAAAAAAAAAGCACGGATGGCCGGTCGAATTTTATGAATGCCGTTCATTTTTTTCCATCGGAATTACAAAAGCACTTGAAAAATTCATTGCTTCAATATTTATTGTAAAAGATAAACATTCGTTAACATGAAACAACTGTTTCAGGTGCAATCTTTGTCAGCAAGGACGGTACCGTAATTCTCGGGGGGGAATTATGATCGTTACACAGACATCAAAGATGGCGACTGATTTTGACAATGGCAAAACCATTGCGCTGTCTTTAAGCTATCACAATAAAACGATAATACGTTTTATCAGTTCTGTTATTGCCAAAATTCTGGCGCGGAACAACATGGTCTTCCTGCAGGATACCATCATCACCATCCTCAGGGAGATCATCGTCAACGCCGTCAAGGCCAACTCGAAGCGGCTCTATTTCAAGATCCAGAACCTCGACATTCAGGACGAAGAGGACTACCAGCTGGGGATGGGAAACTTCAAATCCTTCATCGTGGACCACCAGCAGTTCGTCGAAGACGAGCTCAAGAAGAGCGATTACAAGGTCGTCATATATCTCAAGAAATTCGAAACCGGATTCAGGATCCAGGTGCAAAACAACACCCCGATCCATCCGGATGAATTGAGCCGCATAAAATTACGGATTGAGAAGGCCAAGACCTACAACGATTTTTCCGAGGTGTACTGCGACGTCAGCGACGACACAGAGGGAGAGGGTCTCGGCCTTGTCCTCACCATCCTATTTTTGAAGAACACCGGGATCGGGGTGAATTCCCTGCAAATCTCCTCGAACAAACAGACAACCGATACCTCACTGGCAGTGCCGTTCCAGCTCAAGCCGTCCAACGTCACCAACAAAATCCAGCATCAGATTCTGAACGAGGTGAACGCGCTGCCGACCTTCCCGGAAAACATCATCGAGCTGGAAAAGCTGTGCACGAACCCTGAAATCGATTATCGGCTGGTCGCCGACAAAATATCGATCGACCCTTCCCTTTCCGTGTCCGTGCTGAAGCTGTCGAACTCGGCCGCCTTCATCACGAGGAGACGCATCGAGACGGTGCTGGAGGCCATCAACCTGATCGGCATGAGAAACCTGCGGGCTATTATCATGGCGTCGAGCGCCCGCCGCATCATGGACGAGCGCTACTCTTCCTTCCGTCAGGTGTGGGATCACTGCAATAAAACCGCTTTTTACGGCCGCCAGCTCGCGCTCAGGCTCAGGTGCGGGAACATATCCCAGAACGTCTACCTTGCCTCGCTGCTGCACGACCTCGGCAAGATCGTGCTCCTCTCCATGAGCTCATCCCTCTCGGAATGGCTGTTCACCCTGGCCAGCAACCGCAAGATGCGGACTTCCACGGTCATCGAGGAAGTGTCTATCGGCATCAGTCATTCCAGCATCGGCGAGCAAATAGCGCGGAAGTGGAACCTGCCGGCCTACCTGGTGGACACGATCCAGTGGCACCATTCGCCGCTGAGCGGTTCCGCTGAATTCCGGGACACTGTCTTCCTCACATACCTTGCGGACAAGATGTGCAATATCGAGGATAAAAAGTACGAGTATTCCTTCCTCGAGGAAGACGTGCTCGACCGCTTTGGTCTGAATGACGAGAAGGCCTTCAGCGCGCTCCATGAGGAGATGAAGACTATGTTTTACGATCAGAACGCCCCGAAGAAGCAGGCGGTGTAGCAGATCTGGCCTCCGCCATTTTCTGACTATTACTAACAATTAACATTCAGAAAAGATCGCATCATTCAGTCACAATCCATCGTGACATGCGATCTTTTTTCATTGACAATTTGTTTTCCTGCGTGTAGAATTTAATAGATTTTAAAATTGACCTTTTTTTGTTAAACGCAATAAAGCGCACGAACTTTTTATCTCGGCCATCCGTGACCTCGAATAATAATAGCTGGCAGTCATTTAATGTTTAACAAACTACTTGAAATCAACAAACGACCAAAACTATTTGAATGTTATACCGCTTCTGAATTATGGACTGACGAACATACTTCTCGGAAGATGCTGGAGTTTCATTTAAATGAATCAATTGATGTTTCATCAAGAAATATCAATTTCATTAACAAATCATCGGAATGGATAATAAACCATTTCGGTCTCAATGCCAATTCTGAAATAATAGATTTCGGATGCGGTCCGGGACTCTATACGTCCCGTTTTGCCGAAAAAGGAATTCAGGTAACCGGCATAGATTTTTCAAAGAGATCGATAGAATACGCAAAACAAGCGGCACTGAATGATAATTTTGATATTAGCTATGTTTGTAGCGATTATCTTGATTTTGAATCATCAAATAAGTTTAATCTCATAACCATGATCATGTGTGATTACTGTGCATTAAGTCATGATCAGAGAAAAATCATTCTTAATAAGTTTAAAAATATTTTAAAATCACATGGCTCTATACTGCTTGATGTTTATTCTATAAATTTTTATAATACAAGAGAAGAATTTTCTATATATGAATTTAACCAACTTTCAAATTTTTGGTCGGCAAATGATTATTATTCATTTCAGAATACTTTTAAGTATGATGACGAGAAAGTGATTCTTGATAAATATACAATTATTGAAAAATCAAGAAAACGCGTTGTCTACAATTGGCTGCAATGTTTTAGTATTGATTCATTAAAAAAAGAATTTGAAGAAAATGGATTAAAAATTATAGAAATATTTTCAGATGTATCGGGATCAGAGTACAAACAGGGGTCTTTGGAGATTGCGGTTGCAGCACAAACTATCTGATTTGCATTCAGGCTCATAATCCCCGTTTCGCCTGGAATATACTTGTCGCATTTCGCGCTTACTGCATATAACCAGTTGGCGTTAACGCAATAAACTCATTGATCATTGTTGTAACGGGGGAAGTGACGCAAACATTTTTTTCCGCTTTGTAAAAGTGGGATAAATTCACATTAATTATTAATTTTTCATTATTAATTATTTGTAGACATGTCCGATACCTTCACATTCATGTTGATACCAGCCCAAGGAACGGAAAACACCCATGACCACCGATTTCCCCGAAATCCCCGAAGAGCTGCTCGACCTGCTCCACAAGGGCGAGCTCTCCGACGAGATCCGCCTGGACAAGGACGGAAACTGGTTCCACAACGGCCAGCCTTTCGCCAACAAGAAGATCATCGACTTCTTCAACCAGTCCATAAACATTACCGCGGACGGGATGCATGTCATTCATTATGACCGGTACACCTACCCGATCGTGGTGGAAGACGCCCCGATATTCGTGACCGGGGTATGGTTCAAGGGGTTCGGGAAATGGGAAAAAATAAACCTGAACCTCACGAACGGGACAACAGAACTGCTTGACATCCAGTCCCTCTTCTATAAGAATTCAACGCTGTACTGCCGCGTATGCAAGGGGAGAATGATCGCAAAGTTCAGGCATTCGCCATTCTACCATCTGCTGGAGCGGCTGGACGAGGTTGATGGGGCCTTTTACCTGTCCCTCTGCGGCGAAAAAATCCAGATACACCAGGACTGAAACATGAAAAAATTCGTGTATTTTATTCTCGCGCTGTCAATAGCGGGCGCGGTACTCTCCGGGATCCTGCTTCTCCAGCACTTCTATCCGGACGTGAAGATGGGCATCATCAGCTGCGGCGGCGGCATCGTCAACCCCTGCATCACGCTGTCCCAGTCGGCCTGGTCGACCCTGTTCAAAATTCCGGTCGCAGCCTACGGCCTCCTCTGGTACCTGCTGACCCTGTTCATCGTGCTCATAGCCGACTACGCCGGCGGCCGTTACTATGCATGGAGCCTGGCGGTCATCCTGCCCCTCGCCGCATTCGCGGTTGCGGCTGACGCGGCCCTTGCTGCCATCCTGATCGCGACAAAACTCTTCTGCTCATTCTGTATCGCGACCTACGCGGTCAATATCGGCATCCTGACCGTTGCCGTGCTCTGGTTCCTCAGGGCGCGAAAGGACGAACAGTTCTCCCTTCCCGGGGTCCTGCGCGAGATCGTATCCGCGAAGGATGCCACCCCGGACAGGAAGGCATTCCAATCGGCCTTTGTCCTGTTCCTGTTCCTTCTCTGCTTTGCCTTATTCTCGACCTCCTACATTCTTACCCTCAAAACGGGAAACAGGCGGGTTCCGGCCGACAGGGTCAACTCGTTCCTTATGAATTTTTACCAGACGCCGCAGCAGAAGGTAGACTTCCCGGACACCGGGATCGTGCTGGGAAACCCGGACGCGGAGGTTACGCTCTATGTGTTCACCGACTTTCTCTGCAGCGCCTGTTACGAATTTTACCGGATAGAGCAATACATCTTCGCCAGGTACGGCGACCGCGTCAGGACCGTGTACTACAACTTCCCGCTTGACATGAGCTGCAACAACGAACTGAAGCGGACCGTGTACAAAAACTCCTGCATCGCGGCCCGGGCGTTCTCCGCTGCCTCCGACGCGGGATTCACCGATGAATATACGACAAAGCACTTCGCCGACTACCAGAACACCCACACACGCTACGACATGAACCTCGCACTCGCGGCGTTCCGCCTTGTGAGCGCGGACGACCGCAAGGGCGTGGACGAGGCCCGGTTCCGGCTGATGATGAATTCCGATGAGACCACCCGGAGGATCGAGGAGCACATCCGCATGGCGAAGGAGCTGGGCGTTGACTCGACGCCCACGATGTTCATCAGCGGCAGGAAGCTGGTCGGCGTCCCGCCGATGGATATCATGGACCGGCTGATCAGCCACGAGCTCGGGAAGAAATAGGGGTCAGAGCCCCGACGCTTTTACGACCTCCTGTCGCGCACCGGGACTTCGGCATCCTGCCTCAGCCAGATGATCCGGGGTCAGAGCAACTCATAGGGATCGATATCAATTTCCAGGTACACATCGCGGCCGGTTACCGCACCCCGCGCGGCCGCGATGACCCCACGAAGCGACACGGCGTCTTCCGACTTGAGTATGACGTGGTGGCGGTAATTTCCCCCGATCTTTCCGAAGGGCGCGGACGACGGGCCCATCACGCGCACTGACACACCCTTCTCCCGTATCGCCGTGTCCAGCGCGGTTTTAAGTGCGTTGATGGACGCGACCACGCGGTCCTCGGCCCTGCCCCGCACCAGCAGGCGGGCCATCCTCGCGAACGGCGGATACATCAGCGCCTTGCGTACCTCCAGCTCAGAGCGGTAAAACCCGTAATAGTCATGGCTCTTGATAAACCGGAAGAGCGGGTTCTCATCGTCCAGGGTCTGGATGATGACCTTGCCCGGCGCGTCTCCCCTGCCGGAGCGTCCCGCCACCTGCACCAGCAGGGCGAAGATGCGCTCCGATGAGCGGAAGTCGGGAAGGTTCATTCCGATGTCCGCGAGCAGGACGCCCACCAGGGTTATATTGTGAAAGTCGAACCCCTTGGCCACGAGCTGCGTGCCGACCAGTATGTCGATGTCGCCCCTGTTCATTTTTCCGAGCAGCTCCGGCACCGACTCTTTCTTCCGGGAGCTGTCCTGGTCGAGCCGGAAAATGCGGTAGTCCCTGAACTCGGACTCGATGATCTCCTCCACCCGCTGGGTGCCGGAGCCGACCTTGTCCAGGGACTCCTCCCCGCACTTCTCGCACGCGCCGGGAACGCCCCGCCGGTACCCGCAGTAGTGGCAGAGCATCCCGCCCTCGCGGTGGTAATTCATGCCAATGTTGCAGTGCGGGCACTCGACGGTCCAGCCGCAGTGCCCGCATATGACGATGGGCGCGAACCCCCGGCGGTTCAGAAGGTAGATGACCTGCCGCCCCGCGTCCACGGCCCGCTTGGTGTTGAGCTTCAGCGCCGTCGAGATCAGGTGGCGCGGTTTTGTCGAGTTGATCTTCACGACCTCGATCTCGGGCATTGCGGCGCCGCCGAAGCGCCGGGCCAGGGTGTGGAGCCTCATCAGGCCCCGCTCGCACGCATAGAGCGTCTCCACCGCCGGCGTTGCCGAGCCCATCACCAGGAGGGCCTTCTCGGTCCTGCTCCGGTAGAGGGCCAGGCGGCGCGCGTTGTAGCGCGGCGTGCTGTGCTCCTTGTACGAGCCGTCATGCTCCTCGTCTATGACGATCATGCCCAGGGCGGGGCACTGGAGGAACACCGCCGACCGGGTCCCCACTGCGACGCGCGCCTCGCCCCGGTAGAAGCGGAGCCAGTTGCGGAGACGCTGGTTCGGGGTCAGGTGGCTGTGGTACACGATCAGGTCCTCGCCGAAAACCCCGTGAAGCCGCTCGAACAGCATGGATGAGAGCGATATCTCCGGGACCAGGTATATGACCGAGAGGCCTTCGGCGATGAGGCGCCGGGCGACCTCGATGTAGATCTCCGTTTTGCCGCTCCCGGTCACGCCGAATATGAGATGGGAGAGCCCGCCCTTTTCGCGCGACGCCATGATGCTCTCGTACACGGTTTGCTGCCCGTCGTTGAGCGTGACCGGCCGGGGCATAGCGGCCGGGACACTGATGGCGGGGTTACGCAACTTCGCTTTCGAGGGTTTGAGGCCCGAGGGGAGCGCCATGGCCAGCGCCTCCCCCACGGACGAGACGTAGCTCGACGCCGTGTACCGTGCCTGGTCGAGGAGCCGCCCGTCGAAGATCGGCTCTTCGTCCACGACGCCGGCGATCTCCTTTACCTCGAAATCCTGCGGCTTGTCGTCATGGACGCGATGAACGAACGCGATCATGTTCCTGCCCGCGAAATTCACCTTCACACGCGAGCATGGGTTTACCGTCATGCCGTCCGGCACGCCGTAGGTAAAGCTCTCCTCCAGGGGATAGCCGAGGTAAACGTCTGCGAACTTGGGCATAGTTATTCCGTGTCAGTGCGGGATGACCATACTACGGGGAGACATAATTAGTCAATGTAAAAAAAGCGCCCCGCACAGGGGCCGCAGGGCGGCAAATTGTAATTGACATATGCCCGGTTCCCGCCAAATGAGTAGAGAAAAGCGAAGCGAGGCCCGCCCATGAACCTTCTTGAAAAAATCGAACAGGACCTGAAAAGCGCCCTCAAGGCCGGCGACACCGTCAGGTCCGAAACGCTCAAGATGCTCAAGTCCGACATATCCTACGAAAAGGGAAAGACCGGCAAGGACAGTACCGACGAGATCGTGCTCGAGATCGTAAGCCGCTCGGCAAAACGCCGCCGCGAATCCATCAAGGAATACCAGAAAGGCGGCCGCCAGGACCTCGTCGACGAAGAGACGAAGCAGCTGGCCGTGGTCGAGGAATTACTCCCGAAGCAGATGACCGATGAAGAGATCGACGCCCATATCACGAACAAGTTGGCCGCGATGGGGACCATAACCCAGAAGGAGATCGGCCGCGTCATGGGCGAGATCATGAAGGAGCTGAAAGGCAAGGCGGACGGCAGTGCAGTCAAGGCGATATTATCCAGGAAAGTCGGCAGCAACTAGCTTCCTCCTGCTCCTGGCGCTGCTGGCGGCCCCCGCCGCGGTTTACAGCCAGGCGGCCGGCGAACGGCCGGCCGGGGAGAATAGCGCCAGGAAAATCGTCCGGCTTGATCTGGAAAACGGGTTCGGGCGGTATTTCTTCTACACCCGCTACCGGATCGGCGGAATGACCTATTCCCGGGGCGGCGCAGTCCCATATCACTTCCCGATCAGCGAGCTCAAGTTCCCGATCGAGGCGTTCATGTTCTACGCGAACCTGAACCTCACCTTCATCGACCGTATCACGATCCATTTCAACATGCGCAAGAACATCCACAACAGGGTCGGCATCATGAAAGACACCGACTGGGTCCCCTATCATGGCGTGAAGACCATTTACTCGGAGAGCACGGCACGGCTCAATGCTATATTCACCGAGGCGGACCTCTCGGTGCGCCTGTTCACGGTCTCCTTCTTTTCACTCGTCCTGGGCGCCGGGTTCACGCACCAGTATTTCTATTACTGGTGCAGCGACACGGTGCAGACCAGCATCTACAGCAACACGCCCCCCTACATCGGCTCCCCGTCATATGTAAAAATTCCGTGCAAGGTGATCACCTACGATCTCCGCTATTCCATGGCGACGGTACAGATCATGCCGGTGTTCACCTTCATGGAGAGGCTCGAGATAGCGCTGGCGATACGGTTCTCCCCTTACCTCAGGGCGCGCGACATCGACGACCACATTTTGAGGGGGAAAGAGTCGAAGGGCGACAGCACGGGCACCGCGTTCATGCCCTTTCTCAGGATACGCTACCTGTTCCCGAGCAGGGTATTCCTGGCGGCGCAGCTCGATTATCTCATCCTCAACACAAAGGGGCACCAGACCCAGTCGTACTACCTGCCGGTCGCGGAAGCGGGCGGAATCCCGGGATGGTACGCGCGAACGGAAAACAGACTGAAGAGCGAGCAGCTCTCAGTGGGCCTTGGCGCGGGGTATTCGTTCGAATTCTAAGGGCGCATGCCGTGCGCGGAACGCTCAGGCGATGTTGAGCTTGAGCTCCTTCATCTTTGTCATGACGAGCTTCAGGGTGCTCCACGCGGGCCGCTTCAGATCGGGATTCTTTATAAGGGTGATGGGGTGCTCGATATTGTACCAGAAGATGTCGCCGCTCCCCTTGACGATCCTCTGCAGCGGGATGATGTCCCCGAACACGATCACGATCCGCGGCCGGATGATCTCGATCTCCTTATCGATGATCCTCTCGCAGTTCTTAACGACCTGGCTCGGCTTGATAAGCGGGTCGGCGATGTCGCATTTCACCAGGTTGGTTACGTAGCAATCGGGGAAGGAGATCCCGGCCGCCTGGACCATCTTCTTCAGCATGTCGACCGATTCCTTCTTTAACACCTTCTTTTCCAGGATGTTCACCAGCTGGGGCGCGTTGAGGATCACCATGATGCGGTTGGCGCCGCTCCCGATGCCGAACTTCTTCTCCTCGATGCCGGGGCACTGGCTGCAGGACTCGATGATGCTCCTGATGTCATCTTCCCGTGCCCGGGTCCCGGCCTGTTCCTCGCGGCAGAGCCACCCGGCAAGCTGGTCGCGCTCCCCGTCGCCCCTGAACATGAGCAGACGCGAACGGAGCCAGCCGTTTTTTAACATGGCCGAGATGTCGCGATTCAGAGTTTCCCTGTCCACGCCGGGCCTATAGCTTGTCGATGTTGATAGAGTATTGTTTGATCTTGCGGTGGAGGTTCGTCCGCTCGATGCCGAGCTCCTTGGCCGCGAGGGTGACGTTCCGGTCGTTCTTTTTAAGCACCTTGACGATCAGGTCCTTCTCGAACTCTTCTCGTGCCTTCTTGAGGGACGAAATGTCCTTGGTTATCATGTCGTCGTAATCGTACGCCTCCATGTGCTTGAGGATATCGTCCTTCCCGATCTCCTCGCCCGGCACCATGATGGAGAGCCGCTCGATCACGTTTTTCAGCTCGCGCACGTTCCCCGGCCAGCTGTGCTTCATCAGCTCCTTCATGCCAGTCTCGTCGATCTGCTTGAGGCCGATCCCGTGCTCCCCGGAGAAGCGCTCGAGAAAGTAGTTCACCAGCACCAGGAAGTCCTCCGGGCGCTCCGTGAGGGTCGGCATGTGGATCGGGATCACGTTCAGCCGGTAATAGAGGTCCTCGCGGAAGGTGCTTTCCTCCACGGCCTTTTTTACGTCCACGTTGGTCGCCGCGATGACGCGCACGTCGACGGTTATCGTCTCGTTGCCGCCGACCCGCTCGAACTGGTTCTCCTGGAGCACGCGAAGCACCTTCGCCTGCGCCGACGCGCTCATGTCGCATACCTCGTCCAGGAACATCGTGCCCTTGTTGGCCATCTCGAACTTGCCCATGCGGCGGTTGATGGCGCCGGTGAACGCCCCCTTTTCATGGCCGAAAAGCTCGCTCTCGATCAGCTCGTTGGGGATCGCGGCGCAGTTAACCTTTACGAACGGCTTGTCGCTCCGCTTCGAGCGGTAATAGATGGCCCGGGCCACCAGCTCCTTGCCGGTCCCGCTGTCCCCCGTGATGAAGACGCGGGCGTTGGTCTTCGCCGCCGTCTCGATGATCTCGCGGATCTCTATGATCCTGGGGCTATTGCCGATCATCTCGTCATCGACGTGGAACTCCTTCCTGAGCTTTATGTTCTCCCTGCGAAGCCGCATGTGCTCCAGGGCGTTGTTCACCGAGGTGATTATCCGCTCCATGGCCAGCGGCTTCTGGATAAAATCGTACGCCCCCAGCTTGGTCGATTTCACCGCGATATCGATCGAGCCGTGGCCCGATATCATGACGACCGCCACGTCCGGGTACATGCCCTTGATCCGCTCCAGGAGATCGATGCCGTCCACGTCCGGGAGCCACACGTCAAGAATGGCCAGGTCCACATCGTTCATGCGGAGGAACTCCATGGCCTCCTCGCCCGTACGACAGGAATAGACGATATGGTCCTCGTCCTGGAGGATCGAGCCCAGCGTCTTGATTATGTTGATTTCGTCGTCTACGACAAGTAGCTTGGCCATGGTCACATTCCTTCCTGTGCGTCGACCGGCAGGTCGATGATGAACTCCGTCCCCTTGCCGTACTCCGACGTGCATGATATGTCTCCCCGGTGCTCCATGATGATCTTTTCAACGATGGCAAGACCGAGGCCGGTCCCCGACGATTTGGTCGAAAAACCGGGATTGAAAATCTTGTCCTTATCGAACTCCCTGATCCCTGTGCCGTCGTCCCGCATCGTTATCCTGACGCTGTTTATGCCGCTTGCCGTCATCAGGCGGGAGCTGACGTAAATATTGCCGGTTTCCCCGACCGCATCGATGGCGTTCTGGATCAGATTGTTCAGTGTCTGTTTCATCAGCATCTTGTCAATATAGATTTCAGGAATATTTCTGTCAATTTCGGTATGGAACGTGACGTTTTCATGTCCGGAAAAGAAATTTACGCAGTTTTCGAGGACCGTATTGACATCGGTCCTGACCGGCTTCATCTCGGGAAGGCGGGCGAACTCGGTGAACTCACTCAGGATGTTCTTTAACACGTTGACCTCTTCGACGATGGTCTCCGTTCCCGAGAGGATGATGTTACTGATGTCCGGATGGTTCTCCAGGTAGCGCTTGTGGATACGCTCGGCCGAGAGCTGTATCGGCGTCAGCGGATTCTTGATCTCATGGACCACCTGCCGCGCCATCTCCCGCCAGGCCTCCAGCCGCTGCTTCTGGTACACGACCTTGCGGGTCCGGTTCATCTCGTACACCATCCGGTTGAACGACTTGAAGAGCACGGTCAGCTCGTCCTCCGATTCCCGGTAAAGCGAAACGTTGAAATTGCCCTTCGCAATCTCCTTGGTGGCGTCGGAAAGTTCGATGACCGGCCTGGTGATGCTCTTGGAAAGGTAGAGGCTGAGGAGAATCGATACCAGGATGATAATAAGCATGAGTACAAAGAGGTAGAGGCCCCCGTCGCTCTTAAGTCCGCTAATCGTGGTGGCGAGCCGATTGTGGTCCGCCAGGGCCAGCGTAAAATTCTCCGAGCTCTTTGCGATGGCCTCCGGGATAATCCTGGCTATGACCACCAGGTTGTTATTGTACATGAGGGAGCCGGCGATGAAATCCCTTCCCTTGATGGAGAGCCTGTCTATCCTGGAATTGTCCTTGTACCGGGCGACGCTGTAAAATTCGGTGATATCGGCGCGGATATCATCTGGCGCGTTATCGACGAGCCAGAGTACATTGACGCCGTCGCCGGGATAAAACGTGAAAACCATCGTGGTCATCCCCTTGACCGAGTAAATATTCCGGAGATATTCCCGCCCCTCGGGCGAAGCGGCTGTCAGCGTGCCGTTGTCCATCTGGTACTTCATCGCCTGGAGCTCGCCGCGCATGTTGTACCCCATGTTGGCGACCGGCTCGTTCGAGATGGTGATGGCGTCGTTCAGGGCCTTTGAGGTATTGTCGAGTATGAGGCCGGAGAGAGTCTGGTTCAGGATGAAATTCGACATGAGCACTACCGGCAGGGACGGCAGGACCGCCACGAACACGAACGCGATGGCCATCTTGTACTGTATGCTCGACCCTATCCTGGCCGCGTTCGTGTAGAGGTTCCGCCGGAGGGACATGATGATGAAATAGAGGGCGGCAACGACCGGGACCGTCATGACAGCGTATATGAAAAACTGCTGGCTCTGTACTATCAGAACATTCTTTCCGGGGAAAAGACCGATAATGAGAAGCGATACGAACACGAAAATGCCGACCAGGAACAGGACGTCCTGCACCCTCGATTCATCAGGAAAAAGATTAATTTTTTTGAGCAGAGTTTTCATACGGCCTGAAATTATTTTCTATCATCGTAACAATAGATGCAACGGCCGTCGCCTCGTCATCACCATCCGCGCGAACGATGAGGCGGGAGCCGGATATTATCGCCAGGCCCAGCACGGACATAATCGATTTGCAGTCCGCTTCAACGTCATCCTTGATAAGCTTCACTTCACAGGCATATTTCATTGCCTCTTTCACGATCATCATCGCCGGGCGGGCATGCACCCCGGCGTCACTCGTCACCACGACCTCTTGCTCCGTCATTCCCCGATCCCCTCCCGTTTGAGGTTTTCCTGTATGTTCCGGTCCAGGTCACGCGCGGTGAATATGCCGAGTTTTTTCAACCGCTGGTTCAGCGCCGCCGTTTCAACGATAATCGGGATATTCCGTCCCGGTCTGACCGGGACCATGATGCTGGGGATCTGGAGATCGAGAATCGCATGGGTCGTCTCCTCGAGCCCCAGACGGTCATACTGCTTGTTATTGTCCCACTCTTCCATGATGACCACCAGCTCGACGCGCTTGCGGTCCCTGACCGACCGGATCCCGAATATGTCCTTCACGTTGATGATTCCGAGCCCCCTGATCTCCATGTGGTGCTTGAGGAGCGGTGACCCGCTTCCCATAAGGATCTGCTCATCAACGCGCTTGATCTGAACGACATCGTCGGCAATGAACCGGTGGCCACGCTCGACGAGCTCGAGGGCGCACTCGCTCTTCCCGACCCCGCTCTTCCCGATCAGGAGGACCCCGATGCCGTACACGTCGACAAAGGTACCGTGGAGCGTTACCGTCGGGGCGAACGCCTCGTTCAACAGGTACACGAGAGAACTGGTAAACTTGGTGGTGTCTTTTTGCGTCACGAAGACGGGAACGCCGTGCTTGTCCGCGAATTCGAGGAATATGCGGTCCGGCTCTTCATTATGGGTGAAGATGCAGCAGAGGACCTCATAGGAAAAGAATTTTTCGAGCACGCTCCTCTTCTGGGTCTCAGAGAGCTGACGGAGAAACGCGCTTTCCCCGAGCCCGAATATCTGGATCCGGTCATATGCGAAAAAATCATAAAAACCGGCCAGGGTCAGGCCTGGCCGGTTGATATCGCCGACCCGGATCTCCCTGCCCAGCCCGGAACTGCCGGCAACCAACCTGATCTGCAGGTCGATTATACCGGTATTGTCCAGAAAGTTTTTTACCTGTATCCGCTTTTCCATTATCGCAGTATTTTGTATGGTATGACAGTGCCTAGAAAGCCGGGACCATTACTTCATAATTATTCCCGTTTCTGGTTATCACATTAATATACTGCGATTCCGTGTTATAGAAGGGCAGAAACTTCTGACTTGATTTTTCAATCTCGAGTATCGCCTCATGAAGCGTGAGCTTCATTAAATCGCAGGAATCGATCTTGTTGAACTTTACGTCGGCCTTCGCCGGCGTATCGTTGAATATATCGATCGTATACGCGATAAAATGCTCGCCCCGGTGCGCGTCGTCGAGCCTCTCCATCGGCAATTCAATCATTCGCAGGCCGTTCAGGTGACGGAATATGACCGCGTAATCCTTTTGGGCATACCCGGCGTCCGAATCGATCTTTGCGTCGCCCTTCTTGAACAGGATGAAGTCCGCTTTCTGGAGGCGCATCTGCAGAAACGCCTCGACATTGTCCACCGGTTTATTGCTGACCTGCCTGAGAACAACCTGCTTGCCACCGTTGCTGGTATAATCGAAGGAAACATTTTCTGATTTATCCGGGCCCTTGTGCATCTGATGCTTTTCCTTGAAGCGCCGGATCTGTTTCTCCATTTTTTCAAACAGGAGATCTATTGCCGAATAAAGATCGGCCGCCTTTTCCTTTCCATGGAACTGTACACCGTCGCCGTTCATCACGACCTCGGAAATATGATCAAGCTTCTCAACCGCCAGGATGACGTGGGCATCGATAAGCTGATTGAAATATCGCTCGAGCTTTTTGATCTTTTTTTCCGCGTAATCACGCAGATTGTCGGATACATTCAGATGCCTGCCGGTTACTGTGATGTTCATGTATGCTCCTCTGGTTTGATTTTGTTGATTTTTTTTCTCATGTTTGACGTCGGGATCATGAGGATCCCCCGATATTTCGCTATGGTCCTGCGTGCGACCGTAACACCGGCCTTTCCCAGGATCCGTACGATCGCTTCGTCGCTGAGCGGTTCGGAGGCGTTCTCCCTCTCGATGATGTCCTTGATGAGATTCATCACCTCGTCGGAAGAAGAGTCTTCCGAACCGTCGGCGGATTTCAGCCGGGACACAAAAAAATATTTCAGGTCGAAAACGCCCCAGCTCGTCTGCACATACTTATTGCTCGTTACCCGGCTTACCGTGGATTCGTGAATATTCAGATCCTTTGCCACGTCACCATGGGTCAGGGGCTTCAGATGCCCCGGGCCGCGCTCCAGGAATTCTTTCTGGTGCGTCATGATCGATCCGGCAACCCGCAGTATCGTATTGCGCCTCGTGGCGATATTTTTCATAAGATAGCGGGCCGCCTGCATTTTATCCTGAATATATTCCTGCAGTTTTTTTTCAATGTTTTTTTTCTTCAATAGAGAAATATAGTAGGAATTTATCCTTAAACCGGGCACCCAGTCGTCATTGAGCCCAACCAGGATCTCTCCATCCACCAGCTTTACGTCAATATCGGGAATAATATAACGGATCGTCCTGTTTGAATACTGTCTCCCGGGATAGGGATCGAGCTTCTGTATGAGCTTGCTTTTATCAACAATAACCGGCAGGGGGATGGCGAGCACCCTCGATATCTTCTGGTAATCGAGCTTTTCAAGCATCTCAAAGCAATCACAGACCATTTTCAGAAGCACCTCATCGGAAGGATAAAAATGAGCGCACTGAACGGACAGGCTCTCTCGAACATTTTTAACCGCGCATCCCACCGGGTCGAACAACCGTATTACCGCCAGAGCATTTTCAACAGCTTCAGGCCCGGCGGAGCTCTCCGTGAACAGCTCCGACTCGTCACCCGGCAGGAATCCGTTTTCATCCAGAGATGTTATTATCGACTCGTAAACGCCGAATTCCTTTTCATTACGCGCGGTCATGCGCGCCTGCCACAACAAATGTTCGCTCAGAGACTCTTCGTGGGCATAAAAATTTTCGAGAGAATGCCGCTTTTTTTCGTCATCCTCACCTGCCGCATAGCCCTGGTCGCTGCCGTCATCGTACTGTACGCTCCGTTCATCCGCCCGGGCCAGCCTGGTTTCATCTGCTGTAAGATCGCGTACGGCACCATCAGTCTGCCCGGAGTCACCGGGCAGGGGTGAAGTGCCGGAGCCCGATTCCTCTTCGAGCACCGGGTTGTCGACCAGCTCGTTAGTTATCTTCTCATAGAGTTCAATCGTGGATAGCTGGAGCAGTTCTATAGCCTGCTTGAGGGACTGAGTCATACCCAGTTTCTGTGTTTGCTTTAAGCCTGTCTGAAGAGATATGGCCATACCATCTATTACCGAAAAGCACCTCACACGCCGGCGCCTATTATAATAATACTAAAAATTAAGGGTTATGACAAAAACTTTTCCTTAAATTGTCATACAGACGCCTGAATGCCCGATTTATTTTACAACGCAAACACTGCAATGCGCGTGATGGACAACCCTGTCAGATATGGAACCCAGCAAAAACCTGCTGACAGCTGAGCGCCCCTTGCTCCCCAGAACAATGAGGTCAAAATGCCCCTTTTCAGCAGTTTCGCATATCATGTCAGCAGGATATCCTTCAATGACTATCCGATCCCACTCGATGTTTTCTTCTTCCAGGAGCGGATGCACTTCCTCGAATCGCTGTTCCGATATCCACCTGACACGATCAACGCCGGGAGGAGCAGCATCATAAAATCCCGGCAATGGTCCGAATTCCTCTATCACCTCAAGTACTGTCAGTTTCGCATGCGATTCCTTCGCAATCGCGATAGCCATATTCAGTGCTTTTTTTGAACATTCAGAACCATCAACCGGGGCGAGCACCTTTTTTATGTATCTTCTCATTATTTTCTCCAGTAATGATTGTGGTCAATGATGTTGTGCCCTGTTTAATCAGTATTCATTATTGGGGTCAGAGTCAAGTAGAATTTACGAGGGACTCATGTATTACCAATAGTTCTAATTAGCCCATTATTGAATTTTTTTACTCTGACACCCCAAATTTTTTTCTTTTTTGCAATTGTTAATCGTATATACCAGCAAGAAAATAAATACCAAAGCGAGGATATCATGTCGAGAAATCGCCGCACCTGTATGCCAGGCATTACATATCATACCATGTCTAGATGTATAGAAACTAAACCTCTCATGAGACAAAAAACAATGAAATACTTGATGATTGATGTAATTAATAAGGCAATGGATAAATATACCTTTCAACTTATAGCTTATACGATTATGGATAATCATTTTCACTTTTATATAAGAACTGTACAAGATGGTGAGACTATATCCAGGATAATGCAATATATAAAATCCCAATTCGCACGTCGATTTAATCAGATGACAGGCCGTACAGGTCCTTTCTGGAATGAACGATTCAAAGATACGATGATTGAATTCAGCAGTGATCCGATAAGATTGTTTTTTATAATCTTGTTTTATATCTTATATAATCCTGTGCGCAGCAAACTGGTCAATGACCCACGACAATATACTTTTGGCAGCATAAACGCTTATCTGGATGAAAACTATAAATCTCCTGTTAAGATAACCCATCATCCCTATTTTATTGCATTGGGAAATACGCTCAAGGAGCGTGTTGAAAAATTCATTGAACTGGAAAATATGTATAGGAAACGTTTGTTTCCTGATGTACTATTTTCTTGATCCTCTTTGAAAACAAGGTATGCATATATTGCTAATAATCAATACAAAACAAATCATTATATGATCCTATTGAATTCATGTAAGACCATATATTACATGAATTATTATTAATTTTATTCCAAGCCAGTCAATACCTTCAACTTTATTCTATCGTTTCTGAGTTATATCATATCGAATCAAATACACTTACATAATCGAGCCGACTTATTTGTTATACCTTTACTAAACTAAAATAATCTACTCTGACACCTGCTTTACCTGCAGATGACAAAAGGCATGGGAAACTACTTCATCTCGAATTTAACTCTGACACCATACAACTTACCCTTTTCAATCATTATAAAAATAAAAAAATGGCGGCACAAAGTGCCGCCGTCCATTCATTACACCGCTGCTCTGACCCCGGTTGTCTGACGCCGGATGTATGGCCTGAAGACTGATTACAACCTGTCAGCCAGAGATTCGCAAATATCAGCCAACTCCTTGATCGTTGCGTGATTTGGATACCCGCCCGCAGTATAATAGGCCGGGTCCCACATCGCATCGCGGTTCAGGAGCTCATACGTGCTTTCGATAATCTCCTCAGGCGAGTCACCATTAATGAGAAGGCTTGTCATGTAATCGAGATTACTGGTACTGGTGCCCTCGATTTCCTCGGGATCCAGAGTGCCGTCGCCGTCAACATCCATGAAAGCGATGAGGACCGGAAGCAGATAATGAAACTCGTTCGTAGGAGGCCGGTTATACGCGTTAAGGATGTCCGGCAGATACTGGTGTACTATCTGGTACAGCTCAGAGTTCGCAGGAGCGGCCGTTGTCGGTCCCCAAGAACTGCCACTGTACCGCGCCATCAGTGTGCCCACGGTATGGCGAAGGGCCTTCAGGTCGTCCGTGCTGGCCGTAGTACCGGTCAGGAACTTGTTCATTATCCCGATAACGCCCTTTGTCCCATCGTTTGCGGTACCTTCAATAGCGCCGTCATTATCCAGTACATAGTAGCCGCTTGAAGTATTCCCCATCATGGCAGCCATAGCATCGAACATCCGGTCGTAGTTCGCCCAGCCTGCCGCGTTATAGGTTCCGCCGCGGTCATCGACGAACTCAGAGATGCCCCTGGAATCATCGCCTATCAGCTCATTAAGACCTACGGTAAGATCAACGCTGACAGGCGTGCCGGAGCGGCGATCGACCGCGCCGGTCCCGGTGTGGAACATCCAACCGTAGCGGGATGTCGCCAGAATCGGGTCCTGTCTTCCAGCATCCATGTAGGTATACCCGGCCGAGATCGCCCCGCCCTTGTCCACCTGGATGCTGGTAACAATCTGCTCGAGACCCTTCGAGAAATCGGCGAGTATGTTCAGGCCGTCGTCCCGGTACGGACTCCCCGTGTCATTGTTGCCCAGGCGCTGTAGCAGCGAGAGCAGCTTGCTGACCAGGTTGGTGTTGTCGGTAATGAGCGGCAGCAAGCCGTCAACCGTGTTGTCCGAGTTTCCGGCCAGCAAGCTCATCATGGTACGCAGGGAGCTCCGCGGGTAATAATTCGGGTCACGAGCATCGCCATAGATATCCGGCATAAAGAAGGAATATTCGTCGGTATATGCTCCATTGGACGAGTTGTTGATGTCCTCGTCCTCCATCCGGGGCACCCACCTGCCGCCATACTCGTTGAAATACCGCATCATCGGCTTGGAAAGGGGTATCATTACGCCTTCCAGCAGATCGTTCAGCGGGTACTTATGGCGGGCTGTCGCGCTCCAGTTGTAATCATTGTTCGTAACGCCTGTGGTATCGTAGTAGCTGCCGTCCATGAGCATACCGGCAAGGGCCACGAAGATCGGCAGGATCTTGTTCCGGTTAGTCCATGAAGCACTGCCGGTAGAAAAATCCGATGCCAGAAATGACGACTCAAGGAAGCCCAGCCGGGCAATCGGCCCAATATTGGCCCCGACCGCGTCCGGCATCACGTGCCCGCCTCCAAGGATATCATTATAGATGACTTCCGGCGACATGTCATTCCCGAACGAGCTGAAATATTTCGCGAACGGGATGATACGGGAGTCACCGGGACGGAGCGAATCGCCATAGTCGATAAGGTTCTTGCGGCCAGCGGGGAAATTGGTATGAGTCCCGATCCCCTCGCTGTTGCGAATGTTCCAGTACCCGATGCCACCGGTATTCTTCTTCGCGTTAGTCAGACCGACTACGCCGTTCGCCTCGATAACGACAAACGCACACACGTCAATCTGCACGCAGCCAGCGACCGTGGTGGTGATGTTCATCGGGAGGGGGAACATGAATTTCTTTTCCAGCATGAGCCACTGGAAGTTCCGGTACATCGCTTCCTCCTGTGTGGCGCATTCACGGCTGGTATTGCCGATGACGTCGTACACACCATCGCCCACGTCAATGTTGGCATTTGTCAGCTCCTGTACTTTCTCATAGAGCCAGAAGCACTGGGCCGCGTTGTTACCCGAGTTGAGCCTGTATTTATTTGCGCCTGAAGTCGCGTCAGCGTAACTTGTGCTGTTCGGGTTCATCGGGGGAGAGCAGAAATCACCCTCGTCCCCTGCCTCGACCATGAAATAGTCGGACTTGCAAATGTCACGGAAGCGGTTGAAGCGCTGTCCATTGGCGCTCGCTTCCGGATCGGCAACGTCATTGCCTATCCCGGAGGTTGCCGATGTCGGATAGTAGTATTCCCACGGCGTGCTCGTCTTGTACACGTAGGCGTATACCTCGCCGTTCGGCTTGTAATAGACGCTGACGGTCCGCGTCCCCTTGCCCGGCCATGCAAAGCTGTTCGTGGCCGACCCGGCAGTGGCGTAATAGGGGCCGGCGCCGTCCCAGCAGGCCCTGGCGATCCAGGACATGACCCATGAAGATGTGTTAAGCATCCCCTTGCCGTCCGCTATTTTGGGATAGTATGACCTGAAATCGTTTCTGTTCGCCGCGCCGACCGTGCTCGGGGTGGTAGCGTCGCTATTCGGCGGTGTGGACGGCTGTGCCAGCTGTCCGCCGTTGGGTATACCGGCATCGCCGGCGCACGACTCGGGCAGCAGGAGCAGCGGCGGATAGTCATAACCCATGTAGAAACGGTAATTATTCTTGTTCGCATCGTTGTAGGTGAAACCGGAGGTGCTACTGCTTCTTCTCCACACGTGGCTGCCCTGTGCCACCCTTGGTTTAACGGACAAACCGTAGGAATCCAGCGTGGCCATGGTAATGCCTAAAACTTTTACATCCTTGTTGCGCGATGTCATTCCATAGAGGCTGTCATTAAGGGTCAGGATGCCGCGGGTTGCCGTTCCGTGACCATAGGACCCGGATTCAAGAGTATTGGCATATGGCTCACCCGAGCATGAATTCCTCGTAAGAAAACCGAAGTTATACGCGCCGGCTATCGTATATGTCAGGTGGTCAAGATACGATATCTTCAGGTGATTCGTCTGTCCTGCCCGTGTCGTCCCGAATCCATTATACTCGACCATGCGCTTGAGCGACGGCTCCAGGTAATACGCGCTCTGGGAATAATCGATGCCTGTTGTCTTGAGCTGGTAAAGCGCACGAGTGAGCCATTCAATGGGGGAACGGGTACGTGCGCCGTTGGTCTGGTGTATAATAGAATAGTCCGGCGCAATTGCCGGATCTTTTTCGCGTATGAACAGCTTGACCAGACCCGGCCACATCTCCTTCACTGCATTGCGGAGCTCGGCGTTAACGTAACGCTGCGGGGTCCCGGACAGGGCCTGATAATAATCGGAAGTATGGTTCGCCCCGCCGGTCGTGAAATAGTCCTCTATATTGCACAGGAGCTGCTTTGTCCTGTTCTTGAAGGCCGTGCTGCTCCCGCCGGCGTTCATGAGCCTGCCGGTTTCGCGCAGGATCCCGTACAGGTCGGCCCGCGCATCCGCCGCATCCAGACCGTTGTTCGATGACACCATGTTGTTGACCGCCTGCAGGAGCAGGTCAATACCGTATACGGAGTTGCCCAACCCTATATCCAGCGCGCCGCTACTGCCTACATACCAGTCAAGGGAATCGTCGAAGCTGATGTTGCTATCCGCCCGCATCAGCAGCTTGCCCAGGGCCTCCTGGAGATTAATGAGGAGGCCGGAAAAATTCTGATCCGTGCCGTCGGAAAGGAACGCGATCAGGTCTGTCATGATGGTGTTCGTGGTTGCATTGTCATACGTGGCGTCGAGATACTTGAGAGTTTTGAACCCGATTTCCAGCGTATCGCCCTTGATGTCGAGGTTCGCGTTATCGATATCCAGCAGATATGCGTACAGATCATCTGTGAAGTCGCCCGCCCCAGCGCTGTAACCGCCGTCATCATACAGATCCTGCGTCATCATGTACCCCATGATGTTCCGCAGGGCCTCAATAAGGCCGTATATCCCGCGATCCGCCTGCGCGTACGTGGCATCGTTGGCAATATCGTCCATCTTGTACAGGACCTCGTCCACCGCGGTCTGCATGGAGACCCTCAAGGCCTCCATCCGGTCGGCAAATCCCTGGTATTCCGTCCCCGTGACGGTCAGGTTGAAGGACCCGGGATTGAAGGCCTCGGCAATAAGAGCTACCGGCGACTCTATAACCGACGGGTCGCCGATGTCGGGAAGACCGTCAAATGGATTGCCTCCGCCGCCGTCAGTGGGATCCATGTTCCCCATGTTATTCTGGAAATATGGCGTCGAATCGCCGCTCTCCGAGCAGGCCGTCGCAAACAGGACAAGGGCCGCGCAGGACAGGACGAGTAACAGTTTCAGCGCTCTCATAGACTCCTCCATCAGGATGGAAATAAAGGAACGGACCATGGTTTTCGGTTGTTGGGTTTTCATTACTCACCTCCCCCGGACAGGACCGAGCCCAGCGCGGTGTATGGATCAAATTCCTGGATTTCCCCGTCATCGTCCGTGACGCTGTAACCGGGGCCAAAGTAGATCATGCGCGTGTACCAGTCCTTGCCCAGCAGGTCGGCCAGGTCCACCAGGAGCTGCACCAGGCTCGTGTCCCCGATCCAGAGGTTCGGGTCCGCGGACGGGTCGATGAAGAACGGATCGTTCAGCAGATCGTTCAGGTCAGTGAAGATCTGGCTCCAGGGATACCTGGTTTTAAGGCCCGTGAGCAGGCTCTCCATGAAGCCGTTGGGCTTGAACAGGTTGTACGCTACAATCATAAGATTGTCAAAGTTGCCGGTGAAGGTATCCATGATGTCCGGCAGGTACACGGACATGATATTTGCCAGGTCGTTGCTGTACACCCATGAGCTCGAGCCGCTGTCATATTCGGCCATGAGAATGCCCAGCGTGTGCAGCAGGCCGGCGACCTGGGCCTGGCTTACGCTTACCCGGGACAGGAACTTGTCCAGCAGCGAGACCACGTCGCCCATGACATAGTAGGTGTCGCCGTTGGGACCGTCGTCGGCCATGAGGCTGCGCGCGCCGTCCATCAGCCCGTTGAAGGATTCCCAGTCCCATGCCGGGTTCGAAGCCGGGCAGTTTGGTCCGGGGCACATGTCGTCGGGAACGTTATTCACGTAATACGCATGCGCGTCGCTCAAGGCGTTGCGGCGGTCAACGAGCCCGCTGAGCCCCTTGCCCGGCGTGGCAAGGGTCCAGGTGGTCGGGTCGCCCGGGTTGACCTTGTTGACCACGTCCCTGAAGCCAATCGCTTCTTCCAGCAGTGAATCGAGAGAAAGGTCGATGGCGTTGGCAGGCGCGCCGTCGTACCGGAGATTGAACATCCACTGCAGCTTCGTGTAATCGACCGTGGTGTAGAAATCATTGCCTGGTACGGCCTCTTCCTTGGTAAGTACCGCGCCCTTTGAGCCGCGGACCGAGGTGATGAGCTTCTCGAGCCCGGAGAACAGGCTGTCCCTGGTATCCTGGGTCACGCCGCTCGACGAGCTTTCAGCCCGCTGCAGCATGGCCATCAGGTTCGTCATCACGCTCTCCTCCCCGAGGAGCGGTATCAGGCCGTTATGCAGGCCGGCTCCGCTCTCCGTCAGGATTGCAGTCAGCGGTTTTATCGTGGTGAACCGGGGCCGCAGGTCCACGTTGGTCTGCACCCACATATTGGTGCCGTCGTCCCATATGACTGCCGGGGACAGGTATGAGAATATTGTCGATTCGTCCTTCACGCGCGGCGCCCAGCGCTTGCCCCAGTTGGTGGCAGCAGGCGCGCCGCTTGTGTCCTCGATGTAACGCATCCACGGCTTTATCAGCGGAGGTATCAGCGCGGAAAGCACGGTACGGATCGGGTACTTGTGCGCCCCGGTATAGTTGTAATTATTGCCGCCGGCAGGCGCTTCGTAGTACGAGCGCTTGTGCAGCTCGCCCACGGCCCCGACGACCAGCGGGAACAGCCTGCTCCTCGCCGACCAGACCGCGTCGCCCGTCGTCCACGAGCCGTCGCCGCTCTTCCATGATGCCAGGGCCGGGCCGTCGGCCATGAAGGCCATGCGCGGCACCGGTGTGAAGTTCTGGACGATGACATCGGGAAGGACGTGGCCCTTGCCCAGTATGTTCTGCCAGAGAAGGTCGAGCGTCACCGCGTTGTCCTCGCGGCAGAAGACCATGATGCGCGCGTCTCCAAGCTTGTAGGAGTCGCCATAGTTGACCGTCATGCCGCGGCGCGTGAGCTCGGCCGCGTCAAGGAGCGAGGTGCCGCCGTCCCCCTGCAGCAGCCATTCGCCGTTGCCGTCCGCCGGGTCCGTGGTGGTCCCGCCCTTGCAGGCAAGGGAGAGGCCGGCCAGGCCGTTGGCCTCAATGACGATATAGGTGGCCGAGTTCATGCCCAGCGATTCGACCCACATCGGTATGGTGAATGCAAATTTCTTCTCGTTAACAAGCCACTGGTAGTTTCGGTACATCGCCTCTTCCTGCGTGGCGCAGGCCCGGTCCGCATTGTCCTCTTGGATCTTCTCCCAGAACATGAAGCGGTTTGCCGTAGCAGGCGCGTCCTGCGCAACCATCCTGAAACGATCGAGACCGGTCGGGCCCGAGACCAGGTTTGTGCCGTTGTTTGACGTATTGAGAGGCGGCGGGCAGTATTTATCGAGGAAGCCGACCTTAGTCAGGAAGTAATCTGAATCGACCCGTTCGTAAAAACGATTTTCACGCCAGCCGTCGCTGTCCTGGTCGGAATCGTTGCCGCCGTCCTCGGGATAGTAGTAGGTGCTTCCGTTTTTGACAGCATAAATCCTGCCGTCGGGCCGGTAATAGATGGTCCCGGATACGCCGTTGACGTTGCCGCTGGTCGATCCGGCCGTTGCGTAGTAGGGGCCCTCCCCTTCCCAGCAGATCCGCGCGATCATGCCCATCATGACTGCCGCGGTATTGGTCTCGCCTATGCCGTTGCCCACTTTCGGGAAATAGGTCCGGTAATCTTCGCTCGTTCCGTCCGTCCCGGTGGTGTTCTGGGTCGGGGTTATGGCCGTGTCGCCGCCGTTGGGAATGCCCGCGTCACCGGCGCAGGAGGCAGGCAGCAGGAAGAAGGCCGGGTAATCGTAGCCCAGGTAGAACTAGTGGCTTGCACTCTGTACGCTGGTAAAGGATGAGGAGTGCCGGCTCACGCCGTATCCCTGCATCAGGCGCTTGTCAAGCGCGAGGGTATAGGCATTCTGTTCCATGAAGACGTTGCTCCGCATGTTGTACATGGAATCGTTAAGGGTCATGATGCCGCCGGTCGAATAGCCGTGGCCGCGGCCATGGTTCGTCTGCGGCTCGCCGCTGTCCGACAGCCGTGTCTTGTACCCGAAGTTGCTGGCGATCGACAGGGTGAACAGGAGGCGGTCGAGATACGACGCGTCGGCCGAGTTGCGGTCTTCGCCTATCGCGTTTTTCTCGACCATCTCGGCAAGCGACGACTCAAGCCCGCCCGTTCCAAAGTCTATGCCTATATCGTACAGGCGGCCCAGGCTTTTACTTATGATCTCGAGGGGCGAGCGGCCGTCTTCGTCCTTTATGATCGAGAAATCGGGCTTCTCGGCCGGGTCCGTGCCCTTCTTCGAGCGGATCATTAAAAGCTGCACCGCGGGCCAGAGCTCGCGCACCGTGTTCGTAATGTCTGAATTTACATAATAGCGTACCCCGCCCGAATTTTCATCGCGGTTGTAATCCGGGTTGGCGGCCTTTGTCCCGCCGGCAGTGTAGTAATCCTCCAGGTTGATGAGCAGCTCTTTCACGACGTTCTTGAAGAGCTTGCCGTTGGCGTCCTTGCTCGTGAGGCGTCCGAGCTCCCTGAGCGCTTCGAACAGATTTGTCCTCGCATCCGGCGCCTGCTGGGAAAGCTGGTTGAGCCCGTACACGACCGAGTTGAGGCCTGCGACCGTGTTGCCCAGGCCGGTATCCACATCGTCGCTGTCAATGGCGGAGATGTCCTGCCGCTGCGTTACGGCGGGGAGCGCCGTGTTGTCAACGTACATGTTCTGGTTGTTGCGCATGAGCAGCTTGCCCATCGCTTCCTGGATAATCGGGAGGAAATAATGGATGTTCTGCGCATCGCTGTTGTTGTCGTATACCTGCTCCTGCATCATGTAGAGCAGATCGTTCGTCAGCTCGGTTATCTCGGTCTCATCGTTCATCGTGTCCTTGGTGACATTGATGTACATGAGGAGATTGGACACGATGGGGACCAGGTTCTCGCTGAAGTTCGCGTTGCTGGCGGACATGGTTTCCATGAAGGAGAGAAAATCACTGTAGTAGGTAGTGGATCCGGTTTCAGCGTCAAGCGTGTCCTGGTTCACGATCTTGCCCAGTATCTGCCTGAGGATCTCGAGCGTATTAAAGAAGGGCTCGTCGGGATCGAGGACCATGTCGTCCATCAACCCGAGCACTGCTTTCAGCCTGTCAACGGGTGTATTGTTGATAAGCTCGGCAAGGCCGCTGTTGAAAACGTCAGCTTCGACCTTGTCCCACCCGTCCTTGATGCTTGGATAATCATCGAATATGGCAAACAGATTGAAATCTGCCGGTTTATCATTTGTTTGGAACCAGCTGTCTTTCTCTGAAGAACAGGAAGCTGCGTTAATGGAAATCGTTAGACATATCACGGACAGGAACAATCTGCTGATCTTCATATCTCCTCCTAAAAAACCGCACATGAATTGATATTACACAACCGTCCAGACGGCTTGTAATATTTTTTGTATTTGTTGTTTAACCGTATGTAGTCTGATAATCACATGACCCTGCCAAATGTCCTAATGTTTTATACTCAGGCAGGCTAATAAAAGTCTAAAAATTTAACACATTCAGGCTTTTTTTATTTATATTTTATAAAGAAGAAAATACTGTACAAACGATTTTGTCCACAATTTTTTCAAGCGACATAAGTTAAATTTTAAAAAACACATAATAAGCATAATTTGCTTATATTTAAATAAAATAACACCTATATCCCGTATCTTCCAGCCCGCATTATGCCCTTTCCCGAACCTGAACTATACAATATACCCCGGACGTATGGATTTTGACAATCAAAAAAACCGAACTTTCAGTTTTTTTAATCAATTCTAATTCGAATTGATTTTGAGTGGAGCATGAAAACGCGGCTATCCTTTTCGGTTCTGGATGGACGCCCGTATGAAATCCCTGAACAGGGGGTGCGGCTTCACCGGGCGTGACTTGAACTCCGGGTGGAACTGGGTAGCGATAAACCAGGGGTGGCCGGGAATCTCGATCGTCTCCACCAGGTTCGCGGTTGGATGGATACCGCCGAAGACCATGCCGTTCTTCTCAAAAAGCTCGCGGTAACGGTTGGTGAACTCGTACCGGTGCCGGTGCCGCTCCATGACCGAATCGGTCCCGTATATAGCCCTGACCCTGCTCTCCGGATTAAGCCTGCAGAGGTATGCTCCCAGCCTCATCGTACCGCCCTTCTCGAGCACTATCTCCTGGTCTTCGAGAAGCGAGATGACCGGGTACGGCGTCTCCGGATCGAACTCCCGGGAATTGGCGCCCGCCATGCTGCAGACGTTGCGAGCGAACTCGACGACCGCGCACTGAAGCCCCAGGCAGATCCCGAAGAAGGGGATCCCGCCGCGGCGCGCGTGCGATATCGCCATGATCTTCCCCTCTATGCCGCGGTCGCCGAAGCCGCCCGGCACCAGGATGCCGTCCACGCCCTTGAATACATCGGCGACGCTTTCCGGCTTCTTCTCCAGGTCTTCCGAGTCGACCCGCACGATATCGAGACGCGCCTGTTTTGCCACGGCGCCGTGGAGGATCGCCTCGTATATCGATTTGTACGAATCCTGAAGCGAGATGTACTTGCCCACCACCGCGATCCTCACGTCCGTAACCGGGTTATTCAGGGATTTCAGGAACTTCTCCCACGCCGGCACTTTAAAGGGCTTCTTGTCCATCTTGAAATGCTCGAGCACGATGCTGTCATATTCGTTCTCATGGAACATGAAGGGGATCTCGTAGATGGAGCCCTTCACGTCCATGGCGGATATGACGTTACGCTCGGACACGTTGCAGAAGAGCGCGATCTTGCTCTTGAGGTCCTGGGTCAGCGCCTGGCTCGAGCGGCAGAGCAGGATGTCGGGAATGATGCCAAGCTCCATCAGCTCCTTGACCGAGTGCTGCGTCGGCTTCGTCTTCAGCTCGCCGGCGCCGGACAGTGTCGGAACGAGCGTGAGGTGCACGTTGAGCACCCTGTTCGCGCCCAGCTCCTGCCGGATCTGTCTTATCGCCTCGAGGAACGGGATAGATTCGATGTCGCCCACGGTGCCGCCGATCTCGACCATGACGAAATCGAGGTCATAGCTCGCGGCGACGCTGTAAATGCGGCTCTTGATCTCGTCGGTGATGTGCGGGATCACCTGGACGGTACGGCCCAGGTAGTCGCCCCGCCGCTCGCGCTGTATGACGGTATTGTAGATCTGCCCGGTGGTAATCGAGTTATTGCGGCTGTACTCTGCGCTGGTGAAACGCTCGTAATTGCCCAGGTCCAGGTCCGTCTCCGCTCCGTCCTCGGTGACGTACACCTCGCCGTGTTGAAAGGGGCTCATGGTCCCGGGATCGATGTTCAGATAGGGGTCCATCTTGATGATGGATATCTTGTAGCCGTGGCCTTCCAGGAGAAGCCCGAGGGACGCGATGGATATGCCCTTGCCAAGAGAGGAACAGACACCCCCGGTCACGAAAATGAATTTAGTATTAATGTTCATAGGGCACCACCGGGTTTAAAACTCATGCGTGCTATAGCCCATAACCCGCTGGCCTGTAAATCAAAAAACAGCCGGAATATTACATGCATGTTAATTTTTTATGATTCGCGGGCCGCATGGCAACCGGGGAACCGGCACATCTGCCGGGATGGCGACGATGCCCGCCATGAATGGCCCGTTTTCCGGCATTTTTCGACATCCGGTCAAACCCGCACGCAAAAATCGGGCCAAAATTCCGCACAATCCTAAAAACAGGCACCCGGGTAAAACATGACTTGACATTCTTTACCTTGCTATTTTACTTTATATATAGCTTCCACCCTCCCCGGCTATACCCGTCCAGGTTAACCGAGCATTCAGGAAGGGTGAGGACAGACATGTTTATCAATCGAGGCCCGAACATGGCAGAAAAAAGAAGATTCCCCCGGTTCCCCTGCAAGATCAAATCAAATTTCAACTATTACGAGGGGACCCCTGACGAAATCGATTATGAAATAACGGTCCCCGGCAAGGGAAAGGGCGTGATCTGCGACATCAGCCGGGGAGGCGCGCTGGTTATTACAAGCGCCCGCGTCGCGGTCGGCATCCCCGCCCTTCTTACCTTCAAGATAAAGAAAACCAGGCATGCCGTGCACGCGCATATCGTGAGGACCGGGCTTTTAAAGCACAACCCCACGGAAGTGGCGCAGAGAATGGTGAAATTCTCCTCGCACGGCGATTCATACATGGCGGTCGAATTTAAAGAGACTATAGAATTTTCCCAGGACGATCTGTAATACGGCATGAAAAACGTCATTATCAGGATAAACGATATCTCTGACATAGACACCTCGAAGGTCTCGGTGTACGACCTTAACAACCGCTACCTTGACTCGCACGGCACGATGTACGGCCTGAAGTATAGCAAGTCCCAGCGTAAAATCGAGGTAATCAAGATCGTCAGGACGCACGAGAAAAACGCCGCCTCCTACCAGCAGCAGATCATGCAGAATAAACGGATCCCGGGTGAGCTCTCGCAAGCCATCGCCGAAGAGAGAAGTTTTGAAACCCCGGCGGCCGGGATAGAGGACGAGGCATTCAATCCCGATGTATTTATTGAAAGGGCCATGGAGCTGACCCGCACCCACCGCGAACGCATCAAGGGCATCATCATGAACATCAGGAACTCCAATATCATTCCCAAGGACAACAAGACCGAAAGCAACCAGATGGAGGACATGTTTCGAAACCTCGAGATCGACGGCATACAGGGCATCGACAATCTCCTTAACTACCAGAAGGAGCTTGCAAGCTACCCGCGCTCGCTCACCTATTACCAGGCGAAAATGGACGACCGGGGCCGGGAGATCATAGAAACGCTCGCCGCAGGCAACCGCAAGGTGATGCGCTTCATTATCCTTGCGGAAATGCTGGAAAACATCCGGGCTCTCTACAAGAACATCGAGAAGATGATCCGCATGCTCATGACCTTTCTGGAGGAGAAAAACCTCGACGATATAAAATGGATAAACGCCCATGAGCGCCAGTCGTACAAGGACGGCATGGTCTCCATAAGCACGACCGTCCAGGAGATCGAGAAGCTCCAGGACGACATGAAGCTGTTCGAGGAATACACCTACGCGATCGAGCATTTCTAGACCTCCGCAGGCCGTAAAATTATCCTTGCATAATTGACCCTCGTTACAAATTGTTGCGCTGTAGAAGAGCCAGAGCAACCGCCATGATACTTGCGCCCGTATGCGACATATTCCGGAAAACGGATGAATTCGCCGCCCTCCGCCCGTTCCCGGAGGGCGGGGAGAACCGCCAGGCCCTGGTAGAGGGGATATCGCCGGCCTCGTTCCCGCTCATCGCCGCGGCCGTTTTCAACGACGCGCCTGGGCTGACCGTCGTGGTCGCCGAGAACTACCAGAAGATGCACGAGCTGCACCTGGACCTGAGCTCCATGGTCGACGAGGGGCTCCTGTTCGCGTTCCCGCCGTGGGAAACGATGCCCTACGGGTTCATATCCCCCCCCGAGCTCACCGAGCGGGAGCGAATAACCGCGCTCTACCGGATCATCAGGAACGAGCCCGCCCTCGTGGTGACCACGGTTGAGTCGCTCATACGGAAGATACCGGACCGCGGCTTTTTCGAGCGCAAGGGCGTGCTGCTGGAGGCGGGCGGCGATTACCCCTTCGACGACATCGTCGAGATGCTCGCCTCGTACGGCTACGCGCGCGAGAAGAGGGTCGACTCCTTCGGGCACTTCGCCGTGAAGGGCGGCATCATCGACATCTTCCCGCCCTCGCATGAAAGCCCCCTCCGCCTCGACTTCTTCGGCGACACGCTCGAATCGATCAGGGAGTTCGACATCAACAGCCAGATATCCGGCTCGTCCCTGCCCTCGGTCACCGTGTATCCCCGCAGGGAGCTGGTCCTCTTCGGCAGGGAGCGGGAAGCGATATTCCGTGCCCTCCGCGAGGCGCATGGCGGCGGCATGGACCTTCCGGAAAGCATCATCGAGCAGGTGAAGGCCGGATCGCTCACGGACATGATCGGCATCGAGGACCTCTTCCCCCTTGCCACGGGGAGCGCCACCCTGCTCTCCTACATCCATGACGGCGCGAACATCATTTTACTCGAGCCGGCGGAGCTTGAAGCGCGCCGGGGCCAGATCGAGAAGACCTTCCACGACCTGTACGGGAGGAAGCGCGACGTGACGCTCTGCCTTCCCCCCGAAGACCTCCTCGACCCGGGCGCGCTTGACGCGGCGCGGCGCCGGGGGATCAGCCTCCAGACCTTCACCTCTTCGCGCGACTCGCTCAAGTGGGACCTGAAGAGCGTGCCCAGCTTCCACGGCAGGATCAAGCAGGTGCGGGAGGAGATAGCGTCCCGTACCGCCGACGGGTGGAAGGTCGTGGTCACGACCGGGTTCGAGGGACAGGCGCGACGGCTTTCCGACCTGCTGGGCGAATTCAGCCCGGACTCGAAATTCGAGGAATTCACCGACGCGCCGGTGAACATCCTTCTCTCGCCCCTCAAGGAGGGGGTCGAGATCGCCTCCTGTAAAATACTCCTGCTCTCCGACCACGAGATATTCGGGAAGAGCTACCGGAAGAAGCGCGAGTTCAAGAGGAAGACCTCGCGCCCCATCGACTCGTTCCTGGACCTGAAGCCCGGCGATTACGTGGTGCACATAAACCACGGCATCGGCGTCTTCCGGAAGATCGAGCGGATGTCGGCGGGCGGCGTGGAGCGGGACTTCCTCCAGCTTGAATACGCGGACGGGGACAGGCTGTACGTTTCCCTGGACCAGATCACCATGGTGCAGAAGTATATCGGCATCGAGGGAAGGCACCCGCGCATCGACCACCTGGGGAGAAAGTCCGCGTGGAACCGGATCAAGGAAAAGGTCCGCCAGTCCGTCGAGGAGATCGCGGCCGAGCTCATCAAGATCTACTCGGCGCGCCGCGCCCTCAAGGGCTTCCAGTTCCCGCCGGACACCCTCTGGCAGGAGGAGTTCGAGTCCCTGTTCGAGTTCGAGGAGACCCCGGACCAGATCACCGCGATCGAGGACGTGAAGGACGACATGGAGAGCCCCCGTCCCATGGACCGGCTCATCTGCGGCGACGTGGGCTTCGGCAAGACCGAGGTGGCAATCCGGGCCTCCTTCAAGGCGGTCATGGCGGGCCGGCAGGTCGCCGTGCTCGTGCCTACGACCGTGCTCGCGATGCAGCATTTCTCGACCTTCAAGAAGCGCTTCGCCAGCTATCCGATCGAGATCGACATGATGTCCCGCTTCAGGACGCAGGGCGAGGTGGGCAGGATCAAGAAGAGCCTGTCGGAAGGTAAGATCGACATCATCATCGGCACACACGCCCTCCTGGCGAAGGAGATAACAATCAAGAACCTGGGCCTCCTCATCATCGACGAGGAGCAGCGCTTCGGCGTGCGGCACAAGGAGCAGCTGAAAAAGTTCCGGACCCTGGTGGACGTCATGACGCTTTCGGCCACGCCGATCCCCCGCACCCTCCACATGGCCATGGCCGGCATCCGGGACCTCTCCATCATCCTGACACCGCCGGAGAACCGCCAGGCGATCGAGACCTATGTGCTTGAGGAGAACCCGGACATTTTGCGGATGTCCATCATCAACGAAATCGAGCGCGGCGGCCAGGTCTTCTACGTGCACAACCGCGTCCAGACCATCGAGGCACACGCCGTCTTCCTCAAGGAGCTCGTTCCGGAGGCCACCTGCGCCGTGGCGCACGGCCAGATGAACGAGCACGAGCTGGAGGACGTGATGATCGATTTCCTGAACCGGAAGTATGACATCCTGGTGAGCACCTCGATCATCGAATCGGGCCTCGACATGCCGAACGTGAACACCATCGTCATCAACCGCGCGGACGCATTCGGCCTCTCGCAGCTCTACCAGCTCAAGGGCCGGGTCGGAAGGTCGATGCGGAAGGCCTACGCGTACCTCTTTTACCCGAAGCACCGCCCCCTGACGGAAGAGGCCATGAAGCGGCTGCGGGTCATCGCGGAATACTCGGACCTGGGGAGCGGCTTCAAGATAGCCATGAAGGACCTGGAGATACGGGGCGCCGGCAACATCCTGGGCCTCCAGCAGTCGGGCAACATCTTCGACGTGGGCTTCGAGCTCTATCTCCAGATGCTCGATGACGCGATCCACCAGATCAAGGGCGAGCCGGTGGCTTCGCTCTTCCGCACGCCGCTCTTCCTGAAAACGGACTTCTTCATCCCCGAAGAATACATCGGGGACGAGAAGCAGAAGATCGAGTTCTACAAGCGGTTCGAGTCGTGCGATTCGATCGAGGAGGTCGACCGGGTCGAGAAGGAGCTGGTGGACCGGTTCGGCCCCTACCCCGCCGAGGTGGAGATCCTGATCGAGATCGAGAGGATCCGGGCGCTCGCCTCTCTCGCTGCCATCGACGAAATCCTGGAGGACTCCAGATCGATCAGGATCAGGATATCCGGCAACTCCCGGGTCGACGTGAAAAAGATCGTCGCCCTGATGTCATCGGACCGGCGCCTGACGCCGGACCCGGTGGACCGGGAGACCCTTGTTTTCGTGCCGGAATCGATGAAAACCGAAAAAAAGGTCTCCGCCCTCAAAAAATTGTTGCAACAAATGCTCTAAACGCTATGTTCTGCCTGCAGTAATGCAGAATGCCGCTCGGCGTTTCGCGCCTCACGCGACAGCAATTAATTCAATACAAGGACTGAGTATATGAAAAGGACCAATTGGGCGATCATTGTATTAATCCTCGCCGTAACGATGACGACCGCGTGCAAAAAAGATGGGGACGAGCTTGCGGTCAAGATCGATGACGAGAAAATCAGCGTCAACCAGTTCAACAATTACTATTACATGTTCGCCAAGATGATGCTGAACATGGACAAGAAGGATGTGGACAAGGCAGCGGCAAACCCGGAAATCGAGAACCACCCTACGCTCAACATCCTGAACAAGAGAAAATTCATGGACTTCCTGGTCAGCAGGAAGCTCCTCTACATCAAGGCCTTCCAGGACGACTCCATCAACAGGGACGACCTGAAGACCATTGAAGAGCTTTCGAAGATCCAGTTCGTGTCTTCGTACTACCTTCTCCAGAAATTAAAGGACGACATCCAGGTCACGGACCAGGAGATGAGCGACTTTTGGAACAGGAACAAGGACCAGTTGAAGGGCATGCCGATGAACGAAGAGATGGAAGGCCGCATCCGGCAGCAGATATTCTCCGAGAAGCTCGAAATGAAATCGAACCAGTTCATCATAGACCTCCTCGGCGAGATCAAGGTCAACAAGGAAGGCTTCAAGAAGTACATGGACAAAATCGAAAAAGAAAAAAAGTCCGGTGAACCCAAGGCGCCGGCTGCTGTGGAACCGAAAAAATAACGTCCCATTACATGCAATGACGGTTGAAAAGCCCCGGTGATGCGGGGCTTTTTTTATGCGGGATAACGATCCGGAACGGTTTTTGAGGGCGCAGCCCCGCTTTTTTTTATTGACATTATCGTTGAAGCGGACCATCTTATAACGATGAGAGCGAGCCGTTGAGGCCCGATAGGTCCGCAGGCGCTTGCGGACCTATCCAACGATATCCGAGGAGCATATCCATGCGAACAATAACGACATCGACGATCATCATCTGTTCCGCGCTGTTCATCGCCACATCCTGCGGCACGGCCGGACCGGTGAAATACCTGGCGCGGCCGATCCCCGTCAACTCGGGCATTGCCGTCATCGTAGACTCGCCGAACAAGGTGAAAAACGTGATCATGGCGCGATTTTTACAGAGGGGCTTCACGGTAAAGGCGATCAACGCGTCGGATTTCTACTCGATCAACGACGTATTCGACATCCGCGACTTCAAGAAGGTCTCCTACATCGGCCAGGACGAAAACTTTCTCTCGCTCGAGAAGACCTATAACAACCTGTTTAAGATGCACTACTACAACTACGAGGCCAACAAGGCCGAGGTGCTTGCCGACATGCGGAACAAGTGGAACGTGCAGTACCTCATTCTCATTGACGTGAAAGGGGTCGGCGGCGCCTGGGGCCGGGCGATCGACCTCAGGACCAACGACATCGTGTGGATTGAAAACTTCAGCATTGGCGGCAGCGCCGAAAAGCTTGTCGACCGCATGATCGACAGCATGACCGGAAAACGATGAAACTGGCGCGCATACCGGTCGCGGCGCTGGTCCTCGTCATCGGCATGATCGCGGCCAGGGCGGAAGCGGCGCCTACCATGGCGTTCGGCTATCTCGTCAACAGGTCGCATGACGCGAACTACGACTACCTCGAAACACTCTTCCCGAACTCTTTCGCAAACGCGCTGCGGAACATCTTCTATGTGACCATCATCAAACCGGGCCAGATCGACAGGGAGCTCGGTAAGGACGGCCTTTCCCTGGAGAAACAGTACCGGCCCCACGAGCTGATGGAGCTGACGGAGAGGATCTCCGCCGATTATTTCATCTACGGGGACTTCGACATACTTCCGAACGACCGCATCAGTATCCGGCTGAACGTGTACGGGAGGGGCCTCAACAGGGTATTCACCTTTTCGAACGTCGGCGCCATGGAGAAGGAGATATTCAAGCTCGTGGACCGGATAACGCTCATCATGGTCGACTTCCTGGGGAAAAACAATTTTTTCATGTCGGGTATCGTTCCCCGGGGATCAAAGATCGGCATCTTCACCAACCTGCAGGGCGCCGACCTCAACCGCCTCTACTGCGCATTCCTGAACGCCGGGTACGGCGTCGCGAGCATGCAGGTCAATTACATCGACAACAACCTGACCGCGGACATGATCGAGAGCTTCAAATGCATCGAGGCGGCGGGAACCTCCTACCGGAGGGTCTCGAACCCGCAGGCTGTGCGCTTTCTCCACGGCACCTGGACCGGGGAGCGGTATTACGAGGAGATAACCTACACACGGGAAGCCTACCGGATATACGACGCCGGTTACACGGCAGCCAGGAGCGCGGTGCTGAACGGGCTCGTCGCCCGGCACGCTATCGACATGGTCATGGTGATCGGCTTCAACGCCTCCCGGACACGGGCATGGGTACGCTGCCTTGATATAAAAAACAACGACCTGATCTGGATGCAGTCAAATATACGGGGCGGCCTGCCCGGGATATGCTCCGCCATACTTGCCCGCATGGGTACCGAACTGACCAGGAAATAGGCCCCCTTCGCTATTGGTTGTTGACAAATATGAAACCCGGTCGTACATATGGCACGGAACCGGCTTGCCCGCCGGCGGAAATGCGTAATTTTTGAAACATAATCGTAATTGCGTGTTCCAATTGATATCCATACCAGGGGTTTACTGATGAAATATGCATGGTTGGCAGCGCTCGTTTGCATAATCTCCATGGCCGGCTGCGGCTCCGAGGACGAGGATTCGATCTTCCCGGGTTACATCAAGCCGGGCGATTTTCGTCCCAAGGGGATGCTCGTGAAAGCGTACACCTTAACCGACGCCGCGTTTATCCCTGATGGTGATGATACATGTTCCGGAGAAGAATGCCTGGCGGTATACGCCTTCTGGCTCATCAACAATATTCCGGTGGAAGGAGTCGCTGTCAAGAGCGACGATACGGTCGATTCACGGTTGCTCATGAAATTCACGCGCTTTCCAGGCGGGCCATGGACGATAAAGCTTACGTACAAGGGTGTTGAATACACCACGGCCCCGGGAGGCACGACGAACCTCGACCTGGAGGTTTGCCGTACGGACACACGGACATTTCCGGCATATCCGGATATAGATGATAATGGTATACCAGACATTGCAGATGGATTCTATGCTTCCGAAACGTTCCTGTCAAGAGCCACGCTGACGGTCATCACGGCCCCGATTCCCCTCCAGAACGAAGCCAAGACCGTTACCATCAATCTCAATCCGGGAAACGAAATTGTCGCCCATGCCTTCAATGCTATTACAACGACACCCTGTCCGTAGGGCCGTCACCGGTAGCGGTACCACGACCGCGCGGGCCATCTCCGCCCGCACGGGTATGAGCATCTGCAATGAATAAAAAAACAATCGCACTGATCGTCGTCTCCGCCCTCGCCCTGCCGCTCGTGCTCGGGCAGCCGGCGTCCGCCCGGATCTACAAGCGGGTGATGCCGGACGGCTCGATCGAGTACTACAACAAAAACGAGGGAGCGCCGGCCCGGGGCCGGACCGCGAGCCGCAGCGTGACGAGCAAATATGACGGCCTGATCGAACGGATATCCGCGGCGCACGGCATTGATCCGCACCTGGTAAAATGCATTATCAAGGTGGAGTCGGACTTCAACCCGGACGCGGTATCGTCCGCCGGCGCGATGGGGCTGATGCAGCTCATGCAGGAAACCGCCGGTTACTATTACCTCGAAAACCCGTTCGACCCGGAGAAGAACGTCGAAACCGGCGTCCGTCACTTCCGGTCTCTTATGGACTATTTTAAAAACGACGTGCCCCTCTCGCTGGCCGCCTACCACGCGGGCCTCGGGAGGGTAAAGAAGAGGATGGCGCTCCCGCCCATACAATCGACCATCGACTATGTCAATACGATCATGTATCTCTGGACGGGCGAGAAGAAAAGCTATTCGGAAACCGCAGTCCGGAGGCTTTACAAGAGGATAGAGAGCGACGGTACGATCGTGATCTACAGCAAGTAGTTTTTCCCGGTCACTTGACCATCTCGTCGCCGCCTTTCAGGTCGATGGCGCCGTTGTCGTCCATGGTTCTCATGATCGAAACGATCTTGTTGCGGCAGTCATTCACTTCCGAGCGCCGCACCGCGCCCATGGCGTCCATTTCAGACAGGATGTCGGTCGCCCGGTTCTGGCTCATGTTCCGCAAAAACTTGAAGCGAACATCGTCCTCCGCCCCCTTGAGGGCAGTGGCGATCAGGCGGTCGTCGCCTATCTCGTCTATCAGGAGGCGCATCTCGCTGTTGGTGAGGTGTGCCGCGTTCTCAAAAGCGAATATCTTATCCCGGATCTGCTCGGAAACGCTCGGCATCTCGATCTCGAGGTCCTCGACAATCTTCTTCTCGTCATCGCCGGGCATGTGTCTCAGTATGCCGATCAGCGTGTCCAGGCCCCCGGCGCTGAGCCCCTGGTTCTTCTGCCGGAACTCCTGGTATTTTTTCTTTATGGTCCGCACGATCCCCGCGACCGCCTCCGGCATGACCCGGTCCATGCGCGCCATCCTGAGCGCAGTCTCCTTCGTCGCTTCCGGCGAGAGCGCCTTCATGACCGCCGCGGCCTTTTCCGGCGCGAGGAACGACATGGCCACCGCGATGGTCTGCGGATGCTCGTCTTTCAGGAACGAGATGAGCACCTCGTCCTCGATCTCGTTCAGCGCGACGAACTCCTTGTCAACGTCGATGTTCTCGCACTTTCGCAGAATCTCGTCCGCCCTGGTCTCGCCGTAGGTCTTGGTGAGTATCTCGCGTGCGGTCTCCTGCCCGCCCCGCAGGCGCCGCTTTTCCTTCCGGAGGTCTATCAGGAACTCGCCGATCAGCTCTTCCCGCTCCTGGGGCGAGAGGCGGTCAATCTTCGCGATGGACGCGGTCAGCTTCTCGATGCTCTCCTCGTCCAGGTGCTTCATTATCTCCGCGGCAACCTTCGGCCCCAGTGCGACCAGGAGGGCCGCGGCCCGCTCGACGCCGCTCAGGTCAAATATGTCTTTCATGGGTTAACCCCTCTTCAATATGCCGCCTGCCCCGCTTCGACGGGCTCGTTAAGTGCATTTGCTCCGCCACCTTTTTATCATTTTCGTCTAAAAAATGATCAAACGAAACATGATGTTGAGCTTGAATACTCCAGATATAATTTTACTTTTCATCAGCTATAATCCCATTTGCAAAGCTCTTTTTATTATGGGAGCAACTGTACTATTACTAATTTGATTATTTTTACAATATTCTGAATTTATCCAGTCTGATAATTTTTTAGTTCCTTTACTTGAATTACATGCCGCACAACATCTAGCAATATTTTCTTTTGTAATAATAGTCTCGTCATTAATTATATGCTCCCACGTTGCCGCATTTTTCCTTGGTCCTCCTCGAGGTACTTTTTCAATCATTATAATCCCACAATATACACAGTTTTTATCTCTAATAATTATTTCTTTTTCCATTTCTTCAGGAATATTCCATCTATTCATGTATATATTTCCATTTATACAGAACGGTATTCTTTTTCTAAGAAATCAACACCACTTCTATATGGATCATTTTGTTTCTTAAGAAACTCAATATTTGCTTTATATTGTTCAGGAAACTTTTTAAATTCTTCTGCCATTCGTTTAACACCTGCTGGACATAGATAGGCTGGCGTATTTAATCCTTTTATACCTAAGGAAGATATTCTTTCATCAAAGAGTTCTTCGGATACTTTAACGCCGAATAGTGTTTTTACTGCTTTATTTGTTAATTGTATAAAATATGGAATTCTTACAACTTTATATCCTAAATTATTGTATACGTCAGTAAGTCTAAAATCTTTTTCAATAATATCTGGTTTTATATAATGCTGCAAGCCATCAAATTCAATAATTAATTTTAGTTTTTCACTTCTATAATCTGGCCTACTTTTATAAACTTTTCCATCAACTTCACCAAGAGCCTTGTCGTGTATCCAGTCGTTAATTTTTGGGAAAATAACTTTGAGATAGTCTTCTAATCCTGTCCTATGCAGACCAGTGTCTTTATCTTTTCCCGCTTTTTTTGCCAATTCAGCAGTTTCCCGTAAAAAACCCCATTTATTCATTATTGCATTAATCTCTTACTATAAGTTTAAACCGCCACGGATGGCGGTTGTTTCTACAATATATTTCATGCCCACAAAGGGCGGGGCAGTTGCACTTAACAAACAATATTGCATCTCCCAATAAGCTACTTTAATATTACTTCCAGTTCCTTCTTTCGTGCCCCCTCCGGGCGATGCGCTGAGCCCTTCGACTTCGCTCAGGACAGGCCTGTCGAAGCGGGACAGTGGTCATCAATTACATCCTCATCCTTCTCTCCCCCCTGCCCCGCTGTGCGGGGAAGGGGGGACGGGGGGGATGGGGCGCATGCCCCCTCCGGGGGACAGGTGCCTTCAACTACATCATCATTCTCCTCCCCCTGCCCCGCTAAGCGGGGAAGGGGGGACGGGGGGGATGGGGCGCGTGCCCCCTTTGGGGGACAGGGGGGAAAGCAACTTCTTCGACTTCTCCAGCGGATTGATGACCGGCACCGGGCAGACATACACGCACCGGTAACACTTGATGCATATATCGTAATCTATCTTCGCGCAGAAATTCGTCACCGTTATGGCCGGCACGATCGTAGCCGGGTCTTTGTCGGGAGTCTGCTCCGCGAGCGCCTCGCGGCACGCCTTTTCGCAGAGCTTGCAGGCGATGCAGCCGACCGGGCACCCCTGCTTCATGACCGGCGCCTTTTCCTCGTTCATGCACATCACGTAGATGTCATTGTCCCGCGGCGTGAGGCTTATGATGTCACGGGGGCAGGCCGCCACGCACAGGCCGCACCCGGTGCAGAGGTCGGGATCGACCACCGGGAGCCCGTTGGCGCTCATGGTGATCGCGCCGAAGGGACAGGCGCGCTCGCAGTCGCCAAAGCCCAGGCACCCGTACCGGCAGGTCTTGAACCCGCCCATGACGCCGTTCGCCGCACCGCAGTCCCGCGGGCCGCCGTATTCGAAGCGGTTCACGGTTTCCGCCTTACCGCCGTGGCAGTGGACGCGGGCCGTGAGCGGCCGTACGCCGCCGGCATACGCCACCTCCATGACCTCGGCAATTTTCCGGACGGCGTCGTCACCCCCGACGGGGCATAAGTCGATGGCGAACTTGTCCTCGACGATCCGGGTCGCGTACGCCGAGCACCCCGGCATGCCGCAGGCGCCGCAATTGGCGCCCGGGAGCGACTCCAGCACCCGCTCGATGCGGGGGTCCCGCCTGACCCTGAGCAGCCGCAGTGCGACTGACAGCAGGAGCCCGAACAGGAGTGCGAGCGCTGTCACCAGGGCCACTGCGGGTAGTGATGGGAATATCGTTTCGATCATTGCGGTGTCTTAAAAAGGCCGTTATTACCGGATAAGGGTAATTTATGCTTGAAAAAAATCAATTATTTATTTTTTAATATACAACTCGCCGCACGCGGCAGCCGATTGTATAAATGTACGCACGGGACCCCTATGCTGAAGCATGATATCGAAAAAACCTACCGGACAGAGATCATAACCGCGATCAAGAACAGGAGCGACCTGGTGTTCATCACCTACTCCGGCCTGGAGGACACGGAGGAGAAGATCAAGTTCGCCCTTGCGAAAATACTCGAGCGGTCCAAGAAGGAAGAGCTGTTCACCCCCATCATATCCTGCATCAAGGAGCTGATCGCCAACGCCACCAAGGCGAACGCGAAGATGATACTCATCAACGAGGGAAAGATCAAGAACCTGGACAGCCCGACCGACGTGGTCAAGCAGATCAGGATGGTTCTGAACGAGGAAGCCCTCCTCGAATACGGGATTAAGGCTAAAATGAACAAGCTCTCGACCAGGACCTACCTGAAGGTGCACGGCAACAACCTGATGATCGAGGTCATCAATAACGTGCCCCTGAACGAAAAGGAGCAGAAAAAGATCAACGAGAGGATCGAGGTTTCCTCGAAATACGACAACATAGCTGAATTTTACATGGAAAACCCGGACCCCGAGGCGGAGGGAATGGGACTGGGACTGTCCATGGTCGTCATTCTTCTTAAAAACATCAACATTTCCCACAAGAATTTCATCGTGACAACCGACGGGAAGAGCAAGACCTACGCATCGATCCTCGTCCCCCTTACCTAGACCATCCGATAAAACTCGCCCCTGTCGAGCCGCTCGACCGTAATCATGCCCGCGTCGGTCATGGAACCGAGCGCGCTCCTGAGCTCCTCCTCTCCCGCGCCCAGCGCCGTGCGGAGGTCCTCGATTGTCGACGGCCGCCTTCTCAGGATCGAGATAATCTCCCTGGCGAAGTTGCCCGTCTTCGTCGCCGCCGGACCCTGCGCCGCCGGCTTCCCGATGACCTCGACCGGCAGCGGCCGGAAGAATCCGGCGATCGCGTCCAGCTCCTCCCGCCCGAGCGGCCTGACCCAGTCAGATGCCCCGGGCCGGTCCAGGCTGTTGATCTGGACCATGTCCGGCGCGATCGCGATGCAGGCCTCCCTGAGCAGAGCGAGCTCCCCGGGCGAATCGTTCACCCCGGGCACGATGAAAATCTCGAGGTAGAGCTTTCCGGCGAACTCTTTCCTGAATTCGACGAGCCCCCGTATGACCGACTCCGGCGTGATGCCGGCCCGGGGCCGGCAGATCCGCGCGAAGGCCTCCGGGCTCGCAGCGTCGAGCGAGGGCACGACGATGTCCGCGCGCGCTATCGAGCGCCGCACCGCCGGGTCCCGCAGCATGGTCCCGTTCGTGAGGACCGCGACGCGGTAGCGCGGGTAGCGCTCCTTTATATGGCCAATGATCCGGCCGATGCCGGAATGGAGCGTGGGCTCGCCCGAGCCGGAGAAGGTGATCGCGTCCAGCCGCGGCGAGGCGGCGCAATACGCGTCCAGCTCGGCGATAACCTCTTCCGTGGGAACGTATTCGGCCACGGCGGAAGTCAGGTCCGTGGTGTCGCCGCACTCGCAGTAGACGCAGTTGAGGGAACAGGTCTTGTACGGGACCAGGTCGATCCCGAGCGAGATTCCCAGCCGGCGCGAATTGACGGGGCCGAAGAGATACTTCATGGCGCGGCCGGTCACTTCCTCTTCATGAGGTTGATCGTGATGCCGAGCGTCACGTAATCATCGATCTTTTCGCTGACTGCCGAGAGGTCCTGTATCTTGTCAACGAACCCGCCGATCTCCCTGCTCCTGGAACCGTACAACAGCAATATGGCGCCGAAAAAGCTCTCCTTCTTCAGTGTCGTCATGAAAAAAACGTTCTCCCCTATCGTGCGGGGAGCGCCGCCCGGCAGCTGGACCTGCGTGGTCTCCTTTCCCGCCATCGCGGCTGCCATCAGCTCCGCGTCGTTGGCCATGTAGAGGCCCCTCGTATCGCGGCTGATGTAGGTCTTGCCGCTCCTGGCTCCGTAGTACCAGTAGGCCTTCGCCCCGCCGATCGTGACCGCGCCGAACCTCTCGGTCCCCTTGTACTGTTCCTTCAGGTAGGCCGCCGCCTTCTCGAGTATCTTCGCGCTCCGGTCCGCGTCGTTCATGGGCAGGTAGAGTGCGTACCCGCTCCCCGCCCCTTTCGGCTCGCCGGTGACCAGGTTCATGACGCCGCTGAACGACGGTACGATATCGGCCTGGAAGTCGAGTCCAAGGTCCGCCTTTACTCGCTCCTTGAAGGACGCGTACCTGCCGCAGCCCGGCGCGCCGCTTTTGCAGAGCTCCTCGATTTTCGCGAAGTCGAGCGATGCGAATATCAGGGCCGTGGCGTTCTTGACCAGGAGGGCCCGGCCGTTCGACCCGGTCCTGATCACGTCCAGGAACGTGTTCACAGTCCCGCTCGTCCTGTTGAACTTTACCGCCATGTCGAGATCGATAGCGGTCGGTTGTACCGAGACGCCAAGGAAGGCATAGTCCATCGCGTTAAAGAGCGAGGACCCAGAGGAAAGCCTGCCAAGCTCCGACTCCGCCGCGGCATACCTGAATCCGTCCGCCGGCGCGTTCCCTGAAACCGGTTTGTCGCCCTTCGGCTCCTTCCCGTCATCCGCCGGTTTGGCGCGCTCCTTCATGATCTCTTTCAGAAAATCGCGCGACGCGAACGCGCGCAGATCATAGTTCTTCCTGTTTTTCGCAAGGGAGTCGATATACCCGGGGTCGAGGGCGAGGTAGCCCTCGTTTTTCATTTTCGCGTCTATGACGCTCCGGATGATCTCCCCGGTTGAGCCGATGACGAACACGCCGTCGAGCGCGGTCGTGAAGACGTCGCGCCGGATCTGGTACATCGTGTAATCGCCGTACTGCGTGATGACCGGGTACACGTCGACCGTATCGCTCCCCGCCGTCTTTTTCAGAAGCTCGACGAACTTCAGGGGAAAGGCCTTCTCGTCCAGGACCGGCAGGAATATCAGCATCCGGTCCTCGCCGTGCCTGCCGCCCTGGTACATGGCGAAGCTCACCGACCGGTTGACATCGATCCCGGCCTTATCCAGCGAGGCGATGTCCAGCATGTCGAAGCCGGTCCTGTTTTTCAACCTGTCCGTTTTGTTCTTCATCGCCACGGCCATCTCATTGGAAAGCAGGTTGTCGGAAACGAACCGCAGGGAGCCGAGGAACTTCTTGATCCGGGAGGTCTTGAGGAAGAGCATCACGTTCGACGGCGTTATCGATTCTACGATGTCCGCCCTCTCCTGGGGATAGACCCCGGTGGCAAGGGCGATGGAAGCGATAAGCGTGAAAAGCACTATCTTTTTCATGTGTATCTCCGGTGGAAATAGCGTACTTGGGAACGCGGCACAAACGCCTGTCTATATATACATAATGGCCGGCCGCGTGGCAAGTAAAATAATCATCGGTTGCCTGTCGGCCCGCCCCGGGCCGAAGTTCTGGTGGTAAAAGAAAAAAACAGTTGAACAATTATTCCTGTTTATATGACCATCGTTGCACGGGCGCGACCGGGCGCCCGCACCCATCCAAACGGAGCTGGCCATGAGCGGCGTTGAAACAAAGAAAAGCTACGATGAAATAAACAAAAAGATCAGGGAGGGAAAAGCCGTTGTCGTCACCGCGGAAGAGATGCCGGGCATAGTCGCGAGTGAGGGGGTGGACGGCGCCTTCAAAAAGGTCGATGTCGTTACGACCGGCACCTTCGGCGCCATGTGCTCCTCCGGCGCGTTCATCAACTTCGGCCATACCAGGCCCCGCATGAAGGCGACGAAGGTGTGGCTCAACAACGTGGAGGCATACGGCGGGATCGCCGCGGTCGACTGCTACATCGGGGCGACCCAGGTGCAGGAGAACGACCCGCTCAACATGGTGCGGCCCGGGACCTTCAGGTACGGCGGCGGCCACGTGATCGAGGACCTGATCGCCCGGAAGCGGGTGAAGCTCCGCGCCGCGGGCTACGGGACCGATTGCTATCCCCTGAAAGAACATGAGGCCACGATCACCATAGACGAGCTGGGGGACGCGACCATGTTCAATCCCCGCAACGCGTACCAGAACTACAACTGCGCGGTGAACCTCTCGCAAAAGACCATATACACCTACATGGGCATACTTAAGCCGGACATGGCCAACGCCGGCTACTCCAGCGCGGGCCAGCTTTCGCCGCTCCTGAACGATCCCTACTACTGGACCATCGGCGCGGGCACGCGGATCTTCCTCTGCGGCGCGGCCGGGTCGGTCGCATGGCACGGCACGCAGCACGCGCCCGGGTGCAG
>JBGTBN010000110.1:0-44787 GCA_041749375.1 Spirochaetota bacterium
AGAGCTGTCACGTGGCATGAGAGGTTGTAAAATCCGACGCCGATCAGCAAGATGATGACCAGAAGGCCGTGGGCCGGGACCCGTTCCGGGGTCGTGAACAGGGTCCCCACGAATACGGCCGCGGCCAGTGCCACCCAGAGAAACAGCTCAATCTTCTTCCTCTGGAGATTGTAAATCCGGTGAAGGAATATCGGGTGCACGACATTGATGGCGAACCATGCATACGCCAGCAGCTTGAGCCGGACCAGGTGAGAGCCGTAGCTGTCCCAGAAATTGCACACCTCAAGCACGATCACGATCCCGCAGAGAAGCTGCAGGCAGTAGAAGAGGTATTCCTGTGACGAACGCCTCCTGAGGTATATGAAGAAGAATATGAAGAAAATAGGCACGCCCAATGCGATGATGATGTAGTTGAGCGCAATGAATAAAATCGTCGTGACTGTGCGGCTCCTGGCCCATTCATCAAGCCCGGCCAGGGCGAGATCCCCCTGCACATCGCAGAAACCGTAGTACCATATGCGGACCGCTATGACGTTTTTTCCGCCGAAGCGGATGATCGATTGCGGTACCATGTAATGGCGCGGATGATTCCACATTGAAAACTCATCGTGCGGGAACTTTCCCGTTCCGCCGATCCTCGTGCCGTTGAAATACGTTACATCAGCATGACCGATCCTGCCCAGGATAAGGCCCTGGTCTCCCCGGGGCAATCTCCCGTCAATGTGAATGGTTTTGCGTATCCAGAGGAACCCGTGTACGGGGCCGGATTTTTTTCTGATATACGGCAGGATGGTGCCGGGAAGGTTGACCGAATCCCATGACGAATCATCATACCCGGCGGTTGCGAAGGCAGGATCGTCGGCAAGGGTGATTTTCCAGGCTTCATCCAGGGTCACGGGCATCACGCCCGTTGGGGACCCTTCAGCCGGCGCCTTTGAATGTGCCCCGGTCCAGGAGAAGACGGCCAGAAACACGATTAGCATCGCGCCGCTGATGGCCGGCGAAATGCATTTTTTAAAGGAAGATTGCATCCTGGGCTTACCTGTCAGAAGTTACTGCCGGAGACGCCCGGCCGGTAGTCAGTACAATGCCGTTTGCGCGTTTTGTCAAGAAAATACTGACGCGTCAGTATCAATCGTCAATCCGCCCGGCTTTTCCGCAACCGGCGCTCCGGCTCAGCCCTGGAGGCGCGTGATGTCCTCCTTGAGACGGATCATCACGTTTAGATCACCGTCCACAACGAGCCTGCCGGTTTTCCATGCTTCTATCTGGTTCAGCTCCCCTGTCTGGAGTGCCTGCCAGTCTTCCGCCGAGGCACGCACGCGGCATGTCGGGTCCTGGACCGAGCCCTCGTGACGCGCGGAAGAGCCGCCCTCGCTGATAATGAACCAGTGACCGCCGCCGGGGCCGGAAAAATCGAACTGTATGGAGACCCGGCCGGAATCCGCCGCGGTTTTCTGAGCCGGGTTGCCCGGTACAGGCATACCCAGAGCCGCGGCGAGGAACCGCACGCAGTAATTGCCCTGCAGCATGTGGCCGTAATTATGCATCCCCTGGCTCATCAGCTTCTTTATGACAGACACCAGAATCATACCGAAACGGAGCGCGGCAAAAATCTCGTTGTAATGAAAATGTTTTACACGCCATCCGGTTCGCTCCTGATAGCGCGCCACTGTCTCTTCTGCGGACGGGAGACCCCCGAGGCGCGGCAGGCCGTACTCTTCGTGCAGGTAACGGTCGATGAAGATGAACCATGCGAGGTCAGCCTCCGGATCGCCGAGGAAGGCCATCTCCCAGTCCAGCACCGCAACGATATCATGGCCTGGCTCACTGTACAGGATATTGCCGACACGCGCGTCACCCCAGCAGAGCCCGACACGCTCCGTCTCGTAACGGTTCTCCTCCAGCCAGGCCAGCGCCTTTTCAAGAACCGGGTGCTCTTCCGCTGGATCGGATTTCACCCAGTCCAGGTAACGTTTCCAGTAGGAGAGCTGCCGGTCGATGGGCCCGGTGCCGGGGCCTGGCACGCCCAGGAAATCCAGCCCACGCGTTTTCCAGTCGATCATGTTGATGCGTGCAAGCGTATCCACTGAGTCGTTCCATAGTGCAGCACGCCGGTCCCCGGGAAGGTTAAAGAACATGCCAGAGCCATGGTACGACGGGTAATCTTTCGGCATGGTGCCGCTCAGCCGCGCCATCAGGTAGAACGGTGCACCGATGACCGAAACGTCTTTTTCCATCCAGTACATCTCCGGCACCGGAACGTCGGTTCCCCTGAGCGCTTTCATGACGAGAAACTGGTGCTCGAGATGGTAATCGGGAAACACGCGCTCCGAGGGTGAGATCCGCAGCACCATGTCACGTGTCTTCTTCCCACCAGCCTCCTCCCAGGTAAGCGTGAACAGATATGTTTCATTCGACAGTCCCATGCCCGGCTTCTCGATGCCGGAAATCGCAAGCTGCGACGCACCGGGCATTTTTTTGCTTATCCAGGGGACCAGGTGCGTGATGATCCGGCCCGCTGTGTCGGTTTGGTTTTTCATGGCAATACCTCGTATGTGAAAAGCTGTATATGTGTTCCGTTTATCCTGATAAGTCCGCAAGCGGTTGCGGACCTATCTTCAAGCATACCGCATCATTTCAATATGACATGTATCCGTATTTCGGATACTTCCCGATAAGCACGAGCTCGACAATGCCGTACCCGGTCTCGTCCCCGCAGCGCACCTCGCACATGAAGTCCTCGAGGAAGGAGACTTCCCTGAGCACGGCCGGGTCCGTGAGATCGAGCGTGAATCCGTCTATAAAACTCTGCCCCATCCAGAGACCGTGGGTGAATCCCCTGAATCCGAAATACCCGCCCGCCCTGATGTAGCAGGTTGAGAGCGGCTTCACCGACATTTCGAGCTTCCTCCCCTCCCCGTCGTCCAGGACGAGGGTTCCGCCGGTAATATGACGGACATCCTTTTTGAACGTATAGCGGTGGTCCACTGAATTGAAGCAACGCCCCGTCCCCTGCGTTCCCGGCGGATGGAGAACGCCGCCGCTGAAGGCAAGCACGCGGGAGTCCCAATCCTCGCGGGTGTGATAGGTGACGGCCCAGTCATCGAACTGAGCGATCATGAAATTATAGAGGTAGCCCTGAGGGACCTCGCCCGGCTGTACGCCGGTCTCCGGCACGCCGCCGCCACGGCGGATCCCCCAGGAATGATCGCGCTCGGCGCGCCATCCCGCCGCATCGACAGTGACGGGGCTCCCAGCCGCCCGGATCCAGCCCGAAGGCCTTCCCGTCTGCACGTAACGCTTGACGTTTTCCGTCACCCTGCCGCGAGACACAGAGCGCTGGGCTTCCTCCTCGTGCGGCATGACCGTTCCCTGCATATCCAGCTGGAACGTCAGCCCGAAATCATTCTCTGCCAGGGAATAGCGGACGAGCTTCATCGGCTCCAGCACCTCGTAGGAAAAGGGCCCCACCCGTACGTCGTCCATACCGGGGCGCAGCTCGCGCGATGCCCGGACGCAGTACTGGGTCTTCCCCTCCACCACGAAACAGGCGAAGGCGTCCATTATGTTACGGTTGGGGTACACGCCAAAGCCGGCGACAAGCTGGTACCGGCCTGCGGTGTCATGAACGGAAAACCAGACGCGCTCGGTCCATTCCCTTGCGCTCGTGAGCACGGTGTCAAACGTGTCCACCGTCTGATGGCACAGGAATTCATCATACTTTGTGAGCATAGGACCTCGTCTTTTTATTTATTACAACAAGGCGAACACATGCTCAATAGACGGGCCGTCATCGTTGAGTGGCGGCCTGACGTATGTAGAGGTGTTCAATCACTTTATCAGGCAGATAGTAAAATCGGCGGGAATTTTTGTCAACAAGTTACCGGCGTCAATTGCACCTGTGCGCCAGGCCGGCATTTTGCTTTACGCCTGTCGGGAGTATGCGATAATTGGCACGGAGGCATCTTCCATGGACCATTCAATACATACCGTGCAGGACTGCGGCACCGCGGTGATAACCGGAGCATCCAGCGGGATCGGCGCCTCGTTCGCGCGCCGACTCGCAGGAGAGGGATTCAACCTTATCCTGACCGCCCGCAGGAACGTGTTGCTCTCCGCACTCGCCCGGGAGATTGAATCCGCGTGCGGCGTGCGGGTGAAGGTGATCGCCGCCGATCTCGCAACAGACGGGGGAACCGCGAATGTGGAAGAGGAAATTGACCGGGACAACTCCATCACGATGCTCGTCAACTGTGCCGGGTTCGGGACCCGGGGCCATTTTGCCGCTATCGATCCGGACACGATAGATAAGATGACGCGCCTGCATGTCATGGCGGTCGTGCGTCTCACCCGCGCGGCCCTGCCCCGCATGATCGGGAACAGGCGTGGGACCGTGATCAACGTGTCCTCTCTCGGCGCGTTTTTCACCACGTCCCACTATGTCGTTTACTCGGCAACCAAGGCCTTTATCAACATGTTCACCCTGGGCCTCCGCGACGAGCTCGCCGGAACCGGCGTGAAGGTGCAGGCCCTCTGTCCCGGGCTCACCAGGACCGGGTTCATGCGCACCGAGGAATACCGTGACTTCAGCTATGACGCGATCCCGGGGTTTGCGTGGATGGAGCCGGACAGGGTCGTGGACACTTCGCTCGCAGCCCTGGCCAGAAACAGGGTGATAGTCGTTCCCGGGTTTGGCAACCGCCTGTTCGTGGCCACGCTTCGCGCGCCGCTTGTCGGCCCGCTTCTCTTCCGGCTGCTGGGCAGGCTGGGACGAGGCGCCTACTAGTTCCCACGCACACCGGACCGGGATCAGGCCGGCTTGAAACCCCACTGCGTGATATTGTATTTCCTGAAGGGAGCGAACAGCATGTTTTCTATTATGCCGTAGCCTGTTTCATTGCCGCAGCGCAGCTCAACAACCGTGTCATCAAGTCCATGCACGTCGTTTGCCACTGACTCATCGCCCACGCTCCACTTCTCGCCGTCCTCCCAGTACTCGCCCATGAAGGTGCCGTGCCGGTACCCCTTGTACCCCACGTATGCGCCGCCCCGGAGGTACATGGTGGTGAGTTCCTTCATGGAAATGTCATAATTCTTGCCGTCGGCGCAGGTGAACACCATCCGACCCGACTTCATCCGCTGGCTCCCGGGATGGTATTCGAACGAGTGGTCCACGGCGGTGATTGGCACCGGCTGCACTCCGGAATCGAGACCCCGGACCACAGACCCGCCCAGGTACTGGACCGTGCCGTCGTCCTTCTCGATAAGGTAGCAGTAAATACCCCAATCCCCGAATTGCGCAGTGAGCCAGTTTATCATCATGGCGGTGAATTTCTCGATGTCCGGGGCCTGCACGCCCTGTTCCGGCAGCCCGGTCCCCATGCGGATGCCCCAGGAGTGGTCGCGCTGCGCATAAAAACGGTCTTCGTCGATGTTGTAGCGCTTACCGCCGGCGTTTACCCAGCCGCGGACCCGGCCCAGCTGAGCGTAGCGGCTGGTATTCATGTACACCCGGCCCCGCGTACGGCCGAACTGCGGGTCCTCCTCCCCGGGAGTCAGTGTACCGAGAAACTCCAGCTCGTAGCTGATTCCGTAGCTGTTTTCTTTCAACACGATACGCACCTTCCGGTACGGCTCCACCACCTCGTACGAGAGGGGCCCGAGCGCGATCTCGTCGATCCGGGGCCTGAGCACGCGTGACATGCGCATGTTATACTGCTCGCGGTTTCCGATGTTTACGCACCCGTACCCGTCCAGGACGTTCCGGTTCGGGTACACGCCGAAACCGGTGGCGAGCACCAGCTCCCCTTTCGTGTCGTGGACGTTGCACCAGAGCTTCTCGGTCCAGGCGCGGTCGCTTGTTTGAGGATGGTCAAAGGTGGACACGACCTGGTGACAGGTCATCTCGTCAAACTTGGTAAGCATGGTTTGTTCTCCTTGTAACTGTAATACTTCGTGACCCGGATTACGGGTGTTTATATATGTTGGTTTACGACTGCCCGCCCGCCCCGATTTTACGTCAGGTCCGCACACTCCTGTCACGTTGCATCATTCTGCCAATCAAGAGGCGCACGCTTCCCTCACAATAATTTGGTCACCGGCGTTGTCAAGGGAGAATTTTTATCATCGCATTCAATAGACTTGTTGCGGAACTCCATCCCGGGAGTTTCGCAAGAGGGTTAAGAGAGATGGCCCTACTGCAAATAGGGCAGAAGCGTCTCTTTCCAGACCTGGTAGCCCGGCCCGTTAAGGTGCGCGCCGTCGAGGGTATAGGCGTGGTTGAGGTCGCCGTGGATATCGACCAGCCGGCTGTACACATCAATGTAGACGACCTTCCTGCCGTCAGCCATGCTCTTCAGCTCTGCGTTTAATTCCTTTATGGTGGAGCGAAGAATCGGTACGATCCGGTATACCGTTGGCAGGACGCTCTGGACGTAAATTATCGTACCCGGGGATTCCTCGCGTATGCGAGCGAGGATCTTCCGGTAATTCTCCACTATGTCCGACTTGCTGTTCCCGAACACGAAGTCATTCCCGCCGATCATGATGAAAATCCCGGCCGGCTTCATATGCGTTACATCGCCGATCCGCTCGAGCAGTCCGCTTGTCGTATCGCCGTCGATCCCGCGATTCACGACATCGCACCGCTCCAGGAGCTCAGCCCAGTCGCACCGGTCCGTCAGGCTGTCTCCGACGAACACGATCGTGCTGCCGGTCTTTACGTAGTACCGATACAGGCTGATCTTGTTCTGGTAGTAGTCCCTGAGGGTGGGCTTGACAACCTTCCAGTAAAATGCCCTCCCTGCGAGGTACAGGCCCGAGCCGCCGAGGACTATATTAATGATTAACGATGCAACAAGGATATTCTTATGCGTTAATTTCTTATGTGGGATCTTCATTATTATTTCGAGAATATTTTCAAGGAGATTCTGCTTTTCCTGGTTTCTTCAGTCACGTTTGAAATAAAATACAATTATATCCGTTTTTCGGATACTGTCAAACAAATTATGATTCATCAGGTCCGGAGAGGTCAATCTTTGTTATTCTCATCCCTTTCATGGACCTTTCACGCATTGTTTTCCTCCTTTTTTCAGGGTTATCCTGGAATAATACTTCATCCTTTATTGTGAATACCTCTATTGAATCAACCGTACCATCTTCATCCGGTGAAGGAGCTTCCTTTAAAGGCTCTACCTCCGGATCTTCCATAATAGGATCATTGCCTATGAGATAGCTCTCATCCGACCCGCCGCCCGTATCACTCTTCTCTATCCCGCTGTCTGTTTTTATCAGGTCCTCGATCAGGAAACTGTCCTCGTCCGGGGCCTGCCCGGTCCGGCCACCGCCCGCCTCCATCTCACCGGTTGATACAGGCTCTTCTTCATACGAGGCAGCCGTCTTCATCTCTTCGCCTTCATTCATCACCATATCGTCAATATTCGGCTCCGCGGCATATTCAACCGCAGGCCCGGGGCGCCGCTCCTCACGTATCGTTTGTATCAGGGAACGCTTCACGCTGTCTATCGAGATGTCCCCGGCCCAGATGGCCAGCACTTCGTCCACGATTGCCGCGGCCCGTGCTTCTCCAAAAGCCTTCCCGTTTTTTTCCTCTATCTTTTCCATAAGCCGCCGGATCCCCGCCTCGTCTCCGGGTGATTTCCGGTCAAGGTAATCCATCTGCAAAATGCGCGCATACTTCCGGGTCCTCGTCTCATCCGCATGTACCCCGGCTGCAGGCCGTTCTGTCTCCCCGCCGCTACCGTGCCCAGCGTCCGGGGCAGCGTCATCCTTTTCGGTACGGTCCGCTTTTTCCCGCGTTGCGTTTTCGTCAGTGATGGACGAAATCTCACCGCTGTCGAGAGTGCCTCCAGAGTAAGGTTCGGCCTCGTCCTGCCAGACGGCCGGATCCCCTGATGCGGTCTCGTCCCGCGCGGCCTCACCGTCCCGGTATGCTTCCTCCAGGCCGGGGACAAACTCGCGCAGCTCGCTGTCCCATTCCATTCGGGCGAGGAGTGCGCCGACGACCGACTCGCCCTCTTTCGCCGCCAGCTCCCTGTACAAACCCGATATCCTGTCGAACCCGGGCGGTTCGCCGGACCGGCCGCCATCCTTCATGCTCATGACGCACGCCTCTACCGGCCTCATGGTCCGGTAGAGGCCGGTGTCGGCCCATCTTACCACCAGGTCGCAAAACTTGAGCGCCATCCGGTGGCCTTCACGACCCACCATCCGGGTGATGACTTCGCGCAGCCGCGACATTCCGCCGCTTTTAGCGAGCGCCGCGGCCGCGTGCACCTCATACGGGCGGTATCTCTCGTCAAAGAGCGCGTTGACCCTGATGTCGGCAATGATATTGAGCTTGAGGTCGGCAAGGCGCGGGTGCAGCCGCCGCGCAAGGAGCATCTCGAAATCGTAAAACGCGGAAAAGGTCCCTTCCCTGAGCCGCTCAGAGATAAGCCGGGCAGCACCGCGGCCCGGAAGATTGAGCAGGAACCTGCCCCTGGACGCAATGAGCCCGGCAATCAACTCATCGCGCCTGTCCGGGAAAGCCATGAATTCCCTGGCGAAAGGATCCAGTTCAATGGGTGCTTTTTTCATCTCAAACCGTTGACCGGCGGAACATTCAGCGCATACGATTCGTGAAACAGGACCGTGCGCCATATCCATGTAAACAAATCGCCCGTTAATATCAATAACATTTTTCATCATGCAGGGCTGCCGTGCTTCACGGGTTGAAATTATAATTGACAGGCGCCGCAGCCTCCGGTGGAATTATACAACCGGGCAATGACAGATGGGAGAGAACGCCATGAGTGACAATCAGAAGCGCGAACACTGGGGCTCCAGGATCGGGTTTATCCTCGCCGCCGCCGGTTCGGCCGTGGGTCTCGGCAACATGTGGAAGTTCCCCTACCTGGCCGGAGCGAACGGGGGCGCGGCTTTTGTCCTGGTCTACCTCTGCTGCATCATCATCCTCGGCCTGCCCATCATGATCGCGGAAATCGTTATCGGCCGCCATACAGGGAAGGACCCGGTAGGGGCCTTCAAGGCAATTGGCACCGGTCCCTGGAAGATGGTGGGATACCTGGGTGTAGCGGCCGGTTTTTTGATCATGACCTATTACAGTGTCGTCGGCGGATGGACGATCGGGTATATCGTTAAATCCTGTACCGGTGCAATCTCTTCAATTACCGGAACAGCCGATTCCGAACAATTATTCAGCAGCTTCATAAGCAGTCCCGGCGAAATGATCATATATCATTTTATCTTCATCGGGCTGACCGTATTCATCGTCATTCTCGGCGTTTCGAAGGGGATAGAGCGCTTCAGCATGATTCTCATGCCCCTCCTCTTCATACTCCTTCTGGTTTTGATCATACGCGGTCTCACGCTGCCAGGCGCGTCCGAAGGGATCCTGTTTTACCTCAAGCCTGATTTTTCCAAGATAACCCCTAAAGTAATAATAGAAGCCCTGGGACAGTGCTTCTTCAGCCTGAGCCTCGGCATGGGGGCGATGATCACCTACGGCAGCTATCTGAATAAGCAGGACAGGATTCTCAACTCATCGATTAAAATCGTGGGACTGGACACCCTGGCCGCCTTTCTCGCGGGACTTGCGATCTTTCCCGCTGTGTTTGCAGTAGGAATGACTCCGCAGATGGGACCCGGGCTTACATTCAACATCCTGCCGGTCGTCTTTTCCCGGATGCCGTACGGGTCTTTTTTCGCTATACTCTTTTTTATATTACTATTCATTGCGGCTCTGACATCGGCCATGTCCCTCGTCCAGGTCGTGGTGGCATACCTTACCGATGAAAAAGGCCTTAGCCGCCCCAGGGCTGTCGTCACCACCGGGGCGCTTATCTTTCTGCTGGGGATCCCTGCCGCCCTTTCCTTCGGAGTTATGAAGGATGTCACAATCTTTTTCGGAAAGACCTACTTTGATTTCATGGACATTCTGACATCAATATACATGCTTCCAATCGGGGGCTTGCTGATCGCCCTATGCCTCGGGTATAAATACGGTATCCATAATACGATGCACGAGCTTGACGCCGACACCAATAGTTTCTTTTTAAAAGAAATATGGGCCTTTACCATCAAGTACATTTCTCCGCTGATTTTGCTGGCCATAATCCTCTATTTCGGTGTGTACAAGATGATCGCTGCATAATGACGGCGCGGGCTTGCATGGCCCACCCTATTCTATCATACAGATTATCCCCTTAAAAGCCCCACCGCGGTTTCCTTATGATTGAAAAATCATAGAAGTAAATTTTCAATAAATAATATTTTTTTTCTTGCACTAATTTAACCATTTGGTTAATAACGTTTATCATTATATGCACAATTAAAATCGAAACGAATCATAGAGGTTTGAACAAGCGCCATGAATATAGCACGTCTTGCAATAAAACGCCCAATATTAATTACCAGCATCGTCTTCATTCTGCTCTTTGTCGGTTTAATCGCGATGAGCCGGCTCGGTATTGACATGTTCCCGGACGTCGAGTTCCCCTATGTCGTAGTACAGACAGTCTATGTCGGCTCATCCCCTGAAGAGATCGAGAATCTCATCTCAAAGCCGATAGAGGACCAGGTAAGCTCTATTGCCGGCCTGAAGCATTTGTCGTCGAGGAACATGGACAGCGTGTCCCTGGTCATCGCAGAATTCAACCTCGACGTCGACCCGAAATACGCGGAACAGCAGGTCAAAGACAAGGTTGACCTGATACGAAGGGATCTTCCGGATGATATTGAAGAGCCTCTCGTGAAACGGTTTGACCCTACAAGCATGGCGATCGCGCGAATCGCCCTCTCGGCTGACCTGTCTACGAATGACCTGTACGACCTGGCGAAGGAAGAGCTTACTATCGGATTACAGCAGGTTAACGGCGTCGCACAGGTCAAGATCGTCGGCGGACGACGGCGTGAGATACAGGTGGAGCTTGACCGCAACAAGCTGAACGAGCACAGGGTATCCGCCCTGGCTGTCGCAAACGCCATTAAGAGCGCGGGGATGAACATTCCCGTGGGCAAGCATGACAAGGCTGATAAAGAAACCACCTTCAGGACCGTGGCTCAATTCACGGATATCAACCAGATAGCCAATGCCGTGGTACAGTTTTCCGGTGACATGGGGAATGCCATCTCAGTCAAATCCCTCGGCACAGTCAGTGACGGATCAGAGGAAAGAACAACATACGGCTATCTATACGCGCCGGTAAACAGCGGCAAAGCTGAAAAAGCAGGTTTCTTCGGTTCAAAAAAGAAAAAGGTCAAGCGTGAAATGAAGCCCGCGCTTTTCCTTGAAGTTTACCGGCAGTCGGGGGCCAACACGGTTGCTGTTCTCGATGGAGTAATCGATCGAATAGATAAGATGAATGCCGAGATAAAAGACCGCGCCGGGAAGCCGAAGCTCAACCTCATCTATGACGGGGCAAAGATCGTCCGGATGAACCTTGATGAGGTAAAGGTAACGATCCTCCTGGGTATCGCTTTAGCCATTATCGTGGTGTACCTTTTCCTGGGAAACCTGAGATCAACCTTCATCACCGGTATCGCCCTGCCGAACAGTCTCCTGGGCGCTTTTATATTAATGTATATCATGGGCTATACCATCAACGTCATCTCCCTGCTGGCTCTTTCCCTGACTGTCGGCCTCCTCGTTGATGACGCTATTGTTGTGAGGGAAAATATATTCAGAAAGCTCGAAGCCGGCATGAAGCCGGCAGAGGCGGCCGAAAAGGGCACCACGGAGGTCATGCTCGCGGTCATCGCCACGACCCTCACCATCATGGCGGTCTTCGCCCCTATCGGCTTCCTTGGCGGCATAACAGGCCAGTTCTTCAAACAGTTCGGCTTCACCATTATCTTCGCCATGGCCATCAGCCTTTTTGATGCCCTCACGGTTGCGCCGTTTCTTTCCGCCTACTTCGCAGGAACCGGGCAGGTTGCTCAGAACATGGTAATTCGAAACTTCGAGCGATTCCAGGAGTGGATAGAGCGATTGTACGGCAGGATCATGTCATACGCTCTGGATCATCCAATCAAAATTATTTTAATCACAACAATAATTTTTGTTATAAGCATCGTGAGCGCTATTACCATCAAGGTTAACTTTATGTCGTCGAGCGATTACGGTGATTTCAACATATCGCTTCAGCTGCCTTCCGGCACGAGCCTGGACGGTACCAATGAGGTCGCAATCAGTGCAGCAGGACGGATACTCGCCGTTGCCCCTGAAATGAACACGATGTCCATAATCGTTGGCATGAACGCAATGAACACAGAGCAGACCAACAATGTCACCATGGGCCTTTCCCTGGTTGATATTAAAGACCGCAAACGCACCGCACCTGAGATAAAAACAGCGATCAGGAATATGCTCTTGAAGGAATATCCCAATGACCGTCCGAAACTCACTGAATACAGTCTGGGGAACATGGCGATGTCGGCCTATGTCCTGAACATAATCGGCAATGACCTTGAAGTCCTTGACGAGTACGCGCAGAGGCTTTTCACGGAAATAAAGAAGAGCCCCGACCTCTCAGACGTCGATATCAGCTCAGAGGCCGGCAAGCCTGAGTTCCAGGTCGTGTTCAACCCTAACGAAATGCAGAGATTCGGCGTGATGCCGTCCATAGCAGGCGCAGAGCTCCGCTACCAGATTGCAGGCGAAGAGGTGGGTGAGCTCCATGATAAAGGCATCGAGTATAACGTCCGCATCCGCCTGAAGCCGGAACAGCGCGATTTAAGGTCCGCCTTCGAAAATACCAGGGTCCCAAACCAGATGTACCGCATGGTACCACTTAAAGCCATCAGCAGGGGCGTGGACAAATTTGGCCCCTCGCAGATACTCAGGAGCGACCGGTCCCGGGTTGTCCAGATAACCGCAAACCTTTCACCCACTGGCGCCATGGGGACCGCGACGGATATGTCGATGAATCTCCTAACGAAAAAAATGCCGCCTCCGAAGGGGATAACGTATGCCTTTATCGGGCAGGCCGAGGACCTGAATGACCTCAAGGAAGACATTTTACTCGCCCTGTTACTGGCGGTCATATTCATATACTTCATCCTCGCAAGCCTGTACGAGTCGTTCATCACGCCGATCACAATCCTCATTGCTCTGCCCCCGGCGCTCTCTGGAGCAATTCTAGCCTTGGCTTTGTTCCGTGAGCAGCTGAACATGTTCTCCATGATCGGCATTATTATGCTGATGGGTCTGGTTACAAAGAACTCCATACTTCTTGTCGACTTCGCCATGCAGGGCTACCGTTCCGGCCTGACCCGCAAAGAAGCCATTTACAAGGCGGGCATGACCCGTCTACGCCCGATCCTGATGACCACGTTTGCCATGCTCGCCGGCACCCTGCCCGTCGCTCTCGGTATCGGTGAAGTGTCAAAATTCCGGATGGCCATGGGTATCGCTATAATGGGCGGCCTGATCCTCTCGACCTTCCTGACCCTGATCGTGGTGCCTGCCGTATTCGAATATATCGACATCTTCCGGGAATGGATAGAAAGCAAGTTCAGACCTGAATACGACATTACCCTCAAAGATCCCACAGAGCAGGAGATAGAGAAAATCGAGACGGAGTTAGAGAAGATTGAGGAGATAATCGAGGATAAAAATATTTCGGGTGCCTCCAGCCTCCGGAAAAAGCCGGGTGGTCGAAACAACCGGAAAAAAAGATAGGGAAAGAATGCAGGGCCCCGCGTTTGGACGCGGGGCCTTCGTATATTTATGATTGACTTATACGGCACGCATCTGCACTATAACCCGATTCACTAATAAAATAACGGCTATCCGGCGCGGACAGGGCCGGTGAATGGCGAATTCCATGTCAGCATCCGCCCCTTAAAATAAATACGGGGAGCGTAAGAGCGGCGTGTTATGATGTCCCCGCAAGGATGCCGTATTACTTTATCATTCAAACAAACCTCGGGAGGTAGTTTTAAGTTATGGCAGACACAAAAATATTCGGCATGGCTGCTGAAAAAGGGAGATGGCTGTTCGTCATTATCGGTCTTGTGATGAACCTTTGCCTCGGCAGCGTGTACTCTTACGGGGTATTCAAGCCCCATATTGAATTTGAATTCAATAAGAAGAAAGCGGAACAGACCGGCGTTGCGGTCAATACCATCGACAATGGCCTGCTCAAGGGTATTTTCACCCTCAAAAAGGACGCGGCTGATAAATTCTATGCATCATCGAAGACCATCACGGCAGATCAGGTGGCCGAGATATTCAAGCTGAAGCCTGAAGTTGAAAAAGACAAGGCTAAAATCGATGCCTTTACCGCGGCCATTCCGACCCTGGCAGACAAGGACCTCGAATTGCTCAAAGGATTGAAAAAGGTAACCTCGATAGAAGGCAACCTTCCATTCATGATATTCCTTGCGTTTTTCGCCATACTGATGTTCTTTGGCGGGAAAATCATGGAAAAGCTCGGGCCCAAAAAACTTGCCCTTATCGGCGGCATCATTGTCGGCCTCGGCTGGGGCCTGTCGTATTTCGCCCAGAACATCTACATGCTGATGCTTACCTACGGCGTCATCGCAGGTTCGGGAGTTGGACTTGCGTACGGCTGCCCGGTATCGCTCGGCGCGCGCTGGTTCCCTGACAGGAAGGGCCTGGCTGTCGGCCTGATGCTGGCCGGCTTCGGCGGATCAGCCCTCCTTACCGCGAACATAGCTGGAGCGCTCATTGCTGGAGGATCCTTATTGGGAATCCAGATATCTGCAGTTGGTTTATTTAAGACATTTCTGATATTTGGTGTGGCCTTTGCCATCATCCTCGTGCTCCTGTCGTTGCCCTACAAGTTCCCGGAAGCCGGGTGGAAACCCGCCGGCTGGGCGCCCGTTGCAGGCACAACAGCCCCCGCGGACTATACCTCTGCCGAAATGGTTAAAACAACCACGTACTGGGGATTGTTCCTCGCCTTCATCATCGGCTCTATAGCCGGCCTGATGGCGATCGGCATCTCAGCTCCGGTCGGACAGGAGATCATCAAGATCGAAGCCGCGACCGCTGCGATGCTCACCGGTGTATTCGCCATATTCAACGCGGTTGGCCGGCCGTTATTCGGAACTCTCACGGACAAGATCACTCCGAGATGGGCTGCCGTTCTCAACATGACCATCATTCTGATCGTTTCCCTGATAATGATATTGTTAGCCGGCCCCGGTTCAAAGGGCGAGTGGGCATATATCATCGCCTTCTGCGGCTTCTGGCTCTGCCTGGGCGGATGGCTCGCCATCGCGCCAGCAGCGACCGCTTCGTTCTTCGGCATGAAGAACTATGCGCGCAACTACAGTGTTGTCTTTTTCGCGTACGGCCTGGGCGCCATCATCGGCGGCCTGATCTCCGGTTTCGCGAAAGATATCTTCGGCGGTTTAGACGTTGCTTTCAAACCCACCGCGGTTCTCGCGGCTCTGGGTATTCTCCTCGCCGTCTTTCTCATCAAGCCGCCTAAAAAGTAGTCATTACCGCATGCAAACAGAAAAGCCGGCTTTTGGCCGGCTTTTCTTATTCTTTCATTCCACCTCAGGCGGCTGTGGGCAATCCTGGAATTCCCATGAAAGCTCATTCTGGTATTTACCGGTTACAGGATCCCGTGGTGTAATATCCGTGCCGTTGCTGTTAAATGCCCGGATGGTCCCCCTGACATTGAAGTTCTTGTACTTCATCATGGTGAATATGCCGATCCAGGCCTTCACCGGCGTGAAAGAAGCCAGTGTCGCAAGGTTCTCCGACGCGGGTGCCGTTATATTGAATGCATATGTCTTTACAAAAGGCCGGTACATTCCAAGGATGTAGCCGGGAGTCCGTGTCGTAAAAAGGTTACAGGAAATGGTGCCTTCCAGCGCGTACGACGCGGTACCGGCCGGCAGCTGGCTGATCGAAATGAATAGTGAGGCATCCAGGCACTTGCTGACGTGATCTTCCGGCCAAATCCTCTGCGTTAGAGGCCGGTCCCAGTCAAAAGCCCACACCATGCCTCCCTCTGTACCGGTTTCAATATCCTGCTCGGCTGCCGGGCCGAATAGATTGTTCAATGTAACGGCGCAGGCCTTGATCGTATAGACTGTTTTCGGGTTAAGGTTGCGTATCGTGTACGCAGAACCATTCCACGCAAGGCTCCCGGCTGTACCGTCATGCGTATCATGCGTGGACCAGGGATAGTCCGTCCTGTCCTTCTCGCGCCACTTGATTATATAACGGCACTGTTCGTTAGCCGAGTTACAATTCACAATAACGCTTCTTTTATCAACACCCAGCGAAAGATACGGCATCTCCTGCGGCGCATTGACCGGATACGGCATGATGAATGAAATATTGTCGCCGCTCATGTTTTTATCGCCGGCGAACCGCGCTTCGCTCGTCCCGTTCAGCTGCGTATTTTTGCCCACAATTGCGACGACATAGTACTGGTTGGGTTCGCAATCGGGAATGGTCCAGCTGCAGGTGCCGCCTGGTTCAGTGTGCGCGTAACCCACCGTCCAGTTATACCGGTCGACTTCCATCGGGGCCGCCCTGCCCGCGTCCCAACCGATCGATTCCGATGTCAGCGGAAGTTCATACGAGCCGTCGCGTGCGAACCTCTTGCTCCAGACCTCGAAAAACTCTGCATACCTCGATTCGATGCCATTCACATATATGCACCCCCTGCCGGGCTCGGCCCTGAATGACGGGAGGTCGAGACCGGTCGGCATGGTCGGCGCCAGGCGGTCCGGCTCGTCAACCAGCGCGGTTACCAGGTACTTTCTCTGTTCCAGGGGTGAGAAGAAATACGCGGCATCGCTCTTTTCTTTCTCCACCAGACCGGCCGGTCCTGACGTATAATCAGACACGGCATCAATTCGCCAGTTCTCAAGCGTTTCTTCGAAACGCGAGGCGTCTGTTTCAGGAAGCATGTTCCAGTAGTTCTTGAAATCGCCCACGTCCGGCCCGGTGACGACGCAGTTGACGTCCTCGCTGTACCCGGGACCCTGGTTCAGGTTTTTCAACCAGAACGTGTCCCGGTATCTGGTTTCAGCGACAGTTCTGACATACAGATCGACGTCGTTATCGCTGCTCCTGAATACGTTCTGGTGCGGATCCGCCTGCCCCGCCGGGGGCGTGAAGTATATGACAAAGTGCTGTCCCTCATAGTCCTCTATGATGCTGGTAAACCGGCAGTCTATGCTCCTGCCGCCCGTGCCCGTATCGTCGTTTGCGAGCTTAAGCCGCCACCATCCCGACCCTTCATTGAAATTAACCTCGAGGTCAATCGCGTTGAGCCCGAAGGACCTGATGGCTGCGGTCGAATCCAGGAACCGTTCCGACTCCGGCACCCACCGGTACGGGGCCAGGACCCGCTGGTAGCGATAAGACTCGTATTCGACGTTTACATATGCCGGTCCGCTCGATGAGTTCGTGCGGGCAAGATCGCTTTCCTCCTCCACATCTCCATCGTAGCAATTCCTGTTTACCGAGAATACCTCGATCCGGTATACTCCCGGATCACCGGCCTCGATGAGATTGCTGAACGGATGATCCAGCTCTATGATATTCAGCCCGGCGTGGCCCCGGACCTCCCTGACCTGCGCCGCACCGCCCGGGTAATTCAACGGCCCATGACACCTGATCAGAAAATATTCCGTGTTGGGGATGTCGCCGATCCGCATGTGCACCATGCCGCGGTAGAGGCTCATGGCGCTGAAGCTGAAGTTACCGCTCGGCAGGCTGGTCGTGGCTCCTGAAACCGTCGCCCGTGAAGCGGGCTGGCCGTTGGCTAAACTGGGCGTCGGAGCATCTACGCCGTAATCAAGGCCATGCGCGCATACGGAAACCGAATAATCAGACGCCCTGATCAACCCGAGCAACGTACCGCGGCTGTCGCGGGTCTTGCTCGTCAGATATACCTCCCTCCCGCTCTTATCGAGCTCTTCTGGCGTGACCGTAACGGACCGGGGAAGGGCATCGGTATCTTTCCTGTCGACAATCTCAAGGCTGTAATATCGCGCATTCCTGGATTCGTCGATCCGAACGACGAGGCTGTTCACGCCGCCGCTTACGGCATGGCCGAAGCTTTCCGGTACGCCATTCGGCTCCCCGTGCTCTGGCTCGAATGTATACCGGAAGTCCCACCATGCCTGTGGAGAATTGCCCGCTCCCGGTGCTACCGGCCGGGGAACACCCGCTCCGGCCGTATCGCTGACAGTGCCGTCGAAGAGGAAGCGTGACTCTTTCAGGTACACGTCAAGCCTTACCACGTCACCCCTGCTCACGGTCCCGAGCCTCTTCGAACGGGCAAGCTCAGCCGGGCCGTTTGAAAGCGCGTTCCATCGCGTATCCAGCTTGAAAAGCTCGCCGCTTTGCAGTGGCGTGTACACGAGCTGCTCGAAATGCTCCCTGAAGTCCTGAACATTGAAGAGCACGATCTCGTACCGATCGCCGGCCCAGATCGGGTCATTAATATCACCCTCAAAATATTTGCCGTTGTGAAGGACCACCCAGTACCTTGTCTTGAGAAGTTCTTCCTCGGACAGCGACTCGTTTTCATCATAGGAGACGTTATCGCGGTCGTCGAACGGGTTGTACTTCTGGGTAATGTATTCACCGAACGTGTCCCTCTCGTTCCCGATCCTTTTTATCGTTTCGATATAGACCGGCTTCCCGTATTCATCCTCGGACATCTTCACCTCGGTGGCGAAATAGTCCCAGTCATTGCCGGCCAGGTTGCCGGAAAAGGCGTGGCGGTGACGGCCGTCCGGCCCGGTGCCGCTGCCGCCCTCGGTCCACCAGAGACCCTCCTTCGGTACCGTCAGGTCATGGCCGAGAGCGTCGTGCTCCCATGATTCGCCGCCCTTGAGCTGCGACCTTAATATGTTGTACAGGGCCTTTTTCAGGGAGATCCCCGGCGTCATGGCGCTTCCGTTTACGTCAAACGCGGCCACCCGGTAAAGGTCGCGCCTGTTCGGCGCCACGATCCTGATCAGGGCGGTTCTCCCTTTCGCGCCCTCTTCGACCTGGGAGAGATTCTCGATACCGGGCTGGTAGCTCGAGTCGTCAACCAGCGTCATGTCGCTGCTGAATATGCTTATGACAGGGACAAGTCCGTTTTTCAGCGCGTTCCTGATTTTTTCAGTCCCGAGTCCGGTTACGGTCACCGCGTAAGGCGGCGTTTCCTCGCTCCCTCCGATCTCCACTTCGAAAGGCCTCCCGTCCTCGAACTGAAGCGGAAATGTCGAGAACGGGTCAAGTCTCCCGCTCGGGTATTTCAGGAGGAGCGTGCACTGGACTCCCGATATCCTGACCGGCATGTCCAGCGACTCGTTCTTGAAATAGAGCGCTGCGCTGATCCTGCCCGCAGTTGGACCGTAACTGATCGTGTCGCTGGAGATCTCGCTCCCGCGATAGCGGTTTTCCATGTCCAGTACCTTCGTGTCCTTAAGCTCAATGCCGCCCCCGTCCATGTTGTCAATGAAATTCACGTTTTCAAACTTTGTCGACTCGCTCATGGAGGAGCGGTTAAAGCTGTTGGCAAAGCTCCAGTTCTCGCTCCTGCTGGTTTTTCTTGAGATTCCAATTTCACTTCCGATTTCAAAGAGCGTGAAAAGCATACCCATATCGAATTTTGTATTCGTCGACAGCTCGTCGGATTGATTATACCCGTACGCATTGGCATTATAGCCGGCGGAGGAATCGCTGCTCTTCACCACGTAGGGCGTCGTTTTCTCGTTGATTTTGGCATAATGTGTTTCGTCCATGTTCTCCGACTTCGTGGTTTTTGTGTTCTCCTCGTTGATGGTCTCCTCGTACAGCTTTGTCTGGCCCTCGCGCCGGTACTCTATCTCCATGGTGAGCGGCTGGCCCGTTCTCACGGTCACCCGCGGATAGTCGGCAACATGGGGGTTTCTTCCGATCGCGGTTTCCCGGTCATTCGGGATGCCGTCCCCGTCCCAGTCTGTAACGATTGTCTGGCCCGTGCCGTCAGTGCAGGATGCAACTGCGTAACCGGACACAGTTGCGCCCAGGGCCGATCCGAAGAGCGGGTGCAGGCCCGGCTCCGGTTTGTTCGTCCCGTCAAGAAATATGCCGGCTATCAGCCTTGTCGGCTCCTCGCGTTCCTGTCCTACAGGCCCGCATGATGTCAGGGATGCCGCCAGCACCCATGCGATAATACCGCATTGTTGATAAAATTTCATCTCCCTCACCTCAATCTATCGATATCAGACAGCGAAACCGGCCGCAGGGACACGAGCATCGCCTCTCAACTGATACGCAGCGTTACGGTCGTGATTATGACGAAATTTTTTATCAGTATTTAAAAAAAGTGAGGGAAGCCAATCTGCAGGGCGGGTTTCTGTTAGCGGCGGATTTTTAAACCGCCATGGGGTTTAAACCTGCTCTGAAAAAGAAGAAGCCTGACGCAGTATCACCGGGCCAGGCTTGATTGTAGTGTTAAGAATACCTTAACTAATGGTTTTCACGGAAACAGCGCGGGGTCCTTTTTCGCCTTTCTCGATCTCAAACTCGACCCTGTCACCTTCATGCAGGACCTTGAAACCGGAACCCACAATTCCCGTATGATGGACGAAGAGATCTGTTCCATCATCATGAGAAAGAAAACCGAAACCCTTTTTCTCATTGAACCATTTCACTGTACCTTTAGGCATAAAAAAACTCCTAATAAATAAGTATGAGGGATTAACCCAAAGAATAAGGCTCATTAATACTACAATTTCTTATGCCGTGTTGGATACACAGCAAGACAATTGAAGAATTTATGATGCTATTCCAATCAGACACATACTTGCAAAATATTGTTCTGTCAATCATAAAATTAAAAGTGTTTATATTTTTTAAGATAAGCAATGTTATGTGGCATTTACCTCTTCCAGCCATATCTGTTTGAGCGCCCTTCTCCACAAGGGCTGCCGGAAGGCCTTGCCGCGCCAGGGCGCGCCGTATTGTACATCCAATTCGAGCGACTTCCACGCCCTGGCGTAATCGAACTCCTTCCACAGGGTGCCCGCCTTGTACATGAATTCTGCGCTCCCTGTCCGGAGAAGGCGCTCGTACCCGGCCCGGTAGTCGAACTCCTTCCAGTGGGCCCCGGCGTAAAATATGAACTCTGCGCTTCCCAGGCCCATGAGAAGCTCGAACCCGCGCCGGTAATCGAATGTCTTCCATTCCTGGCCAGCGTAATACACGTAACGCGCCTGCCCGATCCCGGCCAGGGCTTCAAGCGCGGCTGCATGGTCGTAGCGCTTCCAGAACCGCCCCGCCCGGTACAGGTACTCCGGGTCCGCGAGCTCGATCAGCGCGCGCATGCCGACCTGATAATCGAAGGTTTTCCAGAAAATGCCCGCCTTGTGGATGAATTCAGCGCTTTTCATTTCGATCAGCCGCGCCAGTCCTGCCGCGTGGTCAAACCGGGCCCAATCCCGCCCCGCGCTGAAGATATGCTCCGGGTCCCCGATCCGGCGCATGGCCTGTCCGGCCGCATCGTAATCGATCCCCGGGGCATCGCAACACGTCCTCAGGAGACGGGCCGGATCCTGGTCCCTCACGCATTCGTGTATGGTTTCTCGAATGTCCATCTCTCCCTCAGTAATAACGGACCGTCCTGGCGCGCTCCCGTATCCGTACCGTGCGGCCGAACGGGGGCCGGAACGGCTCGGACCTGTTCTCGGAAACGACCCATATGGTCGGCGTGTACGGCAGGAGCCGCTCCAGGTCGTACACGTACCCGTCGGTGATTACCATGAGCATTTCGCGGCGACCCTTCATGTAGCGGTTGAACAGGGGCGCGAACATGGTCGTGCCGCCGCTCCCGGTGAGGATATATTTCCAGTCGCCGCGCGAATAGATGAACGGCTTATCCGCGGACCTCGAACGGGCGAGCACTGCGCCTGATTTTTCCGGAATGAAGAGGTCGTCATCAACGCACACCAGGTTGACGCGGTACTTGCCGAGCAGGTCCTCGACGACCCCGAAGGCGGACTCGATGTCGGACGGCGTCATCACCATCGACCCGGACACGTCCACCGCGACGGTGATCGTCTCCTGCTCCTTGAACACGCGCCCGGGCGAGTACACGCCCTGGCCGAAATAACGTCGGTTGAACCTGCCGTAGGTATAGGTCCATTCGTTTGACTGCGCGGAGAAATCGATGACGCTCTTCAACAGGTGCCGCCATTCGGCCGAGTCCGCCTCCCGCACGCGCGCGATGATCCCGCTGATGGCCTGGTACGGCCGCTCCTGCGCCATCTCCCGGTCCTTGCCCGCGACGCTCAGGATGGCGCTCTTCTTTGCCTCCATGCCGTCAAGAGCAAGGCGGTCCTCGAGCAGGTGCGTCCCGGTCGGGAGGAATACATCGTTCTCATCCGTGAACATCAGGCCGTTCTGTCCCGCGACATTGACCGATGTCATGGCGTCGTCCCGCGCCGATGGCGGAGCGGAAAAGGCCGGACCCTCACGGTCCGGGTCCGCCTGCCCGTCGCCGGCGCCATCGCCCACGCTGATGCCGGGGACCAGCTCGCTCAACTTCCGCGCCGGCCGCTTGTGGAGCCAGCGGTACACCTCCTCCCAGGTGGGATCGGGCACTTCAGTTTCCGCGATAAAGGCTGCGGGCACGACCGGCAGACCGCGCGGGAGCACGAGCTCATGCGCCGGTGCGCCATTGCCGCTCCCTTTCGAGAAGAAGGCCCGCCGCGCGCCGGCCATGTAGCTGTTTATGACCATGTCCTGCGCCAGATTTCGCAGATACGCGTTTTCGGAGGGTCCGGCGGTGCGGTGGTCGTGGCCCAGGACCACGTGAAGCATCTCGTGCACGAGAAGGCCTATCAGCTCCTCTTCACCCATCCCGGCGATGAAAGCCGTGTTATAGTACATGACGAGCCGCGAATCGCGGAGCGAAAGCGCGAGCGTGGGGACCGCAGCTTCCCCGACGAAGCGCACGGACTGGTAAAAGTAGGAGACGAACCTGCTTCTCAGCCAGAGGGAGCCGAGCACCGATTCGAGCTTATCCTTCATCGTCCGTCTCTATGAACGAGCCGAATTTCTCGATCAGGGCCGCGCGCCGCTTCTCGTCCCGGATCAGCCGCAGGGCTGCGGGGACACGGGTGAATATACCGCAGTCGCGGAGGAGGAGGTAAAAGAACGAGAGGCTCATGTCCGCGCGCGCCGCGCCGATGAACAGGAGCACGTTCGCAAGGTCCTCCATCTCGTCCGGGCCGAGGTCACCCCGCCGCACGGTGCTCATCTCCTTCAGGGACATGATCGCGCCGGAAAGGGCCCAGAGCACATCCTCGGTCGGGATATTCCCGGCCGCGAGCTCCGCGAGCCGCTCCTCGCTTCCATCGAGTATGTCGCTCGTCGAGAGTCGGCGCGGGGCGGTCAGCTGCGCCATGAAATCCGAGCCGGCGACCACGCCCACGAGCGAGTGCATGGTGTGGGCCAGCGGTCCGTCCAGGTTCTCACGGAGATAGGCGGCGAGCTCTTCTTCGGACGCGAGGCCGTACGCGGCCGTGATGGCCAGAGATACCTGGTGCCAGCCGCGCGGATTTGGGTTTATGTTCTCCTCGTCCCAGAGCCGCTCCGGGAACAGGGAAATATAGCGCATGACTGACGGGTGCACGCCTTCGCGGTCCGCCCAGGAGAGCCAGTCCTCGGCGGACGGCCTGAGCTGGAACACGGCGAGCCGCCCGTCAAGGGCGGAATCGTCGAACTGGGTTATGGTCGTATCATCGCCCTCCCCCAGGTTGCCGGCAAGAACGATGGACGTGCCCTCGGGCAGGAGGTGCTCGCCGCATGTCCGCTCGGTTATGATCTGGAAGAGCGTCTGGATCACGGTGGGATGCGCGCGGTTCGATTCGTCAAGGAACCAGACGATGCCGCTGCACCCTTCCGGCACTCGCTCGGGAGGAATGAATTTTGGCCGGTAGTAGACCATTCGCTTCGATTCATGGTCCGGGACCGGGTACCCGCCCAGGTCCACGTTTTCCTTGAACGCGAGCCGCGTGTCGATGAAGAGGCGCTTCTTCCGCTCCGCCACCTGCCGCACGATCGCCGACTTCCCGATGCCAGGATGCCCGAGGATCTTGACCGCATAATTAAGGGAGGACCCCGCGTCGAAATACCTGTCAAGAATCTCTTCCAGCTCCGCTGCAGTTACTGCTACCGGTTTCTTTCTCATTTGACGCTCTGCTCCAGCAATTCTCTGAACACCCTGCCCACGCGCTTCATATGGTCCACGATGACCTCGTCGCTGCGCCCCTCCAGCTTGCGGAAGGTGACCAGTATCCCGTTCAGCATTGCGAAGAAGTAATGGGCCAGGATCCTGGTGTCGCCGATATAGCCCATTTTCTTGAACACGCTTTCAAAAAGGTCAAAACCCCGGCGGACCACCTCGTTCAATTTTTGCATGGAGTCGGGGTTGAGGCTCCCCACTGTCATAAAGATAACCATCATGCGGAAATAAGAGTCATTTTCAGAGATAAAATCGATGAACGCCTCGATGCCTCTATCAAGGACGCGGGCAGCCTCCTCAGCGCTGTCGAACATGAATTCCATGCCATCGATAAGCCGGTTGCTATCGCGGACAGTTGCCTCAACAAAAAGTGATTCCTGATTAGGAAAATATGTATAAATTGATGATGGTGCCATTCCGGCTTCATCTGCAATTTCGCGCATGCTTACTTTATTAAAGGGTTTATTTGAAAATACCCGCTCAGCAGCATCGATTATCATGTTTTTCCTGTCTTCCCGCTCCCGGGTTTTCATTTTCGACAAGGTATTTTTAATTTTCATGTATAGACCTGTTAATAGTGTGTAACTAATAACAAAATAATATAACCCTGCCAAATTTCAAGAAAAAATTCGAAAACCGTTTGACTTCACGAACACTGTTCGGCATATTGATAATAGTTCGACATTATGGTTGAAAATGACCATATTTATCTTCAATCAGGAATCATTAGATAATCTGGGGATAGTTATCGCCAGCATCACAGACTAAACATATTCTTCAAGGAGATCCGGAATGATTCTACTAAACCCGCATAAACACGAAAGAAAGTATAGGGACGAGAAATCCAGGCAGATCATGCTCAAGACCATCGAGTTCTTCGAGAAGAAGGGCCTCAAGCAGATCAAGAAGGACTGGCATGAGAAAAAGTGGAACTACGATTTCGTCGAGTTCCTGAAAGAAAACCAGGTCTTCGCGACCCTGATGACCCCGTCGGGATACGGCGCGCCCGACTCCCGGTGGGACACGTACCGCAACTGCGAGTTTTCGGAGATAACGGCCTTCTACGGCATCACCTACTGGTACACCTGGCAGGTGTCCATGCTGGGCCTCTGCCCGATCTGGAACGGGTCCAACGAGGAGGTCAAGCACAGGACCGCGAAGCTCTTACAGGAAGGCGGCGTGTTCGCGTTCGGCCTCTCCGAGAAGGAGCACGGCGCGGACATCTACTCGAGCGACATGATGCTATACCCGAACCCGGACGGCACCTACCGCGCCAACGGGGACAAGTATTACATCGGCAACGGCAACGAGGCGGCCCTTGTCTCCACCTTCGCCAAGATGGCGGACACCGGTGACTACGTCTTCTTCGTGGTAGATTCAAAACATGATAAATACGAGTGCGTGCGCAACGTGGTGAACGAGCAGAACTACGTGGCCGAATATGCGCTGCACGACTACCCGATCACCGAGGCCGACATCTCCGAGAAAGGACAGAAGGCCTGGGACGACATGCTTAACACCATCAACGTATGCAAGTTCAACCTGGGCTGGGGCGCCATCGGCCTCTGCACCCATTCCCTGTACGAGTCGATCGACCACGCGGCGAACCGCAACGTGTACGGCAAGTTCGTGACGGACTTCCCCCACGTGAAGCGTATCCTGACCGACGCCTACAGCCGCCTGGTGGCGATGAAGCTCTTCGCGGAGCGCGCCAGCGACTACATGCGCTCGGCCGGCCCCGACGACCGCCGGTATTTATTGTTCAACCCGATGGTAAAGATGAAGGTTACCCGGGAGGGCGAGGACGTGATGAACCTCCTCCACGACGTGATCGCGGCCAAGGGCTTCGAAAGCGAGCCCTTCTTCGAGATCGCCAAGCACGAGCTGCCCATGCTCCCGAAGCTCGAGGGGACCGTACACGTGAACATGGCCCTTATCGTCAAGTTCATGGCAAATTACTTCTTCAACCCGAAACCCTATGCCGAGGTCCCGCGCCGCGACGACACGACGAACGACGAGTTCATGTTCCACCAGGGCCCGACCAAGGGCCTCGGAAAAATCCAGTTCCACGATTATAACATCGCCTATAACAGCGTGGACATGCCCAACGTGAACATTTTTAAGGAGCAGATCAACCTTTTCAAGGACTTCCTGGTGAAGGCCGCCCCGGACAAAGCACAGTCGGCCGACATTGACTACCTCCTGGCGCTCGGCGAGGTCCTCACGCTCGTGGCCTACGGCCAGCTCATCATAGAGAGCCGGAAGTTCATCACAGTGGAGGACGACCTCCTGGAAGAGATCTTCGACTTCATGGTGCGCGACTTCTCGAAATACGCGCTCACCATCCACATGAAGCCGTCGAACAGCGATAAGCAGAAGGGGCTCTCGCTCAAGATAATCAAAACGCCGCTGCCAAACCCGGCGCGGTTCGAGAAGATATACAAGGACCACGTCTATGCGCTGAAAGGCACATATAAGATGAAGGATTAGCCCCCACCGGCCTACGTCCACCTCCCCCGCAGGCGGGGGAGGATGGAAGACGGCGGCATGGAGAGATAAAGCGGGCAAGTTATTACCACTCACAGGAGACCACAATGGAAAAAATAATTCTCAACCCCAAAAAGATCGCCGCCACCTACGCGGACGAGGAAACAAAGCAGATCATGCTCAAGACCATCGACTTCTTCGAGGGCCGGGGCCTGAAGAAGATGAAGGACGACTTTCACGCCTGCACCTGGTACACGGAATTCCTCGATTTCATGAAGGAAAACCAGATCATGGCAAAGCTCCTCACGCCGGCCGGCTTCGGCGGGCCCGCGTCGCGCTGGGACACCTCGCGCGTCACCGACTTCGCCGAGATCCTCGGCTTTTACGGCCTCACCTACTGGTACACCTTCCAGGTAAGCGCCCTGGGGCTGGGCCCCATCTTCCTGGGCTCCAATACCGAGGCCAAGCACAAGGCTGCGAACTTCCTCAGGGAGGGCGCGATCTTCGCATTCGGTCTCTCGGAGAAGGAGCACGGGGCCGACATCTACTCGAGCGACATGATGCTCTACCCGAACCCGGACGGCACCTACCGCGCCAACGGCGACAAGTACTACATCGGCAACGGCAACGAGGCGGCCATGGTCTCCACCTTCGGCAAGATGGCTGACACCGGGGACTACGTCTTCTTCGCCGTAAACTCAAAGCACCCGAAATACGAATGCGTGAAGAACATCATCAACAACCAGGACTACGTTGCGGAGTACGCCCTGCACGACTACCCCATAACCGAGGCGGACATCCTTGAAAAGGGGCAGAAGGCCTGGGACGACATGCTCAACACGATCAACATCTGCAAGTTCAACCTGGGGTGGGCATCGATCGGCATCTGCGAGCACGCCTATTACGAGGCCATCAACCACGCGTCGCACCGCAAGCTCTTCGGGAGTCTCGTTACCGACTTCACGCACATCAAGCAGCTCTTCATGGACGCCTACTGCCGGCTCGTAGCGATGAAGCTCTTCGCCCTGCGCGCAACCGACTACATGCGCTCGGCAAGCGAAAACGACAAGCGCTACCTCCTCTACAACCCCATGGTGAAGATGAAGGTCTCCACCCAGGGCGAGGAGGTCATCAATCTCCTCTGGGACGTGATCGCGGCCAAGGGGTTCGAGAAGGACATGTACTTCGAGAACGCGGCGACTGACATTCGCGCCCTGCCCAAGCTGGAGGGAACGGTGCACGTGAACATGGCGCTCATCATCAAGTTCATGCCGAACTTTTTCTTTAACCCGGGACAGTACCCGGAGATACCGCAGCGCCGGGATGCGGCGAACGACGATTTCCTGTTCGGGCAGGGGCCCACGAAGGGCCTGGGCAAGCTCCAGTTCCACGACTACAACATAGCGTACAACAGCGTGGACATCCCGAATGTGAATGTGTTCAAGGAGCAGATCGCCGTGTTCAAGGACTTCATGATGGCCTCAATGGCCACTATGAAGGAGCAATCCAACGACATCGACTTTTTATTGAATGTGGGCGAGCTCTTCACGCTGGTGGCCTATGGCCAGCTGATCCTGGAAAACAAGAAGATATACGGGGTGGAGGACGACCTGATCGACCAGATCTTCGACTTCATGGTACGGGACATGTCCAAGTTCGCCCTGACCATCTACGGGAAACCGATCACGTCGGAAAAGCAGCAGGAGCTGTGCCTCAAGATGCTCAGGCGGCCGGTGGTCAACACCGAGCGCTACAACCGGATATCCATGGAGTACGTGTACGCTCTTGCCGATACGTACAAGATGAACGACTAGTCTCAGCCACTGTCCGGGGCGGTATACCGTCCCGGCTTATTAATAAAAAAAACCCTGACCGGATACCGGCCAGGGTTTTCAGTGTTTAATTTCCTTAATTACGCGCTGACCCTTACGGAAACTGCGCGGGGACCTTTTTCGGTCTTCTCTACCTCGAACTCAACCCTGTCGCCTTCGTTCAGCGTCTTGAAGCCGCTGCCGATGATGCCGGTGTGATGAACGAAAAGGTCTGATCCGTCATCCTGTGAAAGAAATCCGAACCCCTTTTGTTCGTTGAACCATTTGACTGTTCCTTTAGCCATGAGAAAAACTCCTGTAAGTAATTTGCGGGATTATCCCGTTGAATAAGGCTCATTAAAAATCAATGACTTAAGCTGGAATTGGTATTCGAGGTAAGACAATTGAAGATTTATGGCTATTCAGTTGTTGGTCATTAGATATGTTATATGTAGTTTGTCAATGATTTTTTTATTATTTACTGGAAAAATCTTAAAAAATAGCGAATGACCTTAAAATCGTGCAATAATCAGCTTAGAATCGTCAGAATTTACTCTTGACAATAAAAAAAGGGTTAAAATAATGGCCTTTCTTAATGGTGGCTGTAGTTCAACGGTAGAGCCCTGGAATGTGGATCCAGTCGTTGCGGGTTCGAATCCCGTCAGCCACCCATGATGATAGTATAACCTCCTGCGACCGTATGGCCTCGGCATGTTATACAATCACGTTTCAATCCTCAATCATTTCGGAAGCCTGGTAATTGCAATTCGCCGGGTAAATCATGCATAATGGAATTGATGCCGCTCCTGAGATATTCATACCCGGTATCTTCTCCCTCAAGACTGCAATAACGCAGATGCCGCAACAACAGGATCAATTCCTGTTTTTCCCTGTCCGTGGCGTGCTTTTTTACCATCCACAGAGTCCGCCAGGAACGCACAGCCTTCCTGCCAGCAAGATAATCCAATACAGCGGCTTTAAATCCGTCCGACTTGACATCCTGAGGCAAAGTCTTTTTTTCCCGGTAATTTATGATGGCGCAGACTGATTCATAGAATTCCTGGTAACTTGTCTTGAATTTATGGTCAACGCCGGTAAAAAATGAAACACCGCTCTTCCCAAATTTCATTCTGGGGGGAGTAAAATCCTTCAACCCCTCTCGTATGCTTCTTATTCGAGCATACTCGAGAAAATTATCCGGTGTGACGCTTATCCCGGCTTTGGCGCTTTCCATCAAATCCATGGCGGCTTTATCGTTCACCCGGTACGGTTCGAAACCTCCGCCCTTCATGTACTCCCTGCTCTCACGGCCAGAATCCGTCCGGATAACTTCATTGTTCTGCGACGAGGCTCCTAAATCAAGGTTGATCTCACGGGCGGGCTCGTTGATTTTTATCCCAAAAACATAATACCGGTAAGAGAATACGATTGCAAAAAAAACCAGGAATGCATGAATGGCAATTGATATAATGAATGGAGTGAATTCATGTTGCTGATGATGGGAGATGCTTTCCATTGCCATTATATTTAATTGAAATGATGCAAGCAATAATGTTACCAATTAAAGCATGGCATCTCCGATATTAAATAAAGTGAAATTCTCAATCGGTCCGTATCACCCATCAGAGGATACGCACAACATCATCCGGCTGAAACCATGATTCAAATTTAAAACAAAAAAGTGTTGTAATTCAACACAATGAATTAACATTATTGAAAATTTATTAAAGGATTTTGTTTAAGCTGGTCTCTTGTATCAGTATAGCATTTTCAGAAGAATCACTATGAACACTCAATTCGATGACAAGTCAGCCTACTGCCGCAGCCTGGGACACTATGTGCCGTTCCAATACTGCCGCACCGTCGGCAATAACCTGCCCTGCCGAAAGATTAAAGACTGCTGGTTCGAGAATCTTGAAATCGAGCAATTCATCAGGGACAATTACACCATGGAAGAGCAGGAGCGGATATTTTCCCCGCCACCGGAGAAAATTACTTCGATTATCGACCTGATCAATAAAGCCCGGGGAGACAGTTGAGTGAGCCCGCCCCGGGTACGCTAACCCGCCCTCGCCGGCTCGAACCATCTGATCGCGCTATGCGGGCATGAGGCGAGGCATTTTCCGCACGAGTCGCATGTTTCATAGTCAAATACGATGAACTCGGGACTGCACGGTACCTTCATGGTCATGCAGTACTTGACACATTTCGCACAGGCCGTGTTCGTTGATTCATTTATGGCATGCACGGGGCACGCCGTTATGCATAGATCGCATTTCCGGCACCTGTTAGCGTCGATAACCGGAAGCTTGCGATCATCCCTCATGGCACCCGTGCTCATGCGCATGGCAGGCAATACCCGAATCTTTCAGGGTGCCGGCAAGCCATTGTTCCGTGACCGTCTTTACGTCCCCGGAACAACCCCGTAGGACTTTAATCCCCTGGCTGCCAAGCACGTTTACGGCTCCCTCGCCCATATTGCCGGCCAGCATCACACTTACGCCCATCTGAGAGAGCGTGTGCACGATATTTGACTTGCACCCGCACCCGGCCGGTGACATGACCTTTTCTTCATTGATAATCTCATTTTTTTCATTAATGGTAAATACGGTGAAATACTCACAGTGCCCGAAATGGCCATCCACTTTATTCTGGTTTGACGGTAATGCGATCTTCATTGGTTACTCCTTATCAAATTAATTCTAAACTATTGCTTATGGCAACGAGGGCAAACAAATGCGTCCTCTATTGAAATCGATGAATCATATTCTCTTTTGCAATGCGGGCATCTGACGCGTTTCATTTCCTCAATAGAAACATCCCCACCTTCTATTTTTAGCGCCTTTCCGTTTATCAGGACATCAGCGATCTTTCTATGAGCAGTTTCAATGATCCTGCCGAATGTCTGGCGCGAAATATTCATTCTTTTTGCGCCGTCCTCCTGGTACAATCCCTCAAAGTCGGCGAGGCGTATGGCCTCAAATTCATCAAGGGTTAATACAACTTCCTCAAGGAGGGAAGCAGGAATACCCCTCGGCTTGAAGTAGTTTTTATCGGGCATACAGCCCACTTTTCTGCACTCTTTCGGTCTTGGCATTTTATCCGCTTTATTGTTGACATTGTGAGCATATGCCCATAAGCTGTCAAGAGATTTAATCTCTGCTGAAAATAATAATTTTTTCAGTCCGTTACCTGTGATATATTACATATAGTTATATTATGATAGAAAACGAAGAAAAAAACATCATCCTCAATAGCATTGCAGACGGTGTGTTTACCGTTGATATGGATTTCCGGATAACCTCCATGAACCGCGCAGCCGAGGATATTCTGGGAATTCAAGAAAAAGACGCAGTGGGGAGTCTCTGCTTTGAAATTTTTCACGCTAACATCTGCGAGCATTCCTGCGCGTTGAAAGAAACGCTGAACACAGGGAATAATATCATCAATAAAACGATATATATCGTCAATTCCGGCGGGGAGAGGGTCCCCATCAGCGTAAGCACCGCGCTTTTAAAAAATGGGAAAGGCGCTGTAATCGGCGGTGTCGAGACATTCCGGGACATCACGGCGATAGAAACACTCCGCAAGGAAATTGAATCAAGCTACACCTTCGAAGACATCGTCAGCAAGAACAAGACCATGCGCGACCTCTTTGGCATTCTCCCCGATATCGCGATAAGCGACAGCTCGGTCCTCATAGAGGGCTCCAGCGGTACCGGGAAGGAACTTATCGCCCGGGCAATCCATTCCCTGAGCAATAGAAAGACAAAGCCTCTGGTCGTCATCAATTGCGCCGCAGTCCCCGACAACCTCCTTGAATCGGAGCTCTTCGGCTACAAGGCTGGAGCCTTTACCGACGCGAAAAAAGACAAGCCGGGGAAAATAGCCCTGGCCGAGGGAGGCACCCTCTTCCTCGACGAGATAGGTGAAATATCACCCGCTATCCAGGTTAAACTCCTGCGCTTCATTCAGGAACGCGAATACGAGCCATTGGGCGGTGTTTCCACCGTTAGATCCGATGTACGAATAATCGCGGCCACGAATAAAATACTCACGGAAGAAGTCCGCAGCGGCAATTTCAGGGAAGACCTCTATTATCGGATTAACGTCGTAAACTTACGGCTTCCGCCCCTGGCCGAACGAAAAGAAGACATCCCGTTCCTGATCAAACATTTTATCCATAAATACAATATTCTCAAGGGCAAAAATATCGAAGGCGTAAGCGATGATGTGATGAACATACTCATGAACCATGATTATCCAGGCAACATACGCGAGCTGGAAAATAGTATCGAGCATGCCTTCGTCCTCTGCCGTGAGCCATATATCCGGCAGATTCATCTTCCCAACCATTTTAAAAATATCGTAACGCCGTTTCATGATAATTTGACCCTCGAAGAAATGGAGCGCATTTATATACTCAAAACGCTGGAAAAAAATTCATGGAACAGAAAGAACACTGCAAAAGACCTCGGCATTGACACAACCACCCTCTGGAGAAAAATAAAAAATCTTGACATTGCCAGGGAATAACCGGGCATTGCGAAATGCATTACCTGGCATGCAATCACATTGCACTTTGCAATAGTTTCAATGCCATATGAACATCACTGACAACCTTTGATCGATAATCAGGATTTCCAGAAAAACATTTTTCACTCCGGCAATCAATCTACCTTCATATTAATTTTATAAACCCGGGAAAAAATGCGTTTATTCAACGAAATAATTTTCACAGATCAGCTGATTGCATATTTATAACAAATATTCATTCCCTGGCATGATAGTTGCTTTATAGTATGGTATGAAGAACGAATTGATAGCAGTACCGGTATTCCAGGACCGCGTATCTCCGCTGATGGATGTATCCAACAGATATATTATTTATGAAACGGAAGATGGTAAGATCAAACAGAGGATCGATATTTCTCTGAACGCGGACGCTGAATCCCAGCGGGTGGAAAAGCTAAAAGAAATCGGCGTTAATACGATCATCTGCGGAGCGGTGAGCGGCTATGTCGCGCATATCGTCGATGAAAAAGGGATGAGGCTTCTATCGATGATATACGGCCCCATTGATGAAATAATTGAACATTACCTGAAAAACTCATTGGGCACGTACTGTTCCGGGGCCGGGGCCTGTAACGGCCGCAAAAGACAGCGGAGAGCTCAATGCAGCTCAGGCGCAAAAGGAAAACAGGGAAAAATGAACAAGGAGATAATAGAATGAAAATAGCCGTTACAGCATCTGAAAAAGATTTTAACGCACAAATGGATGAACGTTTTGGTCGAGCTGCCGGGTTTATAATTTTTAATACCGAAACCGGCTCGCATGAGTTTATAGACAATACCCAAAACCTGAACGCTGAGCAAGGCGCGGGGATCCAGTCCGCAAAAACGGTCTCAAACACTGGCGCCACGGTACTTATTACCGGAAACGTAGGTCCCAAGGCCCATACGGCGCTCATCGCCGCGGGTATCGAGATATTTCTCAAGAACGGCGGAACGGTGAGCGAGGCGATTGACACTTATCGTTCCGGCTCACTGGTGAAGGCGGCTTCGGCGAATGTGGAAGGCCACTGGTAAGTATTAATTTGTTTTCAAAATCAGGTATTTATTAAAGGAGGCATATATGAATGAATCGACGGTTTATGATAAATTCAATGGCTATAATGCCTACCCTCTTGGAACAGGCGAGCAGATGGTTCGCGCCAGGATGATAGAGTTGTTTGAAAATATTATCAAAAAAAACGAAACCTGTCTCGTCAAGGCGAAAGACAAAGGCCTTGAAAAACTGCTATCGAGAATTCTGGCGGTAAAAACGCGTATGGACCGTATCAAGGGGGAGATGGCCCATAGTAACGCGGGAGCGGAGTATAAGCTTGAGGCACTATCTCCCGGGGACGAAACGGCCCTTCGCGAAGTCGATGTATCTCTTGAAAAAACAATAGGTCAATGCGCAGAACTCATCGATTCGTTGACCTGCATGGAAACTGATATGCATATAAGCGATCGGTTTGCCACGATGGACACCTTCCTCAGGGAAATTGAGAAACTTTTTCATATGCGAATGGAGATATTCAAGAAAATGCGCGTTTTTGGATAAATAGAAATCAAGGAGGTATCAAATGCCACGAAAAGATGGAACAGGGCCTGCGCGAGGGAGTGGAAAAAGCGGTGGGGGCAAGGGAGGTCCTCGCAGCGCAGGCACGGGCGGAAACTGTATCTGCCCGAAGTGCGGCCATGCTGTGACGCATACAACGGGACAGCCCTGCAATAAACAGGCATGTCCCCAATGCGGAACGACAATGACGAGAAAATAATTCAGGAGGAAAGGACTATGCCACAAGGGGATAAAACCGGCCCCATGGGAAGGGGACCGATGACCGGCCGGGGCGCCGGACTATGCAAGGGAAAAGATTCTCCCGGATTTATAATCGCCGACGGGGGGCGTTTCGGCGGTTCCGGCAGGTTGGGAGGCGGATTCGGTGGAAGACGCCGGGGTTGCCGTAATATGTTTAAAGCCACCGGCCTTCCGGGCTGGATGCGTTTCAATGGAAATGCACTCACTTCCCAGGAGGACGAGATAGGTCTACTTAAATCACAGGCTGATTATTTAAACAGGTCGCTCGACGCTGTCAACATACGCTTGAGCCAGATGGAAACAGGAAAGGACGCTTCAGAATAGGCTTTCTTACCATAGCAACAAGCGCTCCTTGGTGCCGCATCATTAATATCGGGGAGTGCTGAATTTATTACAATTAAGGAAAGTACATGAAAATAAAAATTACCGTCTTATGCGAAAACAGCGTTATTGTACCTGCCCCACCCCTCATCGGCGAGCATGGGTTCTCATGCCTTATCGAATCTGAAGACGCGACCCTCTTTGATACCGGCCAGGGATTCGGGATCGAGAACAACCTGGGCAAAATGGGAAAACAGTTCGATTCAATAAAGCGTATAGTACTCAGCCATGGCCACTTTGACCATACCGGCGGGTTGCTCACCGTGCTTCATAATCGGAAGGAGAAAACGCCCGTTTACCTTCATCCAGACGCCTTCAATGACAAGAAAGCAGTTGTTCCCCTGCCCCAGACCACCATTGAAATGCCCATTGGCATGAGGGCTTCAAAAGAAGATTATGAAAAAGCCGGGGCCGAATTCAATTTTATAAAGGGTTTTGCACAAATTACAGATTCAATATCAGCCCTTTCCGATGTCAAGCGCCCGGCAGACTGGAAAACCTGGGACACACGCCTCAAGCAGAAAATCAACGGAGAAATAAAAGACGATCCTTTCACGGATGACCTTTCTCTCATTATCAAAACCGAATCCGGTCCTGTGATTCTTCTCGGTTGCGCCCACGCGGGCATTGTCGAGATACTGGATGACCTTTCGGAGAAAACCGGGAACAAGGAATTTCATGCGGTCATAGGCGGCACACACCTTGAAAACGCTCCTGAAGAGTATGTGGCCCTTGCCATGGATACTTTAAAAAAATACAAGGTGAAGAAAATAGCAGTGTCACACTGCACCGGGCTCAAAATGGCCGGCAGGTTCGCTGCTGAATTTAAAAACGAATTTGCCAACGCCTCGGTCGGCAGCGTTTTCGAGTTTTAACGGGAGTCGATTATATGAATATCGCCATCTCAAGCGGAAAAGGGGGCACAGGCAAAACGACCATTGCAATGTCGCTGGCGTCTTGCTACGCCAGGAATGGCATGGATGTCGCCCTTCTCGACTGCGATGTAGAGGAGCCGAATGTCAATCTTTTCCTGAAAGCTGAAATCGAGAAGACGGAAACGATCAGTGTGCTCGTACCTCATGTTGACGAAACCCGCTGCAACGGTTGCGGCGAGTGCGAGCGGATCTGCGCTTTCAGCGCCATCGTCATTGTCAAGGGAAAGCCGCTCCTTTTCACTGACATGTGCCATTCGTGCGGCGGCTGCTATCATGTCTGCCCGGAACGGGCCATTGAGGAGATTGAAAAGCCGATCGGCGTGATTGAAACCGGATCCCGCGATGGGATAGTCTACTCGGGAGGGAAACTCACTATCGGGGAGGCGATGTCACCACCACTTATAAGGAAAGTGAAGCGCTGCCATCCTGATTCGGAAAACCGGATACTGGACTCCCCTCCCGGTACGTCATGCCCCGCAGTCGAGGCCATGAAGGACAGCGATTTCGTCGTGCTGGTGACGGAGCCGACACCCTTCGGGTTGAACGATCTCACCCTCGCAGCCGGGGCCGTCCGCGCGCTGGGTATCCCCTTCGGCGTGGTAATAAACCGGGCCGATATCGGTGATAAATCAATACTTGATGAATACCAAAAGCTCGGATATAACCTGATCGCGTCAATCCCGCACTCCAGGGAAATCGCCGAAGCCTATTCGCGGGGGGACTGCGTTTCCCTGATACTCAAACACCATCGGGCTGAAATCGAAAAAATAGCATCGTACGCGGAGCGATACAACAGGTCGTTAACACGGATATGATACGCGAACTGGTCATTATAAGCGGCAAAGGGGGCACCGGTAAAACAAGCGTAGCCGCTTCCCTTGCGTACCTGGCAAAAGACAAAGTGATTGCCGATTGCGATGTCGACGCGGCAGATATGCACCTGGTGCTCCAACCGGAAACCATTGAGACACACGAGTTTGGCGGCGGCTTAAAAGCCAGCATACAAAAGGATCTCTGCACTTCATGCGGCGAATGCCTTGATTATTGTCGGTTTGACGCTATCAGCGACGACTTTATCGTTGACCCGATCGCCTGCGAGGGCTGCGGCGTATGCGCTCACTTCTGTCCAACCATGGCTATAGAGATGAAACCCCATGTTTCGGGAAAATGGTTCGTTTCCGATACGCGACACGGCCCTTTTGTGCATGCACGTCTCGGCATTGCAGAGGGAAACTCCGGCAAACTGGTGACTCTCATTAAAAAAAAGGCCCGGGAAATAGCCGCTGAGAAAATTTTCGGACTTGTCATCGTCGACGGGTCGCCGGGGACCGGGTGCCCGGTCATCGCCACGATGTCGGGGGCCGCGGTAGCCCTCATCGTAACAGAGCCGACGGTTTCGGGGATCCACGACCTGAAACGAGTATATGAGCTGGCCTGCCACTTCAACGTAAAGACGGCAGTGTGCGTAAACAAGGCGGACATCAACCCGGATGTCGCTGCTGAAATCAGTGCGTTCTGCGCGGGCAAAGGAATTCCCGTTATCTGCTCCATCCCGTACGACATGGACGTAACACGGGCCCAGATCGCCGGTACAAGCGTGGTCGAGTATTCGGACGGACCCGCCGCGACCGAAATTCGAAAGCTGTGGGACGAGGTACAACATGCCCTTTCCTGATCTGAAAATAAAACCGATAGGCATCATACGCACCCCGTTCCGTGACGTATCGGAAAACATACCTGTCCAGGGCCGCCTGCATCCCGGAGTTCCGGGGCGCATCGAGCTGCTCCCCGGGTATCAAGATGCCTGCCGCGACCTCGACGGGTTTTCCCACATCTTCCTGCTCTACTATTTCCATCTCAGCACCGAGGAAAGAACGATAACGCGGCCCTACCTGGACACGGAACCGCGGGGCGTTTTCTCTACCAGGTCGCCGCACCGTCCGAACCATATCGGACTCTCGCTGGTCAGTCTCATCGGCGTCAGTCCCGAAGCGCTGGCCGTTTCCGGCGTTGACATGGTTGACGGGAGCCCGCTGCTGGACATCAAACCCTACAACCCGCGTTTTGACGCGACCGCCGGAGGGGAAGATATAAGGACGGGATGGATGCAGAAATTACCCGCCGGCACTTTCAGCGGCGAATCGAGCTTTGTACGAAGCCGCGAAGGATGGTCGCAATGAAGCGGTAAAAAATCGGGAAGCAATCAGCGCTTCCTGAACCAATACTATATATAATGGAGAACAGTTCAACATGTGCAACGTTAAAAACAATGAACCTCAATCGCAGTCCGCGTCTCAGCGCGAACAGAAGGATGCGGAGGAAAAAACCGCCCTCAGGGAAAACATGGCCCGGATAGCCCATAAGATAATCGTCATGTCCGGCAAAGGCGGCGTGGGGAAAAGCACGGTGGCAGTCAACCTCGCGGTCTCGCTGGCTGCGAAGGGGCTTAAAACCGGTCTTCTCGATATCGATATTCACGGTCCCAGTGTACCCAAGCTCCTGGGGCTCGACACCGGCCAGGTGCTCGGAACCAGAAACGGCAAAATGACGCCGGTTGAATACGGGGAACACCTCAGGGTAATATCCATCGGTTTTTTGCTGCAAGACCGCGATGATGCGGTGATATGGCGCGGGCCGCTGAAATACAGTGTCATCAAGCAATTCCTTACCGAGGTGGACTGGGGCGATCTCGATTACCTGGTTATCGATTCCCCTCCCGGAACGGGCGATGAGCCGCTGTCAATCTGCCAGCTGATCGAGAACGCGGACGGCGCGGTCGTTGTCACCACGCCGCAGGATGTAGCCCTCATCGACGTGCGCAAGTCGGTAAGCTTCTGCAAACAGCTTAACATGCCGATACTGGGCGTCATTGAGAACATGAGCGGATTCACCTGCCCCCATTGCGGAAAGGAGACTGACATTTTCAAGAGCGGCGGGGGGAAATCGATGGCGGAAGAGATGGGAGTTCCCTATCTGGGAAATATACCGATCGACAGGCGGATCGTGGCCGGCGGCGATAGCGGTACTCCGTTTCACGCCGATCAGCAGGGCGGGGCGATCCCGGCCCATGAATGCTTCTCATCAATCGTTGAAACAATAATAAAAGGAGCAACAAAATGAAAATAGCATTACCGGTATCTGATAAAAAACTCTGCATGCACTTCGGACACTGTGAAACATTCGAGATGTTCGACGTGGACGACCAGACAAAAAATATTACTGCGCGGGCGACTTTCGACGCGCCGCCCCACCAGCCCGGCCTTCTGCCGCGCTGGCTTGCCGACAAGGGCGTGAAGTGCGTCATTGCCGGAGGCATGGGTTCCCGGGCGATTGAAATCTTCAAGGAAAATGGAGTGAATGTCGTGACCGGTGCCCGGCCAGGCGAACCGTCGGAAATAGTAAAGGACTATCTGGAAGGTCGCCTCGTCACGGGCGGCAATGTCTGCGACCATTGACAGGGCCATGGGAAAGGCAAAGGTTGAACTGGCAGTTGGAATCGACTGCTGCATCGAATGCGCAGCAAAACGCGAATACAACAGGATGGTGCTGCACATCATGGCGGCCGATGATCAACCCACTCCGGATGATGAATCCCGGCTCGATCTTTTATTGGAATTCCTTGAAACAGCGGATTTTTCCAACTTGCGTGGCTCGAACGAAAACCTTGACGGGACCAGGGACGCCCGGTGCCTGCTTGGCAGAAGCCTGGACGGGAAACCGTCTGTATCAGTTGTTGAAATAGTTAATCAGAAAACGTGAGGACCCTGCATGCCGACCTATGACTATCTCTGCGCATCATGCGGTAACCGGTTTGATAGCTTCCAGAAGATAAGCGACCATCCGCATGAAACATGTCCCGCCTGCGGCGGCCCGGTAAAACGCTTGATTTCGGCCGGTACCGGCGTTATTATTAAAAACAGCGGGAGGCCGCGGACGGCCTGCGGAAGCGATGTTCCATGCTGCGGCAGAGGCGTACCCTGCGGAAAATCAAACGGCTGCGAATGACGCCGCCTGAACCGGACACAACGTCCAGTGGAGTGTAAACGAACGGTATGGATTTGCACCCGGGTATTCTTAATACGTGGCTTCTCCTTCTTCTATATCACATGATAACCTGGACCGCATACATCCTGGCGGGGAACAAACGTCGTTCATCGATAGAAACCCCGGACCCGCCGCAGGCTTTGCGCTCTAGCGGCCGTGCGACCATGGCACTTTCGGTGCTCATGATTATCGTGTCGATCATCATTCCGATGAGCCGGGGGGTTCAGCTTTCTGCGGGCCTGCTCATCTACGGGACCGGCCTGGGCATCAGCCTGTCGGCCATCCTTTCATTCATGCACTTGACGGACGGCCTGAACACTGCCGGAATGTACCGTTTCTCACGCAACCCGATGTACGTTGGCTCGTTTCTCGCGTTCACGGGTACTGCCGTATGCGGCTTTCGTGGCGATCCGCAAAATGCTGTCTTCCTCGCGCTGCTTCTTGCATGGGCTATTTCCATTCACCGCACCGTAGCAATGGAAGAGTCCCTTTTGTCATCAATACACGGGGAGAAATTCGAACGTTACCGTTCCGAGGTGCCGCGCTACTTCATTATTTAGCACGGCCGGCCCTGCCCGCTGATGCAGCTTATTATCACCGCGCTGCGGTGGAGACTATATAACAGGAGGTGCTTATGCCTGAAGAATTCAAACCCGGTTGCGCACGGCCCACGGGAGGGCCGGTTGGAGAAAAACCTGCTGCTGCAGAGGGCGAACCGATTAGTAAAAAAATTGAGGAGGCAAAGTCCATGATCCAGGTCGGAAAAAAAGCGCCTGACTTTACTGCGCCGGCTTATTTACAGGGGAAATTCGTAAACATCAAGCTTTCGGAATATCTCGGGAAGTGGACCCTCCTTTGCTTCTATCCGGGAGACTTTACCTTCGTCTGAGCTACTGAAATTTCGGCGGTCGCCGAAAAATATCCCGAGTTCCAGAAACTCGGCGTGCAGATCCTTTCAATGAGCATAGACAGTGTATTCGTGCACAAGATGTGGAATGATAACGAGCTATCAAAAATGGTCAAGGGAGGCGTGCCCTTCCCCATGCTTTCGGACGCCGGCGGCAGGGTCGGCGCCGCCTACGGCATCTACGACGCGGACGCGGGCGTGGAGACACGGGGAAGGTTCATAATTGACCCGGACGGCATCATCCATGGCTTCGAGGTGCTCACACCACCCGTGGGTCGCAACGTCGCCGAGTCGCTCAGGCAGGTGCAGGCCTTCCAGCTCGTTCGCGAGAGCAAGGGGAGCCAGGCCACTCCCTCCGGCTGGAAGCCGGGGAAGATGACCCTGAAGCCGGGCCCGGACCTGGTGGGAAAAGTGTGGGAAGTCTGGAAGACCAGCATGGCATTCGATGATTGAGAGAACCGGAAAGCGGAGCGGTCCTGCCGACGGGCCGCTCCAGGCTTTCCGTTCCTGCCGCGCGTGCCGGAAATTTTATTTGAGATCCGGGACAGTGTGACCGTACAATGATATAACCAGCTGACAGATCGCCGAATCAAATACAGAGGGAACCATTTATGTGCAAGCACCCGGTCTCCAGCTCATACCTGAGCCGAACAGTGCGTGTTCTATTGATCGCCTGGGCTGTACTTTTCCTGGGTCTCACCGCAACCCAGGGGAAAGAGAGAACCATGTACACGGATCCGCGTACGTATGCCCGCGCGGAGATTGAGAAGATAGAGCGCCTGAACATCGGCACGCAAACGCTGGCCCAGTCCGAGATACGTGTGCACCTCCGCGTACTTGACGGACCCAATCAGGGAAAGCGCTATATCTCGGTCTACCGCGGCGACGATGACATGCCGAAAGAGATGTTCTACCATCAGGGAGATACCGTTTTTATCGGTATATCAGAGACGGAAGGCGCGGATGCGGTCGAGTATGTTTCGATTTACGATGTGGACAATACGCGCGGAATCATCATACTGGGGATACTCCTTGTGGCCGCAATAGTCATCGTCGGACGCGTGCGCGGCGCACTCGCCATGCTTTCACTCGTTGCAACCATCGTACTGCTTTTCAAGGTCCTCATACCGAAGACCCTCAGCGGTTCATCTCCCCTGCCAATCGCGGTCGCAATATCGCTGCTGGCCATTGTCATCACGATACCGATTATCCTGGGCTTCAGGAGGAAAACCGCGGCAGCGATACTGGGTGCATCTGCCGGCGTGCTGTTCGCGACCCTTCTCTCGCTTTTTTCGGGCTGGCTGATGCACCTGTCCGGCATCGTCACCAACGAGATGATGACCGTGTTCTACGCCTCTGCGGTGGAGATCAACCTGCACGGACTTGCCCTCGCCGGCATGGTAATTGCAGCACTCGGCGCAATCATGGACGTGTGCATATCCATCGCATCAGCCACGGAGGAGATATTCCGGGTCCACCCGGAGATATCGGTCAGGGAGGCCTTCAGGTCGGTCATGACGGTAAGCTCTGACATGCTGGGCGCCACGGTCAACACGCTGCTCTTTGCGTACGTGGGAAGCGCCCTTCCCCTTGTGCTTCTCATAGCCATGAAGCTCGAGCCGGGCATGCCCTTCTGGCTCGTGTTCAATTATAATCCCGTGCTGAGTGAGCTGGTAAAATCAGCGGTCGGGTGCATGGGCATGTTCCTTGGCATGCCTGCCACCGCCTTCATCTGCATCGAGCTTCACAAGAGGGGAAGAAAAGCGGCTTAGCGGGTCAACCTCCCGCCATCATGGCTATAATGATAATAGTATCGCCGTCGAGAAGGACTGTCGCAGGCGGAATTCTCCTGCCCTCCTTCATGCAGATAACCGGGAGCTCCCGCGGTATCCGGAAGCTGGATACCAGCATCGAGGCAGTGGAGCCGCAGGGAATGACCGCTTCGTCCCCGATAATGTATTTGCGAACCGGCCCCTTGGCGGAGACCCTCACCCTTATGCTTTCTCCGGCCATATCCGCTCCGCCTCTTCCGCCAGGCCCGCAGACTCGAGGACGCTGCGCACGGGGATCCCCCTGGCAGGATCGTATTCCATCAATTCGTAAAAACGTCCCTTCATCTCGTCAAACTGTATCTCGACGCCTGCCGTGTCCCCGTCCCGTGCAGGCTCAAGCAGTCGCGGGCTCAGATTATCGTCCGATGCGCGCAGACCGTACCGGTAGTTGATGCACCGTTTCAGATGATAACCGCGCATGCCGGCTTCCATCATGGCCCCCACATCGTAACCGTACCCCCCAGCAGCATTGATCAGGTCGGCTATTTCTTCCAGGCTGAATGAGCGGTCTGCGAACTGGCAGAGGCAGGCGCTGTTCTCGATGCAGCCGATGGCAGCGGCCAGCACCATGGTTTCCGGTTTCTTCTCCCCGGTAAGCGGCTCGAGGTCGAACTCGAACCCGATCTCCGGGTAATTACACGCCCCGGTCTCCATGAAGTGCATCGCCGTCTGCACGTGGCAGGCGCCGCGGGGGCTCACCGCGTACGCAAGGGCATGGCCGTGGCCTCCTCTGGGATCGTGCATGGGTGCTTCCAGGCCCTTGCTCTGTGACGTGTATGATGCCGCATTCCCGCCTATAGCCCGCGCAGCAGCGGCGCTTCCCATCGAAAGGATCTCTCCCGGGTTCCCGCTTCCCGACGCCATCATGGGCAGTATCGTGTTCACCACGAGCTCCATGTCGCCCCACCGGAGCGCCACGCCGCCGGTGTGCTCATCGGTAAGATCGCCCCTCTCGTACGCCTCCATCGCCCAGGCGATGGTGGAACCTGCGCTGATCGTATCCATCCCGAGATCATTGCATACGCGGCCCGCCTTGCAGGCGGCGGCCAGGTCCGCCGATCCCAGCAGGCTCCCGAAAGCCACGACCGTCTCGTACTCCGGCCCCGGGCCCTCGTCAATCGCAAACGGCCCCTCGTCTACCTGAACGATCCGCTTGCACGCCACCGCGCAATAGGCGCAGGTGCCGGCTTTTTTCAGGAAGCGCTCGGACAGGGTGCTCCCGGTCAGGGCGTTCCCCATCTCCTCGTCGAAATTAGAGGTCCAGTTTCTCACCGGGACGTCTCCGTTGTACATGTGGCCTTCAAGGTTGCCGGCGGTGCCGAAATCATGAAGGACCTGGGAAATGAGGTATTCCCTGACGCGCGGTGTGAGCTCCCTGACCAGCGCTTTCATGCGCTCCGGGTCTGCCAGCACGGGCTCCCCTTTAGCTTCCTTCACGACGATGGCCTTGATGTTTTTCGATCCCAGGACCGCGCCCATGCCGCACCGCCCGAAGGCATGGTGGGCCTCGTTCAGGATACAGGCGAAGGGCACCAGGTTCTCTCCAGCCGGGCCGATCACCAGGGAGGTGGATTTCCTGCCATGCGTCTCTTTAAGTGAAGCGGTAGATTCAATGATGCCCCGTCCCCAGAGACCGCCTGCGTCCTGGATGGAGATCGTGGTATCGTGAACAAGTAGATATGACGGCTTCGCCGCCCTGCCGGTTATCAGCAGTCCGTCGAAGCCGGCCAGTTTGAGCGCGGGCGCGAAATAGCCGCCGCAGGAGGACTCGG
>JBGTBN010000111.1:0-2924 GCA_041749375.1 Spirochaetota bacterium
GCCCTACCGCCTGGTCGCGGGCGAGCTCGCGGGCGAGCGGTACCGCAGGCTCTGGCTCCGCCCGGAGCGCGAGAGGATCATCCCGGTGCTGGTCCCGCGGACCATTCTCCGCTCCTACAACGACGGCATGGCCGGCCCCAACGGCCTTCCCCGCGTATCAGAGCGGGGCGCGGTCGGCTTTGGCTTACGCCTCCTCATGGGCAAATCGAGCCTCAGGACCCTTCCCGGGCACGAGGAGGCGGACGCTGTCGTCGCCGGGTTCACGGACCAGGTCGATTCCTTCGCCCTCATCCTTCCGCTGGACCTGGTCACGGGCTACAACAGAAAATTCCTCAAACAGCAGCGGAACGAGTACCAGTACGCATACGTGAAGGTGCGGGACCATGCCTCCCTGCTTGCGATTGCCCCGCGGATCAGGGCCCTCGGCCTGGTGGTCGAGACGGGGAAGGGCGTATCCCGCCAGATCCTCAGTCTGACGGAAACGATACTGCTCATCAGCAGGTCGCTCCAGGCGGTCGTGATCCTCCTCGCGCTGATCGCCGTGTCGTTCGCCACGGTCATTGCGACAATGAGCCGCGTGGAGTATTACCGCATCCTGAGGGTCATCGGGGCCTCGCGGCTCTTCCTGACCGCGGCCATCCTGATCAAGTATGCGATCCTCGGGCTGGCGGGCGCGTGGGCGGGGAGCGCGCTCCTCGGGCTCGCGGCCGGGAGGTTCGCGGAGCACTTCCGCCTCACCGGGATCATGGTCCCGGTGGCGGTGCCGGCCGATCTTTTCCGCACGGTGCTCCTTCTCGGCGCGCTGATCCCCGTGCTGTCCGCTCTTCCCGCCCTGGTCCGGCTCTATTTCAAGGGATTGAGCGCGGATTAGCCCCCGGCCTTACCGAAAAAATATTTTCTTGCAAAATTATCTTCATGGTGGATAGTGTGATCGCCCGGTAAGGTCCGCCGGGCTCACCCGTACAGGAGAATGGCCATGTTTAACAGAGTCATATCGATTGCGTTTTTGACGTTCGTGGGGGTTACCTCGATACCCTTTTACCTTATCGCCGTGCTGATCCGTCTCATCACCTATCCCATTGACCGGCGGCTCAGGCTTCTCCATCTTTTCACCTGCTTCTGGGCGTCGCTCTACACCTGGATCATGCCGTCATGGCGCATAAAGGTCGAGGGAAGGGAAAAGGTCAGGAAGAACGCGACCTACATGATCGTGTCGAATCATCAGTCGCAGCTCGACATCCTGGTCGCCTTCAGGCTTTTTTTCCATTACAAGTGGGTGTCGAAGATCGAGATCTTCAAGGTGCCGCTCATCGGCTGGAACATGAGACTGAACCGCTACGTCAAGCTGAAGCGGGGCGACAAGGAGAGCATTGATCAGATGATGAGTGACTGCGAGGAACGCCTGGCCGAGGGCAGCTCGGTCTTCTTTTTCCCGGAGGGGACACGATCGGCCGATGGCGTAATCAAGCCCTTCAAGATGGGCGCGTTTCTGCTCGCCCACAAGATGAAGATGCCCCTGCTCCCGATCGTGGTCAGCGGCACGAACAAGGCGCTGCCGAAATACAGCATGAACTTCCACGGCAAGCAGAAGATCCTGATTAAAGTGTTCGACGAGATCCCCTACGAGTCATTCAGGGACAAGAGCGTCGAGGAGACCGCCGAAATGGTGCGTCAGTTCATGATTAAAAATCTGGCGGAGATGGACCGCTACACACTGGGGGACCGGAAATGAAAGAGCGCGTCTACTTCCTTCCCGTGCGGGGCGCCGCGGACGACGCGGCGGATTGCGCGCGGCTCGCGGGACTTATCGGGGACCGGGGCCTGTTCGACTTCATCACGGAGCGTGACATGGTCGCGATCAAGACCCATTTCGGCGAGACGGGCAAAACCGGGCACGTGCGGGCCCCGTTCCTCAAGGCGCTGGGCGAGCTCGCTGCCGCGCGCGGGGGCAGTCCCTTCCTGACCGAAACGCAGACCCTGTACAAGGGGAACCGCACCGACGCGGTGTCGCACCTGAACCACGCGCGGGCCCAGGGCTTTGGGCCCGAGAACACGGGTATGCCGATCATCATGGCCGACGGGCTCTACGGCGACGAGGAAACCGAGTTGGCGGTGCCGGGCAGGCTGTACCGCTCCGTCAAGATCGCCTCCGGCATCGTCAAGGCCGCGTCCCTGGTTATGGTCTCGCATTTCACCGGGCACCTGGCAGCGGGGTTCGGGTGTGCTCTCAAGAACCTGGGCATGGGCTGCGCGAGCCGCCGCGGCAAGATGGCACAGCATTCCACCGCAAAGCCGAAGATAAAGGCCAGGGTCTGCACCAGGTGCGGGCTCTGCGTGCAGTGGTGCCCGGCCTCGGCAATCTCCATGACGGAGATAAGCGCCGTGATCGACAAGGCAAAATGCATCGGGTGCGGCCAGTGCCTTGCGGTCTGCCGCTTCGACGCCGTCGCCTATAACTGGGGGGCCACGTACGAGGACCTCCAGAAAAAAGTCGTGGAGCACGCCATGGGCGTGGCACTCGGCAAAAAGGGAAAAATGATATGCCTGAATTTCCTAACCAGGATAACCAGGGACTGCGACTGCATGAAGGAGTTCGAGCTGATCGCGCCGGATATCGGCATACTGATCTCGGCGGACCCGGTCGCCGCGGACGCCGCGTCCATCGACCTGGTAGAGGAGCGGGCGGGCAGGAAACTTTCCGAGATCGCCTACAACATCCCCTGCCGCGTGCAGATCGATTATGCCCGCGAGCTTGGATTCGGGAACACCGACTACGAGCTGGTTACCGTGGAGTGAAGCCGTCCGCCGCTCAGCGCAATCCCCGCATGAGCTGAATGTCGCTGATATCCTCGTAGAGCGAGAGCAGGCCCCCGAAGGCGGCCGCCTCGTCCGCGCAGGTGCCGCCTGACCGCGCGGAAGCGAGC
>JBGTBN010000112.1:0-2866 GCA_041749375.1 Spirochaetota bacterium
GGGCATTTTTTTTAAATAACACATGTGTTTTTTTATTAAAATGAAACCACATTCGTTAAAGCATAAAGAAAATATTCAACTTAACCAATCGGGGTAAGAATCAGATGAAAAGAATCATTACAGAGACTGCGCGTATTCTTAGGAGCAATCCTACTAAATCTGAACAAAAATTATGGGAACATCTAAGATACAGGCGGTTAGAAAAAAAATTCCTTCGACAGAAGCCAATAATACTGAATTCTCATGGTAAGCGAACATTTATTATAGCAGATTTCTATTGTAGAGAAGCCCGAATTATCATCGAGGTTGATGGTGGCGCACACGATAATAAAAGGCATTATGATGCATCCAGGGACCGAATGCTTCAGGAATTCGGCTATACAACTATACGCTTTGCCAATGAAGAGATAGAATATGACATCGATACTGTACTATTGAAAATACACGATGCGATTAATGAAAAATAATTGTTCCTTGCCTCCCCCCTCCCCGCAATGCGGGGAGGGGGGGTTGGGGGGGTGGGGGGGGTGGGGCGTCCCTTGCAAGCGGAGATGCAGGCAGGGAATGGGGCTATATTTTACCGCAAAAAGTTTCTTGCATTTAGATACATAAGCCCCCTAACGTTGACGGGGCGCACCCATGGCCCGAGGACACTACAATGACCCTTTCCGACATATCCATTAGAAACCCCGTATTCGCATGGATCCTGATGCTCGGGCTTATACTCTTCGGCGCCATCGGGTTCAGCCGCATGGGCATAAGCCAGATGCCGGACGTCGACTTTCCCGTGCTCACTGTCTCGGTAACCTGGCAGGGAGCCTCGCCTGAGACCATGGAGTACGCGATCGTCGACGTGCTCGAGGACTCGGTCATGACCATCGAGGGGATCAGGAGCATAAGCTCGGTCTCGCGCGAGGGCCAGGCCTCCCTCACGATCGAGTTCGAGCTGGAGCGCGAAATCGACGCCGCACTCCAGGAGGTGCAAACGAAAATATTCCAGGCCCAGCGGAACCTCCCGACCGACATTGACACGCCCATTGTGACCAAGTCCAACCCCGAGGACAACCCGATCATGTTCACCACGCTGAGCGGGCCCGGCCCGCTGCGGGACAAGGTACTCTACGTCCGCAACCACCTGAAAGACGCCATGACCACTGTCCCGGGCGTGGGCGACGTGCGGCTCGGCGGGTACGTGGATCCCAACATGCGCATCTGGCTTGACGCGGATGCGATGGCGCGCCAGGAGATAACCGTGGACGACATCATCGCCACGATCCAGAGCCAGCACACCCTGACGCCCTCCGGCTATATCACGAGCGGGCCCCGCGAGACCAACGTGCGGGTGCTGAGCGAGGCGAGCACGCCCGCCGAGTTCGCGGACCTGGTCATCAACCGGCGCGGCGGACAGCCGGTGTGGAAAACCATGCGGCTCGGCGATGTGGCCCGCATCGAGGAGGGCCTGGCCGACGTCCGGCGCATCTCGCGCTACAACGGTATCCCGGCCGTGGGAATCGGCATCATCAAGCAGCGCGGCTCCAATGCGGTCGCGGTGGCCCGCGCAGTGAAGGACCGGATCGGGCACCTCAACGCGTCGGGCACGCTCCCGAAGGGCCTGAAGATGGGCGTCTCCTTCGACAGCACGAAGTTCATCGAGGACTCCACGAACGAGCTCATATTCACCCTGATACTCTCCGTGATCCTCACGTCCATTGTCTGCTGGCTTTTCCTGGGCTCCCTGAGCTCGGCGTTCAACGTCATACTGGCGATACCCACGTCGCTCATGGGTTCGTTCATCGTGCTATACTTCCTGGGGTTCACGCTGAACACCTTCACCCTTCTGGCCCTCTCGCTGGTCATCGGCATCGTGGTGGACGACGCCATCATGGTCATGGAGAACATCGTGCGCCATTTCGAGAGCGGCATGAGCCGGGTGAAGGCCGCGCTCGTGGGCGCACGCGAGATCACGCCGGCGGCGGTCGCCACCTCGCTCGCCATCCTGGCGATCTTCCTCCCGGTCGTGTTCATGAAGGGCATCATCGGCAAGTTCTTCTTCCAGTTCGGCGTGGCCATATCGGTCGCGGTCATGCTCTCCCTGCTCGAGGCGCTGACCCTGGCGCCGATGCGCTGCTCGCAGATGCTGGTGCGGGGCGGCGAATCCAGGATAGGCGCGTTCATGGACCGCGCCATGGCCTCCCTCTCCGCCGCGTACCGCCGCGCGCTGGAATGGTGTCTTGACCGCCGGGCGGCCGTGCTCGGCGTCTCCCTTTCATTGTTCGCCCTCTCCATCTTCCTGACGGCAGGCATCACGAAGGAATTCGTGCCGGCCCAGGACCAGGGCATATTCATGATTACCATACGAACGCCACTCGGTTCCTCCATGGAATTCACTGACGGCGTCTTTAAAAAAATTGAGAAGCTTGCCTCGTCGCGGCCGGAGGTCTCGAAATACTTCGGCAACGTCGGAGGGTTTACCGGCGGCCAGGTCAACCAGGGCACCATGTTCGTAACGCTTATGGACTACAGGAAGCGACCGGTCGCAGCGCCGTTCAAGCGCCGCCCGAAACAGCAGGAATTCATGGGCTACATGCGGGAACGGATAAAAAAGATCCAGGGGGTCGAGAATGTCTCGCTCATGGACCCGTCCCAGGCCGGCTTCGCAGCCAAGCGCGGGTTCCCCATCCAGTTTTCGGTCCAGGGCCCTGACTGGGAAAAGCTCGCCTCCTACAGCGCCACGATGACGGACAGGCTGAACAAATCCGGCCTGGCGACCGACGTGGACACCGACTACCTGGTGGGCATGCCCGAGATCAGGGTGTCGCCCGACCGCGCGCGCGCCGCGGCGCGGGGCGTGACCGTCGCCACCATC
>JBGTBN010000113.1:0-16616 GCA_041749375.1 Spirochaetota bacterium
GGTCGTCCACGTCCTCCGCGTCATCGATCAGGTCCGGCTCGTCGATGGCGGCCTCGATGTCCATGCGCCGCTCGATTTCGGCGCGGGCGACCATCTCCTCCAGCCGCCGCGCCCGCCTCTCGAGCGCGCGGCCCAATGCGCGCGTCGAGGAATCGAGGAGCTTCTGGAAGATCGTCATCACGAAACCGGTCGCGCGATTCTCGCACTGAAGCGCGCGGTTGAACTCCTCGACCACGTACGCGGTCGTTTCGTCATAAAGCCGCCGCTCATCCGGGTAGAGATCGAAGCGAACGGTGCGGGCGCAGCGCCGTGTGAAACCGCCCACCTCGCTCTTGGTGCGCCGGATAAGCACCGGCGCGATCTTATCACGGAGCGTCGACAAGTCGGCGTTCTCGATACAGAAATCGTAGAAGAACGACTGGAAGGGGCCCAGGATGTTCCGGTCGAGCAGCGCGATGAGATAATACAGCTCCTCGATCTTTCCGCGAAACGGCGTTGCGGTGAGCAGGAGGAGCGCGCCGGCGCGTTCGGATATCGACTGCGCCGCATCATACGCGAGGGTGCTCCGTTTGCCGTCGCGCCGCAGCCGGTGTGCCTCGTCAAAAATCACCGCGTCCCAGTTGACGCCCTGCAGCTGCGCCAGCATTCGTGCGCCTTTTACGAAATCGAGTGAACAGATCACCCTGTCATGAACACCCCAGGGATTTCCGTGCCGTGATCCGGACGCCCGTCTCATCTCTTTCCGGTCCATGATCACGAAGCGGTCATTGAACTTGCTCCGCATCTCCTGCTGCCACTGGTACTGGAGCGACGCAGGGCACACGATAAGCACGCGGCGATACCGGTGCCGGTACTCGAGCTCCTTGATGATGAGACCGGCTTCGATTGTCTTGCCAAGGCCGACTTCGTCTGCGATCAGGAACCGCCGGTTCAGCGCGCTCATGACCCGGTGAGCGCATTCAACCTGGTGTGCGAGTATCCTGGTACGGGAGTTTGAAAGCGACAGGATCTTGTTGTGAGAGTATGCATGCTGGAGAAGGCACGCCTCGATGCGGAGGAGAAAGCGCTCGTTAAACTGCGGCGGGCAGAAGGCGATACTGTTGCGAATCAGTCCCTCGCCGGTAATTTCTTCCCGCTCGCCCGAAGTAAAAGCAGGAAGAGCCTCGCGCTGGTATGGATCCGTATCGGCATTTCCAAAATCTAAGAACGTTTCATCCATGAATTCAATTCCCTGCCGCCGACACGACCCTGCTCTTTTATTTGATTATCGTGTAAAAAATCCCCCCTTGCCCGGAGGGGGGATATAGTTTTGTTATCAAAAGGAGGTATCGATAAATAGCTTATGTGACATAATACAAACGCTTTTTAAAAATTGCAAGCACATTTTAAAAAAATTTTTTAACTTCATCGAATCCCATTCGTATCACCGATAACTATCGGCAATGAATGAGGTGATCGAATATGGATACAACTGTTTATATTCAAATTGATTTGTTTGACAGGATAACAGAGGAAGCTCATGCCAGAAATATATCCCGGTCGAAACTGATCATCATACTGCTGGAATTGATGATGGAAAAACCAGCGACTCCGAGACTCGGAAAGCTTGTCCAGTACCAGGAGAGCAGAAATCCCGAGGAATGGCATACATTCCATATTTCCTTCATGGATGATGAGTATGAATATTTTCAGGACATGAGGAAACTTCTCAAGATGTCAGTATCTTTACTCCTGGCTATTGCGGTTAAACAGTTTCTTGACAACCCGGTTGTGAAAATAGACACCGATAACTATCGGTTTAAAAGCTACTTGATAGTAAAAGAGATGGTTGAATCAATAACCTGCTGGAGATTATACTGGGGATATCCGCCCGGGATTCGGCAGCACCTGATTAAAACGACCCTGTAAAGCAAATTTTGCCGTCACACGTCCTTCGCAAGCACCGCTGCACCGATGGCGCCCATCACCTGCGCGTACTCCGAGACCTCGATTGCCAGCCCGAGTTTCTTCTCGAGGGCCTTCACCACGCCGATGTTTTTAGCCACACCGCCGGTCATCATGAGAGGGGTCCGCACACCAACGCGTGCGGCCATGGCAGCGATGCGCGTGGCTATCGACTCATGAATACCCGCGACGATGTTTTCCCTTTTCTCTCCCTTGGAAATGTGAGAGATCACCTCGGATTCGGCAAACACGGTGCAGAGGCTCGAGATCCTTCCCGGGCTGTCGGCCTGGAGCGAGATGTCGCCGAAGTCCTCCAGGTCAATCTGCAGTGCGCGGGCCATCACCTCAAGGAAGCGGCCCGTTCCGGCGGCGCACTTGTCGTTCATTACGAAGTCCTTCACCCTTCCGTTTTCGTCAAGCGCGATGGCCTTGGAGTCCTGGCCGCCGATGTCTATTATTGAGAGGACATGCGGCGCGCAGAAGTGCACGCCAGCCCCATGGCAGGTAATCTCGGTCACTGACTTGTGCGCCGCATCGACCCCGTTCCTCCCGTAACCGGTGGACACGATCTTCTCCATAGCTGAAAACTCCAACCCCAGCTCGCCGAGAAGCTCGTCCGTAACATGATGCCATGCCTTGTCGATATTATATCCGGTGAAGCCGACGCGCGAGCCCAGAAGCACACCGTCTTTCATGACAGCCGCCTTGGTCGTGATTGAGCCTATGTCGATGCCGAGTGTGATCATGGGTTCCCTGTCGAGTCCAGGACCAGGCCTGGAATTATTGTTGAATGGAAGGCAGAATTAAGACTTGTATATCTCCGAGCCGTAGGTCCTGACCCAGTGCTTTTCCATCGCTTCCCTGGCTTCCTTGATCTTGTCCACGTCAAGTATCAGGATCGCCTCGCCACCCTTCAGGTAGATAAACGGATACATTGCATCGATGTTCACCTTTGCCTCGATCAGGGGACGCAGGACCGCATTCAGGCCACCGGGATGGTCCGGTGCGGCTACGGCGATAACCTCCTTTGTCGAGATCGTGAATCCATTCATTCCGAGCAGATTCACCGCCCGGTCCGGGTCATCAACGATCATGTGCACCTGCACGGGGTTAAGACCTGAGGAGGCCATGATGGCCTTGATATTGATCTGCTCTTTTTCGAGTATCGAACTGGCACGGTACAGGCTGCCGGGTGTGTTATCGACTGCTATGGAAACCTGGGTTATTGACATTGCATACCTCTTGCGAAATGCGCGAATATGAAGCGCGCTTATTGAAACGGGAACCCGTCGTATCCCGCCTGGATTGCCTTCACACTCGATTCCGCGAGCTTCTTCTTGGAACCCATCATCATCTCAATGCTGCCAAAAATCGTTTCCATCTTGATGATCGTGGTCATCTTGATCAGGGCGCCCAGTATGACCATGTTGGCGGAGCGCTCGTTGCCCATTTCGCGTGCAATCCTGTTCGCCGGCGCGGCATACAGCTCAATATCTCCGCGCTCCGGCACGAGGTCAACCAGGTCCGCGTTGAACAGGAGCTGGCCGCCCGGCTCGAGCCGGCTTATAAAGCTGAGCATAGACGGCTGGTTCATCGCCACCAGCACATCCGGCGCCGATGCCACGGGCGAGGCGATCTCCTCGTCCGATATGCAGAGGGTGCAGTTTGCCGTCCCGCCCCGCATCGCGGCCCCGTAGGACGGCAGGTACGTCACGTGGTAATCGTCCATCATGGCGGCATTGCCAAGCACATTGCCCATGGTCAGCACGCCCTGCCCTCCCGATCCGGCAACCAATACTCTCAGCAGCATATCATTCCTTCCTGGCTCTCTTGTCGGTCAGCACGCCCAGCGGGAACTCATTCATCATCACCTCGGTGACCCATTTGAACGAATCGACCGGGGAGAGCTTCCAGTTTGTAGGACAGGGTGAGAGCACTTCGATGATGGAATAGCCAAGTCCGTCGACCTGCGTCTTGAATGCGTTGGTGATCGCCTTCTTGGTCTTCCGGATGCCCGCCGGCCCATCGACAGCCACCCGCTCCGCGTACACCACACCGGGGAATTGGGCCACGACGTCGGTTATATGGAGGGGATACCCGTCATATTTCGGATCACGCCCCAGAGGCGTGGTTGTGGTTTTCATGTTCAGAAGCGTGGTCGGCGCGAGCTGGCCGCCGGTCATGCCGTACACGGCATTATTAATGAAGATGACGCAGATATTCTCGCCGCGGTTTGCAGAGTGGATTGTCTCCGCCGTGCCGATCGCGGAGAGATCGCCGTCACCCTGGTAGGTGAACACGAACAGGTCGGGCCGAGACCGCTTGACGCCGGTGGCGATGGCGGTGCCCCTTCCATGCGCCGACTCGATCACGTCGAAATCGAAGTAGAGGTACGCGAGCACCGCGCAGCCTGCCGGGTTCACGCATATGGCGCGTTTACCCAGGTCGAGCTCCTCCAGCACCTCGGCAACGATGCGGTGCACGATGCCGTGTCCGCACCCCGGGCAGTAGTGAGTTACCACGCCCTTCTTGTAATATTTCGGCCATGCGTTCTTCAGTTTCATAGCTGTGTCTTCGCCGTCTTCTGGTATTCCCGGTATATGATACGGGCGAACTCGACGGGCGTCGGCACAACGCCGCCGGGACGGCCGTGGAACACGATATCCGCCTTGCCTGCCAGTGCGATCTGAACGTCCTCCAGCATCTGGCCGGTGCTCATCTCAAACACCACGAACTGGCGGATCCGGTTTGCCAGTTCGTACAGGGCCTTCCTGGGGAAGGGCCAGAGCGTGATGGGGCGGAGCAAGCCGGCTTTTACGCCGTCCTTGCGCACCCGTTTGATGGCGCCCTTTGCGATCCGTGCCGTGGTGCCATATGCGATGACGACGATCTCCGCATCATCGAGCATATATTCTTCATACCGTGTCTCGTTCTTTTCAATCTCTCCGTACTTGCGAACAAGCTTCCAGTTATGCCGCTCCATCTCCATGGCGTCCAGAATCAGGGAGCAGAGATAGCGGCTGGGGCCTTCGCCCCGTCCCTTCAGCGCCCACTCCTTCTCAGGGAGCTTCCCTACCGGCTCGGGGAACACGACCGGCTCCTTCATCTGGCCCATCATGCCGTCGGAGAGCATCATGACCGGGGTCCGGTACCGGTCGGCTACCGCGAAGGCATTGTAGGTGAGGTCGGCGATCTCCTGCACCGAGGCAGGCGCGAAGACCGGGGTCCGGTAGTCGCCGTGTCCGCCGCCGCGGGTAGCCTGGAAGTAATCGCCCTGCGCCGGCGCGATATTGCCGAGGCCCGGTCCGCCGCGCATCACGTTCACTATGACCGCTGGCAGCTCGAAGCCGGCAAGGAAGGATATGCCCTCCTGCTTGAGGCTTATGCCGGGGCTCGAGGACGAGGTCATGACGCGGGCGCCGGTTGCTGCGCCGCCGATGACCATGTTGATTGCCGCTGTTTCGCTCTCGGACTGGATGAATACGCGGTCCAGCCTGCGCATATGGTCCGCCATGTACTCGCCCAGCTCGTTCTGCGGGGTTATCGGATAACCGAAATAGCAGTGGCACCCTGCACGGATGGCAGCCTCGGCAAAGGCGTGGTTGCCGCTAATGAATACCTTATTCATCGTACACCTCGATGATCACTTCGGGGCAGACCAGGGTGCATATGAGGCACCCGGTGCACTGGTCCAGGTCGACCGGCTCGGCGTAATGGTAGCCGGCCTTGTTCAGGTGCTCGGACTCGTTCAATACTTTTTTCGGGCAAAAGGCGATGCAGAGGCTGCACCCCTTGTACATCTCGGTCTCGATCACGACTGTATGTTTTACCGCTGTTTTGGTCATTCCTGAATCCGTTCCGGTTTTGATAATTCGTCACAGAGTAAAGGTGGCAGGTTTTTTTTCAATAAGAAATTTTTACATTAGTATAATGCCGTACAAAAGCGGTATCATCTTATGTCCGATAGGGACCGGCCAGGGCGATGGGCGCCGAGATGCCGATGAATTTATCAAATATCGATTAAAAAACTTGCCGCCGTCCCTGATTTATTATATTATTATCTGGTTTGACCGTGGAGTCACAGTAATGAAACAATCATTTATTGTCATCATCCTTGCAGCAGCCCTCACCACATTTTTTTCATGCAGTGAAACGGCCGACAACAGCGCCGCAGCCCTCGCCCTGTTCGGCGCGATTGACAATACCGTGTATCCGGAGTCCCGCGAGTTCTATCTGGGCCTGACGCCCTTCCCTTTCGATGTATCGGGTGTCGACAAGGTCGAGTGGGTGTACGAGAAGATAGCGGCAGACGCGGACATGATGGTTCATCACTTCGACAACGGCATACCCTGGGACGACGCGCTCGAGGACAACTACCCGTACACGACAAGGATCATGGACGACTGGGCCTTCCGCAAGGACCATATTCCCGCTGGCCACAAGCTCTACGTGGCAATCACGCCGATCAACAGCATGCGCGACGGCCTCGCCCCGATATGGAACGAGACCGGCGACAACCAGCCCCTCACCGGCACCGACTGGGAATCGCGCGCATTTAACGACGGCAACGTGAAGACCGCGTATCTCAACTATTGCAAACGCGTAATCGACTATTTCAACCCGGACTACATCGCGGTAGGCATCGAGGTGAACCTGGTCATGGCGAATATCAAGCCGCAGTGGGCCACCTTCCTCGAGCTTCAGCAGGGCATCTATACGGCGCTCAAGACCGATTACCCGTCGCTGCCGATATTCTTCACCCTCACCGGCATCGACCTTGTCGAAGGATACTCAGGCGCGAACCACGAGGACCAGATGATCGCCCTCTCCCAGGTCATCTCGTACACCGATTACTACGCCATATCGCTGCACCCGTTCTTCGCCGAGCAGCCCGGCGCCGAGCTGCCGGCGGACATGTGCGACAACATCTTCGCTTTGAACACGGGCGGCAAACCGGCTTGCATCACGGAGACGAGCTTCCCCGCAGAGGAAACGACCATGACCGCGTATAACCCGGACATCACCCTGGCCGGGAACCCGGCGAAGCAGAAGGAGTATTTTCAATTTCTCCTGGCCGAGGCGCAGGAGAAGCACCTGCTTTTTGTCGTGAATTTCCTGGTTCGTGACTACGACGCGCTCTGGGCGCAGATGGGGTATCCGGAAGACATACTCAAGGCGTGGCGTGACACCGGGTTCTACAACGGGTTCGGGCTCGCGCGGCCAGCGCTACGAGTATGGAAGGGGTATCTCGGCCTTCCGGTGGTCAGATGACATAATTACACACTCCGTCCCGGCACTCCTCGTGGATTAAAACCGCATCGCAGAAAAGCCCCTCCCGGCCCCGGCCATGCATGGAAACACGCCATTGAGCTTCCCTTTTTCAATGATTAATTTTCTTCTTGATATTTCAGTATATAATTGTAAGATTGTTTATTGAGACGAAACCATATACACACCAAGCGTGGATTGTATATAATCAAAATCCGATGCATAGAATTTCACAATACGGCTCCGGGCGATTCATTTTTTCAGGATCGCCGCATCGTCCATAACGGTCACTTGTTTTCGTGCAGCATCATTCTCATCCGGAGCTGAGCCGGGATTATTTTAAACCAATTCCCGCATTCCACGCCGTTATATTACTTATTCTTAAATGAATTATTCTTTTTTTTCAAATGATTGAATCCTTTATTTAATTTGATAATTGATAAATATATATTGTCTGAATTAATTAATTTAACGGACATGCAATGAAAGCAACTTTTATTCGATCCATCGGCTTTAAAATTTTAATTTTTTACATACTGCTTGCCCTGATAAATGTGTCCTTTATTATTTCCATTATCTTCGAGAACCAGGTCGAGCTTATCAGCAAAAATTCAAAACTTGAAGCCGAACAGCAGATATCGAATTTAATCGATTCATTAAAAAAGTTCTCATCTGAAATGGGGAAAGGGACGCTCTTTGCGAATGATAAAGACCAGAAAAGCCTGGACCAATTCATTACTCTGATACGGCCGTATGCGCCTTTATTTTTCATCATAACTGAAAACAACAGGATCCTCTACAAATCAAACAAGACGCTGACACCCCCGCCAACGCTTGCCGAGGATGTATTGAGATCGGTCACAACCATAAATTTTTCCGGAAAAGAGTATTTTCTCAGAATTGACGACCGGATAAAAATTTTATATTGCTATATCCCCCTCAGCAATTTCCAGATGGGAAATGCGATTCTTCTTGTCATGAAAGATATAAGCAGCCTCGATACGTCATTGAGAAATCTTTATTACCAGGCGATCTATGCCATCGTAGTGGCACTTTTTTTTCATGCGGTTTTCGCGTTGATACTCTTCAGGTACATCATTATCCCTATACGGCTGCTCAGGCAGGGGGCGCGTAAATTGGCGGGGGGGGATTTTAGCGCGCGGATTTCATTGGATGAAAGAAATGACGAACTGGGATCTCTCGCTCAATCCTTTAACAGGATGGCCGACTCAATACATGAAAATGTTATTACCCTTTCGGGCAAGGCCGAACATGCAATGACATTAAAAAGCAGGGCTGATGCCCTGACCGTACGAGACGAGCTGACCGGTCTGTATAGCCGGACATACATGCTTGAGCGTATCAATGAAGAAGAATTAAAAACATCTGCCAGGAAAAGCTCGGCCGCCCTTCTCATTATTGATATCGATAATTTCTGGGACATTGTCAAGATTTTCGGCAACAATACGCGTGATATCATACTGCTGGAAATTTCAAAGATGATAATCCGGAACTGTTCTGAAACGGATGTCATCTCGCGATACAGCGAAGAAAACATTGCGGTGTTAACGACTGACTGTTCGATTGAGCACGTTAAAAATCTTTCAGAAAAAATCAGGCAGGCTATTGAGGCACAAACGATAATAACGCCCGATGGGCACTTTTCCGTCACGGTAAGTGTCGGCGTTTCATTTATTAATTTCGGTTCCGGAATTAAGCCCGCTGCGGCTAATGCCCTTATTTCCTCAGCCGAAACAGCGCTGGCGCAGGCAAAGCAAATGGGGAAAAACAGGGTCGGGATCATTTCTTGATGGGATCTGATTTGTGAAAAAATCCATCGTCATCGCAATAATCATAATTGCAACTTTAATCACGATGTCACTCCTTATTTTGATGAACGACATTGTGATTTCTATCAGGCTCAATGAATTGAGGTCAAACCTCCAGGATATTGACCGCACCGAGGGAAGTATTGACAATGTCGGTCTGGTGGCAACGTATGAGATTCACAAAAAATTATTCGAGGCACGGATAACGCAGGAGGAGGCTGACGCCATTGAGCAGAGAATTAATTCGCTGGTAATCCTTGAAAAAGATAAAAATAACCGGTCCGGTGTCTCAAGCACGGTCCTCTCCTTCCCGGCTCTCGCGTTGATTAATTTTAACCGCAGGGTCCTCGGAAAAGCGCCCATTGCATATTTTCCCGGCGATGATTCTGGTCATATTAATATCGACCTGGCATATTATTATGAAAGGAACTTTCATTTCAAACGCGCCATAGAACTTTACAATAAAAGCCTTATCAATGACCATCTCTCCACCAGCCTCAGGGCCGGCGCCCTTCTTCACCAGGGGTACTGTTACGCTCTTGCGGGATTTACGGACAGGGCCCGCAAAAACTATCTGACGGTAATCGAAGACTACAGCCAGGAAAGCAGCGCCATAACAGCGACGATTCTGCTCAAATATCTTGAAGGATTCCGACTCGCCCGCGAAAGGGTACTGAATGCAAAGGGCGACCCCCTGGCAACAAGCCAGCACCTTGTAAATCTCCTGGCCTTCAAGCAGGCTCTTTCGATTCTTACAACAGCAGAGCAGAATGCCAGGCCTGGAGATCTTCCCCGGATCAAATATTTCATGGGGAGATGTTTTACCGGAATGGGCGAAACCAATAAAGCAGTGGAGAATTATTTGCAGGTTATTACTGCTTCACCAACATCACCGTATGCCATATATGCCAACCGGAAGCTTTTTATAGCGGGATCATCCGGGGGATCGAAGAAAATACAAAAACTATCAATCGAGCTGAACAAGGCATTCAGCGACCCCGTATTGACCCGGATGATCGAGGACGGGGGCAGGACCAAAACAGATAAAAATATCGATAAAAGCGCGATTAAAATCGACATCCCTCCAGGCTTAAAAGCCACGGTCGATACTCTCATATCAAATAAAAGCGAAACCGGCTTGAAAAAGGGCCATTATTATATTATATTTACCAGTGATGGTAACATATTCAGGGGGACTCTGATCGGACAAACTACCGGTCATATAGCAATTATGACCTCAATCGGCAGGATTGATGTAAAACAGAGCAGAGTCATCAGAGTTACTGAAAAGTTAACATGTGCACACTCCGGTTGTTTTTCATTACAGCTGTTATTGTCGGGCTGCCCCGCATTTGTTTAAGCGACATCGTTGTTACCACTGACGGCATGATACTTAACGGAAAAATAATTGAGAATATAAAAGGCGATCACGCGAAACTCGCCAATGAGCATGGTATCTTTAAAATTCAGTATTCGCAGATCAAGGAACTGCATCATACGGATAACTACCTGGAAGACATGAAAATTTTAAAGAAAATGGGCAGGCGCGTCAGCGAGGCCGAGATAAAGACCAATTACCAGGCCGGCATAAAAAAACTAAAAGAAACAAAAATCAGCAGTGAAAAGACCCGGCCAGTTACGATGGAATACGCATTGCTTGTTTCACCATTTTTTCTTTTCAACATGGGCAAAATCTATACTTTTCTGCCATACAGTTACGGCGTGATAATACTGGGCGATATCCGGTTCAACAGCAACTATAGATATCTGCCAAACGGTCTAAGAATCGATTTAAATTATTTTCATACCGCAGAAGGGGAAAAGAAAATTTCCGCGTTCCGGTTCGGTCTCGGCGCCATCTGGAATATCCCTATTACCGTCCGGGGGGGGTCTTTCAACCTGACCCTGTCCCCGGTATTCGGAGGAGGTTACTACTCGGTAAAAAGCGGATATGATCAAACTACCGGCATTAAATTTAACGGTTCCGTTTCCGCGGGGCTGGAATTCTACATCTCTTCGTGGGTGATTTCTCCACAGGTACGGTTCGATTATGTGTATGACAGAGTGTTGCCTTTATATGGTATCGGGATTTCAATCGGGGCAGGGTATCTTTTCAAAATATAGGCCCTCATCAAACCCCTGCAAGTATAATGGATGCAAAGACGATGGCGATTATTTCTTCAAAATACAGTATCATGATACAAAGGGCAGGCGTGTCCCTTGCTGTATGTCTCTCTACTTTTTTAATCTCCGGTTGCGGTTCGGAATTCGGGATTCTTCTGGATAAAGATCAACTGTTTAACGTAAGTATTTCCAGCATGGTACCCAGCACCGTATACTGGTCGGAAAAGGCAGGGTACATCAAGAAAGCAAGCTCAAGTGGATTCGGAGAAACGACGTTGCATACCACGCCGGAAACGCCCCTGGATATCGCCCTTCATTTGCCCGGGCATAAAATCTATTGGACGAGTGTTTTGTCCGGTGTTTCTTCGATTTACTATTCCAATCTTGATGGAACGGGATCCAATCAATTCGCCAGTTACCTGCAGGCGGCGAATGATCTTGCCCTGTCTGAAATCGCGATTGATTCCGATAACGCCATGATTTACTACAACATATACCAGAATGCTTCAGGACATAACGATATCTGGCGGGTGCCTCTTTCTTCAGTTGATCCATCGTCCGACCAGGTAAAATGGGAGAACGATTTATTCCGCAGATATACCTTTTGCATAGCCCTCGATACGGTTAACAGGGAAATATACATCACCGCCAACACCTACTGGGACATTGGCACGATTTTGGGCTCCGATGATGACGGCTCGATGTACATCGCCGACATGGATACCCAAAACTCATATTCATTCCAGTTTGGTTCAGCGGGTCCAGGCGCAACTTCAGTTCCTTTAAGGGGGATCGCCGTAGACGCTTCCGGAGGGTACGTCTATTACGTGAACAATGCCTGGTACGCCTTTACCATTAGTAGAAGAGACCTTGCTTTAGAGAATGAAGTCGTATGGATAACTGCGGATGGATTTGACATCCAGAAACTGGCCCTGGATCTGGATAAAAGGAAGATCTACTGGACTTCGCGCGACCCCAACAGGATATACCGGGCTAATATCGACCAGCCGGAATCGGGAATTGAACTGTTCCGCCAGCTATCCAGCGAGCCAACCGGTATTGCCGTTTCGTATTAAAAAAATGAGGCTCATTCCGGGATGTTTGGAAACTTAACAAATTATTTGTGAATGTAGAATATGGGAACTGGCCTAGGACCTGGGCTCTGACCCCGAATTTAGGGACCAGGCTCTGACCCCGCTTTTTTTCACATTATTTTTTCAATTCCTCCACCTTCATTCGTAGTACCTTTCAGGAGGAACATATGACACGACCATTACGCACCATAGCCCAGGGATTCACCCACCACGCATACAGCAGATGCCATGGGAAAAGGAATCTCCTGCTCGGTAAATACGGGAAAAAGTATTTCATAGAATCAGTCAGGGAGTGCCAGGAGAAATATGATTTTGAGCTTATCGCTGCAGAGATTATCGCCAATCACATTCACCTCATTATTAAAACGAACTTAGATAAACAGACAATCTCCCGAATAATGCAGTATATCAAGGCCAGAATAGCGGAAAAATACAACAGGGCCATGGGTACTACCGGTTCATTTTGGAATGAACGCTTCGGTTCCAGCATTATTGAGGAGGCAGAAAACCCAGAAGAATATCTCTTATGGCTATTATGGTACATTGGGTACAATCCTGTACGAAAGGGCCTGTCGAGGGATCCACGAAAGAACGATATCGGGTTCATAAACTGCTATCTGGACAGAAATCATGTAGCACCTGTAAGAATAACCCTTCATGAATACTTTTATAAACTTGGAAATACTTTTGAGGAATGTGTGAAAAGATTCTTGCATTATGAGGAGGCCTATCTTAAGAGATTAGCAGTGTATTTTTGATATGGGGTCAGAGCCTAATCGTCAACAAGAGCATCGCCCGGCTCTGTGAAGGCAGCCTTCGCCATTCGGATTGTCGCAACACCCGGGCAGTATAAGGCGGACCGACCGCTCGAAGAAAACATAGTCCCACACCCAGTTGACCAGGACAAAGAGCTTGTTCCTGAACCCGATCAGGTTCATGATGTGGATAACAATCCAGATGAGCCAGGCGAAGAAGCCCCGGAACTCGCTCTTCCCGATACGAACGACCGCTGCGTTCCTGCCGATGGTGACCATGGCGCCCTTGTCGCGGTACCTGAACGGAAGTGGCTCTGACCCCGCCAACTCGCGGCCTATGTTCCGCGCCGCCCACTTGCCCTGCTGGATGGCCACAGGCGCGATCATGGGCAGGGGCGCTCCATCCTCCTCGCGGTAAGCAAGGTCGCCGGCAACATAGACTCCCGACTTCCCTTCGGCGCGGAGGTCAGGCGCGGTAACGACCCGGTTTCCGCGCCCTGTCGATGCCGGGCTCTCCGCATGGGGTGCGTCGCCGCTCACGCCTGCGGTCCAGACCACGGTGTCGCTGGCCAGCCGGGTGCCGTCTGCAAACGAGAGGCCCTCCGCGGATATGCCCGCCACCCGCGTTGATAGCCGCACGGTCACGCCCATCTTCGAAAGGCGCGCGGCCGTGTACCCGCCGAGCTTCGGCGAGAGCATCCCGAGAAGACGGTCCGCAGATTCCACAAGGGTCACGGTAACTTCGCTCATCTTCAATCCGGGAAAATCCTTCTTCATGGGCCCCCGGAACAGCTCTGAAAGCGCGCCGGCGAACTCAACGCCCGTGGGCCCGCCGCCCACGATGGCGAAGGAGAGAAGCTTCTTCCGGCGCACCGGGTCGTCGATATACGCGGCGCGCTCAAAGCAGGAGAGTATGTGGTTGCGGAGCACCATGGCATCGTCCAGTGTCTTCAGGGGAAAAGCGTAGCGCTCGGCGCCGGCCACGGTGAAGTAATCGGTTTTACTTCCGGCCGCGATGACAAGGTAATCGTACGGGACCCGCTGGCCGTTGCATACAACGAGCTTCCCGTTATAATCGACGAGCGAGACATGGCCGCGGAGAAAGGATGCGTTCTTCCGGCCACGAAGGAGGGTCCTTACCGGGTAGGCAATCTGCTCCGGCTCCACTTCGGCAGCACCCACCTGGTAAAGGAGCGGTAGAAATGTGTGGTAATTATTCCTGTCGATCAGGGTAACCCGGGCCCCTTTTATGCGAAACAGCTCCTTCGCAGCCCAGAGTCCGGCGAACCCCGCCCCGATAATGACGATATTCTTTGTATTATTATCCATTCAGCAACTCCCCCGCGGATCTCCAGCCTTGAGTTCTCCAGCGATCCTCATAATGATCAAAGAAAGCAACAATACCGGTAAAAACCGGTATTGTCATTGACCCAGATCAATTGTTACTGCAAAAAATAACACCCGCCGCAATCAATTATAAGGTTCAAGCTTCGTTTTCTTACCCTCCATCGTAATCACCGGCACGCCGCCCGAAGTATCAAGCATGAAGATTTGAGGTGACTGAGAGCAGATCCTCCCGGCCCTGTTCAGCTTCGGGTCGTAGGTCCCCCGGCAGTACTCGACGAACCGGCACTCGTACCTGTCCCTGCCCAGCAGTTTGCAGCTCCCCACGTGTTCCTGGGGACAGGTTTCATCGCCGCAGGGAAGCACCTCGCTGGAAACAAGCAGGCCCCTGGTAAACGTGATCACATCGCCTCCGTCACCGACAGGGTACTGCCAGGGCTTGCCGGCTATCTTCGAATAGTTATCTCTCATGTTAAAATTCCTGCCCGGGTCCGAGAAAGCCACCTCCGCGAGGCAGGTGTCGTTGTATTTCGAGCCGCTGTACACGGACACGATCTCGAGCTTTAGTTCGTCAGCCTTTGCCCCGGAAAGAGCGATCTTCTGGAACTCAGGCGCATCCCTGAGCGAATACATTATACCGTTGATCTTAAGCTCCTTGATCCTGTTGTTCGCGGCCCAGTACTTCGATATTCCCATCCCATTCTTGATATAGAGCATTTTTACGGCCGTGGGTGCATCCAGCCTGATCGAGATGCTCACCCCGATCCCGGCGTCCTTGTTCCCCTCGCACCAGGAATCATCCGTCAGGTCCATTATGTTACTGTCGCCGTACGTGTCCTTCCCCTGTTCGAGGACCGACGTGGCCTCGATCGATTTCACCCATGGACCGCCGACAGTCGCACCCCGTGAATAAACGGTAGCCACGAGTAATACGGATGCAACAGTAACAGCTGAGGCCATGATCTTCTTCATGTCATCACTCCTTTGTTCAGCGAGGGCAGCCCCTCTCCGATAGGTCCGCAAACGCTTGCGGACCTATCGGAGAGGTTCCTCGCATGTACATATTGTGCAGACCATTATTCAGATATCACCATGGTACTTATCATCTGTCAAGAAACAATCACGGCTGTTCTCATCCCAATCGTTACATTGGATCAAAAGTTCCTTGCAATTTTTAGCGGTTTACCGGACAGAGTGTCTGCAGACCACCTGTCCGACCGGAGCATGTCCATGGCACCCCGCCGCCGTACCATTACCGAGCTGATCATGTATTCACTGGGCCTCTTCGCCATACAGGTCTTCTGGGGCTTTAACTCGTCAACCATGCCGCTGCGCCTCCTTGACCTTACTGGCTCGGCCGGGCTTACGGGCATCATCCTTTCTTCCGCCGGCATATTCGGCGCCGTGGCCCCGGTGCTGGCAGGCTCGATCTCCGACCGCACGGCAACCAGGTGGGGCCGCCGTATTCCCTTCATCGCAGCCGGGTGGGCGGTCGTAATTGCGGCGATCATCGCCCTTTCCTTCGCCGGGAGCGTGGCTGTCGCAGTGCCACTCACGCTTCTGCTGTACGCGGGATTTTTCACTGCGGTAGGCCCCTACTTCGCGCTTCTCCCGGACATCACGCCCGAGGAGCAGCGGGGAGCAGCCTCGGGAATCATGTTCATGGTCGGCGGTACCGGCATCATCTGTTACCTCCTGTTCGGGGCCGGATCGGGCGAGACATGGGCGCGCGCGCCGTTTCTCTGGGCAATAGGGCTTACCGCGGTTCCGGTAGCGGCAATGACCCTCGGCACGCGCGAAGGCTCGCCGGTGACGCATGACCCGCCAGCCATGGGGCTGATCGCCGGTGCCCTGCGCAACCGCGCCGTGGTCTCTTTCTTCGCGGCACAGGCGCTCTGGTGGACCGGCATCTGGATGGTAAGCTCCTTTTTCGTGCACGCCTCGCGCGACATGTTCGGCCTCAGCACGAAGGCCGCGGTTTTCAATTTCCTGTTCTTTACCGTTTGTTTCGTTGTTTTCGCGCTGCCGGCGGGGCTCCTGGGCAGGCGCCTTGGCGCGCTCAAGGTAACCACAGGCGGCCTTTTCCTGCTCACCGCATCTCTCGCGGCCATAAGCATCGCGCCGCGGCAGTGGCTCATCTATCCGCTGCTGGTATCGGCCGGCGCTGGTTATGCCGCAGTGCTGGCTGTGTCCTTCTCGTATTTCATGGAGCTTCTCCCGCCGGGACGCACCGCCGGCTACATGGGGCTGTACATGGC
>JBGTBN010000114.1:0-21183 GCA_041749375.1 Spirochaetota bacterium
TACGTCACCATCAACGAGGACGAGCGCGGCCTGTTCGAGGTATTCGCGGCCATGGGCAAGGGCGGCGGTTGCGCCGCCAGCCAGACCGAGGCGGTGAGCCGGCTCATCTCCCTGGCACTCCGCAGCGGTATCGACCGGGAACAGATCGTCAAGCAGATCAAGGGAGTACGCTGCCCCAACCAGGCGTGGGAAAAAGGCGGGCGGATCTACTCCTGCGCCGACGCCATAGCCAAGGCCCTGGAGCGGCACAACGGCGGCGGGACCCGCGCCGCGGACCAGGCGGACAACATGCACGAGGTGGCCCAGTACCAGGCAGAGACCAACGGCAAGGGCAGTGATACGGTCATGGTGGGCGTTTGCCCGGATTGCGGCGGTCCGCTGGAATTCGAGTCCGGGTGCTCGGTCTGCCGCGCGTGCGGCTTCTCGCGCTGCGGGTGATTCATTCCGATAGGTCTGTCCCATCGAGTTTGCGAGGTCACAAAAAAAGCCCGCGGTGATTCCACGGGCTTTTGTGTTTTCATGGTACGTTTTCGTCAGGCTGCTTTCAGCTCGAGAAAATTGGTGATATCCAGGAAGGTGAGTATCCTGAGAACGTTTTCCGACAGCCCTTCCATGGCCATGGTCCTGCCGCTTTTCTGCAGTTTGTTTTTAATCGAGATGAACATACCGACTGCCGAGGAATCGATATGCTCGACGCTCTCCAGGTTGAGCACGATTCTCTCCGCCTTGCTTGATTGGATCATCTTCTCGATAAACTCAAGAATGAACGACGAGGTATTGAAAACCAGCTCGTTTTTCAGGAATAGCAGCCGGAGCTCTTTGTCGGAGATTTCAGGTTTTATGTAATCCATTCTGTGCAACTGGTTTATGCCTTACAGATACTCTCTACATGACATAAAAAAATTGTGTATGGCATCTAACCTCGGCAAAATATTTTAAATGTCAATACATAAATTATACAAACGTAAAATATTCCAACCCGATCGGGCTGATATATTAACTATTACTATTACATGGTATAGACCTTGACGCTTCCCGGGATCGCGACATCCTTAATGGTTTTCACCTTCACTGGCGTGTTCAGGTCTACCCTGTTGAAATTGATCTCGAGTCGCAGGCCGCTCCCCCCGGAGATCACCATGATGTTCGAGAAAAACACGCTGTCGCCCCGGGTCACGATCTTTTTCAGATGGACCTCGAACTTTTCCCCCGTCTTCCTGTTGATGAGCAGTATTTTATCCGGAACGCCATCTTTGAACGAGATGGTCTCATTGTAGGAGCTGTTCTCCAGGATCAACATGGAGCTGTTCCCGCTGTTCGAGGCAAGCCCCTCCTTCACGCGGTAGCCCTTTATCAGGGGGAAGGTGCCGGTTGCGATATCGTAAATCATGCCGTAATCAAGGCTGGTGCCGCCGTAATTTGCCAGGTCGAATGTCCTGGCATCGTCAACGAACATCTTTTTCTCAACAGGGTAGTAGACGCGGATCACGTTGCCTTCCTGGAAGAACATGCTGACCGTGCTCTTGAAAATAAAGTCCTTGAACGCGACGTGCAGCAGGCGACCGTCCCTGTTAAACTGTGCGCTTCCCAGCAGGCGGTATTTTTTTGCCCCGGTGCTCCCGTCAACGTTGAAGTCCGCGCTGTAGCTTGCGGGAGATTTTTTCGCAAGGGAGGCCACGACGTCAATCATGGCACGAACGGCCGTCCCGTCGGCAGGGTGATACTGCCCCGGGGCCACTTCCTCGATTTTCACGCCCTTGCCCGCGCAACCGGCCGCCGCGACGACAAGGAATACCAGTACCGCACCAACAGCTCTCATGCTCATACCCTTACCTGATCCTGTATTGATTGATTTTCCGTTCCACCGGGCCGCTCTTCTTGATCTCGTTCGACCTGGTCCAGTATTTCAGCGCACCATCGACGTTCCCCATTTTAAGATAGGTATCCCCGATGTGGTCGTACACGACCGGGTCCGGCGCGTTTTCTTTCTTTAATATCTCCTCTGCCGCGAGGAGCTTCTCGAGCGCGAGACGGTACTCCCCCTTGCGGTAGTAGACCCACCCCAGTGAATCGGTGTAAGCCCCGTTCCCCGGCTCAAGCTCCAGCGCGCGGCTCACCAGGGTCAGCGACTCGTCGATATTCATGTTGTTGTCCGCGTACAGGTACCCGAGGTAATTGCAGGCGCGCGCGCTGTTCGGGTTGTGATGGATCGCCTTTTCCAGGGAATCGATCGCGCGGTCCAGCCTCGAGAGCTTCTCCATGACGACGGCCATGTAGAAGTAGTAGGTCTCGCTTTTATCGTCCAGCGAGATCGCACGGCCGATGTGCTTCTCGGCCGCCGTGTAATCTTCCTGCCAGATCGACACGAGCCCCTTGAAAAAGAAGGAGCGCGAGTTTTTCGGATCCATGGCGGAGGCCCGGTTCAGGTAACGAAAAGCGGTATTATAGTCCTTCTTCACGCCGCTCAGGTAACCGATGTGGAGCTTCAGGTCGACGTCCGACTGAAGGCCGTCAGCTTTCATGTAATAGTAGACGGCGCGCGCCAGGTTGCGGTCGTCCTCGTGCGCCTTCCCGAGGTAATAGTAGACGCCGGGCACCGTTCCGTTGATAAGCGCCGCTGCGAGGAGGCAGCGCCTGGCCGGGCCGTAGAGTTTGTTGTTATACATGAGCACGCCGGCGGTCACGTAATCGTTGAACGCGGACGTCGCGTCCCCCTTTCTTCCGGCGATCCGGGCCAGGGCCAGGTGGAGCGAGATGGTGCGCGGCGCGTACTTCTGTACGTTCGCGAGCAGCTTTACCGCCCGTGCGTCGTCATGGAGCAATTCGCTGTAAAGCCCCCAAGCCAGGATACCGCTCAGGGAGGTGCCGCTCTTCCCCTTCCCCAGCAGGGTGAGGGCGCGGACGTCGTCTTTCAGATAATAGACCCTTCCAAGTATCGAGCTGGTCGACTGCTCGCCGGGGCGTTTTTCAAGGTATTCGATCGCGTACCGCTCGGCCGCATCGAGGTCGTAAATCTCCATCGAGGTGATGGCCAGGTAATAGAGCGCGTCAAGGTTGTCCCTGTTGATCACCAACACCTGCCGGTACCGCGCCCTGGCCTCCTCGACCTCGCCCTTTTGATAGGCTATCCCCCCGAGGCCGAAGAGGGATTGCTCCTTGTAATAGTCTTCGATGGGCTGGCGGTCAGACATCTCGATCACGGTACGGTATCCCGCCGCCGCCCGGTCAGGGTCCTGCATGTTCTTGTTGCAGTGCTCGGCAAGGAAATAGCGCACCTGAATGGAATCGGGCCGTATCTTTAAATAGTCCTCGAGGATGACTGCGGCCTCTTCCGGTTTCCCGAGCTTCATGTAAATGGAGTATATCCTGTTGTAGACCCGCTGGTCGCCGGGGCCGGCTGCGAGCGACCTGCGCGCGTGGTCCATCGACGCGTTCATGTCGCCCAGGTAAAAGTAACAATCGGAAAGGTTGTATTCCGTGCCGGCGGCCGGACTTCCCGAAGCGGCCGCTTCGTTGAAGCACTGTATCGATTTTTCCAGCAAGGGCTTCCGCTCCGCAGCGGTCCGCTCCTGCAGGGCAAGGTTCTTGTAGTGGAGGCCCCAGCTGTACCGCGACCAGTCGGAGCTGACCGAGTCCGCTTCCGCGCCTGCTTTCTTCACCGCCGCAGGAGCGGCGTCCGCCGGCAGCGACAGGAAGGCGATGCAGGAAGCCGTTATCAGCATGAATGCCGTAAATCTTTTCACGTATTGTTCCCCGGGTCCATAGTGGATTTGATGCTTATCGCAAAATGCCGCACTCTCATTTCACCCATACATGCTGCGGGAAAGCGACAGTCAATTATTTAGTACTGAAATACCCCTCGATGATACATCAAAGATAGTATCCGGCTCGATTATTGTCAAATCTAATTGAATTTCCCCTTTTCCCCGGCTTATTCATGCCGATTAAGCGGGGTTATCCCAAAAAAAATGCCGGATTTGAGATTGTTCTTGATTTCCCCCGGATCAATAATAAATGAATGCGCATGCATCCTCCCTGCCATCCCCTGTGCGGGAATAACAAGGCCTGATGCATACCCTGCTTGATTCAGGAGCCCGGACGATGATTACCTCATACATAAAGAGAGGATTGATGGCAGTGGCGTCAGTCGCACTTCTTTCGCCCCTGCCGGGATGCGATGGAGAGAAGTCGTTAACGGACGACTACCTCCCGGCGATGATCGGCGCCTTATACGCACCGCTCGTGGTGGATTCCCTGGATGACACCGCGGTCGGGGACCCGCCTTCCTCCGGAACCCTCACGCTCAGGAAAGCCGTCAACTCGGCCCTGCCAGGACAGGCCATAACCTTTGACTGCTCGCTCAACGGACAGACGATCGGCCTTACCATCGTGGGCGAGGACCACGCGATACTCAAGGGAGAGGTGTACAATCCCGGGTTTGCCGGTTACCAGGACAGGGATTACGGAAAGACGGCACTGTACGTCCGCAAGGACCTCGTCATCGACGCCTCGGCTCTCCCCGACGGGATTACCGTCAGATGGGACGGCGGCGAGGCCAGCCCCGCCCGCGTGCTCGCGGTCATGGGCGATCTGAAAATGATCAACGTGACCGTGACATCCGGCAATCCGAAGTACGATACGATCGCGGGCGGCACACAGCCCTGCACCCTGGCCCGCGGCGGCGGCATCGCGGTCTGGGGAACCGCCACCCTCGATCACTGTGCCATTGCGGGGAACAGGGTGGAAGGCGACCCGAACGCGGCCCGGGACCGGGGCGCGTTCGGCGGCGGGATATACGGAAACCGCCTTGTGCTGAGAGACTGCGTTATCAGTGGCAATTCGGCAAAGGGTTACGGCGCAGCGGGCGGGGGCGTGTATTCCGTGGGCGGCGGAGGGATGACAGGCGGCTCGTCTGTCTACCGGTGCGCAGTGACGGGAAACAGGGTCACCGCGCAGCATGCATACGGCGGGGGCGTGTTCAGCGAAGGCGGCGGACCGGGAAGCGCGAAGACCCTGATGCTCGAGAACTGCACCATTGCCCGGAACCTGGTTGAAGACAATCCCGATCTTGGCCAGGCCGGCCAGTGGTATTACCGCGGGGGCGGCATATACATGACGAACGGATCGCTTTCGATAAACGGCTGCACCATAGCCGAGAACGCGGTCACGGGCACGGAGGCCGTATTCAGCAACAAGCCGAACATGGGCGGCGGCGGGGTCGCCGCGACAATCGGCAACGCGCACGCGGTCGAGCACATGATTACCGGCCATTCCATCATCGCGGGCAACACCGTGAACGCGGCGGCGGACGACGTCTTCACCGGCTCGCTCATGCATTTTTACAGTTACGGGTACAACCTGGTCGGCGCGCTCGATTTCAACCAGATGCTGGTCCCGGTCCCGCCCTGGCTTTCCCTGAGCCGGAAGCACTGGCCGAAAGTCGGGGATGCAGACGGCGTGTCCGTTGCGGAGGTCCTTGACCCTGCAGCCATACAGCGCAACGGCTCTGTCGTATCCGCCGGGACCGACGAAGGCGAGTGGGCGGTACTCTGGTACCAGCCGAAGGGAGTCGCCGTCGACCTGATCCCGAACGAAAGCTACCGCGTTACAAGCACCATGGCGGAATACTCGGTGATTCCCGGGCATGATGACGATTTCCTTGCGTGCGTTTTGCAGAAGCTGCGGGACGATCTCTCCGACCCTGACTTCGGCGATGCCATTGCCACGACCGACGGCGACGGAGACCCCATTACCTTCCTGCCGGAGGGCACTACCTGGCCGTCACATCCCGAGAACGCGCCGTGGATCAAGTTCTGGCGCGACCTTGATGTCGAGCTCGGGCTCGAAGGGAGCCTCGGGACAGCGGGCCTGGGAGACGATTTCTGGGGCTCGTTCGAGAGCGGTCACCTGTGGGACAATTTCTCGATTGTCGTTACGGAAGATCCAGGTCCCCTCATGCGGATTCTCGATACTGACCAGCGGGGCGAACCGCGTCCGCAGGGAGCGAATGGCGACGCAGGCGCGATCGAAAAATCACTGTGATACTGCCGATATACGCTCCCGCACGAACACAGGCCCCCCGGAACGATACAGGGGCCCTTCGGCAAATTGATAATTGCCGGTGTAACAAATTTTACAGAATATATTCCTTATTAATGTAATAGCTTACGTTGATTGGCGGAAAATGGAGAATGCTCATGTTTTTCGGAATTGACCCTCTCTGCTTTCTGATCAGGGCCGGCCTGCCTGGCGGCCGGGACGACTGATTTTTTAATTGAAATTCTTCCGCAATAAGGCAATATATGCCCGATGACGTTCGGGGCGGCCGCAGCGAACCGCCTCTTCTTCCCGGCCCCCGCGCCCCGGCGATCATGGCGCGGGAATCGCACTGACCATGGACCGCATGAACTGGAAACCGCTTATTTACAAACTGGCCCGCGCCGTCGCGCGGCCATTCCGGGCCGCCGGCGACTTCCTGATAGTCGACCTCAGGACCGTGTTTAAAAATTTCGGCGAGCACGACGGCGAGCTCTCCACCTGCGCCCTGGCCTTTTTCCTCCTGATATCCTTTATTCCGATCTCGCTGGTGATCATCGCTACGATGAGCTTCTTTTACGATTCCGACTCCCTGGTCTCGTTTTACATCACCCAGCTGAAGAGCCAGCTCCCGTCCATCGACATGGACCGCTTCATCGCCATCATCGACAAAATCATATTCAAGAAGCGGTACCTGGCATTCATCTGGGTGCCGTTCCTCTTCTGGTGGGGGAGCTTCGTTTTCGACATCATCGAGCGCGGGCTGGAAAAGGCGTTCCGCATAGGTGAAAGCCGGCGCTACTGGAAGTCCAAGCTGCGTCACTTCCTCATCATCATGGGCATGGCTTTCTTCATCGTCATCATAACCATGTTCTCGAACTTCATGGTGATACTTAAAAACGCCGGCATCGCGCTTGTCATGGAGCGCAACCTGAGCGAGTACGGGATCATCAACTATGTCGTCACCATGATCGAAAAGATTCCGCTCCTCATCTCGTCGGTAATGACCCTGCTGGCAAACGCGATCCTCATATTCATCATCTACCGTTTCGTGCCGCCGAAAAAATTATCCAACCGCTCGATCTTCAAGGGCGCGCTGTTCGCATCGCTCAGCTACGAGATCATCAAGTCGCTCTTCTCTTACTACATCACGGAGATCAATGACTACACCTCGATCTTCGGCTCACTCAACACGATCGTCATCCTGATGATCTGGATATGGTACACCTGCTTCCTGTTCATCATCGGCGCTGAGATGGCGTGGGTCTTTTACGAGAAAGAGGTGGAGGCCCGGTGGATTGACTTCAAGGGTTGAGGTAACGAGGCCCGTCCGACGGCCCTGATTACCGGTTCCGCAGCCGCCCGCTCTCTTAAAGTCCGGCGTCTTTAAAAAGAATTTGACACGGCCCGATTGGAAAAGTATCCTTTGATCATGATGTGCAGGTCCACCGTGGTCAAACCAAGGTCCGTGATATTTTTTCCCCTGTGCACCGCTTTCCTGACAATACTGCTTTCCGGGTGCGGCGACTCGAACAGAACCATCACGGACACCGTGCCGGCGCCAGGGTGCCGGGCATTCGACTGCCACCAGTCCGCGCCCCTGTCAATCTACCCGCCGGCGAGCGGCGAACACAGAACCCACCTGGGCCTCTCGGAATACGGCCCGAAGCTCTCGTGCGGATCGTGCCACAGCGGGTACAACACCAATATCCTCCACAAGAACAGCTTCATCAACGGTTATAACTGGCTCATCAGTGCAAAAACACCCGGGCTTGTGGTCCATTTCGGATCGGACGTGAGCACGACCTCCTCCTTCGACAAAACCGTCAGCACCTGTTCCGGCACCGGGGTCGACTGCCATGACGTCGGCGCGTCGGACAACTGGTACAATGGCCCAGGTGGCACATGCGGGGATTCCGCCTCCTGCCACGGGGGCCTGCCCCTTAACCAGTACCCGCCCGCGACCGGGGCCCACGCGGTCCACCGGTACAAGGGATACTCCTGCTCCACCTGTCACTCGGACTATTTCCGGAACGTACTGCACAGGGAAGGCAACGTGCATGCATCGAATCTCGACCCCAAGCAGATGCTGTTCGGGGCGGTGACGTTCTTCCAGCCCCCGGCAGGCGGAAGCGCGGCGTTCGACACCGGGACCGCGGACTGCACAAATGCGGGCTGCCACGGCACCAAGAACTGGTACAGCTACACGCTCGCGACCCAGTGCCCGGTATGTCATGCGTACCCGCCGCTTTCCCGCTCTATTCCCGCGACCGGGAGACACGGGACGCACCGCGGGGAGAGCGGTATCACCTGTCTGACCTGCCACAGGGACTACGCGGCGGGCAACGCGCTGCACAACAACGGCATAATCACTGGTTCGACTCTTGCTCCGCTGGCGACGGAGTTGGGAAATACTGTATTTTTCACATCACCGCCAGCGGGCGGGGCATCTACATATGACACAGTCACGGGTAACTGCAGCGGACTCAACGGCTTCGGCAATTGCCACGGCACGGAGAACTGGTGGTCGGGCGGGGATTAAAGGATTTTTCAGAAATCTGGCCAAAGGATAACGAGTGAAAGGACGATTGAGCACAACCATGCTCTCTTCGAGGACGCCAAAACAGGCGGCCCGTTCCTGCATTTTGCTCATTCTCGCATTCACGGTGTTCATCGCTCCCGCATGGGGCGAACCAAAAATAGAGGGAACGCTCGAGACAGCGGGATACCTGTACTCGCCTCGCCCCTATAATCTTTTCGGCTTCACTGCGACGCAATTCAGAATCTACGAGAACGTCTCCTTCGACGCGGTCTTCAACGACAGCTGGAACTTCCGCTTCAATTCCCGGTTCGGGTACCAGTCGCAGAAGCGCGAGGCGCCGGACAACTGGCTCCTCAATTTTTACTACGGGTACCTGGAATACGACAGCGACCGGTTTAATTTCCAGCTCGGCCGCATCATGGACTTCACCAACCTGGTCTACCTCTATTTCGACGGCGCACGTGCCGAAGGCAAGGTGAAGACCGGGGAGACCATGATCACCCTGGGCGCCTACGGCGGCGTCATCGTCAGGGACGATTACCTGGAAGAGTACGGGAACCCTTACGTGCTCCGCACCTTCAACAGCGCTGATTACCGCAGCCTGTTCATCAGGCAGCGCATGGGCGACTACGTGGCCGGGGCCTCCATCTCCGTCCACGCGCCGAAAGCCGGCATCTTTGGGGCCGATTACCAGGTGGTGTTCAACCGCAACGCGCTGGCCGAGCACTACGCCTCTCTCAATTTCGAGACCGCCTTCTCGAAGAAGGTCAGGCTGTACGGGTACGGCACCCTGGACCTCGTCGCGATCCTGCCCTCGAACACGCTGGCGGCGGTGCAGGTCGATCCGGTGGACGCCTTTTCCCTGATCGTGGCCCACGAGTACTACCGGCCCGTATTTTTAAAGAATACCTTCTTCTGGTCCTACTTCGACCCGTACGGAAACCAGGAGGTGAGCGCGACCTTCATCTTCCCGATCTCGAAGCCGCTGGTGGTGGACGCCGGGTACGGGGTCATCATGTACGATTCGACTTCCGAGGTGGGGCACGAGCTGAGCGCCCGCATCGAGCACCGGAACATCAGCCGCTTCGGTATCAGGGCCGAGACCGCCTTCATCACCGGGCCCGAAGGGAACCTGGTAACGCTGCAGATAATGGTACGGCGCCGCGTCCTCATGCTGAACCTCATGGCCGGAGGCGGCATTGAATTCTACAACGACGGAAAATTGACGGACGGGTATTCGCGGGGATACTTCGCCACCCTGGGAACCGACATCGAGATAATCAAGCAGGTCATCCTGTCCCTGAACGGCGAATGCTCGGGGAACCGGAAAACGCGGTATGACCTGAGGGGAACATTCTCTCTCAAATACAATTTTTAAGAGAACGGCATGAAAAACATCAGGCGCCACATGATCATCGTCATCATCCTTGCCGTTGCCTCGGCCGGGACCTTCGTTTTTTCGAAGGATGAAAACAGGTTCCCCCACAAGGTCCATATCGACGGCAAGATCGAGTGCGTCCAGTGCCATAAAAAGATCAACGAAAGCACCTCAACCACCGGCGGGAAGGAGATACCCGGAAGGGCGATATGCGCCGAGTGCCACGACGAGGGCTACTCGAAGGCCATGAAGTTCCGCTACGAGCAGGACTACCAGATGAACCACAAGTTCCACATTGCGGACCAGGGGCTCGGGTGCAAGGACTGCCACGAGGGCCTGTACACCAGGGAGGCCCCGCCCCAGGAGGAGAGCATCGTTAAAATGGAATACTGCTTCCAGTGCCACGACAATGCCACCGCCACGCAGTACTGCATGCTCTGCCATGTCAACCCGATCAAGCCCGACGACCATGTCAGGGGATGGGAAAACCTTCACGGGAGGAAGGCGTCGACCGGGCAGAAGGAATGCCAGAAATGCCACACGTCGAAGGATTCGTGCCTCCGCTGCCACCGGGGCTCGAAAGGAATCACCCGCTACCACAATCCCAATTACGAGACGACGCACCGGTACGAGTCGCGCATGACACTGAAAAACTGCCGCTCCTGCCACTCGGAGCGCCAGTGCCGGGACTGCCACACGTCGAGCGGCGTATCCTATAAAAGCCCGTTGTTACAGAAGCGGCACCCGCTGGGATGGACCAACCGCTTCTCGCCGCAGTTCCACGCCCGGAAAGCAAAGCTCAACCTCGCCTCATGCACCACGTGCCACACGAAGAACGAGTGCGGCTACTGCCATTTCTGGATAAAGAAGGGCCTGCGCCTGTAACCGCTAACTTATAAAATGTTTGACGGCCCGCCTGGCGAGCGGCATACGCTTTCACCGGAAGTGCCTGTGGATGAAACTCGGGGCATTCGCTTTTATAAATATAGACGCGGCGATGCTATCGATACCCAGTTCATGCGAAGTTCTGATAAACTCTGTTATACCGTCTTCATCTGCGGGATTCGCGGACAAGCGCCCTGCGGGAAAATCTCGATAATCCGCATAATTATTTCGCGTGCGATCCATTCCTTTCTTCCCGCACGCCGGACTGCCGTTCAACGGAATAGAATTTGAAAGAATCATGCCGACATTCCGCCTGAGCTCATCATCCCGGTTTTGGCCCCTCTCCTGAAAATCAAGGCAGCCACTTGATGATTGTAACACTGCGAAAAGCAGCAGTGCGGCCCCGATCCTCGTTTTCATCGTGCCTCTTTCCCGCCATGGTATTTTAGCATGAGAATAGTCATATCGTCATCCTGCGCCTGGTGCTTTCTGAAACCATGTATGTTGCTGAAGACGGCATCCTTTGTTATTGACAGGTTCCCCGTTCCAACCCTTGTTATGAGTCCTGTCAGCATCGCAGAGCCATAACGCACGCCTTCAGGATTCGATTGTTCAACCATACCATCCGTATAGAGCATCAGCACGTCGTCCTTTTTCATTGTAAAAGAATAACTTGCCGGCTGATATGCCTGAGTAATGCCAATCGGTAAATTTTCCGATGTGGATTTAAGCGACACGCATTTTTTGTTCCGGTATAAACACAGGTACGAGTGGCCCGCGTCATATACCGTCGTTCTGCCGCTCTTCTCGTCAAAATCGACGAAAATACCCGTCAGGAATTTTTCTGAATGAAACGAGGCAAATATGAAATCGTTCAACTGCACGATAAACTGCCTGATCCCCTTGCTGAAATCATACATATGGTTCATGCCGCTCAACAGGACAGACAGCAGTGACGCCGAAATGCCCTTCCCCGCAACGTCACATATCGAGAAGAACCATTTTGATTCATCATACTTCCTGATCATGTAATGATCGCCGCCAACGTCCTTCGCCATCCTCGTGCCGGCAAGAATTTCGCAATATTCGCTCATCAAAGCCGTTTCTTCCTTGATGATGCTCGACTGGACGATTTTTGCGAATCCTATGTCCCGCTGTGTTATCTGCGAAAGATAGATCAGCAAATCCCGGTTACTGAATACCCCGAAAAACCGCCCGTCATCGCCGGTCAGAATGTAATAAATGTATCCATGTACGTTCAGGTCGTCTGCCAGGTCCTCCGCCACGGAGAAAATATTTGTGGTATACTTGAACCGCTTTGTCTCCGCCGCGATCGAGCGGATATGCCTGTTCTTGTACAGGTCTCTTCCGAAGGGCCTCCCGAGTATGTCAAAAAACATATTCCTGGCAACGACGCCTATAACCGAACCTGCATCATCAACCACTCCGATAGAGGAAATATCGGGATTCTTGTTCAATTCCGCGAGAATATCTTCCACGATTACTCCTCCAGACACATGATAGTGGCTGCTCGCGATCCTGCCTATTACCTGCCCGAAGATGGGCTCTGGTTTCCGATGATGGACAATCTTCTGTTTCAACGGAAGAACATTGTTATTTGGAGTTATTATGTCACTAACGATATTCATGTCATCTCCACGTGTTAAACTGGCGGCAGTACAACGCCGGATGAATCCATAGTATCAAACCGGATCATCGGTAAAGGAAAGTCGAAGCCGTTAAACTGGTATAAATTAATTGTGTTTTTTTATTTTAAAAAATAGTATTGCAAACCCGCGCGGAATATCCCGGAGGTTGCGGTTACTACCGCCTGTCCCGGGGCATGACCGCCGGCATTCCAGCATATCGGGCGGCATCATTTATTTTTTAAACAGGTCGAGTCTTTGTAAGGAAATCGGTTTCCTGCCATTAAACAAATCGCATGCCAGGTAATAGCGCAGGTCTTCCCTCCAGGTTCTGAGAAAAGTGCGGTCATTGAGGGCAAGGTCAATCAATGCGCCGGTGTCCAGTACGGGCCCCAGGAGGATCGATGGATCGCGAAAGCATTCCCAATCGCACAACCGACAAAACGGTTTACCCCTTCTTTTTTTCAGGTCTATGTCCCAGAACTTGCCGAGGCTTTCCGTCCCCCTGTATCCGCAGGGGTAGGCGTTACCGCCGCGGCATTCGATGAAATAATAGTCGATACCGCCTCTGCACCCGAACGATGACAGGCCCGGGCAGCGAATTTCGCATATGAGGCTATAGAGCGATGCCCGGGGTGTAAAGATCCTGATCTTGGATCTGAACCCGGGGATCACATCGAACAGGGCCCTGTACAACTGAACCTTCTCGGCGGGACTGAAAGTGACCAGGGTACTGTCCGACACGGCTCCGTAAACGGAATCAATCGTCACATCGCCAGAACCCGCGAAGCTCATCGGATAGCATGCATTGGTCATGGTAAAGCCCAGGTCGACTACAAAGCGGTAATACGATTCAAATGCGTTTCTGCACTGCTCATAATAGTAAACGTCGGAGAACGGATCCCGTGCGACCATGCCAGAGCCGATCGCCCCGGCTTGCCCGCCCAGGTTCCTGTTTATTCCCATGTTCGCGGCCGGGTAAATCCCGCATTCATGAAAGATCGGCAGAGCCTTTTCAATGCCTTTGATCACGCCGGGCAGACCGCGCATATATTCATGCGTCCGAGCGCACGATGAATCGATACTGATCCAGAGGGTATAGAGGTCCGTCGCCGCCAGGGCTTCTGCGATGCTCCTGATTCGGTCCAGCGATCTCCCCTTTCCATCGTCGGCAAAGAAGTATCCGTTCGTTCCCGTCCTTACATAGGGGATGCCCGCCGCCTGCGCGTGGTGGATAAGCGCCAGGAGCTCGTCCATGACCAGGAACGGCTCGCCGCCCGTAAATGAAACTGCCTTTACACCGCCCGCTGCAGCGTGGTCAATCGCGCGCCTGGCATCGTCAAGATTGATGACGCTTCTGCTGTAGCGGTTCGTGGCCCTCATGCCGCACTGGGGGCACCGCGCATTGCAGCGGTCCGTCAGCTGAATAACGAGCTGCCCCGGAGAGCGGCCCCTAATGACCTGTGACAGCACATCCAGCGGCGCAAGCCTGGCGCGCTTTTCGGTCCGGTCGGACCCCGGCCGGGCGGTGTGGCGGGGGGCTGGCACGTTCATTGTCCCGATTCTCCTTGTGCTGTCGCGATGTCCGCGGATTCTGAGAAAAATGAATCGATGATTTTGCCGTGCTCGAAGCGTTTCATCACGTTGAGCCGCGCGTTGCGGCACATATCCCGGTACCGCGAATCGTCCCCTTCGATCCAGCTGATCATCTCTTCAAGTTTATCGGCCCAGATATCGGCATCAAGGGGGTCGAGAATGAAGCCGGTATCGTTGTTGCGGATAATGTCCTTCGGGCCGCCGGAGTTCGTTACCAGCGCGGGCAGACCGCAGGCCTGGGCTTCCAGCACGACCATGCCGAACGTGTCGGTTTCACTCGGGAACACCAGTATATCGGCGCCGGAATAAACAAGCGGGAGCATGCGGTGGGGAATCTCCCCCAGATAATGAACGCGTTTCAAATCCGCAGTTTCCGCCCGCAATTGTTCCAGGTAGGGCCCGTCACCGGCGATTATCAGATTGGTGGATTGTTTGCGCAGGGCAAGCCGCCGATAGCTTTCAATAAGAAAGCTGATGTTTTTATCGCGGGAGATCCTCCCCGCATAGATCAGGTTGATACCGTCATGGATATCAATCCGCGAGCGTATGAATTCCCGGCCCTCTCGCTTCGGCTCGAAATGCGACGCGTCTATCCCCCGGTAGAACAGCCCGAGTTTTGCGCGGGTGAAGTTCCGCCTCGTCAGGACATCGATATATTCATTCGTGGGCACGAGGATGCGGTCGGCGGTCTCGTGGAACCACTTGGTATACCCCTCAATGATCCCGACCAGGGGCGACTCTTTTCCGATAATCATTTTCGCCTGGAGGGTGAAGTCGGTATGGTACACGGCCATGCACTTGACGCCCGTCAGTTTCGCGTAGATCAAACCGAAGAGTCCCACCACGCCGGGCGAGGAGATGTATATCTCGTCGGGCTCATATTCCCGCAGAGTCTCAATCATTGACAGAAACGAGGGAATCTTCATGGTCAGCTTTTCGTAAAAAGGAAGCGGAAAATGAAACAGGGGCTTCAGGTTTATCAGATTGGGCGGCAGCTCATTCTTCGGCTCGTCATCCAGGACCGAAGATACGATATGGAGATCTTCTCCCCGCTGGTGTGACAGCCACCCGATGTTCCTCAGTGTCACGGAAACGCCATTCAGGTCATTGATGGTATCGGTGAACCAGAGTATCTTTTTCCTGTAATTCTTCTCCTCGTGAATGAAGCGTTTCCGCAGATTTTTCTGGAAGGTTACATCCTTGGTAAGGTATTTAAGCGCGAAGCCGACGGGAATATGAACGAAGAGGCCGGCCAGCGGCGCGGACAGGGAGCCCATAATTCCCGCTATTGTTCCCTTCTCGAACAAGGCCAGGAGGTTTGTGATGAACAGCCGGGTTATAGTGTCAGAGAATTCCACTGTATGCCGGTATATCTGCTTTAACCGCTCCTCGTAGGATATGCTCCGGTCCTCCCCCACGGCCAGTAGGGACCTGATGCCTTCGCCGATCGCCGATCGGGCGCGACCCATTCTCCATAGCTTGAAGCGGTTTATAAGTCCCGGTTTCCGGTCCAGGAGGAGATATCCGCTGAGCTCGGAATGGAGCTTCCGGGTATTGCCGCTTCGATGACTGAAGTTATCGCAGATGATTTTATAAATTTGTATTGCGAAGAGCCGATGGTCGCGGCTCTCCCCCGCGATCTCCGTCCTTCCCTGCCGGATCGCGTCTGCCGCCCCGTCAGGCCCGTCGGCATCTATCACCGTATACACCGTCCCGATAAAGAGCCCGGCATGGTCATCGGTTCCTCCCGTCAGCGACTTGCGCCATGGCGTGTCGCCGGCGGGGCGGATGCGGTGCTTCCGCTCAAGTTCGTCCATGACCTGCGGCGTGAGCGAGGCGAGGATATCCATGAACCCCTGGTTGGCCCGGACGCTCCTGCACCCGTTTAATCCCTCGAAGGTGTTGAACAGCAGCATGAGCTTTTCGATATGGCCGATGGATAGCAATTCGCTGAGCCGGTATGTCGCATGGGCCACGGAACAGGCGATCCGTTCCTCCGCGAGATAATCCCTGAGTCGGTAGATATCCGTGCGAAGATGATCGATCCTCTGGAACTGCTCTTCGGAGAATCCGTACACGAGGAGGTGCACCGGACATCCGTCCTCGGGGAAAAATGTCGTCGCCTCGACGCCCAGGATGGCGGTTTCCGGATGGCTCCTCTTCATCTCAAGGCACCCGGCGATCGTATCATGGTCGGTTATAGTGACCAGGTCCATGCCCCGGGCACGTGCCATCCTGTAAACATCTTCCGGCTCGGTGCACGACTCGCTGGACTTGAAAAATTTAACGACCTGGTTTTGCGACGTACTTGAGTGCTTCGAATGAACATGTAAATCAATCCTCAGCATAGACGCACTCCGTGAAAAAAATGGCATCCGAACTACCAAACACCTTCATTATTATCATGTGGGTATTAATTTTTTATAATAATATTATTAATAATAAATATTTTTCACGTGCCCGCTTTTTTTATTTCCCCCGATTTCAGTGACACCCCTTTCCCCTGCTCTGAAACAAGCCGAAGCGCGACATGATAGGATACCACCGAAAGAACTGTTGCGTAGGGGAGACACCCCAGGAAGAGCGGCGCCAGAAGAGAGCCTGAAATGTCCAGAATCATCATTATGGATTCCGGAAAAATCAGGTCCGACAGCGGCTCAAGCAACCGGGAAAACTCGCCGTAACTGACCGGTGATTCCCAGTGCCAGAATACCCGGCCCGCAAGTGCCCCGGTGTAATAAAAAAGAAAATAGAGCGGCACGACTGTCATGTAATTGCTGACCATCGAGGTCGCGAATGCTATCTTGAAGTTGAACCGCGCCCCCCTGATGCAACGGGCCAGATACCAGAAAAGGGTAAGGAGAATCGTCTGGAATCCTTCGGTGGGAGTCATCCCGACAAACATACCGACGAAAGCCCCCCGTGCTATCTCCTCCGGCGGACTTGACATTGAAATTAGGGGTACCAGTGTATCTGAAAACGCACGGTCAAGCCGTTTCTTCACTTCGGTGAAGAAGGACATGAGACCCATTCCTCGCCCACCAGGTCAAGACGCTCGAACGTTCCCTTGATATACCGTAAAAGACCGGTGGAAACCCCGGGACAACCGCCTGACACCCACGAGCCGCTTCTGTATACCTGTTTCCCGTTCACACAGTAATGAAACGGTCCGAAGTGCATGTGGCCGTGTACCAGCACGTCAGCATCGGGGAACTTCCGGCACAGTACCTTCTTGATTGTGGCAAGCCATATAAGATCTTCAACATACGTGAAAAGTCTGTTAAACCCGAACGAAACCACCCTCATCAGCGGACGCACAAAGGGGAAACGCGCGAACAGGAAATTATCTGTTGAGTGGATCAGCGATCCGATTCCATCGTATTCATTAATGTGAGGTGACATCTCCTCGTGCCCGTGAAACACCCGGATCTTCTCGCCTTCATGGCCGAAAAATTCGTAGAACGGATACTCCGGAATAAGCTCATCAGCCACTAAGCCGGCGCGGTCATGATTGCCTTCAATATAGATGACGGACGTTCCACGTTCGCGCCATTCCCTGACCAGCGACTGCATCTTTCCAATCAGGATTCTGCTCGTGCGGCAAAATGCCTTACGGAGGTGGTCGACGATATCCCCGTTGAGGATGATCAATTCTGCGTTTTCGGTTACTTTATGAAGGTTGTTGAGCAAGCGGCCGTGTGTGTCGTTGCAAGCGGCCCATCCAAGATGAATATCGGATATGATAATCGCATGCGATATTTTATTTCGTTCCGGTCCCATGCTTCAACGACTCCACACAGGGCTTTCACTCGGCATAGAAACCCCGAGCCCTGCGTTTTTTCTTTCTCTGAAATGAATAGTAGATGGAGAAGTTGAGAATACGATAAAGAAAAAATGTGATAATTATTTATTGCAGCTTTTCACAGGTAAATTATTGACAATGTTTATTCCTGTCGTGGGGAAGAATTTTTTCATCATTCGCTTATAATTGCTTAACAGTTGCATTGTAAGTTTCAATCGCACTTGATTGCGAAATGTGTCCGGCAGGTATAGGTGAATTGCCAAGGCGGGAGAGTCACCTCTTTAGTTATCCGTGATCTTCCTGCTATTGCACTGCCATGCGCAGGACACTACAATTTTCATCAAGCTTCAACTCCCACGAATCTCTCCAAAAAAGTCGAGGGCACCCGGTTACCGAGTCAGGCGGAAACGGGTGCCCTCGATACCCTCACTCAGTTAACGGCCGGCCGCGCCTAACCGCCTCAAAATTCGGAAACGGTTACCTCTCCGTCCGCACCATGCAGTACCCGAAGATACCCACCAGCAGGGAGTCGATCACGCGATTGTAGTGTTCGGCCGACTCTATCTGATGAGATCAAGATAATGCTCCACCGCCTCGCCGGGCCGCTCGAGCATGGGCACGTGGCCGCACTCCTTCATGACAACGACCTTCGAGTTTTTAATCCCTTTCCCGAGGACCGCAGCGCTCGAAACGGGAAATATCCGGTCGGTATCGCCCCAGAGCACGAGCGTCTTCGCGCTGATTTTACCCATCACTCTCTCGAGCTGGTCGCCCGGCTTCACCTGTGAAAAGATGTAGTCATTAAATTCCTTACTCTGGACGGCCTGATCGGCGAGCCACGACTTCACCCAGAAGGGGATGACCGGCGGGTCCACGAACATGAAATTGAGCATCCGGTCATAGTCCTCCCGTGACCCGACCACGAGCGGGTTGCGGCCGGCCTTCCACTCGCGGACGATTTCGCTCTCCTCCCGGTTCGTCACTCCGCCCGGGTCAAAGAGCCCCAGGCTCAGGACTTCGCCCGGGTATGCGGCAGCGTACAGCCCCGAAATCAGGCCGCCCATGGAGTTGCCGGCTATATGGAATTTTTTCAGGCCCAGTGCCTGTACAAACCCGTGCATCCGCTCCACCTGGGAAGGCATGTCGTACCGCGCTGTTTTAATTTTCGAGCTATCGCCGAAGCCCGGCACGTCCGGCGCGATCACGCGATAATTCTTTGTCAGAGATTTTGCGAACCGGTCCCAGTTGTCCTTGTCCGCTCCGAAACCGTGAATCAGGACGACGACAGGACCCGCGCCTCCCTCGAGGTACGCGATCCGGTGGTCGCCCACCTGTACAGACTTTTCCTCGAGACCTGCCATGCCGCGCTCGAGCACCCTGAAGAACGGCACTTTCGAGTCTCCGCATGAAACGAAAACGAGGCAGAGTAGTACCGCAGCTAAAGAAACACTCTTCCTTTTCATCATTACATATCCTCCCTGTATTTCTGAATGCGGGGTTGATCAACCCCGCCTGCTATTCCTTCCCGCCCTCGCCGATTCCCGCGAGGCGCTTCGCGTTCTTCTGTTTCTCCTTCACGTTCGCCAGGCGCGCTATCATGATCCGCTGGGCCTGCGGCGATCCGGCCCCGTGCATCGATTCGGTAAGGTACCCTACCGCCGCCGCTCCCATGGTCAGGTTCTCGATGAGCCGGAGCACCCGGATCCGGTGCTCGGTCGGGGTAGCGCCCCGTCCTTTAAGGTATTTTTTCACCCACCTGCCCGTGTCAGGCCCGTTCAGGTCCTCCTCAGACGGGCAGGTCACCATCACGCCGCCGGCGATGTCCTGGGCCAGGCGCGCGATCTCGTAGGGAAAGCGCGTCACGTTCTGCTTGTGCACGTTCGCCAGGAGCGGGTCCACGTACCAGGTGCCGCTCGGTCGGGGCAGGCCCTCCGACGCGCACGCGATGCAGCCGCAGTAGAGCGTCTCGTTCAGGTGGTTCATCTCCACGATCTTGTCCTTCACATGGGAGGCCTTCTCGGTCCCGTTGTACTCGGCCACGGTCTGCGCCGCACCGATGAGCACGTCGCCCACGCCGACCTTGCAGGCGTAGCTCTGCCGGTGATAGGATGCGAACAGCTCCACGAGCTGCCCTGCGAAGTCGTACTCCCGGAGCATGAACACCCGCTCCATGGGTACGAACACGTCATCGAACACGATGAGCGCCTCGTGGCCTCCGAAAAGCGCGTTGCCCCGGTCGATGTCTCCCTTCTCGATCTTGCGGGTGTCGCATGACTGCCGCCCCATGATGTAGGAGATGCCCTTCGCGTCGCTCGGGAGGGCGAAGGACACGGCATAGTCCCGGTCCTCCTCGCCCAGCGAGATCGTGGGCATCACGATCACCTCGTGGGAGTTGACCGCGCCGGTCTGGTGCGCCTTGGCCCCGCGCACCACGATCCCGTCCCTGCGCTCCTCCACTATGCGGAGGTAGAGGTCCGGGTCCGGCTGTTTGTGCGGCGGCAGGGACCGGTCGCCCTTCGGGTCGGTCATGGCGCCGTCGCAGACAAAGTCTTCTTCCTGCACGTATGCGAGATATTTCAGGAAGCGCTTGTAGTATTCCGTACCGTATTTCGCGTCGATATCGTAGGTGGTGATGGAGAGGGCGTTCATCGCGTCCATGCCCACGCAGCGCTGGAAGCAGCACCCGGTGAGCGATCCGAGCAGCCTTCCCATCTTGCTCTTTTTGACCAGGTCTTCCGCGCTCCGGTGTATGTGGGTGAAGCGGTTGATTTTCTTCCCCGTGATGTGCGAGGTCGCGGTCATGAGATCCTCGTAGTCCGGGTTCTGCGCCAGGGCGTAGGTCAGGGCCACCGCGTTCAGCGACGGCCGTATGATCGGGTCGTCCACCGGGCTCTCTATCCTCTTCCCGAACTGGTACACGACCAGGTCGAGCCTTCTCAGGCTCTCGATGTATTGCTGTGGAGTTTTCATACGCATCCTCCTTTTTCATTATTCATGATAGGTCCGCAAGCGCTTGCGGGCCTATCAGCACACCCCGTCATTATGGCGCACCGGAAAAAATCTCCGCGAACGACTCCTCAACCGCGCCTTCTCCTGTCATGATGCTGTCTACAAGACCGAAAAATTTAGGGAACTCCGAGCCGAGATAAAAGCGGCCCGAGAGTGTCTTGCCGTGGTAATAGGCCGCCTCCTTATTATTCCGCGCAACATCCGCCAGCTTTTCGCCCGTCGCGCCGCCGGCAAGGGCAGCGAGCCTCGGACAGCAGACCGAGAGGGACCAGAGGTGCATCCACGCGTG
>JBGTBN010000115.1:0-4089 GCA_041749375.1 Spirochaetota bacterium
CCGGCGACGCGGAGACCTACGGCGCGCTCATCGGGAAACTGCGGGAGCGGGTGCCGCGCATCCGGGTCCGCTCGACCTTCATGGTGGGATACCCGGGCGAGACGGACGCCGATTTCGAGGAGCTTGCGGCCTTTGTCGCAGGGACGCGACTGGACCGCGTCGGCGCGTTCACCTATTCGCCGGAAGAGGGGACACGGGCGCGGGAGCTGGGCGACACGGTGCCGGAGCGGGTGAAGGCGGCGCGGTACGAACGCCTGATGGAGCTGCAGCGCGGCATTTCCGCGGAAAAGCTCGAGGCCTTGATCGGCGGGACCGTGCGCGTGCTGGTCGAGGAGCGGGTCGATGAGGAGACATGGGCCGGCAGGACCGAGTATGATGCCCCGGAAGTGGACGGTATTTTTTACTTGACCGGAAGGGACGCCGGGATTAACTCGATAGTGACGGCGCGCATTACCGGCGCCGCCGAGTACGACCTGCAGGGGGAGCTCGCATGAGCATGCCGAAATTCAGCTTCACGATCCCGAATCTTCTCTCGCTCTCGCGGATCGTGCTGATACCCCTTCTGGTTTATCTCCTGTACGTCAAGTCATGGTGGCTGGCCCTGGTCCTCTTCGGGGTCGCCTCGCTCACGGACCTTCTGGACGGGTGGAGCGCGCGCAGGCTCAAGCAGGAATCGGAATTCGGGATATTCATCGATCCCCTGGCGGACAAGTTCCTGGTCATATCGGTGCTTGCCGCCCTCGTGGTCATGGACCCGTACCTTGAGATCTTCGACTTCTGGATGATCGCGGTGATCATAGGCCGCGACGTGCTCATCACCTTCATGCGCTACCTGGCGATCAGGCGCGGCGAGACGCTCCGCACCAGCCGTTTCGGCAAGGTGAAGACAGCCTTCCAGATGGTCTCGATCGTGATTATCATCATGATATACATCGTGCGAAAAAATAACATCTTCGTGACCCACCAGTCACTACCCTACTGGATCATGATCGTCGTGACGGCGTTCACGGCGCTGTCCGGCCTCCGGTACCTCTTTACCAACTGGCGGCTCTTCCTGCCGGAGAAAAAGAACGGGGACCAGTCCGACCCGGCATGAACAGGATCAAGGAATTTCTTTTTACCGGCTTTTACGCGGGGTACTCCCCGGTCGGTCCCGGCACCGCCGGGTCGCTCGTGGGCATGGCCCTCTACTTCCTGGAGTATCTCGTTTTCGGGGAGATAAGCTGGGTCGTCAACCTGGCCGCGGCCGCCGTCCTGTTTTATCCCTTCATGAAGCTGGCGGACGAGGGCGAAAAATTTTTCGGCAAAAAGGACCCGGGCCAGGTGGTCATCGACGAGGTTCTCGGGTACTGGATCAGCGTCCTCTTCTTCCCCTTTAACCTGAAGGTCGCGCTTGCCGCCTTCGTCGTATTCAGGATAATGGACATCATCAAGCCGTGGCCGGTGAACAGGCTCCAGGACCTGGAGGGCGGCCTGGGAATAATGATTGACGACTGCGTCGCAGGACTGTATACCATTCTCGTCGTGCTGGGTGCGCTGCTTGCGCTGAAGCTCGCCGGTATCGATATATATTAACGGGCCCGGGGACTCGCACCGGCCCGCGCGGCAGGCGGGGAAATCCCGAAAGGAGCGGCTGATCTTATGATACGATACATACTGGCGTCAACGATCCTCTGCTGCGCCCTGGCAGCCGCCGGCGCTACGGCCGCCGCACAGGACCGGCCGGCGCCCGCCGACGAGAAGAACTACTGCGTCATCTGTCACGAGTCGCAGGAGGCCGGGCAGCTGAAAAAGCCGGTCACCGACTGGCGCGCCAGCGTCCACGGCGGGGCCGGCAAGCGCTGCGAGGCCTGCCACGGCGGGAACCCCGCCCTCAACGACAAGCTGCTGGCCCATGCGCTGAAGTCCAACTTCACGGGAAAGCCGGACCGGAAAAAGGAGCCCGAGTTCTGCGGCAGGGAAGGCTGCCACACAAAGGCCACGGAGCAGTTCAGGCGGGGGCCGCACTACCTCTCGGTCATTAAGTCAGGCGAGCCCGGCTGCGTCACCTGCCACGGCTCGCACAGCATACGGCGCTCGTCGATCGACGTTATCAGCGAAAAGTCGTGCACGGCCTGCCACCCGGCGGATTACTCGCGGGACATCGTGAAGCTCATCGGGGAGATCGACCGCGGCATAGGCCGCATCGACGGGAACCTTGCCATCCTGGCGGAAAAGCACACTGACGAGAAGGCGCTCCGGGGCCGGCTCGAGAACACGCGGCACCTGTTCCACCAGATGGTCCACGTGTTTTCGCGCGAGGACATGGAGACCACGAAGCGGGTCATCGAGCTGGAGATCGCGAGCCTTGACTCAGAAACGAAAACGAAGGTATCGTCGATACAGCGGATGGACATGCTCTACCTGGTCATGCTCGCGTTCGGCCTGGCCATTATCGGGGGCGTGTCCGTCTACTCGGCCGTCATGTACGGCCGCCGCAAAAAGAAATAAGGGCAGGCGACGGGGCGCCCGGCCATGAGAGACCACCTGTTTAACACCGACAAGCTCGCATACGTAAAGGGGGGCAAGCCGGCAATGGCGTGCATCCTCTGCGCCATCAGGGACCGGGACCCGAAGGTGGTCAGCCTCGAGGTGGCCCGCCGCGACGGCTTCATCGTGTCCGTCAATCTCTACCCCTTCAACCCCGGCCACCTGATGATCTTTCCTGAGCGGCACGTGGAAACTCTTTCCGGGCTGATCGATGACGAAGTGCTTGCGCTGCACCGCCTGACTGTCGATGTCCTTGCGGTGCTCGAAGAGGAGTATAAGCCGGCCGGGTTCAACGCGGGATACAACCTGGGGAGCCAGAGCGGCGCGAGCCTCGCACACCTCCACCTCCACGTGGTGCCCCGGTACGCGAACGAGGTCGGCTTCCTGGACGTGCTCGCCGGCACGCGGCTCGCGGTCCAGGACCCGGTCGAGGTGAGAGATAGATTGAGGAAGAGGCTCGGGAAGGAGTGAGAGGGCGGCGCTCGATCTCAAGAAGAGGAAAGAGACGCAGGGCTGAGACGCGGCAGGGAGCGGAAAAACCGATCATTGCGGTGTCCGAGCAAGTGAATTTTTTTTACTGAGGGAAGAAACATGATGGTGCGCAACGCTGAGCCGGGCGACAGGGACGACGTGAGCAGGCTGCATTTTATGGCAGGGCCTAACGTGTATAAATATTTTTTTGCCTGCGATGACGTGAAAGCGGTCGCAATCAACCGCCTGCTCTATGACACCCCGGACACCTTCTGTTCCCGGCAGTATTATCATGTGTACGGGCCTCCCGGCGGCGTGCAGGGGCTTGTCGGGATGTACCCGGGAAGAGACAATACCGCCCTAGGAAAGAACGCCGGCCGGTATGTGCGCGGGCTGGCCGGTATAACAGGCCCCCTGTCCCTCCTGCGCATGGCCCTGCGGTACCGGATGAGCCACCGCATCCCCGCACTGGGCGAGGATGAGCTGTATATCGAGGCGCTCGCGGTATACCCCGAATTCCGCGGGCGCGGAGTATCCTCGGTCCTGATGAGGTTCGCCTTTGAAGAGTGCGAGCGCATGAAGCTTGAAAACGTTTCCCTGTTCACGGAGATCAACAACGAGAGGGCGATATCCATCTACCGCGCCAAAGGCTTCCGGGTAGAGAAAACCGTCCTGCTCCCGCGCCGCTTCCTCAAGCATAACCTGTACGGCTTCCACAAGATGATCGCTCCGGTAAAAAGGATCAGGCTCTGACCCCACACCAACACGACCAGGCTCTGACCCATCTAGGAGGCTCTGACCCTCCCCCAAATCCAGATTAAGAAATAATTCCATATTCTATGCTCTGCCCCCCGTTTTTTTTTTACTATTCCTCCACCTCCATTCGTATTACTCATCAGGAGGAATAACATGCCAAGACCTATACGCAAAATAGCCCAGGGATTCACCCACCACGCATACACCAGATGCCATGGGAAAAGGAATCTCCTGCTCGGTAAATACGGGAAAAAGTATTTCATAGAATCAGTCAGGGAGTGCCAGGAGAAATATGATTTTGAGCTTATCGCCGCAGAGATTGTCGCCAATCAC
>JBGTBN010000116.1:0-15012 GCA_041749375.1 Spirochaetota bacterium
CGTCTCATTCGCCCTGAACGCGGCATGCGGGTGGGCGCTGATGCGTACGCCCCTGCACCATGCCGGACTGACGCTTGCCGCCGCGATCGCGGCGACCGTGCAGGCTGCACTGCTCCTGTGGCTTCTGAAACGCAAAGCGGGGGAGATTGGGATGCGGACCCTGCTTGTCCCGGCCGCAAAGAATGCTGCTGCCGCGGCGGTCATGGGCGTCGTCATCTGGAAGCTGTCCGGAATGGTTGACTGGGAAAAGGCCCCGTTCGCCGCGCGGTTCTTCGCCCTTGCCGGAACGGTCGCGGCCGGGGGAGCGGCCTATCTCGCGGCAAGCTTCGCCATGGGTGTGGAGGAGGCGCGGATGCTCGTGGCCCGCATGAGAATGCGGAAGTAAGAGCCGGCACGGCCGCCGGCGGGCCCCGGTCAGCCGCTCCCGGCTATGGCCGCCAGGACGCAGTCCGTATCGCTCAGGTCTTCGAAGTAATGGTCCGGAGCGTGCGAAAGGAGGACCTCCTTCCCGACCCAGCCCGTGCCCACCGCGACGGAAACCGCGCCCGCGGCCCGGGCGCACTCAATGTCGTACACAGTGTCCCCGATGATGACGATGTCCCCGAACGGGATATCGAGTGCGTATTGCTCGCGGAGAATGCGCCGCGCTATCGGCGGCATGTCGTTCCGGCGCGCCGCGTCATCGCCGAACACGCCGAAGCCGAAAAAGCGGTTCAGACCGAACCGGTCGAGCTTGATCCGTGCGCTCTCCCGGAAGTTTCCCGTGAGGAGCCCCGGCAGAACCGATTCCATGCCGGCGATCCTTTCGAGCAGGTCCTCCACGCCCGGCATGAGGACAGCCGGGCTTTCGTGGATGTACTCCGCGAGGTGGGTGAAGTAACGCAGCTTCAGCGCGCCCGTCTTGCGGCCGATGTCGTCGTCGCTGAAGCCCATGACGGCGAGCGACTCGCGCAGTATGAGCGGGTCCGTTTTGCCCTGGAAGTCAACCGCCTCCATTCTCCCGACGGTGCCGAAGATCTCATTGCAGGCCTGGATGAGCGCTTTCTTGCCCGCGCCTGCGCATTTAAGCAGGGTTCCGTCAATGTCAAATAGTATCGCCTTGATGCCGGGCCTCCATCGGGTACTGCATGCAGGGAAAGCAGTGGAACAGCAATCCCGGCACCCGGAAATTAATCAACACATTTTTGCCATTTACTTGACTGACCGCCCGCGCCATGCTATGGTGATGCGCGTAAACAGGAATGGGCCCGCCGGGAGCGGGATATGGCAACAGTTTTTTTTCGAGATCGAAACGCGGCGGCCGTCTGTCCAATAGACGTGCCGGTGCGGCACATTAGACATGGGGGGAGATGGCGGTCATGAAGATAAAAATAGTTCTGCTTTGCGCTGCGGCATTGTTTGTGTCGGTGTGTGACCTGCCGGTATCGGGCCCGACATCACGGCCGGTCCTGGTAACCAAGGGCTTCATAGATGACAACACGTACCGGATCGTGTGCCGCGGGTTCCCGGAAAAAGGCCTCGCGGGCGTGGCGAAGACCGAGTCGTCGAGGCAGGCGGCGCGGCTCAATGCGTACGTATTCATACAGTCGGAGTTTGTCGACGCGGTGGTCCCCGGCAGGTACGGCACCGTGGAGAAATATGATTTTACCGATGAGTACGCGGTCATCCATTTTGTATTACGGAAGAAGGGCCTGAGGAAAATGCTCAGGCCCGGGTCGAAAACGGACCCCACGCCGGGTCCGGACAGCCGGACCGTTCCCGACAGGATCTCCGCGCCTGAAACGGACTAAGGCACATCGCCAAAGCCCGTGCCAGACGGCACTTCAAGGGAAACTGATAATAAGTTGTTGACTGTTTGACCCATGGTGCGAGATTGGGGCGGCGACGCCCGCCGGGGCGTCGAATACAGTCAGGGTTCCGGAGACAGGACAGATGGATATAGCAAATAAAAAGGCGCGATTCGACGTTCTCGGCATAGGGTCGGCGCTGCTCGATTTTACCGTGCCGGTGGAAGAAGCTGACCTCGATGCCTTCGGCTTTATAAAGGGCGAAATGCAGCTCATCGACGAGGTAAGGAGCAAGGAGATTCTCTCCCGCCTGGAAGGGCGCGAGATGCAGATAACGCCGGGCGGAAGCTCTGCGAATACCGTCGCGGGCATTGCGACGTTGAGCGGGCAGGGGGTGTTCCTCGGGACGGTCGGGACCGACGATCACGGAGACCGCTACATCCGCGACACCGAGCTGATCGGGGTGCGGGCGGAGATAAGCAGGTTCGACAGCATGACCGGCCACGCGATCACCTTCATCACGCCCGACTCGGAACGGACCTTCGCGACCCACCTGGGGGCGGCCATCCATTTCAACAGTTCGAACGTGAACGAAACACTGATAAAAATGAGCAAGATCATACATCTGGAGGGATACCTGTTCGAGCCACCGGGCCTTCGGGAAGCGTGCATGCGCGCCATCGACATAGCGAAAAAGAACGAGGTCCTTGTCTCGATTGACCTCTCGGACCCGGCGCTCATCGAAAGGATCCGTCCGGTCTTCAACGAGGTGGCGCGGGATTACGCGGACATTATATTCGTAAACGAGGACGAGGCCAAAGTTTTTACCGGCAAGGAGAGGGAAGAGGCCCTGTGGGAGATCTACAACATGTGCGAATTCGCGGTTGTCAAGCTCGGCGCCGACGGGAGCCTGATCGAGACAAACGACACGGTCTACCGGATACCGTCTTACCGGACTGACGTGGTCAACACCAACGGCGCGGGCGACATGTTCGCCGCAGGGGTGTTGTACGGAATAGCCTCCGGCATGAGACCAGACCGCTCGGGAAAAATCGGCAGCTATATGTCCTCGAAGGTTGTGTCGCAGGTCGGCGCGCGGCTTTCTGAAAAAATGTCGATACGTTCGATATCGTAAAAAATGATATGTTTCAAGGAAAAGCCGAACATATTTTTGAAGCGAGTGAGTATTACATACACATAACAGGCGAAGCCTATATAATATGGTACTGTACATATAATGTGCGTAAAAAATAAAAAAATTGTTGCAATAATTGCACACAAAAGATATAAAACCAATTCATAAAAAAATGAAATACTTCAATAGGAGGAGTAGATGAAAAAAGTAATGATCACCTTGGTGGCGGCAGTATTCATGGCCGGCCTCGTCTCCTGCGCAAGCGTAGAGACTAAGAAGAAAGATTGCAACAATGACTGCGCCAAAAAGAAAGATGCTTGCATCACTGCGGCAACCGATGCCAAGACCAAGAAGGTTGACGCAAAGAAGAAAGCTGCTTGCGAAAAATCCGCAAAAGCCTGCGGCGACGAGTGCGCGAAAATTAAATAGTTTTTTTCGCATTCAAGATTACTGCATATCATTGATATTATGCATTATGAAACCAAGCACTGCCCGTACAACGGGCAGTGCTTTTTTTTCCAGTTCTCGCAGGCGGGCCTTATGAAACAGGACATGCGTGACGATAGATAATCGAGGTGTCTGTCATGAAAAAAGCATGCCGCAACGTAGTTAGCATCGCACTACTGGTGGTTTGCGCCGGAACCGCGTATTCAGGGCCGGGCGGGATCGTCAACGAGCAGCGCGAGAAGGCCCGGGAGAGCGTGCGCGGCCAGCGCGACGCCGACCGGGAGCGGATCGAGAAGATCCGGAAAGAGATCCGGAGCTTCATCGACGAGATCAACGGGCGGCTCGGCGACGAAAAGGGCCTGAGATTCAGGGAGCCGGTAGATATCGACGACATCGATGACATCGACGCGATAGACCATGTTCATTCAAAAAAGAAGGCCGCTGTCAGGGAATACGCCTACGTCAGAGGCGAGCGCGTCATCATGCGAAACGAGGGGTCCGGGCGGGGCCGCGAGACGGGCTTTCTTGACTTCAGGGAAAAGGTCGAGGTCCTGGCGCAGACCGGGCATGCCGAGACGATCAGGGGCGTGTCCGCGCCCTGGGTGCTGGTGCGTCGCGCCGGCGGTGACGAGGGGTGGATCTTCGGCGCGTTTTTGAGCAAGACCGAGCCTGAACGCAGGGAGGACTACGGCACCCTGGAGCGGAACACTGCAGTCCGACGCTTTAACGCGCCGGTCGAGGGCGCGATCTCGAGCCGGTACGGGTACCGGATTGACCCGAAGACGAAGCGGCGCGAGGCCTTTCACCGGGGCATCGACATCGCCGCGCCGATCGGGACGCCGGTGCGGGCCTCCTCCGGCGGGACCGTTATCATGGCGGATTTCAACAAAAACGGGTACGGCAACCTGGTGGTCATCGAGCATGAAAAAGAGCTGGTGACCTATTACGGCCACCTGGACCGGATACAGGTGGTCAGGGGACAGAACGTGGAGGCGGGCGAGGTCATCGGCGCCCTGGGAAAAACGGGACAGACCACCGGGCCGCACCTCCATTTCGAGGTGCGCCGCGGCGGCACCGCCTATGACCCCGAGGAATACCTGAAGTGACCCGGCGCTCCTAGTCCCGCTCCTCTTTCAGGAAGCCTTTTTCGATCAGCATCTTCGCGAGGGCGAGCGAGAGGTCGCTGTCGCTCCTGAAGCTGCCGTGCCGCGCGTAGAATTCCCGGGCGGACTGGTAACCGAGGAGCCTGATCCCGCTTTCCGATGCCCGCTCGCGGGTTGCCCGGTAGCCGGAGAAGAGCTGCTGGATCACGTTGACCCCGCTGATGGAGTACCCGTTGTTGATCGCCCACTCGAACCACGCATCGTAGGAAGTCCCGTTGTCCGCCCCGGTAATCTTCTTCAAGTGCGCGGCGATCTCCTTCTTGCTGCTCTCGAAGGTCTTTTTCCGCTGCTTCTGGTAGAGATCGTCAAATACCGAGGCTATCCCTATGGTGATGATAGTGGCGAAGATGTCCCCGCCGCCCCGCTCGTGGTGGATGAAGTGCTCGTCCAGGCCCATGACAAGCGGCGGGACGACGTCCGGGGCCGTGTACTCCCTGAGCCGAGACAGCGCCGTCATGCGCGTTGACTGGGACCCGCTTTTTTTCACCGCGCGGATGAGCGACGCCATCACCTTCTCCGACCGCACGCCGGTGAATGTGTACATCGCGCCCTGCGCGAGGGTTTCGTCGCCGGAGCCGAGCGCGTCAAGGAAGACCCGGTGCTTCATGGTCTCGTCGCCCAGGCGGTTGATCCCCTTGTACGCTACCAGCATGTTCTTCGGCTCCTCTTTCCGCTCGATGACCGATTGGAAGATGGCCAGGTCGTCGGCATTGCCGTTATCGGCGAGGTAGGCGAGGGCGTGGAAGCGGAGAGGCACGGTGTCCCTGTAGCTTTTTATGTACCGGTAATTGTTCGCCGGATAGCCGCGAACCAGGTGCTCGAAGGCGAGGGCCCGGTCCGCGGAATCCGGGTCCTCGATAATGCCCTTTAAAAACGCCTCCCCGCGCGGGGTCCCGGACGTGCCGATGATGCCGATGACCGCTTCCCGCGCTTTATTGTCCCGGCCTCCGGAAAATATGCCGGTAAGAGAATCGTAGTGAAGGCCGATGTTGCGCACGAGCGCGGCGCGGATCGCGTCGTCTATCATGTGGTCGCCGAGCATCCGGTCAAAAAGCGCGGCGGTGACGTCCGCGCCGCCGATCAGGGCGAGGCCGCGCGCCGCCGCCTCGCGGTTCCACGAGGACCTGTCCTCCAGCAGCTTCAGGAGCTTCGCCTTCGCGTCGGGGGTGCCAAGCCGCGCGAGCTGCTCTGCGGTCCTGCTCTTCTCCTCGGTGAAGGTGGCGCCCAGCACCGCGTTGTAGAGCTGGTCCTCCCGCTGACCGGCGAGGAGTGATGCGGACGAAGCCAATATCACGGTCGTGACGAGGATGCACAGGGTTTGTTTCATGGTGAGCCTCCTTTTATTTTGCGACCGATAAATTTGCCTGCACCTGATATGTCCGCTTGCACCCGATAGGTCCGCAAGCGCTTACTTCGACAGGCCTGTCCTGAGCAACGTCGAAGGGCTCAGTACAAGTGCGGAACTATCGGGAATCGTATATTAGTAATCATATCTCCCCATTCTGTGCAACAAGTTTTCAATAAAAAGGGTCAATCGCAGCTTTCCCTTATTTTTGACCCCTTCCGAGCCGATAATGGTAATGGAGATAGTAGCTAGCAAGGAGGACGGCCATGGAACTGTTCCCCTATTTTGAACGAGTGGCGGTTGCGGAGAAAACGATGAGCTCTAACCTGGACAGGATCAACAAGTCGGACATGATAGGCTCGCGCGACCCCGTTATCGATACCGATAAACAGAAGAGGGAACACCCGCACGAGCAGCGGGAAAAGGAAAACGACGAGGCCGGGGAACATTTCGAGAGCCTGAGGGAGACGGCCGGGCTTGTGAACGGCGAGCTTGAGGCGAAGAAATCCCCGTACCGTTTCTACATATACCGCGAGTATGAAGATATTTTCATTAACCTGGTCAGGCTCGACCAGAACGGCAGGATTGCCGAGGTCAAGAAAAAGAACATCACCCACCGTGAATTCAATGACCTGATAACCCGGATCCACCAGGGTGAGGGCCTGCTCTTCGACAGTATCGGGTAGCAGCTACACGAGCCTGCGGATCGCCTCGTCAATGCGCCTCACGCCCTCGATGATGTTCTGGTCGGACGTAGCGAAGGAGAGGCGTATGTGCAGGTCCGATCCGAACGCAATGCCCGGTACCACCGCCACGCGCGCCACTTCAAGCAGGAACGAGCTGAGCTTTGAAGAGTTGTGCTCGCTCTTGTACTTCTCGGCGATCCCTGCCCAACCCTTCAGCCTGTATACTCCCTCGACGCCGGGGAAGGCGTAGAAGGCGCCGTTGGGGCTCAGGCAGGTGAAGCCGGGTATCCTGTTGAGGTCGCTGACGATCATCTTCCGCCGCCGGTCGAACGCCGCCACCATCTCGCCAACGGGGGACTGGTCGCCGTTGAGCGCCTCCACGGCTGCCCACTGCGATATCGAGGTCGGGTTCGAGGTTGACTGGCTCTGCAGCGTGTCCACCTGCGCCATGATCTCCGCGTCGCCTGCCATGTAACCGATGCGCCAGCCCGTCATGGAATAGGCCTTGGAAACGCCGTTCATGACGATCGTCTTCTTCTTCATTTTTTCCGAAACGTTCGCGATGTTGAAGAACCTGAACCCGTCGTACAGGATAGACTCGTACATGTCGTCCGAGATGAGGAGGATGTCCCGGTCGCACACGACTTCTGCGAGCGCCTCGATCTCCTTTTTCGTGTACGCGGACCCGGTCGGGTTCGAGGGGGAGTTGATGACCACGGCCCTGGTGTGGGAGGTGAGGGCGGCGGCGAGCTGATCCGGGTGCATCTTGAAGCCCCGCTCCTCGGTAGTGTCCACGATGACAGGCGTGCCGTCGGCCAGCAGGGTCATCGGGGGGTACGAGACCCAGTAGGGCGAGGGGATGATGACCTCGTCGCCCCTGTTGAGGAGTACCTGCATCAGGTTGTAAAACGAGTGCTTGCCGCCCGAGTTTACGATGACCTCCGAGGTCTTGTATTCCAGGCCGTTGTCGCGCTTGAATTTCTCGACAATGGCCTTCTTGAGCTCAGGTATGCCGCCGGAAGGGGTATACTTGGTCTTGCCGCCCACGATTGCCTTGATGGCGGCCTGCTTGATGTGCTCCGGGGTGTCGAAATCGGGCTCTCCCGTTCCGAACCCGATCACATCGATGCCCTTCGCCTTCATCGCGTTGGCCAGTGCCGTTACTTCCAGCGTGGGTGAGGGTTTTACCTGAAGGATCCTGTTCGAGAATTTCATGTTCGCTCCCCGATGTGTATTGGTGCGGCCGAAGCTGTCCACATCTGATAAAGCTGGTCGTTATCGTGTCAATCTTTTTATTGCCGGTCGGACCCCGGGGCATATTTCTATTGACTAAATATATAACCGTATTACAATAATGATACGATTGAAGGGGGGACCGGGCGGCCGCGCCGCGCCGTAGGGCACTTTACATGAAAAGAGAAATGGTATGAGAATAAAACTCTGGGGCGTCAGGGGGTCGCTTCCCACCCCTCTGACCGCTGAAAATGTCGAGGCGAAGCTGCGCAGGGCCCTGTCCCTTGCCAAGCCCGGCGACATATCCTCCGCCGAGGCCATCGAATCCTTCATGCGGTCACTACCGGTTTCTGTCAGGAGCACGTTCGGCGGCAATACCACGTCCATAGAGGTGACGACTTCCGCCGGGGACATCATCATCCTGGACTGCGGGAGCGGGCTCAGGACTATGGGCGCAGAAATGATGAAGGGTGATTTCGGAAAGGGCAGGGGCACCGCCAATATTTTTCTTTCGCACACCCACTGGGACCATATCCAGGGAATACCCTTCTTCGTTCCCATGTACATACGGGGTAACAGGTTCAATTTCTACTCCGCGTTCAAGGACTTGAAGCAGCGCCTTGACCACCAGCAGGTGTTCTCGCATTTCCCCGTTACCTTCGACTATCTCCAGTCCACCAAGGAGTTCTTCACCATCGAGTCCGAGGAAGAGTTATTCCTCAATGACGCGCGGGTGCTGAACAAGGTCATGCCCCATCCGGGCGGGGCCTACGGGTTCAGGATCGAGGACCGGGGCGCAGTGCTGGTCTATACCAGCGACTGTGAGTTCAACATCAACGAGATAGACAATATCGAGAAGTACCGGGCCTTTTTCGCGGACGCAGACCTTGTAATCTTCGACACGCAGTACACCTTCGAGGAGTCGATCAACAAGTTCGAGTTCGGCCACTCGTCGGCCGCAATTGCCATCGACATCGCCGGCATGTTCAACATCAGGCGGCTCATCCTGTTCCACCACGAGCCCAACTATGACGATGACAAGCTCGAAAACGTGCTCGTGAACGCCCGCACCTACATGGGCATGAATCCCCGGCGGTTCGGCGACCTGGAGGTCGACATCGCATTCGAAGGGATGGAAATAGAGCTCTGACCGCGGGGGCCGGACCCGGGCTTGCCTGCGCCGCGTTTCCCGGCGCAGCGGGGGCGCGGTCTTCACGCATCGGACGGATAGGTGTTTCAGTATATACAACTGGAGGCGTCAGATGGAAGAGGATTCGCAACGCGTAAAACAGCAGGCCCTTTCCGATTTTTCAAAATACATCAGCCCGATGAAAGTGCGCACCATGAAGGCGGCCGGTCTCGACATCATCGAGGACCGGCGGGACGGCGCCAGCGTCTGGGACATCACCGGTAAGAAGTACATAGACTGCCAGACCGGCTCCGGCATCATGAACGTGGGCAGGCACAACCGCGAGATCGTGGACGCGCTGAAAAAGGCGCTCGACACATACGACATCGGCGTGTTCCTGCTCTGCTCCAAGCCCAAGGCGGACCTTGCGAAGAAGCTTGCGGAGATAACCCCGGGCGACCTGAAATGCACGGTCTTCGGCGTGGGGGGCGGCGAAGCCAACGACGCGGCGATCAAGATCGCGCGCGGGCACACCATGAAGAAGGAGATCATCTACACGGACAGGGCCTACCACGGCCATACCGGGTTCGCACTCTCCGCGATCGGCCGCGAGGCGTACAAGGAACCGTTCGGGCCGCTCATGCCCGGCTTCACCATGGTCCCGTTCGGGGACGCCGGCGCGATGAAGAAGGCGGTCACCGCGGACACGGCCGCGGTCATCCTCGAGCCGATACAGGGCGAGGGCGGGATCAACATCCCGCCTGATGGCTACCTGGCGGAGGTCCGCGCGATCTGCGACAGGAACGAGGCGCTGCTCATCTTCGACGAGGTGCAGACCGGGTTCGCGCGCACGGGCAGGATGTTTGCCAGCGAGCACTGGGGCGTTGTGCCGGACATCATGACTGTGGCAAAATCGCTCGGCGGGGGGCTTTACCCGATCTCGGCCACCATATTCAAGGAAGACATACAGGACTTCTTCATACCCCATCCCTTCATCCATCTCTCGACCTTCGGCGGATCGGACCTGGGGTGCATGGTGGGGCTGGCGGTGATCGATTACATTCAGAAGCACGACCTGCCGGCGCATGCCGGGGCGATGGGGAAGCGCTTCCACGCAGGCTTTGACGGCCTCCTGAAAAAATATCCCGGCCTGCTCCTCGAAGTGCGCCAGATGGGGCTCATGATGGGGCTCCAGTTCACGAACGAGTCGATCGGTCCGCGGCTCACCAGGAAGATGGCGGAGCGTGGAGTGATAGCGATATATACCGGAAACGATCCCAGCATCTGCAGGCTCATGCCGCCGCTGGTGATCACGCCCGACGAAGTCGACCTGGTGGTGGGCGCGCTCGCGGACTCACTGAAGGAGCTTTCGCGGGAAGCGGGCCTGGGCGTAAACGATTAACAACGCACATAGAACCGGGAGGAAGAGCATGGCTACAAGTCAGGAGATTCTCGAAGCGCTGGCGGACTACCAGGTCCAGTGCAACGAAAACAAGCGGCTCAGGAAAATGCAGAGGGACTGGTCGAAGCTCCTGCATTTCACGGCCGACGACACGAAGGACGAATTCACCATGGACGTGGTGAAGGGCGAGATCGTCTCGTTCAGGGCCGGGGCCGAAGGCGCGCCGGACATCATCGTGAGCGCGAAGAGCGAGGACCTCTGCGACATGTTCTGGGGCGACCTGAACCCCTCCCAGAAGTACCTGCAGGGGGAGATACGGGTCAAGGCGAGCCAGGAAGACGTAGTGCGGCTCGACGCGATCACCATGATCATCTGGCCGGACGCATAGGAGAGAGCAATGGGCGAACTTAAAAAAGTACTGAAGCTCCGGACCATCATCTCGACGTCGGCGGGCATGGCCATCGCGACGTCGTGCTACCTCGCAGGCATCCAGGTCGCCACGATCCTTGTGGGCGAGCTGGCATGGATATCGATCCTGCTGGCGGGCTTTCTCTGCCTCCTCTCGTCCATGTGCTTCTCCGAGCTGACTTCGCTCTACCCGACCGCGGCAGGGATCAAGCTCTACATACAGCATGCCTTTAACGAGCGCACTTCGATCATCATCGGTATGTTCTACGTGGTGCTGGGGATCGCCATGGTCGGGGCGGAGAGCTACCTCCTGGCGAGCGTGCTCTCCGGCACATTCGTTCTTTTCGATCCCTTTTACGATAAGCTCTTCTGGATGCTCGCGTTCATACTGCTCGTGGTCTTCATTAATCTAAGGGGCGTGTACATAACCGGGGTGATGCAGGACATCCTGACCTACGTGATGGTCGGGTTCATGATTGCGGTGTCGGTTTACACCTTCGCCACGCACGAGGTCAACCTGGCAGTCGCTGTCCAGAACACGAAGTTCACCCTGTCCAGCGTCATACAGGCCGCCGGCGTGGGCGTGTTCCTCTACGTCGGGTACGAGTGGGTCGCGCCGCTCGCGGAGGAGACGACCGACTACCGGCTCATCGGCAAGGGGATGATGTGGGCGATCGGGCTCCTCTCGGTCACGTACGCCCTGTTCATCACCGCGATGTACACCGGGCTCACCCGGGAGCAGCTTGCCGGCGGCACGCCGATCCCGCACATCGTGTTCGGGGGCAACCTGTTCGGCACGGCAGGCACCGTCACCTTCATCGGCATGAGCATACTGGCCTCGGTCACCTCGTTCAATTCCGGGCTGCTGAACACGTCGCGCTTTTCCTACGCTATGGGGAGGGACAATGTCCTGCCCCGGATCTTCAGCAGACTGCACCCGAAGTACGCAACACCCTGGGTCGCGATCCTGTTCCTGGGCGCGCTCGCGATCGCGATCAGCCTGGCCACGCTCCTGACCGGGAAATATCTCTTCCTCATACTGATGGCCGCGGCGCTCGAGTGCTTTATCTACGTGGTGGCGGCCCTCTGCGTCATCAGGCTGAGGCGCAAGAACCCGGATACGGTGCGGGCGTTCAAAATACCCCTCGGCTACACGGTGCCCGTGTTCGTGATCATCGTGTTCACCGGGCTCATGATCGGCATATTCGCAGACGTGAGCCGGGACTACGCGGGCAATGAGATCTTCAGGAACTACTGGGTCGCGGTAATCATGGGCGCGTTTATGATCCTGACGGCGCTCTACGCGATTGTCGTCGTCCCATTCTTAAAGAAGAAGGCGGAGGAGCGGTCGCGCGCCCGGGTGAAGAGAAGGCCCGGCAGGGCGGACGCGTAGCGGGAAGAAAAACAGGGTCCGGATATGGTTCGGCCGCCCGTAAAGGCGGCCGAAGCGCGTTCATGGTACCGATGTTCCGGCCACCCGTTGCCGTTAGTCTTTCTTGCCCCTGTTGTTCCGCTCCCTGTTCCCGGCGCCCCCGCGAGCTTTGGGTCGCGCTGAGTGCGGGCCGCTGCTTTTTCCGCCGTGGCCCTGCTTCGGGCCGTTGGAAGAGGAGAACCTGTTCGGCGAGCCGCCCTCATGGCGCGGCCTGGAATCGTCCCGTGACCTGCCGCCCGGCTGCCGTGACGGTCCTGAAGGCCGCGATGAATATGACGGTTTGTCATGGGACCATTCTTTACGCTGTGGATGCGGAGTACCGGGCTTTCCGCGCGAGAAGTCACGTGCCGGCCTGTCCTCCGGCCTCGGATACCGTTCCCGGGAATTGTAATTAGCATCGGAATGAGGCGTACTGCCGCGTCCCGGTTTTTTACCGTCCCTCGGAGGCCGTGATGAATATGACGGTTTATCGTGGGACCATTCTTTCCGTTGGGGACTCTGAGAACCGGACCTTCCCCGTTTCTGCTCTCCTGCCGGTATGGCGACCGGGCCGGGGAACCTGTCCCAGGAATTGTAGTTTATCTCGGTTTTTGGCGTTCTGCCCTGGCCGGATTTATTGCCGTCCCGGGGAGGCCTGTCCGTTCGTTCCGGTTTCTCATGCTGCCATTCTTTCCGATGAGGATGCGGGGAACCGTCAGGTCTGCGGGCCGCGGGTCTGTTGGTACGATGCCGGGGCGCGTTCTGGCTGTCTTTCTTGTGATCATCTTTCATTGAATAATGTCCTGTTTCCTCTGGTTTTCCATGGTCCGGATTCCTGCTTTTTCTCTGCCTCGAAAAGCTTTCCGAACGCTCATTGTATTTTTTAATCGATAATGCTTTGGCCTTCTTTGTTCTCAATTCCAGGCTGACACGGATTTCCCGGTCCTTGAACGAACTGTTGTTCAGCTTTTCTATGGCCAGTGCGGCCTCTCCCTCGTTGGACATCTCGACAAACGCGTAACCCTTCTTTTTATGCAGTTTGATATTCACCACCGAGCCGTAGTCGGAGAAGAGGATCCGAATTTCCTCATCGGTCACCGCGAAGTCCAGATTTCCTATGAAAACCTTGCTATTTTCCATCACCAGCCCCTGGTTTGGCACTGCCTTTTGTGATCGATCACTCAAGCTTACTCTTCCCTGAATTACAATATACCTGTATTTTCAGGAATTTTCCTGAGTGCTGCGGGAAAGATAAGAAATTTTCTTGTTACAGAGGGGATCAGGGCTATTGAGCGTATCAGGCCTCTGAATCCCGGGTCGTGTATTCTGCCGTTAAAATACACTGATAAAATAATCATTGGAATAGAGGGTGCATTTTGTCAAGTATGTATCGAATTTCACGTGCATGCTCCGGCGGTCCAATGAACGAGATTTGCTTACCGGTGCCCTTACCGTGTCCGGGCATCATAAATCCGCCCCTGCATAAAAAGGGCTGGACAGGGACTGGAAATGTTGGATTAATTCCCGCGTCACGATACCGGTATACTATGAATCTACTTTCACTCCAATCAGGCAGCAACGGGAACTGCATCTATGTCGAGGCCGGGGGCGCGAGGCTCCTCTTCGATGCCGGTATCAGCGGCAGGCAGGCTGCCGGGCGTCTTGCGGCAGCGGGCAGGGACATCACCCGCGTCGATGCCCTGATAATCTCCCATGACCACGCAGACCATGCCCGGTGCGCCGGGATTTTCCAGCGCAAGTTCGGCATCCCCCTGTATGTCACCGAAACTACGCTGGGGGCCGCGAACTCGTCCTGCAGCCTCGGCTCCCTGCGCGAGGTGAGTCATTTCCGGGCGGGAGAATCGATGCGGTTCGGCTGGGTACGGGTCGAGACCATACTCACGCCCCATGACGGCGCCGACGGCGTGGCATTCATCGTCGATGACGGCAGATCAAGGCTCGGGATATTTACCGACCTCGGGCACGTGTACGATGACCTGAAAAGTGCCCTTTCCTCGGTGGATGCCGCTCTTATTGAAAGCAATTATGATCCGGACATGCTGCGCAATGGCAGGTACCCCCGGTATCTTAAAAGCAGGATATCCGGCCCGCACGGCCATCTATCCAACATCGAATCGGCCGAGCTCGTTGCCCGGCACGGTACGCGGCTGCGCTGGGCCTGCCTGGGGCACCTTTCGGCCGAGAACAACACGCCCGAGCTCGCGCTCAGGACCCACCGGTCCGTAAATTGCGGCATGACGTATCATCTGGCGGGACGGGAAGGGGCGGGGGACCTGCTGAACATATAGGCTGCATGGCATTCTTTAAGTTTAAACACTTAATAAAAAATCAGGCTCATTCCGGAATGCTGGGTAACTAAACATCTTCTTTGTGAATGTAGAATGCGGGTACTGGCCCGGGTATTTTCGGTGCGAGTTCAAACGCTGGATGAATTTTTTATCGGCACGGCGGCCGCGCACCTTCCCGCCGGTGCGACCGTGTCCGTGCCGATTGTCATGGAATGGGGCGGTTTTATCGGCCCTGGTCCGCAGTAAGGGAGCGAGACCAGGCTCTGACCCCTCATAATATTTAGAACAAATGAAAAATTTTTGCTCTGACCCCGCTTTTTTCCCCGTTTTTTTTCTGTTCCTCCACTTCCATTCGTATACCTCTTCAGGAGGAACATATGCCACGACCTATACGCAAAATAGCCCAGGGACTCACTCACCACGCATACACCAGATGCCATGGGAAAAGGAATCTCCTGCTCGGTAAATACGGGAAAAAGTATTTCATAGAATCAGTCAGGGAGTGCCAGGAGAAATATGATTTTGAGCTTATCGCCGCAGAGATTGTCGCCAATCAC
>JBGTBN010000117.1:0-17120 GCA_041749375.1 Spirochaetota bacterium
GGCCCGGGATTACTCCCGTGCCTATCAGACGGGGGCGTGGCCGTCACCGGGATAACTGCGGGGACCGGCTCTATACTGAAAACATCGGCGCCTACAGCACTGCCTCGACCACGCACTTCAACGGGTTCGACGGTGCGAAGATCATTCATATACATTACAAGTAGCCCCCTTCCTTACACTAAGGGTGGGAGTGCAAGGGTAGAACCACCAATGGACACGAATTAACACTAATAAGAATATTAATAAAGAGAATTATGAGTGATTTTTTACTTCAACTATTATTGTACACAATATTAATAATTATAGGCCAACTAATATGGGGCTTCACTCATGGTTGGAATATAAAACATATAATAATTATCATAATAATTTCAATGATTATTGGTATAGTGATTTTTATTTTATAAGATAAATTTGCAAAAAAAATCCTCCACTATAACTGATCGTACACGTACATGATAGGAAGCAGTTTCCGAACAATTCGTGTGCATTCGTGTTCATTCGTGGTTGATCCCTCTACAGGGTCAATGGGTATTAAAAAATTTGTTTAAAATCCTCTTTTCCCCTTGACGATTTCACAATAATACTATACTTTGATAATTATCGAAGTGACAAATTATGAAAGGACACAAACAACAGATGGACCCGAAAAAGATGGCGCGGGTGATGAAGGCTCTCTCGAACCCGAACCGTCTTGAGCTGTACCTGGAAATACTTAAAAAATGCGAGGCCAGCTTCGAGACCGAATGCGCGGAGTGCTTCGTTTCCGACATCATCGACTCGTTCAACATCGGGGCCCCGACGATATCGCATCATCTCAAGGAGCTTGCGGGCGCAGACCTTATCACCACGGAGCGGAAGGGCAAGTTCCTGGTGGCGCGGATCAACGAGGACACGATAGAACAGGTCGGCTCGATCCTGAATGCGCGGCAGAAAAAATGATTTTTTTTCGGACAATAGTTCGATAGTTATAAAATTGTAAAAAAGTAAAGTCCCGGCAGCGTTGGTGCGCCGGCGGCAGGGAGTTGACATGGAACAGAATCAGATGCGGATAATTGAAATACTGAGGAACCCGGGCGACTACCCGATCGAGGCAGTGAAAGCCGCGATTTCCGGCGTGCTCGTGCTGACACGCGGCGGCGCTGTCGCTTTTCGCGATGGTGTGGAAGATCTCATACTGGAGGCGCGCGCTTCATGAAATTCAGCAGACCCGTTGAAGAGATAATCAGGGAGCGCTATTCGTGCCGCACCTATCAGAAGAAACAAATAGACGACGCGGCGCTGACAGCGCTTCAGCGGCATATGGCAGGGGACGTCCCTGCGCCGTTCGGCGGCAGGATGAGGTTCAGCCTCATCGCGGCGGAGGCGGGTGAAGGCGAGTCGATGAAAAAAGTGGGGACCTACGGCATGATCAAGGACGCGCCCGCCTATATCGCGGGAGCGTTGCGGGAAGGGAGCATGTGCCTGGAGGACTACGGGTACCGCATGGAGCGGATAATCCTCGCGGCAACGGACGCCGGGCTCGGCACCTGCTGGCTGGGCGGCACTTTCTCGCGCAGCAATTTTGCGGAGAGGATGTCGCTTCTTCCGGAAGAAACGATGCCCGCGGTCGCGGCAGTGGGACATACCGCTGACAGAAAACGGGTGCTGGACTCGCTGGTGCGGTTCGGCGCCGGCTCGGACAAAAGGAAGCCGTGGGGCGAGCTTTTCTTTGACGGCAGCTTCGACGCACCGCTTGCGCAGGAGTCCGCCGGCGCCTATTCACGGACACTGGAGATGGTGCGTCTCGCGCCATCGGCGTCCAACAAGCAGCCCTGGAGGATAGTGCGGGATGAGGGAGGCAGGCGGTTTCACTTTTACATACAGCGGACGAAAAACTACCACGAGCGGTGGAGTATCACCGGCATGTCCGACCTCCAGCGGGTAGACATGGGGATCGCGATGTGCCATTTCGACGCTGCTGCCGCGGAGGCGGGAAACCCCGGCGGGTGGGTCGCCAGCGATCCAGGCATTCCAGTGCCTGACGCGCTTTGCGAATATAATGCCACGTGGCAGGAGGGATGATATGAAATCAAGAAGAACATTTCTGAAAGAAGCCGGTGTCACGCTTGGATCGGTCGCGGCCGGGGGAGTTTCGGCGCTCGCGGCCCCGGAGCTGAAAAAGATGAAGGCGGGCAAACCGGGCCGCGGCCTCGTGGTCTGGTACAGCCAGACCGGGAACACGGAGCGGTACGGCAGGCTGATCGCGAAGGTGTGGGAGAAAAAGGGGCTCATAGTCACCGCGGGGGACTACCGCGAGATCGGCCAGGTCAAGCCCGGGTCATTCGACATCATCGCGACCGGCAGCCCCGTGTTCTACATGGACGTTCCCGGCAACTTCCAGACCTGGCTGCGCGGGCTCCCGGAGATGGAGGGCGCGCCGGCAGCGGCCTTCGTTACCTGCGGCGGCGAGGGGGACAACGAGTACAACACGGGGTGCGCCCTGATCGGGATCATGGGGGAACGCGGCGGCGCTCCCGCCGGCATGATAACGTTGAACAACATGTCGACCTACGCGGTCACCTGGTCGATGGGCAACCGGAAGCGCACGCTGAAATACCGCCATCTCCCGGACGAGGCGACCTACGACCGGGTCCGCGTTTTCGCGGCGGCCGTCCTCGGCCGGGCGGAGCGGGGCGAGGCGCAGGCTTTCTCGCGCGAAACGAGCGTCCATAATCTCTACAGCGGCGCGCCCTCCATACGCTTCTGCAAGATACTGACCGGCAATCATCATATCGACAAGAACGTGTGCATCGGGTGCGGGGCCTGCGAAAAGGCCTGCCCGGTAAAAGCTGTCAACCTGGCGGCAGGCACGGTGAATACGGACCGGTGCATCGCCTGCCTCGGGTGCGTCAACAATTGTCCGACCGGTGCCATGACCATGGACTTCATTGGTAAGCGGGTGCGGGGATGGAAGCTCTTCAGTAAAGACGAGAAGATCGTGATCAGGGAGCCGGAGGAGCTCGCCAGCCGTTGATTCCGTCCACTGCCGGAAAAACTGCTCGACGGGACGACGATTCGGTTGTAGTTAATCCGCATATCCATTAGATAGGTCCGCAAACGTTTGCTTCGACAAGCTCAGCACAAGTGCGGACCTATCTCTTATCGCGGAGAGGCATATGAAAAAAACCCCTTCCTCAAAACCCGCTTATTCTAGGGCCATCACCCGCGCTCCCCGAAGCCTTGTCGAAGACGGCAGGACCAATTTCGGCACCTTCAGCACCGACTTCAAGGAGGTGAACCCGCTGGACGCGGTCCGCGTTTTCGGAGTGCCGGTGCCCCGCTTCGCGAAATATATGCGCCTCAAGGAGTGGCAGGCGTACCAGCTCGGTAATGAGGAATGCTTCCTTCTCGCCGTTCTCTACAACCAGAAGGCGGGATTGCTCACACAGTTTATCTATTACGACAGGAAAAAGAGGACCGGCATCAAGTACGAGAGGATCGTGCCCTCGTGGAAAACGGCGATGCCGGCGTCACTTGATGACAGCCGCGCCTGCTACGAGACAGGCGGGTACCGGATCGATTACCATAACCGGCTGAGAGACGGAATGCTCTACATAGACGTTGCGTTCCGGCCGCGTAAAGAGCTGCCCGGGCTGTACGGCCATTTCGAGGCGCTGCACGGGGCGCCGGGCGTCAGGCCCCTGGTCGTGAGCCTGCCGCTCGGGAAAAACCGCGGCATGTATTCGCACAAATGCCTGATGCCGATGCGTGGCTCACTCTGTGTCGGGGACAGCACGGTCGAATTCCGTGATACAGACAGCTTCGCCATTATTGACGCGCATAAAGGCTTTTACCCCTATATTCTGAAATATGACTGGATCACCGGCGTTATCACCGGAAAGAAGCGGGGCCTCGCCGGTTTCAACCTCACCGACAACCAGGTGATAAACCCGGAGCAGTACAACGAGAACTGCCTGTGGACGGACGGCGCGCTCCATCTCCTTCCGCCGGTGAAGTTCGAGCGGCCCGGCGGCGTGAAGGGCGAGTGGCTCATCAGGGACGAGTTTGGTATGGTGGACATCGTGTTTACCCCGGAGATGGAGAACACACTGAAGATGAACCTCCTGGTCGCGAAGACGGATTATCACGGCCCGTTCGGTTCTTTCCGGGGCGTCATCAGGCCAAAGACCGGAGCGAGGGTCGCGGTCGACGGATTTTTCGGCATGGGCGAGCAGAAGTACCTTCGTGGATGACGGGCACGCCCGGGTCAAGGCGTACCGGAAAAAAAATCCGGCTCCAAAGCATTAACACTTGACAGGTTTACCGTCTTTTATCAATTTTATGCACGATTCAGCAGGCCAGCATACCTCAGTTGGTAGAGGAGTCGATTCGTAATCGACCTGTCCCCGGTTCGATTCCGGGTGCTGGCTCAGCACATAAAAAAGGCCGTCCCGATGGGGGCGGCTTTTTTGCTGTTATCCGATATAAAAAAGTATTACTTCTTCCCGTACACCCCGTGCTTGTGCACTGCCCTGAACACTGCCATCACGTTCTCCGGCTTGACGCCCGGATGGTAGGTGTTGGAAGAATCGATGATCAGGCCGCCGCCCGCTCCAGCGACGGCAATGACCTGCTGTACAGCGGCCTCTACCTCCTCCTCCGTGCCGCGTGGGAGCAGCTCGGTGCAGTCGATGTTTCCCAGGAGACAGAGCCGGTCCCCGCAGTAGTCTTTTACTTTCTTCATGTCCATGCCGGCCTGCGGCTCAAGGGGATTGAGACCGTCATATCCGGTTTCAATGAGTATATCGAGGATCGGCCAGAGGTTGCCGTCACTGTGGCGGACGACCTTGAGCCCTTTCGCGTGCGCCCGTTCCACCAGCTGACGGTTATAGGGGTTGATGTATTCCCTGAACATTTTCGGTGAAACAAGCGTGGAGTTCTTGTCGGCGATATCGTCTTCAACGACCAGGACGTCGACCCCTGCCTCTGCGGCCATGTCCAGCTGTTTGAGGTTGAACTCGGTCACCATGCCGGCCACCCGGTGGACGAATGCGGGGTCCTTGAACATCTTGATCATCAGGTTCTCCATGCCGGTCATGCGCCAGCTGCGCACGAAGGTCCCCCGCATCATCCAGAAGATCGCTTTCTCACCCTTGAAGCGCTGCCGCATAAGGTCAACGAGCACCATCTGCTCCCTGCGTGGCTCCGGTGGAACATAGAGTTTCAGATCGTCCATGCTTTTCACCGGGTGCCGGGCGGGAAGCGGTATGCCGTGGGGGCTCCGCCTGAATCCCACTCCCCAGTCGTCAACGAGCGGGTCACCGGCGATAAACTCGGTGCCGGGACCGATCGGTAGGCAGGTGTAACCGTCCACGCCGAATTCCTCCAGGATGCGGAATAGCGTGTCAATGATCTTGAGCTTTTCCTGGGGTGTCATCTGGTCCAGGGTTTTGCCTTCGGGAAGGCCGTCGGTGAGGTGCCTGCCGATGCCCATGATCGGGCCCTCGTTAATTCCGTGGATGAATAACGGCACCCTGTCCGGCTCCCGAATGCTCAGCGCTTCGATAATCCTTTCCCTGCCGTTCATAGGCACCTCTGCATGCAATGGTGATAATACAGGTACATGATTATTGTAAAGGCGTCAACTGTTTAATCATGACTCCGGGGCCGTCTTTGTCAGTCCATCCGCTATAAAGGGTTGACTTCAGGGGTCATACCTGTTACAATCACGGAGATACGTGAGCACCAACGAAGGAGGCATGCATGATTTCAACAGGCACGCAGGCAGTTGATTCACCATCCAGAAAAAACGCCTATTTTGCTTTTGTCCTGCTCTTTCTCCTGTACATGTTCGATTATATCGACCGGCTGGTCATCGTTTCCCTGTTCCCGTTTCTGAAGAAAGACTGGGGCATCACCGATGCCCAGTGCGGCCTGCTGGTTTCCGCCGTGTACTGGTCGATACTCTTTTTCACCATCCCGGTTTCGATCCTGGTTGACCGGTGGAGCAGGAAAAAGAGCATCGGGCTCATGTCATCGCTCTGGAGCCTGGCGACCCTGTCGTGCGCTTTTACCGTAAACTTCAAGCAGCTTTTTGCGGCGCGCTCCCTGGTCGGCATCGGCGAGGCAGGGTACGCTCCCGGCGGCACCGCCATGATTTCGGCGCTCTTTCCCCCGGAAAAACGTGCCCGCCTTCTCGGCGTCTGGAATGCCTCGATCCCGCTGGGAAGCGCACTCGGCATAGCCCTGGGAGGCATCATTGCGGAGCAATTCGGCTGGCGCCATGCCTTCGGGATCGTGGCGCTGCCCGGGTTCCTCATCGCGCTGCTCATGCTGCGGGTACGAGATTATAAGACCGTGCGCCTGGTGAAGTCCGCTGTCGCAGGCCCCGGCGCCGCGCTTGCCGTGATGAACTGGAAGGACATCGCACGGCAGATCATGGGGAGCAAGTCCCTCCTGTTCAACAATCTCGCGTTCGCGTGCAATGTGTTTGTTACCACGGCTCTTCTGAGCTGGCTTCCAACCTATTTCAACCGGATGTACGACATGCCCATGAGCGCCGCCGGGGTCAGGGGCGGCTCGGTCATGCTGATGGCCGTAGTGGGGGCGCCCCTGGGCGGATACCTCACCGACCTGTGGCTGAAAAGGAACAGGAAGGCCCGCATGCTTCTACCGGCCTTATCATCCGTGGTTGCGTCACTGCTGCTCCTGTTGAGCCTGCATTTTCTTCAAGGCGGCCCGCAATACCTGATGCTGCTGGCAGTGGGAATCGTGGTTATCATGTTTGTCCCGGCCGGCGTGGCGGTAACGCAGGACGTGGTGCACCCGGGCCTGCGGGCCCTGTCGCTGAGCATCAATATCGTTATCCAGCATTTGCTCGGCAGCTCAATGGGACCGCTCTTCGTCGGTTTCCTGTCGGACAGTTACGGGATAGGGACCGCGCTCTCATTTCTGCCGCTTTTCACGCTCGTGGGCGGCATCCTGTTTTTTATAGGCTCATTCTTCTATATCAGTGATATGGACCGGGTCGAGAAGTTCGCGATCGAGCTTGAGTGACCGGCGCGCCGGTGTGCAGTAAACATACTGCCGGGCCGGCGCCCGGATGTTCAGCTTCCCGCTTCCGCATGCATACGCCGCGAATCAGCCCTCAACCGCAGGTCCCGCGCCCTGCGGTCCGAGCTTGATGCGGTACCAGTCCACGTTCCTGGTGAGGTACATCACCGCGGTAAGGATCGCGAAGAGCAGTACCGCACCCATGATCAACGCGTAGTCCTCGTTTTCCAGGAGAACGTAGAGAACGGTGTACAGCCCGAAGAGCAAGCCGAACATCGCACCCGCCCGCTTTTGCGTACCCAGGACTTTTGCACTATAGCCCGTAATGAGGGCCATTACTCCCAGGCTGGAAATGGCGTACGAGGGGAGGAACCCGATGTGTTCTGAGAGTGCCAGGAACAGGAGATAGAACAGGCACATGGCGAACCCCACCATCAGGTACTGGAGCGGGTGAATTGACAGCCTGTTGAAAAGCTCGAACAGGAAAAATGCCAGGAAGGTGAGCGATATGAAGAGAAAGCCGTATTTCACGGCCCGCTCGCACTTCTGGTAAAAATCCACCGGCAGAAACAGGCGGACACCGAACGATGATTTTTCAATGACATCCTCCGACGGCATCTGTGACTGGACGAACTCCTGGGGAAAATTCCTTCCGAAGTGCGAGACCTTCCAGTTCGCCCTGAATCCGTCATCACCGACGCGCCGTTGCGACGGGAGGTAGGCGCCGGTGAAGCTCGGGTGCGGCCAGCTCGAATTGATTTCCACTGATGTTTCCTTTCCCATGGGAAGGAAGCTGAGGGTCGAGCTGCCGCGCAGGTTTATGGTGAACGAGTACTGGTGCCTGCCGGGCCCCATACCGCGAAGACCGGCCATGGGCACGTGTATCCCGCTCTCATACAAACCCATGCTCTTGACCCCGGGCATGAACGGGAGCTCCCGGCCATCCCAATTCATTTTTATACCCTGCTGAATGCCCCTGGTGTCCGGGATCCCGACTGCGAGGTAGGCCCGTTCCCATAGTACCTGCTCCCTTGCAATATTGAGCTTTCCGAAGTCGGGGCTGGTAAACGAGCCTGAAACAACGAGGTCCCTGAGACCATAGAGCACCACCTCGTAGAGCCCGCGTGACCGTTTCTCCGGCACGAGGTTCCCCCTCGCATCGACCGTTTCAGGAAGGAAATAGGCGTTTTCCACCGCGGTCCTGACAATTTTCCTGTTGTCTTCTTTTTCAACGTACGTGTAGCGAAAGGGCACCACCAGTACCGGGCCGGCAATGTGCTGCGGATACCCCCAGCGCGAGCTGACCTCCTTCACCGCCTCGTTTCGCCTGCTTTCGCGCTCCCGAACAAGGCTGCCGACCATAAGCAGCGGTATCATGAGAACGGTGGCCAGCAGTCCGGTAAAAATGATTTTAAAACCGAGTGAATTTTTTACATTGAGTTTCATAGTGCGGCATCTCCTTCGTAGTTTTTTACAACATACGGGGCGATGGTGAAAATAGTATGAAGAGTGTGTGAAGTGAAATAAATTATATATTTAATGGAAGGATGATCGCGGCGCGGGTTCCGCCGGGGCTGTTGACGACTTCGGCCCGCCCGCCGTGGAGAGCGGCGGCTTCGCGCACGAAGGAGAGGCCCAGGCCGGTGCTCTTCTTTCCGGAATCGGGTGCCGGCAGGGAATAAAAGCGGTTGAACACCTTGTCCAGTGCGTAATCCGGTATTCCCGGGCCCTGGTCGGTAATCGATATTGTCACGAGGTCATTGCTTTTCTCCGTGGCAAGGGTTATGACACCGCCGGCCGGACTGAACCTGACTGCGTTCTCAATCAGGTTGGCGAGGGCGTGCCGGAGCAGGAACCGCTCGCCCCGTACCGATTCCTTCGGGTCGATGACGAGTTCGATCCGGAGTCCCTTCCGGTCGATCTGCGGCGCGAGACCGTCCAGCACCTCTGCGGCAAGTGGGCCGATCTGCACGGTTTCTGTTTCATGCAGACCGCGCCTGTTTTCAAGGGCCGACAGCTCGAGCATTTTTTCGATGATATCCCCCATCCTGCCGGTTTCCCGGAGTATGCTGCGGCAGAATTCGCGCCGCCGTTCTTCGGGCATCTCCTCCTGGACCAGCTCGGCCGATCCCCTGATCGAGGTGAGCGGGCTCTTGAGCTCATGGGTGAGTGACTGCACGTATTCCTCTATGTACTTCTTGCCCTTGAGCTCCTCCCAGAGCAATTCGAACTCCCTGCCCAGGTCGCGTATTTCGCCGCTGCCGAGGCGAGGGAGACGCGCGCTCCCGTCGGTCCGCAGGGAGCCCACGTAGCGCCGGAGCCGGGTGAGCGGCCTGCTGATCCAGAACGATAGGACCACGCTCAGCAGTGCGAGCGCCGCGGCAGTGATGATGCCGCCCGTCAGGAGCTTGCGCTTGGCGATCTCTATGAAGGGGGTCACGCTGTCCTGGGGCTTGATGACGGTGAGTACGCCGATAATCCTCCCCCGGTGCATTATGGGCGCGGCAACATAGAGGAGGCTCGACGACGGGTCGGCCGGGTCGCCACGGGTGGAGCGGGCGCCATATGTGCCGCGCAGGGTACGGTACACGTCGTTCCATCTCGAATAGTCCTTTCCCATGGTTTCATTTCCCCGGGAATCGAAGATGACCGTGCCCCTGTCGTCGGTCACGTACACGTTGAGCCCGACCCTGGTTTTGCGGTACCCGAATATCCGGGCGGAAAAGGATCGTTCACCGGCCTTCGCGATGAAGTCCCCGAGGAGCGACACGTCCAGCCTGCCGTTTTTCACCTGCGTTTCCATCATGGCGGCCAGGGTGTTGGCGGTATCGTTGAGCGATTCCTCGACCGCCTCGAGGTAGCGCGGACGCATCTCCTTGATAATGGAATCAGCGATGAAGTAGATGGCGGCCCCGAACAGGGCGAGGAAGCCGATAAGGATGCGCGCCTTCAGGGACACAGGTCCTCCCTGAGGGCGTAGCCGACCCCCCGGTGCGTCATTATGGGGTCGAGGTCGGCCCTCACCGACCTGAGCTTGCCGCGGATAGACTTGATGTGCGCATCCACGGTGCGCTCGAAGCTTTCGTCCGGCTCCGTCCAGACAAGGTCCATGATCTGCTCGCGCGAGAAGACCCACCCCGGCCTGGCGATGAAGAGCTTGAGGATGTCGTATTCATAGCGGGGCAGCTGCAGCTTCACGCCGCAATAGCTGATGGACCGCTTCTGCTCGTCGATGGTAAAGAGCCCGGGCCGGGTGCCGGTCACGGCGGTTTCCCCGGTCCTCCGAAGGATCGCCTTTATGCGCGATACTATCTCGCGGGGGCTGAAGGGCTTGACCACGTAATCGTCGGCCCCGAGCTCGAGGCCCAGCACGCGGTCGATCTCGCCGGAGCGCGCGGTCAGGAAGAGCACGGGGACGGTCGAGAACGAGCGTATATCCCTGAGAATGTCGAATCCGCTGGCGTCGGGCAGGCCGATGTCGAGCACCACCAGGTCGATCCTGCGCTCCCGTAAGAGGGAAAGGCCTTCACGACCGGAAGCCGATGTCAGGGTATCGAATCCCTCGGTGGAAAGGGAGTAGACCAGCGTGTCCACGATTCCCGGTTCATCTTCAATTATGAGGACGGTGCATTTGGTTGATTGAGTAAGAATTGCTCCCCTCCAGTGTGAAGCCCGGAATGTGCAGCTTGAACGGTGAAGACGCGCCGGCGATGCCCGGTCCGCTACACCGCCCGTTCGGTGAACTGAATGGTGAACCTGGTCCCGTTCTCGACGTCGACGGCGAGGTCCGCGTTCAACTGCTGGGCGAGCGCCTCGATGATCTGCATTCCCATGGTCTTCCTGCTGCCGTTGTCCAGTATCTCCTTTGCGATGCCGGGGCCTGCGTCGGCAATCATAAGGGTGATCCTTCCGTCGAAGCTCGACATGGCAAGCTCGATACAGCAGTCGCAGGCGTCCCGGCAGCCGTGCTTGATGGAGTTCGTGAGGATCTCGTTAATTAATATTCCGCAGGGGACCGCCTGGTCAACGGACAGGTGGATCGGCTCGAGACGCGATATGACCCGGATCTCATCGGGCGATTTGGAATAGAGCTGGATGATTTCTTCCGTGAGGTCGTTCAGGTATGCGGCCATGTTTATCCGGGTGAAATTGTCGGCGCGGTATATTTTTTCGTGTATGAGCGCAATGGAATGGATCCGGCTGACGGCGTCGCTGATGGGCTGCCTGAGCCGCGGGTCCTCGATGCCCTGGGCCTGCAGGTTCAGCAGGCTGGATACGATCTGCATGTTGTTTTTTACGCGGTGATGGATTTCCTTTATCAGCACCGTCTTTTCCTCGAGCGCCTCGCTGATGATCTCCTGCGACTCCAGCAGCTCCCGGTTCTGCGCCTCGAACTCCTCGTTGGTTGCGGTCAGCTCCTCCATCGACGATTCGATCTCTTCGTTTGACGACTGCAGCTCCTCGTTGGTGGCGTTGAGCTCCTCGTTGGCCGCGCTGAGCTCCTGGTTGGCGCGCGCCAGCAGGGCCCTGCTTTCCTCCGAGTGCGACATCGCCAGCCGGTTGATCGAAAACATGTTGTACGAGATGACCGCGGTGACGATGATCGCCATCGACGTGTCGGCTATAACGTCTACCAGCTCTGAATACGTTAGGGTCATCTCGGACGCATGCATCATGAGAAAGATACAGACGAGGAATATCGTGCCCGCGGAATAGGCAGCAATCAAGGAGGGACGCCGGCTGATTATAAGCGGGCTCATCGAGAGTATGGCGATCAGCACCACGATCGTGTCCAGCCTTCCTATCGGGTTGCTTTTGTCGATGAACATGATGCCCAGTATGAGGCTGATGGAAACGATGAAAAAGCCGTGGGCCGCCACGGCATAGTGCCCCCGTACCAGAAGCAGTGTGATGAACACGAATGAGACGAATGCAGCGATGAGGGGCGCAATGCCTGTCAGGTTTACGGTGTAGCCGTAAACCGGGTTGTTGAGGTGGACGTAAGCGGTATAGAGTATGCCGGTAGGAATTATAACAAGACCCGCGAGACAGACCCGCAGAAGGAATTGCGCTTTGAGTTTAATAACATAAGCGGAGTCGGAATACCTGGATGTTAATCGGTCGATCAGGCCGGTCATCAATCACCTCGCGCGGAGCGAAACCTCCCACGCGCCTCCCAACTATAGATTTATTATTAAAAACATCAACTCTTATTTATCGCTGTTTATCTTTCATAAAAAAATATTGGACATTTTTCCGCGAGGCTATAGCATGTGAGATGATATTCGGATATGCGAGGCCCTGCCCATGAAACGAGTCTACCGGTTTAAAAGCATTCTCATGGTCCCGGAGGTGCCCGTGGACGACGGCAGCGCCGCATACGGGGGTGCTGCCGAACCGGAGAAGAAAACCGGCAAGATAACCTACGACCCGGCAAGTGCCAGGGACCATGTCCTGGAGGCCGGCCCGGCGCACTTCCTGTTCTGCCGGTCCTGGATCCAGAGCTTCCTTATCGCCCTCCTGGCTGTCATCATTGTTTTCGCCATAGTATACGGCTTCATGGTCATTGGCCTGAAAATCGATTTCAACACGCCCGGTGGGGCGCTGGCAGGACGGATCTACATACTTTCGCTGCTCGTATCGTTCATTACGGTCCTGCTTGCAGTCGGGCTTCCCACTGCTGTACGGAGGCTCAAGTGGGACCTTGTCATCAGGGAGCGGGGGGCAGGGGCGTGGAAGATAGTTGATGCGGCGAAGTGGGATCATTTCGAGCGGCTTCTCAGGTTGGCCCGCGAGCGCGAGGAAGAAATGGCCAGGCGTGAACGGGCCCTTAAAGGGGGGAGGTAGGATGGACCGGATCGTAAGTTATGCGAAAATCTTCTGGATCTACCTCTGGGCAGTGAGCCTGACGCTCGTATTGTTCGTTCCGATAGTGTTCGCAGCCCTGCTGAGCACGACCGGCAACCTCGCGTTTTCAATATCGAAGATATGGGCGCGGGTCATGCTCTTCATCACGGCCGCTCGCGTGGACATCGTCGGGAAGGAGAAGATCAGGAAGGGGACCGCCTACGTCATTATCTCGAACCACCAGTCGGTGTTCGACATCCTGGCAATCGTCACCTCCCTGGGGATCCAGTACCGGTGGACCATCAAGAAGGAGGCGCTCTCGATTCCGCTGTTCGGGCACGCGCTGTACGTGTCGCGGAACATCTTCATCGACAGGAGCAATCCGGAACGGGCGCGGGAGAGCATACGAAAGGGCCTGGACCGGCTGCCTGCGGGGGTGAGCGTGATCTTTTTCGCCGAGGGGACGCGCTCTTCCGACGGCAGGCTGCGGGACTTTAAAAAAGGCGGGTTTGTCGTCGCCCTGGAGAAGAGCTACCCGATCCTGCCCGTTACCGTAAACGGGAGCAGGAAGGTCCTGCCCAAGGGGAGCATCGTGTTCAAGCCGGGAAGGATCACCGTCACTGTGGGAGACCCGATTGTGACGAGCGGCTATACCTACGACACCATGCCGGAGCTCATGGCGAAAACCCGTGCCGTTATCGAATCGAGCCTCGTTCTGGATAACTGAAAGGAAAATCCCCCGCGGCGCTCCTCGCGATCACGGCCGCCGGGCCTGACAGGACGCGCAATGAAATGCTTGACAAAGCCGGGCGCGGTTATTATAACGATGGGCTGACTGATACTATATACATCCGGCCGGCGATGGCCGAAATACTGAGGACGACCCGGGGAATGATTATGAAATACATTTACGCGTTTTTAACCTGTGCGGCCATGATGCTCTGGACCTCGCTTGCCGTCGCCCAGACCTCCGATTGCCAGAAAAAATGCACCGAAGCATTCATCACGTGCAGCGGCGCGTGCGCGGCTTCCGCTGATGCCTCCTGCGGCGCTAAATGCTTCAAGGACCGTGACGCCTGCACGAATAACTGTACAGGCGAAAAGCCGAAGCCTGCGCCCGTAGACTACGGGAAGAAAGCCGATACGGAAAAGAAAGTAAAACCGGATGCAGACGATGATGACGGCGACATCGAGGTTGAAGAGGACCTGGAAGATGACGCTGACATTGAGGATGAGAATGACATCGATGATGACTCCGGAACCATTGATGAGCCTGAGGATATGGACCATGGCCCTGATGACATGGATTCCCCGGATATAAATGAAGAAGACCTGTAAGATGCCGCGCCACCCTGCCGGTCTTCGGGCCGGTTGAGGCGGCGCCGTCCGACGTAGCTGATCCCCGCGGTTTACCCGGGCTTATTTCCTGGTTTAAGAGGATCCTGTTTATGAAACGACTAAGCTTCAGGTGGCCCTGGGTCGCGCTCATTATTGCCGCGGCTGCGGCAATGTCCCTTGCCGGCAGGGCGCGTCTTCACATTGATACCGACATAACGAAGTCCCTTCCCGTGGGAGATCCGGTCATCTCAGACGCCGAGTATGTCATGATGCACCACCCGGTGAAAGACCGTATCGTGATCGATTGCTCGGTCGCGGGAGGCAATACTGACGATCTTATCGACGGCGCGTCCATGGTCGAGCGAGGGCTCTCCTCGAGCGGGTTGTTTAAAAGCGTGGGTATGGACCGGTACCAGGCCGTTTTCCCGGAGCTCCTCTCGTACCTCATGAATAACCTTCCGGCGCTCTTTACCGCGCGGGAGCTTGAGCATAAGATCGCGCCCCTGCTCGGGCAGAAAAAGGTGCGGGAGGCCATGGCGGCGCATTATGATGACCTGGTCAATCTCGGGGGGATCGGGCAGGCCGGCATGATCGAGGCCGATCCGCTCGGGTTCAAGAACATCGTTCTCGCTCGGATGGCGCACCTTGCGCCATCCAGCGACGTACAGATCGTGCGGGGGCACCTGCTCTCGGCCGACGGGAAGCACCTGCTCATCACGGCGGAGCCGGCCGGCTCCGCGACCGATACGGCCCTGGCGCGGAAGATCGCGTCGGTCATCGATTCGTGCCGCGCGGAGCTTCAGAAATCATATGCCCGGCGCGACGTGCGCTTCACCCTCACGCCGGTAGGTGCGTACAGGGCCGCGCTCGACAACGAGGACACGGCAAAAGCCGACTCCCGAATGGCGGTGATCTTCGCAACCATCGGAATCGCCATCCTTTTGATTCTCGGTTTCCCGCGGCCGCTCCTGGGTCTCCTGGCGCTCGTGCCGGCGCTCCTAGGTACGATCGCGGCCGCCTTCGTCTACTCGCTCTTCTCCGACAGCATATCGATACTGGCCCTCGGTTTCGGCGGCGCCATGATATCCTTTACCGTCGATTACGGGATAGCATACCTCTTGTTCCTTGACCGGCCGCAGGAAACCCGCGGCCTGGAAGCGACGCGGGAGGTCTGGTCCCTCGGCCTTCTCGCCATGCTGACCACGGCCCTCAGCTTCGCGTTCCTCTTCATCAGCGGGTTTTCCGCCCTGGCCGAGATCGGCTATTTCACCGCGCTGGGCGTCCTGTTCACCTATGTATTCGTGCACGTCCTGTTCCCGGTCGTGTTTCCCGTCATGCCCCCCGCAAAGCGTGCCGGGATCGTCCCGCTTCAGGGATTCGTTGACCGGATCATGGGCTCGCGGCCGGGCGCCAAGGCGATTGCCGCCCTTCTGTTCTTTTGCGTGATGCTCCCGTTCGCACGGCCCGACTTTCGCGTTGACCTTGCCTCGATGAACACGGTAACGGACGAGACCCTTGCGGCTGAAAAGCTGGTGACCGGGGTATGGGGCAATGTCCTCACCCGGATCTACCTCATGACGGAGACCGGTGACATGGAAGCGCTCCAGGCGAAGGGGGACCGACTGGCAGAGCTTCTTGACCGCGAGATCGACGGCGGACGCCTGTCGTCCGCATTCGTGCCATCGATGCTCTTTCCCGGTACGGAGCGGATGGCTCGGAACCTTGGCGCCTGGAAGTCCTTCTGGACACCGGCGCGCAAGTCCGAGCTGAAGAGGTCGCTGGACAGGGCCGCGCAGGAGACCGGGTTCGCACCCGGCGCCTTTGACAGGTTTTACAGGACGCTGTCACGGAGGGACCTCGGGCCGCGGCCCTTCCCCGAGCAGTTCCACGAGCTGCTGGGCGTGCACCGCGTGCGGGAGACCGGCGCCTGGGCGCAATTTTCCGTCCTCTCCCCCGGCCCTTCGTACAACGCGGCCGCGTTCCACTCCGGTATCTCCTCCTCCGGGCTCGCGCGGCTGTTCGATCCGTCCTTCTTCAGCGAGCGGCTGGGCGCACTACTGCTCAGCGGCTTTATAAAAATGGCTGTCATCGTCGGGGCCGTCACGTTCCTGGTGGCCCTCATCTATCTCCTTGATGTCAAACTAACCCTGATTGCGCTGGCGCCGACGCTCTTCTCTTTCGTGGCAACGCTCGGCTCGCTGCACCTTGCAGGTGAGAAACCGGGCATCTCCACCATCATCGTGACGGTCATCGTCATCGGCATGGGGACTGATTACGCGCTGTACCTTGTCCGGGCGTATCAGCGCTACCATGACGAGTCGCACCCGTCCCTGGGACTCATACGGTTGACCGTGTTTCTGTCGGCGGCGTCGACCATGACAGGGTTCGGCGTCCTGAGCCTGGCCGAACATGCTCTCCTGAGAAACGCGGGCCTGACGCTCCTTTTCGGCATCGGGTATTCATTCCTGGGAACGATCATGATCGTTCCGCCCCTGCTGAGGCGGCTGGCCGTTCCTGCCGGGACGGACGGCGGCATACGCGGCACCGGGCCGGCGGTGGTCGCGTCGCGCGTCAAGCGTCGGTACCGTTTCACGGAGCCGTATCCGCGGCTCTTTGCCCGGTTTAAGTTGAGGTTCGACCCAATGTTCGCGGAGTTCGACAAGCTCATAGGCAATCCGGGTAAGGTCCTGGACATCGGTACCGGGTACGGCGTTCCTGCCGCATGGATACTGGAGAGCCGGCCGTCCGCGCGCCTCTACGGGATCGAGCCGTCAGCGAGACGGCGCCGGATTGCGGCGCATGTCGTGGGCGACCGCGGCTCGGTGTCCCCGGGCGGCGCCCCGGACCTTCCGGAGCTCGAGGGGAAGGCAGATCTCGCCCTCATGATCGACATGGCCCAC
>JBGTBN010000118.1:0-6094 GCA_041749375.1 Spirochaetota bacterium
TCGGCCCGGCGGTCGCGCTTGCCACGTTCTCGCAGATCAGGCCGGACCTCCGGTGCTGGCGATCGCTCCCGGCAAATCTGCAGTTCCAGCGGTTCATCCTGCAGCCGGGCACGTATGTTCTGTCACTGGAGTTTGTCGACAGGTACGGCCGCGTGGTCCGGGTCGAGAATGACCGGGTAAGGATCGCGGCCGGCAAAAGGTCGTTCAAGAATTTCCGCACGTTGTATTAAGCCGCTCGATAATTATAATCCGGCTCAGGCCGGGTCGTGGGGGACCGCCACGGGGCGGTCCTTTCCGTACCTATTCAGATCGACACAAGGACCCGGGTGAACAGTATGGAAGATAATGAACTTCAACAGCTCGCCTCCCGGCTGGACAATGACTCGCCGTTATTGAAATTCCCCGATGAACTGGAAAAGCACTATATCCTGCACCACGCGAACACGCGCCTTATCGTATCCAATAGCGTTCTTTGTATCGGCATGTCCGCGTATCTTCTTTTTATCGTTCTCGATTATATCGTTTTCCCTTTCTCCGCGGCCGTGTCCGCGTGGATGATCAGGGCCCTGACCGCCATTGTCATCGTCCTGCTCATATTCTTTTTCCGGCGCCTCAGGGACGAAAGAATGAAATACGTCGTCCTGTCCGCCGCCATGATCATCGTTAACACGTCGGTTGTGGCCATCGACGTCATCGGGGTCAATGCGGCGGGTTATGACCTCCCCCTCGGGTCATTGTTCGTCATTATTTTTTCATCGACGCTCATCCGCTTCCCCTTCTGGATTTCGTTGAGCGTCATTTTCCTTATGGTGGCGACCCAGATAACCGGCCTGGCGCTGTTCACCGGCCTCGAAGTCCCGAACATCCTCCGCAATCTTCTTTTTTTTAGTTTTATCATCATCATGCTGCTTTTTTCCGGTTACAGCACCGATGCCGATAGCAGAAAAATATTTGTCCTGAACCTGCTCAGAAGAAAGTACGACCGCTCGGGATTGAAGAAATCGAAAGCCGGCATGTATGCTTCGATGCTCGACGATTACATGCGCGATAAAAAACCGTATCTCGATCCCGAGCTCCGCATCGACGACGTGGCCCGGGTCTTGAAGATCAAACGCCATCACCTGACCCAGGTACTGAATGAGGAATACAACAAGAATTTTTTCATGTACGTTAACGGCTTCAGGATCCGGGAAGCGCAGATGATGATGGCTGATGAAAACAACATGGAAAAGACAATATTACGGATAGCTTTTGATACCGGTTTTAACTCAAAAGCGACGTTTAACAGGATGTTTAAAACGGTGGCAGGCATGACCCCGGTCCAATACAGAAGGAAAATGGGGGATCCTGAAAAAAATGGTCTCAACTTAGCGGATAGGTCGATTAATACTGATGCTCATGATAAAAAAAAACGTCCAGACTGAATGTTCCCGGAATGCCGGGATGTCCCTGGAAACAGGTCAAGCTGGTGTCTCCGCAACGTTACAAAAACAGGAGTAACTCATATGATTAATCGCCGGAAACATTTTGTCCTTCCAACCGTCATGCTTTCAGCGGCCGTATTTCTGTCGTGCTGGACCGCTCCGACCGTACCGCACGAACCGGCGACCCATGCCGGGGGAAAATATTTTGTTGATGAGCGGGGCGGCGTCGTGGTCTACCGGGGGCTCAACGTCGCCGGAGACGCCAAGGTACCTGACTTCATGCCTATCAAAGAAGCAAAACTTCTGGATCCCCTGCCTGGCTGGGGCGTCAACGTGATCAGGCTCCTGTTCACCTGGGAAGCCTTTGAACCGGAAATGGGATCATACGACCGGGAGTATCTCGGCTATATATCAGATGTCGTCACCTGGGCGGGTGAACGCGACATCAAGGTCATTATCGATTTCCACCAGGACGCGTTTTCGCGTTACCAGGTTCATGGATGCGGCGAGGGTTTTCCCGAATGGGCCGTACCCGATGAAGTAAGCAAGGACACCCCTGACAACGGCGCTGCCTGCAAGATCTGGGGGGCCGAGATGATCTGGGACTTTGACATGCATACCTGCTGGAATCGTTTTTACAATAATACATACGGAGTGCGCGACAGGTTCCTTCTGATGATGGATACCGTCAGCCGTCATTTCGGCAAGAACTCCGCGGTGCTCGGCTATGACATTCTCAACGAGCCATGGGGCAACGAGGTGAAGGAGATATCTGTTTTATATGAAGACGCCGCAAAAGTCATCAGGAAGAACGACCCTGATTCGATGATCTTTGTATGTCCGCACGCCCTGATCAGCGCCGGCAATGACTCCGAGCTCCCGCAGATGTCGTTCGCTAATTACGCGTACGCGCCCCACTATTACGACGGGAGCATTATTGTCCTCAACATGTGGCTCGGTACATCACCGGACAGCGCCCTCGACAAGCAGAAGAAAAAATCCGACGGATGGAACGTGCCAATCCTGTGGGGCGAGTTTGGAGTCAATGCCACGGCACTCGGGGGCGCGAAATATATGGACCTCTTCTATGCCTGGCTCGATAGAAACCACGCCTCGGGCACCCAGTGGAATTACACCCCCGGGTGGACCCCGGATACGTATGACGGATTCAATGACGAAAATCTCAGCATCGTGGATAACACCGGCGAACTGCGGGCCAATTACCGCATTCGCCCCTATGCCCGGAGGACGGCCGGGGCCCCGGTCAAATTCGGAGTTTCGAGAAGGGATACCGGCGCCATCTCGGTGTACATGGAATGGGACCACGACCCTGCGAAAGGGGAAACAAGGATCTTCGTGCCGCGGGAAGCGCTTTTCGGTGACAGAGGATATACGGTGGCCGGGACGGGCACGGCGCTGGAATACAACTACGACGCCGATGAGCTGTACCTGATATGCGAGTCGACCGTGGCCGGGCGGAAAAGCATAACCATACGCTCGGAGAACTACAAGTGAAGACCGCTGCGCAGATACTATCCATAATGTCCCTGAGCGCCGTCTTTTTCTGGGGAGGGTTCCCCGCCGCGCTGGCATTTAAATTCCACGTGCTGACGGCGGGCCTGCTCACCGCAGTGGGTGCGGAGATCGCGGTCCTGCTGGTTCTCCTCATGGGCAGGCCCATCCAGGCATACCTGCTGCGCAAATTTCCTGCATGGCTCGAGAAGACCAGGAACGGGAAAGCCGGCGCCATCTTCCAGAAGTACGGCATGCCGGGACTGGGGCTGGTGGCCCCGGTCATGCCAGGAGCGCCGCAGGCGGCCCTTATCGGACTCGCCCTGAGCGCGCGGCCCGGGCAGATCTTCCTATGGGTCACTGCTGGCATTGTCATGTGGGCCGTCATCGTAACCGTCGGGCTGACGCTCGGGCTGGAATATGTCGGGGCGCTCGTATCAATGCTGCAATGAACCGAAGCGTGAGGCCATGAAAGAGAAAAAAGCCATATCACCGGTCATGAAAAACTCGCAGGCGCTGATGAACATAAGCAATCCCGGGCGGGGCGTTTTGCTCCTTCATGGATTTAAAGGCTCCCCTTCCGAAATGAAATACCTGGGCGAACAATTATCCGAACGGGGCTATTCCATCAGCATACCGAGGCTACCGGGGCACGGGACCGTCGTCGAAGACATGACCCGCGTTACGGGAAGGGACTGGCTGGTCGCCGCGCGCGAGGCGCTGGTGGAATTGAAAAGCCGCTGCCGCGAAGTTTACGTCGTCGGCCTTTCGATGGGCGGGTTGCTGACGATCATCCTGGCCCGCGACCACCCGATAAAAAAAATCGTCCTCATGTCCGTGCCACGCACGCTCAGGGAAAAAAGCGTGTACCTGGCCCCGGTTATCGGCACCTTCAAGAAGATTCTGTGGCAGGAAGACCTGACCCGGGGCCTCGCGTCTGAAGAGGCCCGGCGCGTTCACGAATGCTACAGCGCGGGAACGCCCATTATGCAGTCCTGGCATCTGTTCAGAATACTGAAAAAAGCAATGAAGGCCCTTCCCATGGTCGATTCCGAGGCCCTCATCATCCAGTCGGCAAACGACCGGGTGATACCGCCGGACTCGATGGAGTACATCTGTTCGCGTATTGGATCAGAAAAGAAAGAAGCATATGTATTACAGAGGAGCGATCACGCCATCACCGCCGATCTGGAGAAAGAAGCGGTCGCCGGGCGGGTCATCGAGTTTCTTGACAGATAGGAACTCCCGGCGGCCCGGTTTGCGAAAAAGCATCCCGCCGTTTTCGGCGGGATGTTGCAAGACCCGGGCGTGCTCTATATAAAGCCTGAATCCCCCAGATTATTTCCTTGTCCAGGTCTGCACCATCGTTCCCACCTTGACGGTAAGCGTGCTTTTGTTACCGCTGCATGCTCCTGAGCCGGGCGATGCGGTCCTCAAGCGCCGGGTGCGTCGAGAAGAGGGAAACTCTCCTTGACGAGCTGATCTTCGCCATGGCGAAGGAGTCCTTTCTCTGCGGCGTTTTCACCGCATCCTTGAGGCGCTCCAGGGCGGAAGCCATGGCCATTGGCGAGGTAATGCGCGCAGAGCCCGCGTCCGCGCGGTACTCCCGGATGCGCGAGAAGGCTGCGAGCGGGATGGACGCCAGGAGCATGAGCACGGTCTCCAGGAGCATCACGGTCATGATGTAGCCGAAATATCCCATTCCGCCGTCGTCATCGTCGCTGAGAAAGCTGTTCAGCGCCTGGGCGATGATCCGCGCCAGGAACATGACCATGGTGTTGGCAATGCCCGTCAACAGGGTCATGGTGACCATGTCGCCGTTGGAAATGTGGCTGATCTCGTGCGCTGCGACCGCCTCGATCTCGCTTTTATCCATTGACGAGAGAAGGCCCGTGGAAAACGCGACCAGCGATTTTTTCTTTGAAGGGCCGGTGGCGAAGGCGTTGGGCTCGGGCGAGTTGTATATCCCCACCTCGGGCACTGCCGGCAGGCCGGCCTTCTTCGAAAGCATCGCCACCATGCCGTATATCTCGCGGGCGTTATAATCCTGCGCGTTCCCGTCGATGAGCTGTATGCCGTAGGCACGCTTGGCCATCCATCGGCTAATGGCGAGCGAGATGAACGCGCCGGTCATGCCGAACACGCCGCTGAAGATTGCGATCCCCCACGCGCCCTGGAGCCGTATGCCCAGCATAGGAAGCAGGATATTCAGTATGAGGCTCACCGTGAGTATCACGAGTATATTGGTGAGCAGAAACAGTCCAATTCTTTTAAACATGAAAATTCTCCTTGTTCGTCATACGTAGTGTACAGACGGAAGATTTATTTTACAATATAATTAGTATACGGCAATTCGACAAGCGTTAAGGTTACAAAGCCGCAATTATTTTTTCCCGGTGTTAGAGATTACCGAACTGCCGGACGGTCACGATGATTTCCGCAGCCGCTGCCGTATGATCTCCGCGGCTTTCCGGAACCCGGCTCGCTCCTCGTCGCCGGGCTTTTCGTTTCCCGGGTACTTTCCGCAGATGTACGAGAAGAGCTCCCTGTGCTCTGAGAGCTCCATTTTCCCGCCGGACGCTTTGAGGAGTGCGTCGGCCGCGTGGTAGCGGACCAGGTACTCGTCGTCCCCGACCGCTTCGAAGATGGCCGCTTCCAGCTCCGGTGTGATGAACTCGGCCACGGGCCGCTTGTCGCCGGCCGCGCCGAGCGCTATTTTCAGGTTCACGAGCGCGTCGATGCGGTCGCTCCAGTGCAGGCCCGCGTTCATGACGATGGCGCGCAGCGCCTCGACCGCTTCCGCGCTCATGCCCATGGCCAGGAGGTTGCGCGCGATGTTCGAGGCGGAGTGTGCGCTCGACGGGTAAGAGAGCGCCGTATCGAGCGCGGACCGGCATTCCTCAGTACCGAGCAGCTCCGCGGCCCGACCCAGGTAGGGATCGTACGATTTCCGGATGCGCTCCGCCACGAGCCGCGTCGCTTCAGCCTTTTCGTCAGCGGAGAGGTGGGCCATGGCCTGGTCCACTTCGTAGAGGCTCGGGCCGTCGTGCCATTCCATGTATCCGTTCCGGTCGGCGTCAAAGACTGCGATAAGCGACGCGAGGGGCGTCTCCGGTGCTCGCATTTCCGGGACCGGGCGCGGCGAAAATTCGGGTTCC
>JBGTBN010000119.1:0-37847 GCA_041749375.1 Spirochaetota bacterium
ACGGCCCGGCGGACCGGGGAGACCGGGAGGACCCGGGAGGCCGGGCGCCAAGCCGGGGCCGGGAGATAAGCCTACAACGATAGGCGAAGCCAAGGACAAGAAAAGGAAAAAAACCAAGGGAAAGGAAAAAGACAAGAGAAATTACAAGAAGGAGCAGGAAGAGAAGCAGATCACCCACCGCAAGAAGCACGCTGCGGAGGAAGTGAAGCGCGAAGCCATTGCTCCGGAACAGATCAATATAACCGAGAACATCTCGGTCGGCGAGCTCGCCAAGAAGCTGAACATCAAGGCCGCCGACGTCATCGCCAAACTGATGAAGCTTGGCGTCATGGCCACCATCAACCAGGTCATCGACGCGGAGACCGCGGAGATACTTTCCTCCGAGTACGGTACCAACGTCAGGGTTGTCTCCCTCTACGACGAGACAGTGATCAAGCACGTCGAGGAAGACAGGCCGGAGGACTATGTGCACCGGCCACCGATCGTGACCGTCATGGGCCATGTTGACCACGGCAAGACCAAACTCCTCGACGCCATCCGGAAGACAAACATCATTGACCAGGAATTCGGCGGTATCACCCAGCACATAGGCGCCTACAGCGTCCTTATCGGCGAAAAGATGATCACCTTCCTGGACACGCCGGGCCACGAGGCCTTCACGACCATGCGGGCCCGCGGCGCCAAGGTGACGGACATCGTCGTGCTCGTGGTTGCTGCCAACGACGGCGTTATGCCGCAGACGATCGAGGCCATAAACCACGCCAAGGACGCGGGTGTGCCCATTATCGTCGCCATGAACAAGATAGACCTCCCCGAGGCCAATGTCGACAAGGTCAAGCACGAGCTTGCCAAGTACGACCTGATACCGGAGGAATGGGGCGGACACACCCTGTTCGCGGAGATCAGCGCCAAGTTTCTAAAAAACATTGACGCGCTCCTCGAGCTGATCCTGATACAGTCTGAAATGCTGGAGCTGAAGGCGAACCCGAAGCTTGTCGCAAAAGGGACCGTCATTGAATCAAAGCTGGACATGGGCCGGGGCGCCGTGTCCACGGTACTGATACTGAACGGCTCGCTGCACGTCGGGGACCCGTTCGTTATCGGGGTCTTCTCCGGCAAGGTGCGCGCCATGTTCGACGACAAGGGAAGGCCGATCGAGCTTGCGGGACCGTCAACTCCGGTCGAGGTGCTCGGCATATCCGGTGTTCCCTCTGCTGGCGACCCCTTCGAGGGCGTTGACTCGGACAAGACCGCGCGGCAGATATCGCAGAAGCGGCTTGAGTACAAGCGGGCCGAATCGGCCAAGAAGGTCAAGAAGGTGACCCTCGAGTCCCTCAATGAGATGATCCGCGAGGGCGAGGTGCAGGAGCTCAGGATCATCGTCAAGGCCGACGTGGACGGATCGTGCCAGGCGCTGAAGGAGTCCCTCGAAAAGCTCTCGAACTCCGAAGTCCGTGTCAAGGTCATCCATGTCGGGACCGGCGGTATCAACGAATCGGACGTCATGCTGGCCTCGGCGTCCAACGCGGTCATCATCGGGTACCACGTTCGGCCGACCGGCAAGGTCTCCGAGATTGCGGAACGTGAGAACGTTTCGATCAAGTTTTACAATGTCATCTTCGAAGTCACCGACACCATCAAGGCCGCCATGGAGGGCATGCTCAAGCCCGAGATCCGTGAGGAAGTGACCGGCTCCGGCGACGTGAAACAGATATTCAAGATTTCCAAGCTGGGCACCATCGCCGGAGCGTTCATGAATGCCGGCAAGATAGAGCGGGCCAGCAAGGTGCGCCTGATCAGGGACGGCGTCGTCGTGTTCGACGGCACGCTCAAGTCGCTCAAACGCTTCAAGGACGACGCTTCCGAAGTGTCCGTGTCGCAGGAATTCGGCTTCGCCCTTGAAGGGTTTAACGATGTAAAGGAAGGAGACACCTTCGAGGCGTATAAGCTGGTCGAGATTGCCAAGACGATATAACATGTTCGTTTGATCCTCACCTTTCGCCACCCTCTCACCTGATAGGTCCGCAAGCGCTTGCAGACCTATCATAGGAGAAGGGGAATACCTGGATGCAGCATAATAATCATGGCATATAGAAGAGAAAAACTTGAAGAGCAGATTAAGAGGATCGTATCGGAGCTCCTGATCAGGGAGATCAAGGATCCCCGGATCGGGTTCGCCACCATTACCGGCGTCGAGCTTTCGAAGGACTACGCGCAGGCAAAGATCGGCGTGTCGGTGCTCGGCGACCCGCGGGACCTCAGGAAGACGATGGAGGGGCTCCAGTCCGCTGTCCCCTATATCCAGCACCGGACGGGAAAGGCGCTTGGCATACGCATCATCCCGAAGCTGTCGTTTTATCTCGATTCGTCGGTCGTGGACGGCGTGAACATGGTTGATTTGTTGAACAAGCTGGAAGAGGCGGAAGCCAAGGAACATACCGATGAAAACGATGAAGGGGCGGACCCGGCCGGGGACCCGGAGCGGGAATAACGGCTTCACCCGTCCCGGCGTGTCGCCCGCGGGAGATACGCTGAACGCGGTGCTCCTCATCGACAAGCCGGAAGGGAAAACCTCCAACGAAACGATCAGGGAAGTGGAGCGGATCACCGGCGCCGCAAAGATCGGCCATGCCGGCACCCTTGACCGGTTCGCGTCCGGCCTGCTGGTCGTGTGCACCGGCCCGGCCACGAAACTTGCCCGCTACCTGCTGGAAGACGACAAGAGCTACGAGGGGACGGTGAAACTCGGCGTCAGCACCGAGACCGACGACAGCGAGGGCGCCGTAATCGACGAGCATGAAACTGCCGGCATTACCGGCGAAGCGATCCGGGACTGCGCACGGAGGTTCACGGGAGTGCAGCTCCAGCGGCCGCCGCGCTACTCCGCCCTCAAGATACAGGGGCGGCGCGCATCGGACCGGGCGCGGAACGGCGAGCAGGTGGAGATCCCGGAGCGCACCATCACGGTCTTCGAGCTCGCCATCGGCGAGATCGATCCGGTCGGCGGCCGCTTCACCTTCCGGGCGCGCTGCTCGAAAGGGACCTATATCCGCTCCCTGGCGCGTGACATGGGACGAGAGCTCGGCACCGGGGCGCACCTGGAGCGGCTGCGCCGGACCGCCGCAGGGCGCTTCAGTATCGGAAATGCCGTGACCCTCGATGAGCTGGAAGCATCCATGGCGGGCCGCCCGGCAGGGAAGCGATTTATAATGCAGCCGATCGAGGCGCTGGAGGGCCAGGGCAGGATCGTCGTGAGCGAGGCCGCGCGCAAGAGGATCCTCAACGGCGCACCCTTTCCGGCGGAAGAGGCCCTGGAAATACGGGACAATGACGGAAAATTGTTTATAATTCTGGATGAAAGTGAAAATCTTATTGCAATTGCGGATGTGGATATCCAAAAATGGCATATTAAATATTTAAATGTGTTTAATTCTGTGATACAATAGGAAAGAGGCGTCCTTCTACCCCGCGGGGTGGGATCGCATAGAGAAGATCCGGCAATGATGCTGATCATATAATTCGCATGGAGGAATAGAGATACAATGAGTCAGAAGCAAGAGATCATTGAGAAGTACAAAACTCATGACAAGGATACCGGTTCCCCGGAAGTGCAGATAGCCCTTCTGTCGGAACGGATCAATCATCTTACGGAGCATTTCAAGACCCACGCGAAGGATTTTCATTCGCGCCGGGGGCTTCTCAAGCTCGTCGGTCAGAGAAGACGGCTTCTTGATTATCTGAAAAAGAAAGATCTGTCCCGGTATCGCGGGCTGATCAAGGAACTGGGCATCCGGAGATAACGGGTTCCCGCAACAAACCCCGCCGGGATGGGAACACGGCGCCGTGACGGCGCCGGTAACAGATTGTCAGAATATAGGAGCCAGACATCGCGATAACATCCGTTATCGCCGTCTCTGACCTCTATATTCTGGCATGCCCATTATAACAATCTGCATCTCCGCGGAGGAAATCGTATTATAGTGAGGTAGCAGTATGTCTATTGAATTAAATCTAGAGGTTGGAAGAGAGAAACTCAGTTTCAACACGGGGTATCTCGCCAAGCAGGCCGACGGCGCGGTGGCTGTATCGTATGGAGAGGTGGTAGTGTTCGCCTCCGTTGTCATGTCGCACGAGCTCAAGGAGGGGCAGGATTTCTTTCCCCTGACGGTCGATTACCGCGAAAAGTCGTATGCCGCGGGCAAGTTCCCCGGCGGCTTCATCAAGCGCGAATCCCGGCCCAGCGACAAGGAGGTGCTGACGAGCAGGCTTACCGACCGGCCGATCAGGCCCCTGTTCCCGGCCGACTTCATTAACGAGGTCCAGATCATCATCTACGTCCTGTCGGCCGACCGGACGAACCAGCATGACATTTTTTCAATTAACGCGGCGTCGGCCGCGCTGTCCATATCCGGCATCCCGTTCCAGGGGCCGGTGGGCGCGGTGCGGGTGGGGCGGCTGAACGGTGAGTGGATCGTGAACCCGACCTTCTCGGAAACGGACGAGAGCGATATCGAGCTGGTCGTCGCCGGTACCAAGAAAGCGGTGACCATGATAGAGGGCTCCTCCAAAAACGTGTCCGAGGATGACATGATCAGCGCGGTGGAATTCGCGCACAAGCACATCGTCAGGATTTGCGAGACCCAGGAAGAGCTCGCGAAGGCGGTGAACAGGCAGCCCATCACCTACACGCCCTTTGTCCCGGACGACAAGCTCAAATCCGAGATCAAGAGCCGGTACCTGTCCGAGATCGACACGCTCTCCGGGCACACAATCAAGCACATACGGGAAAACGCGAAGAGCGACATCATCGACCGGGCGAAGAAGGAGCTTGCAGAGGCCTTCCCTCAAACGATCGGCCAGGCGTCAGGCATCATCGACGATCTGGACGGCGAGTTCGTGCGGAAACGGATCCTTGATTCCGGGTCGCGCGCGGACGGACGGGGGCTCCGCGACATCAGGCCAATCGATATCATGCTTGGCCTCCTGCCCCGGGCGCACGGCTCCGCGGTGTTCACCCGCGGCGAGACGCAGAGCCTCGGGATCACGACGCTCGGCTCCGTTGACGACGTCCAGCGTATGGATGACATCGAAGGCGAAGGCTCCAAGAGCTTCATGCTTCACTACCATTTCCCTCCCTTCTCGGTGGGCGAGACCGGCCGCCACGGCGGCGTGGGCCGCCGCGAGATAGGCCACGGCATGCTGGCGGAGCGGGCCCTGGAATACGTCATTCCCAACAACAAGGATTTTCCCTATACGATTCGCCAGGTCTCCGAGATACTGGAGTCGAACGGCTCTTCGTCAATGGCGTCGGTATGCTCCGCGTCGCTCTCGCTCTATAACGCGGGCGTTCCCCTCAAGGCGGCCGTGGCGGGCATCGCCATGGGACTGGTCATGGAGGGCGACCGGTACGCGGTGCTGAGCGACATCATCGGTCTGGAGGACCACCTGGGCGACATGGACTTCAAGGTCACCGGGACCGAGAACGGGATAACCGCCTTCCAGATGGACATCAAGATACAGGGCATCACGTTCGATATCATGAGGGCCGCCCTCGACCAGGCTAAAGAGGGCCGCCTCCATATTCTCTCGATCATGAATAAAGTGCAGCCCGTTCCGGAGAAGCAGCTTTCTCCCTACGCACCGAAGATGAAGACAATCATGATCAATCCCGAGAAGATCGGGGCGGTCATCGGGCCCGGCGGCAAGACGATCCGCCAGATCATCGAGGAGACCGGGTCCGACGTCAACGTCGAGGACGACGGATCGGTGACCCTCACCGGCCCGACCCAGAAATCGGTGGAGATGGCCGAGGAGTACATCAGGGCGATCACCGAGGAGGTCGAGGTCAACAGGATTTACGAGGGCACCGTCAAGCGACTCTTCGAGTTCGGCGCCATGGTCGAGATCCTTCCGGGCAAGGAGGGGCTCATCCATATCTCCAAGCTCGCGAACCAGCGCGTCAACAAGGTCGAGGACGTGGTGAAGATCGGCGACCGGGTCCGCGTGAAGGTAATCAAGGTCGACGATCGGGGCAGGATCGACCTGAGCCTGAAAGACGTGGACTGAGCGGACCGGAGACCGGATGGTTTACAGGCGTCTACAGGACAACGGCGTAACCGTGCTTCTCGAGCCGATCGACGGAGTCGTTTCCGTCTCGGTCGGCCTCTGGGTCAAGTCCGGCTCGCGCGATGAGCGCGGGGACCAGTACGGTTACGCACACTTCATCGAGCACATGCTGTTCAAGGGAACGAAGAACTACACCGCCCGGGACATTGCGCGCATCGTGGACCGGGTCGGCGGTCAGCATAACGCGGCGACCAACAGGGAATATACCTGCTACTACATCAACGTCGTCTCCGATTACCTCGACCTGGCTGTCCAGCTCCTTGCCGAGATGTACTACGATTCGCTCTTCGATACCGGCGAGCTTGAGAAAGAGAAAAATGTCGTCATGGAGGAGATCCGGATGTACGAGGATACTCCCGACGAGCTGATACACGACGTGTTCATGGAGTGCATGCTCCAGTGCCATCCCCTGGGCCACACGCCACTGGGCACGAACGATAGCATACGGGCAACCACGCGCGAGACGATGCTCGGCTTTTTCGAGGAGCAGTACCGCAGCGACAACATCATCGTCGCGGTGGCGGGCAGGTTCGAGAAGAACACTGCCGAGGATATCATCCGGAACTATTTCTCGCGCGGCAGCGGCAGGCCCGCCACGCCCCAGCCGGCCCCGCAGCTTCCGCGGAGGATCGACTACCGCCACATCGAGAAAAAGGACCTGGAGCAGGTGCATTTCTGCCTGGGCGCGGACGGCATCACCCGCGACGACGACGACCGGTGGGCGCTCTACATCCTGAGCACCATCCTGGGTGGGAGCATGTCGTCGCGGCTCTTCCAGAACATTCGCGAGAAGGAGGGGATCAGCTATTCCATCTACTCGTTCTACTCCTCCTACAGGGACAACGGCGTCTTCGGTATTTATTGCGCGACGCTGCCGGAGAAATACGAGCGCGCGGTCGAGCTGATCGCCGCCGAGTGCCGGGAAATCGCCGGAGCGGGAATCACCGAGGAGGAACTGCAGGACGCGAAAGCATTCCTGAAAGGGAACCTGGCCCTCAGTCTCGAGGGCGTTGATGTCCGCATGGGCTGGCTGGCAAAGGACGAGATAACGTTCCAGAAAAACTTCACCTTTCAGGACATAATCGACTCGATCAACGGGGTGACGCCCGCCGATTTCAGGAGAATATGCGATAGGATTTTCGGCGCGCGGAAATTATCGGTCGTTTCCGTCGGCAGGCTGGCGAACATGAAGGTCCCGGAATCCTGTATCCTGCTCTGATCCCCCCGGCGGCGCGTCGAAATACGCGCAGAGGAAAAATATTTAAGCCCGGGGCTTTTTTTGCTTTACTTTGTATGGTATTCCTTTTAGAAAATTGAAGAGATAGTATTCCTGTCCGGTACGGCGCATGGACCGCCTGATTCTAACAGTGGGGTATTGACATGGCTTCAAAGAACGAGGGGATGAACAGCACCATCGGAGAAGGTTCTGTCTTCGAGGGTAAATTCTATATCAGCGGCTCTCTGCGGATTGACGGCAAGTTCGAGGGCGAAATAAAGACCGACGAAGAGCTGGTGGTCGGTGAGACGGGTAAGGTCAAGACGGACATCGCGGCTAAATCGGTAGTTGTTGCGGGCACGGTAATCGGGAACATAACGGCGCGCAGCGAGGTGCGCCTCCTTGAGACCGGGAAGGTCCTTGGCGACATCAACGCACCGACCGTGTTAATTCAAAAAGGCGTCGTCGTAAACGGTACGTTCAACATTACCGGAGGCCACAAGAAGGACACGAAAAAGGTCGTCGAGGAGTCGTATAACGGCGGTTCTTCCGCGAGCGAAGCATCTGAAGTAAGGAACATCGGATCGCGGTAGTGATGTCCGCCGGCATGGCCGGCGGTCCGCTCGACCGACGGTTTGTGACATAATCACTGTGCCGCCGCCCCGGAGGGCAGACCGGCAGCTTTTAACCATTAAATATTTTTTACAAAAAACCGAGTAATAAAACAGGGGCATAAGTATCATCGCGGGAACCGATAGATTGGCGTCATGATGAAAAAGATTTTTTCCAAGACAATTAAATTCAAGCGGTTCACCATCTCGCTTTTCACGAACGAGATCGTCATTGTTTTCATCGGCGAGAAAAAAATATTCATCAAAACGATACGCATGAAAATGCCGGCATTCCACCTGCCGCGGCTGGGGTCGCCGCGCCTGAAGGGGGCGAAACCGGTAACCCCGGCGCCCGTCATGGCCGCTGTTCCGGCCGTGAAGCCCGTTCCCGCAGCTATACGCCCCCGTCGCATGACCATACCGCTCGGAAGCACGATGACGCCTCACCGCAAGAAGCTGGCCGTTGCGCTCTCGGCGGTGATCGCGGGAGCGGTCATTATCTTTTCGCTGTACCCCTCCGGGCAGAAAGAAGCCGCAGACCCGGATGACGAGATGATCAAGACAAACCTGCTCCAGTCGAAGCAGACGGATTACTCCTCGCCGGAAAAATCCCAGAAGCTGGCCATCACCGAGCACCGGGTCGCCGCACGCGAAACCTTCCAGAAAATCGCCAAGAGATACGGCGTATCGGTTGAGACTATCCGCGGCACCAACAACATGACCCCGGAGAGCGTACTCAGGTCGGGCATGCTTCTGAAAGTACCCAACAAGGACGGCATTTTATTAAAGATGCAGAAGGGTGGAGAGCTCGTCTCCATCGCCCGGCGTTACAGGGTCTCCCTGAAAAAAATCATAGACGAGAACGGTATAAAGAACCCTGACTTCGTCGCATCCAACACGGTACTCTTCATACCGGACGCCAAACCGCTCAACGTGTTCTCGGGCTTTATCTGGCCGACGTGGGGGAAATTCATAACCTGCGGATACGGCTGGCGGCGCAATCCTTTTGATCCACGGTACACCGAATTTCATCCCGGGCTTGATATCCGGGCCAACTTCCAGGCTGTAAAGGCGTCGAAATACGGCAAGGTCACCTACACCGGATGGCTCGGCGGCTACGGCAAGGCCGTGGTCATCGCGCACCCTGACGGCTACAAGACGCTTTACGCGCACCTTTCCCGCATCATGGTGCGTTCCGGCCAGTATGTGAAACAGGGCCAGAATATCGCAACAAGCGGTAACACGGGGCGCTCAACCGGCGCGCATCTCCACTTCGAGATTCTCAAAGGCGGGCGGAGCATCAACCCATACAAGTTTTTCCGCAAAAAGAGACGTTAGAGCATTTCTGTCGATTTCTGTCGATGAGGATGCGAATTTCTACAGCCTGGCCGCAGCCGGGTTTTAAACCACCGAATAATTTCTATTCATCATCGTTGAATCGCCCCGACCGGATATTTTTGTTTAATACTTCCGTCGTTCATTAATTTTGAATCCCTGGAAAATTGGTTATTGGCATTTATCAGCGTCTCTTTTTTATTATTATAATAATAAAGAGTTGTAACAGGGGATGCAATGTCTGCCGTAAAGAACCAGCTCTCTAAAAGACCGGGACTGCCGGAGCGGGTGATAAATGCGCTGTGCTTTTTTTCATTTACCGATCATGACCTGGAAAGGCGATTTTTAATAAAACAGCACAAGCAGTATCTCGGGTTCAACAGGGTTGTGGCCATACTCGGTTTTGTGGCGATTTCCGGATTTTATCTGATGAATTACCTGCTCTTACTGCCCGGTAATATCCGGTTATATATTTTTCCCTATTATATTGCCGCTGCGGCCCTGGGTTTATTTATCCTGATGACGCTCATCGACCTGCCCCACTATGTGTTCAACCCCCTGGCGCTACTGGCAGTGATCATTATTAGCACGGCGCCCCTTGTATCCCTCTCTGCATTCCGATACCCGGAAACCTATTTCTTCCATACGGGCTGCGTGGTCCTGGTTTTCATTGCCATCGTATTCGTAAGAATCAGTTTCTATTATGTGATGGGATTTGCTGCCGTCTATCTCCTGGCATTCGAGTTATTGTATTTCTCCATAGGCCCCCATTCGAACGTCGAGACATTAAACCTGCATTACACACTCCTGTTTTCCATGGGAGTCGGCCTCGTTGTCAGTTATAACATGGAGAAACGGGAGAGGGTCAATTTCGTCAAGCTACGGATAATCATCGAGGATCGGATGAAGCTGTCCAGGCTCAAGGATGCGAGCCAGGACGATGCCCCAAAAACGAAAAAATGAATTGACTCATTTCCGCACAGCCTTACCCCTGATATCATTATCACGCTGCCACGGCGGTAAGCCGCACAGGATATACCCGCCGCGCGGCCAGTTAACCGGAGCGATGCCATGCTGAAGGACGCGAATTTCCTGCTTGAGATGGGGACCGAGGAGATCCCGGCCGGCTATCTCCCGCCCGCGATCGAGGCGGCGAGAAAGACCTTAACCGAGAGCCTGGAAACGGGCAGGATCGGGTATGGCTCAATCGAGGTGTTCGCCACGCCGCGGCGCATGGTGGTCATGGCGGCCGGAGTGGCAGTCGCCCAGCGGGAGGAAGAGGTGGAGCTGAAGGGGCCGTCGGTAAAGGCCGCATACGATGCGGCTGGGAAGCCGACGAAGGCGCTGGACGGCTTCCTGAAAGGGAATAGTGTCACGCCGGGTGACGTTTTCACCAGGGATTCCGAGAAGGGATCATACGTGTTCGCGAAAAAAAAGCTCGAGGCCAGGAATACCGAGGAGCTCCTGCCCGACATCGTCGCGAAGATCGTCGGCACCGTACCCTTTCCGAAGCGGATGCGCTGGAGCGACAAGAGCGTGACCTTTCCCCGGCCGCTGCGTTACTTCCTGATCATGTTCAATGGGCGCGTGATCCCTTTCGGGATCGAAGGGATCGAATCGTCAAACAAAACGCGCGGGCACTATATACAGCATAACCGGATGGTGGAGGTCCCCTCCATCGGCGATTACGGCGACATTCTGAAAAAGAACGGCGTCATCGCGGACCAGGAGGAGCGGAAGCGTTTGATCCGCGACGGCCTGCACGCCGCGGCGAAGAAGGCGGGCGGCATGCTCCTCGAGGACGAGGAGCTCGTGGACACGGTGACGTTCCTGGTCGAGGACCCGCAGATATGCGAATGCCGGTTCGACCGGGATTTCCTGAAGCTGCCGGACATAGTCCTCATCGCCGAGATGCGGGAGCACCAGAAATATTTTTCCATTGTGGACGCGGCCGGTAAGCTCACGGATCGCTTTCTCGTCGTGTCCAATAATCCTCCCACCGCGAACGTGAAGGCGGGGAACGAGCGGGTCATCACCGCGCGGTTCAACGACGCGCGTTTCTTCTACAACGAGGACCGGAAGGTCAGGCTGGCAGGAAGGGTCGACTCCCTCAAATCATGCCTCTTCCACAAGGAGCTCGGCACCATCTACGACAAGGCGAGCCGGATGCAGGTCATCGCCGACCACATAGCCGGCCGGCTCAAGCTTGGCGCGGACGGGCGGGAAAAGATCTCGCGCGCCGTGTTACTCTGCAAGACCGACCTGATGACCGCGGTCGTGTTCGAGTTCCCGTCGCTGCAGGGGAAGATCGGCAGGATCTATGCCCTGGAAGACGGCGAGGACCCCGAGGTCGCCGACGCGATCGAGGACCACTACAAGCCCCGCTTCAGCAACGAGCCGCTCCCCGAGACCGTGACGTCGGTCGTCGTGTCGCTCGCTGAAAAGATCGACAACATCTTCGGCTCGTTCAGCGTGGGCAACATCCCGAAGGGCTCGGCCGATCCCTATGCGCTCCGCCGGCAGGCGAACGCCGTCGTGGAGCTCCTCCTGAAAAACAATATCAACATTTCGCTCCGGGAGCTGCTTGAATCCGCCGCGGGCAAATACCTCGGCGGAGCAGAACTGGTCGGCAAGATAGTCGAGTTTGTCGCGGTGCGGGCCCGTACCATCTTTTCAGAGAGCGGGCTCTCCCACGACGAGATCGATGCCTGCCTCTCCACGGGCGCGACCGATTTCCTGGAGCTCTTCCGCCGTGCGAAAAGCATCAACGAGTTTCGCAAGAACGAGGGGTTCTCGCAGATGCTGATGAGCTTCAAGCGCATGAACAATATCGTGTCAGCATTCCGGAAGGAGAACCCGGACCTCGTCCTGGCCTTCGACCCGTCCCTGTTCAAGTACGGCGAGGAAAAGGATCTTCACGCGTTTTTCGATTCCCGGGCGGAGCGGATCGATTCGCTCATCGCAGGGAGCAAGTACATAGAGCTCTTCGGCCTCCTTATAGAAGGAAAGCCGATCATCGACGCATTTTTCGACAAGGTCCTGGTCATGGAAAAGGACGTGAAGCTGCGGGACAACAGACTGTTCGTGCTCGAACGGATACTGAAGCACTTCACCACGCTCATGGATTTCTCCCGGATCGAAGACCGGTAAACCCTGGGAGGAGCGGACCATGTTTGACCCGAGCGCGAAAAAGACGGTCTTTACCTATATCAAGGCCTTTCTCTACCTGTCCTATTCATTTCTGCATTACCATCTCTCGTTCAAGCACAAGTTCACGAGCATCGGCACCGTGCCCCATGTCTGGGGGATCTGGAACGTGGTGGTATACGGCCCCAACATCAGCATCGGGAAAGACTGCGTCATCGTGGCGGCCAACGGCTACCGCACGAACATCTCGTCGATCAAGATGGGCGAGATCGAGGGCCGCATCAGCATCGGCAACAACGTGCTCGTCATGAACGCCGTGCGCATCAGCTCGGCCTCCTCGATCACCATCGGGGACGGTTGCATGCTGGCCAACCATTGCTACCTGACCGACTCCGACTGGCACGACATCCACGACCGCACCTGCGCCCCGGGCGGAAGCGCTCCCATCGTGCTGGAGCGGGGGGCATGGATCGGCGATTCGGCCATCGTGTGCAAGGGCGTGCGCGTCGGTGAGAACTCCATTGTCGGCGCCGGTGCCGTGGTCACGAAGGACGTTCCGCCCAACACCATCGTTGCCGGCAACCCGGCGCGCGTGGTCAAGAAACTCGATCCAGAAAAAGTCATACTCGCCTGCGACAAGGAAAAGAAAAAGATGCTGGGCATGCCGGAGATCGTCGTCCGGCGCGGAACGCGGTCATGAAGGAACGTCCCCTACGCATCTGCCTTCTCTGCTACCGGGGGAACCCGTATTCGGGCGGGCAGGGCATCTACCTCAAGTACATAGCCGACGAGATGGTGCGCCAGGGCCACGAGGTGCACGCGATTGTGGGTCCGCCCTATCCCTTTCCCATGAAGGGCGTCACCCTGCATACGATCCATAACAACCAGTACTTCGTGCGCAAGAAGCTGGACATCATCGAGCCGGACAACCCGTTCGCGATCCTCCGCCCGCTCAATTTCTACGAGTACCTGGCCAGCCGGACCGGGGCCTTCTCGGAGATCAGCACCTTCGGATGGCGTGCGTACCTGCTCCTCCGGAAGCTCCATGAGCGGTACCGGTTCGACGTGATTCACGACAACCAGTCCGTGGGCTACGGCCTCCTGATGATGAAGGCCTTCGGCATACCGGTCATCGCGACCATACATCATCCCCTCTCCATCGACCTGGTGAACGTGCTGGAGCGCACGCAGAAGTTCAAGAACAAGCTCAAGACCGTCATGTTCTACCCGACACTGATGCAGGCAATCGTGTCGAAGCGGCTGGACCATGTCATCACCGTGTCCGAGGACTCGAAGCGGGCGATCAACCGTGATTTCGGCGTGCCGCTTGGAATGCAGACCGTTGTCTACAACGGGATCGACCGGAGCGTGTTTCGGCCCCTGCCCGGTGTGAAAAAGAAGAAGGGCAAGATCATCTTCGTCGGCAACATCGAAGACGGCAAGAAGGGGTTCGCCTACCTCCTGAAGGCGATGCCGCGCATCACGAAGGGCACGACGGTCACCGCCATCGACGGCGGTGCGCCCCACCGCAAGGTCACCGACCGGCTGATGGCCTCGCTCGGGCTCGGGGGCCGAATCGAGTTCACCGGCAAGACCTCCACCGAGGACCTGGTCCGCCACTACAGCGAGGCGGAGCTCGCGATCGTTCCTTCGGTGTACGAGGGGTTCGGCCTGCCTGCGGCAGAGGCCATGTCCTGCGGCCTGCCGGTCATCTCCAGCGACGGCGGCGCGCTCCCCGAGGTTGTGGGAGATGCCGGCGTGGTGGTTCCGGCCCGCGACCACGATGCGATCGCGGACGCGGTGAACGGGCTGCTGGCCGACCCCGGGCGCATGAAGGAAATGGGACGCGCCGGCATCGAGCGTGTGAAAGAGCATTTCAACTGGGAGAAGGCGGTGCGCGAGATCATCGCGGTTTATCACCGCTTCCTCTGACGTTGTTATGTCTCTTCGTACATTTTACCGTATACTTATTTCTTAATCTTGACAGATTCATATTTGCGTAATACAATTCCATCCTGTCTGTTTCTTCTCCATCCGAATCGTCAAGCGTTCTGATTTTCCATAGTGAGGGGTATGCCATGAATATCGGAATCGACAGGATCCTGAGACGCTATGAGGGAAAATCGTACGAGCTCCTGGGAAGGGTCAGGGCCATCTGCTATTTTATCATCATTATTATTCCGATACTAGTTGTTTTCATTGCCGTTATGAATATCCTCACACAGAGGGGCTTGTTCCAGGCTCTGAATATCATCGTGTTCGGATTCATCATGATGCTGATGATCAGCATGTTTCTTGTCACACGCGGGTTTTATAATGTTGCTGTTACCATTTTGGCGTTTATCGTCCTGGCAGGGCTAATATTTAACATGAAAGGTACCGAGGCGACCGGCTCGGCTCAGCGTTTCCTTGCCAGTGAATTTGCCGTCATGATGCCGATACTTTTTGCAATGCTTTTCTGCAAGCGGTGGGTCTTGATTACGGTGGGCGTTCTCGCCGAGGTTACGGTGTTTTATACGGTGTTTTCATCAGGGATCGTTGATCCCGAGGTGAAAGGCATTATTCTGGGATCAATAAGCATCACAATCATCATCTCTTTCGTCATTGCCATGATGATGGGCAATATCAGCGAGACGGCACGGCGGCTCCGTATCAAGGACGCGGAGCGGTTACAGCGGGAGCAGCGCGATATCAATGAGGTACTGATGGCGTCGATGCGGAGCGTGTCGGCGCGGCTCGACGACTCTTCGAGGGACCTGTCGGGTGACGCGCTGCATTTTGCCGAAAACATCCAGGGGCAGGCCTCCTCGATAGAGGAGATCACCGCCACGATGGAGGAGATCTCATCCGGCGCCGAGCAGGTGAGCACCAGCGCCCAGCGGCAGTCCGAGCTGATGGTAGACCTGATGAAAGGCATGAATGAGCTCGTGGGGCTGACGCGGGACATGGAGTCGCGCATCACCGTGGCCATGGCTCGGACGGATGCCATCGCCGCGAACGCCCGCGCGGGCGAGGAGTCAATCGGGCGCATGGACGCGACCATAAGCGCGATCGGCTCCACGTCGAAGGAGATGACGGGCATTCTCGGCATCATCAATGACATATCCGATCGCATCAATCTCCTGTCGCTGAACGCGGCCATCGAGGCGGCCCGTGCGGGAGATTACGGCCGCGGCTTCGCGGTAGTCGCCGATGAGATATCCAAGCTCGCCGACCAGACCTCGTCCAGCGTAAAGGAGATCGCGGTGCTCATCGCCAAGAGCGAGAGCGAGATCGTCAAGGGCATGTCCGGCGTGGAGGACACGGTGAAGCTCATGCGCGAAATTCTTTCAGGCGTGGAGGAGTCAAACCGCATGATCGCGGCCGTAAACAAAGCGATGGAAACGGCGATAGATTCGACCGGCAGGGCGCACGGCGCGGTCAATACCGTTAAGCAGCGGTCCGAGGAGATAACCACCGCCTCCGTGGAGCAGAAAACGGCGGCCCTGGAGGTGATGAAGACCATTACGGACATCAACCAGTTGTCCCAGACCAACGCGTCCCGCGCCGAGGACATTACGGGCCACTCGCGCGATATCGCCTCCATGGCGAAGGACCTGAGGGAAAAGATAACGTCGCTGAAGGAAGATGAGACCGCCGGCAGGGCTGCGGCTGACGTGTAAACAGCCAGGGCGTGTATCGCCGGCCGAATGCCGCGCCGTTACCGCTAACGGCACGGCCCCCTCAGAGCATGTTTTCAAGCTTTTGCACCGCCATCTGCACCGGGTCCCAGGGGCTGCTGAGGGGCGGCGAATAGCTTAAATCATAATCGCTGAATTCCCTGACGGTCATCCTGTGAAAAATGGCCGCGGCAAAAATATCGATCCGCTTCGATACTTCGGTTTTATAGGCGCCGAGCATTTCCGCGCTCAGGATCTTCATTGAAGGTCTATCAGCGGTAACGCGGATATATAATTTATCCGCAGGCGGATAATATGCTTTATGATCCCAGGTCTCGAAATCCACGCTTGCGGGGTCAAACCCGGCTTCCTTCGCTTCTCTGTCATTCAGACCGGTTTTCGCGATCACCCTGTCGAATATCTTGACTGACTGAGTACCGAAATACCCGGCAAATTCCCGGCTGCCTCCCGCGGCGTTCTCGCCTGCGATCCTTCCCTGCTTGTGTGCCACCGTGCCCAGCGGCATGTAGACGTTTTTCCGTACTATGCCGTTATAGGTTTCTGCGCAGTCGCCTGCCGCGTAGATATCGGGAATGCTGGTTTCCATTTTCCGGTTGACCCTGTATGCTCCCCTGACCCCGGTTTCAATCCCGATCGATTGCCCGAGACCCGTGCCGGGGGACGCGCCGACGGATACCAGCACCATGTCCGCGGCAGTATGGAAGCCGTTTGTACCCGTTACAGTAAGCTTCCTGTTTTGAAGGTCGATTGATTCTATCGCGACGCTGTTGCGGACAGAGACACCGTTGGCGGCAAGTGCATCTTTTATTTTCATTCCCGTTCCGGGACTGAACGAGGGCATGACTGTTTCGGCGTATTCAACCACGGTAACCGCAAGGCCGCGTTTTGTCAGAGCCTCGGACATCTCCATCCCGATAAAGCCTGCGCCGATTATCAGAGCCGATTCAGGATTGTGCCTGGATATGAATTCGTCAATTGCGAAAGTATCCGGGAGCCAGCGCAGGAAAAAAACTCCGGGATTGTCGATTCCCGGAATATTCGGCCGAACCGATTCTGCCCCTGTGGCGATGACAAGCTTGTCGTAATCGAGCAGCTTGATGCTGCCCGCCTGATCGGTAACGGTCACCTGTTTTAGCTGTGCATTTATTGACCGGGCGGTGTGGTTGAGCAGCAGGTTTATGCCGGACTGCTCGATGTCTTCACGCGTCCGGTGGGCGAGATTCTTCCAGTCAACGACATCGCGGCTTATGTAATAGGGCAGTCCGCAGATGCTGAAATTCGGGAATTCGTCCGCGACGACCATGGTGGGAGACAGCCCGGGATCGATTTCCCGCGCCCTCAGGGCCGCGCTGATGCCCGCATCGCTCCCACCGATTATAACTATTCTTTTCATAATAGTATCCTTTCTCAATTCATTGTTATGAGTCTGTCTTCTGTATATTTAGACAAGAAGATATTTCAGTTTTATTCATAATGCTAAATTGTGAGTAAAAAAACATTAGTATTGAAAAATTATAACTATGATGTTAAGAAAATATAAGGATTATGGACAAATAATTATATCTTTCGCCCATAAACATTCGCCACAGGGTGTGGTATTGCAGAAGCAGTCAACAGATTCCAATGTTCGCATACCACACTTTTCAGGCTGATAACAAAAAGAACAATCGGAATAATCATACGTCATAAAATTTTTTCTGAATTCGGAAAATTGCCTGTTATCCCATATACTCTGAATTGATTGATTCATCATGTTCCCGACAATGAACCTGTTATGCATTCTATCGGATCCAAAGTAAAAAGCAGGATGGGTATAGGCAAGTTCGGGACAGGGCGATACTTCACCGGCAGCCGTAATAAATACTGTCCCTTTTTCAATAAAAGGGCACCTTCTCGTGATATCGACAGATTGATTTGCTATTACTATATCATACTTTGAAATTTCACGCTTGAGAAATCTCTTTAAATGTATTACCGGTTCTGATCCGACTCTATACAGTATTTCATTTTCCATTTCTTTGGAATATGGAAAAATATTCGAAACAATAAATCTATCGATACCGACCGAATGACCGTATGCAATTGCCTGTGGGATTAATTGATAATTGCTTTTTGTAACGACCAATTCCATACCAATGCGAGGACGGTCATCACATGATGATTCTTTTAATTCTAATAGAAGCTCGATATTTCTACGAAAAACCACGGACTGAATACCCTGTCTGTTAATGGTAACGGCACCTTCAATATCATCATCCCAGGAAACGTATATATCGTCAAGGGGCAATGTAACAAGATACTTGGACATTTCTTCAGATAGGAATGCGGCGTTTGTTACCAGGACAATTCTGGTTTTTACAGTACGCAGCGACTTCAGAAGCAACTTTATATCCGGATTGCAGAGCGCTTCACCAAATCCGAGTAAGACAATTCTGTCCAACCGGAGTTTTTTCAACATCGGGAGAACCCTTCGCATCAGTGCGGGTGAAAAATGGAATTTTTTAAAATCAACGATTGAATTCCTCACGCAACTGCGGCAAGAAAGGTTGCAATAAGTGGATAATTCTATATATACCTGCCTGATGCGGGTCGATACAGGCTGTTTTTCAAACCGAAAAACCAAATTGAAATCGGATTTATCAATCATGGTAACTAAACATCAAATAAGAAATATAAATGGTACACCATTATTTAAGATTTTGATTTTTTTGCCTGAGCCGTTCCATCAATGCCTTTGCTTTCTGCATCGCATCAAGCTCTGATTTATCACTACCGGCCAGCCATGGCTGTGTAACCTGCCAGGTCAATTTACCGGAAAATGGAGGTTCGGGATACGCCCCAGGATCATGAAGAGCATATCCTATGAATTCAACCGGATTTTCCTGAAAACACGACCACACGGCTTTTCGTATGATCTCCGGGTCGCCCTGGAACTGAAGGTCGAGAAGGCTCACCTGGTCCCTGAACCGATTGATATATTCAACAGGAATGTTGTACAGGTAGGGGTGCAGGGCGTCGGTCCCGATGATCTTTTTTTTATTATCGATTCCGTTTGCGAAAAACGCCTTCAGCGCGGCACCGGTCTGGTGCCCATCCGATTCGGGACCGCCGAGAATCAGATACCTGATGTTGGGATTCCCGACTATATTGCAGATCATTTTTTCAAAACCAATATTGGGGGTCTGCACCGTGCCGGAGAGGGCAGCCCCGGTATCCACACCAGCACGGACCAGGAGCTCGATCTCAGAAGGGATCTTGTCCTCGTCGGTCTTGAGAATGATTGCCACCGCGACAGGAGAAAAGTCATTGCCGCGGAGGTAGCGCCCCGGCTCGCAGGGATAATCCGGATGTGGCGTTACTTTCAGCATATTGAAGCCAACGCACAGTGAAATTGATAAAAGATATTTATCATATTATCATAATTGAAGCTTCTTAACAATAATGGTGGTAAGTTTCTCTTTTGAAGGCAGAAACTTGCCGCGATGAGCTATTTCGCCGTTTATTTTCAGTACCGGCGTTAACGGGACATACCGCATCACCTGCTTCAAGTCGGTAACATGGAGCAATTCAGCATCGATCCCCTTTTCTTGGACGATACCGCCCATGAGATCATAAAGCTTTTTGCAGAATCGGCAGCCGGGGCCGATCACTTCCATTTTTATTGGGCCCATGACGATTACCGGGCGGCAAAATATTTCTTTTTAAAATACAGCGCCACGTTTACCAGGCCGATAAGGACCGGCACCTCGACGAGCGGGCCGACTACTGTCGCAAATGCGATTGGAGATTCAATACCAAAAACTGCGATCGCGACCGCAATAGCCAGCTCAAAATTGTTACCGGCGCCGGTAAAGGCCAGTGTAGTGCTTTTGCTGTAATCAGCGCCGAGTTTTCGGGCCATAAAAAAACTAATCATGAACATTATAACGAAATAACACGACAGAGGTATCGCGATCCAGAGAACGTCGAGGGGCCGGTTTATGATCTGTTTTCCCTGGGTGCTGAACATCACCATTATGGTAAATAGCAGTGCGACAAGGGTTATGGGAGATATTTTCGGAACAAACACAGTATCATACCACTCATGGCCTTTTATCGGTAAAAGTATGACCCTGCTGAGTATTCCAGCTGCAAAAGGTATGCCGAGATATATCATGACGCTTATAAATATATCCCCTATTGTTACGTTTACCGTCGTTCCCTGCAGGCCGAAGAATGTGGGAAGAATGGTGACGAAAACCCACGCGTAAACGCTAAATGTAAGAATTTGAAAAATACTGTTAAGAGCCACAAGCCCGGCACCGTATTCACTGTTACCTCCAGCAAGCTGATTCCATACAAGCACCATTGCAATACAGCGGGCTATTCCAACAAGAATAAGGCCTGTCATGAAATAAGACCAGCGGGGATCTGGACCGAAAACGGACGGCGCGATGAAACCAAAAAAAGCGATTGAAAGCAGAAACATGACTACGGGTCCGACAAGCCAGTTCTGCACCAGTGAAAGACCCAGAATTTTTCTATCGGCAAAAACCTTCGGCATCAGCTCATACTTAACTTTCGCGAGGGGAGGGTACATCATCAGGATGAGTCCGATTGCAATGAGCATGTTCGTGTGCTCCCCGACGGTGAAGGCCATGTTGAAACTTTCTACCGGGCTCTGAAAGGCGTATCCCAAACCGATACCCACGGCCATGGCAAGGAATATCCAGACCGTCAGATAACGGTCAAGGAAAGATAATTTTTTTGTGATGTTCTCTGTCATACTACTCTCCTCGCTGTACATATTTCTGTAAGTCTAATCACCCTTGATCTGAAATTTTCTGGTTTTCAGATAGTTTTCCATTATTATGGCGATGACAATGAATATGGGTATTGTCAAGAGCGTTCGTAATATTGAGAATTTCAATCCCAGAAAGCCTATTTCAAAAGAAAGCATCGGTATCTTCAAGGTTGAAAACGCTCCCAGATATATGAAAATATTTCGTATGCTTGCACCCTTTTTATACAGCATATACGCCACGGGAAAGGCGCCATAGAGCGGTCCTGCCTGAAGCATGGCAAGAAGGATCATCCAGACGGCCCCCTTGAAACCCGAATCGGTCCCGATATGTCTCTCGATCTTTTCCTTCGGCGCCCAGACATCGAACAGGCCTATGAGAATGAACATGAGCGGAAGAAACATCATTATTTCTTTGGCGAATATCTGGAAATTATACTGGAGTATTTCGATGCCCGGTTTAAAGCTGAACGCGTATGAAACTATGATGAAAACAATGAACGCGATGATTACAGCGAAGTTCGCTAACTGGTCTTTTATATATGCTTTCACAGGATGTTCCAGATCAACGAAATCGCCATGCCGATAATAATGGCCCCGCAAAAACTTAATGCGTTTCTCATGAGCGCTATTTTGAAGCCGAAATACCGGGCTTCAATCGGGATAGTGATTATTCCCACCATCGTAAGGGTCGTGATAAAAACCGCGATTACAGAATAACTCACCCCGTTCTGGATCAGCATGCCTGCCATGGGGTAGGCTATAATGCCCGGGATAAGGCTTATGGACCCCAGAAGCGCTGCGAACGCATATCCCGCAATGCCTGAGTCCTTTCCAAAATAACGTATCAGGTCTTCCCGCGGTGTCAGGTACAAGGCGATACTTACGATTATTACCACGGTCAGTACCGCGGGCAGAAGGTTGGCGAAAAGCGCTATTCCCTTCCTGATGCTGGCCAGTGTCCTGCCCCGGTCCTTGAGGAGCGACAGTACAAGGCATGTAATTGTAATGGCGATTAATATTTTCATATAATCTGTATTTTAAAAATAAATGTAAGCGAGAAGTAGATCCCCACCAGAATAAAAATGACTCCGGTGACACGTCGGAACCAGATTTCAACAGCAGTCAGTTTATTGAAGGCCTTTGCCGCGAGATCAGCGCTTATTCCGATAATGATCGCGAAGATGATGACGGGCAGGGCCGTTCCTGCGCCGTATAAAAGCGGTAGGAACACTGAAGAATTCTGCTTCAATGCCAGGGGCACCAGAGCTCCGAAAAAAAGCGCAGCGGATACCGGGCAGAAAGAAAGTGCGAAGACAAGCCCCAGCAGGAACGAGCCGATGAGGCTGTTTTTCCCGATGATCTCCTTTACGCGCTCATGACCCAAGCCGCTGCCGAAGGAAAACGAGATGAGCCCGAGGAGAAACATGCCGGCGATTATGAGCAACGGGCCGAGCGCCTTGTTCATGTACTTCTGCAGAAAGTTCGATACGTCCGGTATGGCCAGCATGCTCCCCACGATTAGCGCGGCGATGGCAGCGTATGCCGCCATCCGGCCGAGGGTGTAAAACAGGCCGGACAGGAGCACGCCGCGAGTGTTCTCCATCTGCTTGCCCAGGTAGGAAACCGCGGCAATGTTGGTCGCCAGCGGGCAGGGGCTGATCGAGGTGAGGATCCCCAGCCAGATCGCTGAAAGTGCAGCGGTGGTCAGCCCTTCCATTACGCGCCCTCCAGGTATCTTTTCACTTCACTTCGGATGTAATCTGAGAAGGCAGATTGCTCATGTACAAGCTCCCATGTTCTATCAAGGACCTTCCAGCGGACTTGCTTTCCTTTTTGCTCGTCCACAACAACCACAGACTTGGTAAAGAGCTTAAAGTCATTAACGAAATGCTGGTTCTGCGGCTCTTCAACATTGAGCACTTTCCAGATTATTGTTCCTTTCTTTATTTCAGGGCTGAAGGAAGATAACATGGCGTTCTTTGTGTATTCCTCAATCTTGTGACACGTTGGACAGCGGTATGTGGTGTGGAAGTAATACACGCGAACGATATTGTTAATCGCCTGCTTTTCGTCCGAGGCTAATGCAGTAGTGCTCGCAATCTGTTCACCCTGTTTTTCCTGTTCTACAATTTCGGTTGCACCCGGTCGGGCCTCACGGGTTTCACTGTAAACAAGGTAGCCTATACTGACGGCTACGAAAACAGTAAGAACTATCAGTGCTATTTTTTTGGGACTCATCTTCATTTCTCCTTTTCTATTTTGTATTCTCAATTATATGAAAATTCCTTCCTGATTCAGGATACGTTTTACCGGAAATTTTTTTATTTTTACCAGTATTAATGTTAACTGCTATTGGCGCCATAAGTTTTACTTTTATTTCCACGGTTTCAAAATCCAGCTGACGAGGAAAGTGAAACGGTGCGGCGCAGTCACATTTCCTGTTATCTCCGAGTATGATCCCAGTAGCGAGAGCGGATAGTATAACCAGTATCTTCAGCATGGTGTATTTCATGCTTTTCCGTTTGTTCATCTTGCATCCAAATGATTTTTGATATGTTTATTAGCTGTAGCCGAAATCCTCCCCAGCAATTCTTTGGCAAATTCGAGGGCGTCATCTTTATCCCGATCGATCACTACCCGCTTCAAACGGATTTCATCGTCAAATGTGATTGTAACAACTTTTGGTTCCATGTCTGGCGCCTTATGAACAGCACCCGCCTCCGGAAGGGGAGACGCCGACATTTTCACTCCGCGGCTTCGATGAAGCTTCTTCGACTGCGCTGGCAATTCTATTAATGTTCTCTTCAGTTACAGGCGATTCTCCTTTCTTGAAGCCCAGATCGGCAAGCATGATGGATACCGGCTTGACACCGATGCGTTCCAGACTTTTCCGCGCGCAGGCTATGGGACATCCGTCCACGGTTATATTCAATTCCGCGCCCTTTGCCGATTGAACGAAACCCGGTACGTCCCCTCCGACGCCTGCCAGGCAGGTCTTCTGCGCAAAGCCCTGTTTCCAGAGTTTCCGCACCGCCCGGTCCGTTAGCTCGCCCACATCGGCCGCACCTGAACAGGGATAAAGCAATTTTATCCCACCGTCACTGCAACAATCATTAGCCATAGAAACTCTCCTTGTGTTATTCTATAAACGCGTCTTTCTGATGAGGCCGATAACTGGCCTCGAAGATCTGCCGGCGACGTCTCATTTGAGATACTTCTTGATTTCTTCCACCGGCGGCACCTTGCCGACGACTTTAACCACGCCATCGACCACGAGTGCAGGGGTCATCATGACACCGTAATTCATGATCTGGTTAATGTCCTTGACCTTGATAATTTCAGCTTCAATGCCAAGCTCGGAAGCGGCCTTGCGGGTAAGTTCCTCCAGTTTGATGCATTTGGGGCACCCTGTGCCGAGTATTTCGAGTAACATAAAGGTATCTCCTTTTAATATGTTTAAAATAACGCGCCGAAAATCAGTCCTGTTATCGTGGCCATTATGACAACCAGTGTCACATACACGATCGTCTTCTGCCAGCCGATGACGCTTTTGATCACGAGCATGCTCGGGAGAGAGAGGGCAGGCCCGGCCAGTAAAAGCGCCAACGCCGGTCCTTTGCCCATGCCGCTGCCGATGAGGCCCTGCACGATGGGGACTTCGGTGAGGGTGGCGAAGTACATGAAAGCGCCGGATATTGCCGCGAAAAAATTGGCCCACAGGGAGTTGCCACCCACTGCCCAGGCGACCCATTCGTTCGGAATCACGCCCTCTTTGCCAACGCGTCCAAGTAGAAAACCTGCGATAAGCACGCCGAAGAGAAGGAGCGGCAGAATCTGCTTGGCGAAATCCCAGGTAGAGGCGAACCATCCGCCGGTTTCGCCTTTGTCCGTACTCGTGATGACTGAAAGGCCGATGGCGCCAGCGGAGAAGGCAAGGATCGGTTGTGATGGAATCGCGACCGAAAGAGCGACAACCGGAACTGCAGCCAGAAGCACCTTCCACCACTTTAACTCAAACCATACGACCAGCACTACGGCGAAAATTACTGCCGACGTGCCTGTAATGATCCATTTAGAATTGTACAGGATATACCAGAATCCGCTCGCTTCAACTGGCTTTCCCCAGTTTGCGAAGACAAGGATGGCGATCATCGATACGAAATAGATGATGTTTTTCCAAAGTGCGCGCTTTACTTCAGGCTCAGGCATGTTCATGGCGGCATTTGCTTTTTCCACTTCTTCCTTGCGATATATGAAATGCATGGCAAGCCCGATGACGACACTAAAGACCACCGCGCCGACAGCCCTGGCTATTCCTACTTCCATCCCCAGGACCCGCGCGGTGAGAACAATGGCAAGTACGTTAATGGCGGGCCCGGAATAAAGAAATGCCGTGGCTGGCCCGAGACCCGCGCCCATGCGGTAGATACCGGAGAAAAGGGGAAGCACCGTACAGGAGCAAACAGCAAGGATCGAACCGGATACAGAGCCAACACCATAAGCAAGGATTTTATTGGCCGTCGGTCCCAGGTACTTCATGACCGACGCCTGGCTCACAAACACGGCTATGGCGCCAGCAATGAAAAAGGCAGGCACCAGGCAGAGGAGCACATGCTCTTGCGCGTACCATTTAACAAGATAAAGCGCTTCAAATACGGCATTATCGAAGCGGGGGACGCCAATTGGAAGATAAAAGAGCAGCAAGAATATTCCCGCGATCCACAGTAATGGCTTCCATTCGGTTTTCCAGATCATGTATCATTCCTCTCTATGGTATTGAATTCGGTTTTCATCGTACGGGGGATGCTGTTTTTATCCCGCAGCACTGTGCGATGTTCATCTGCTTCTCGGCGTTGGTTTTCAGGACCGTCTCGAGGCAGCCGATGAAGTCGAGCACGCAGGGGCAGCAGAGCCGGTAGTATATGCTGGTTCCACGCTTTTCGTCGAGGACCAGCCCCGAGTTCTTGAGGACGCTCAGGTGCTTGGACACGGTGGACACGTCCGAGCCGATCATCTCGGTGAGATCGTTGACGCAACGCTCCGACTTGTGCAGCTCCTCTATGATGAAAAGCCGCGTGGGGTGTCCCATCGCCTTGAGGATGCTTGCCCGGGCTTCATATTGCGGATGTAATTTTTGTTCCATGGATTAACCCTCCCGTCAGCAGCAGCTATTCTGTTTTCCGCCCGCAGTGCCGCCGCAGTCGCAGGTCGGCTCCCCGCCGAAGATCATGCTATGGATGATCGCTGCGGCGCAGCCCACACCCGAGCCCACGGTCAGCGCGCCGAACTCGCAGTTAAGGGCGCAGGCGCCACACTCCATGCAGCGGTCCCGGTCGGTAATGCGCGCTTTTCCGTCGCGCATCTCGAACACAGCGTGCGGACATACCTCGGTGCAGCGCCGGCATCCGGTGCATTTATCAGCGTCGTAAGCGAGGGTGGCGACGTTCTTTAAATACTTCATATGAGCCCCCAGGACTGGATCTTGTAGAGGATGAGCAGTATGATCGACACTGCGAGCCCGGCAATGTAGAGCGGCACCCAGAGCTTAAGCTCTTTCTTCACTCCGGAGAAGGTGGTGAAGGTCGTGGCGCCGGTGAACTGGAGCGCCAGGTACGACGAGATGAGCGGAAAGAGGATCATCGCCGTAGCGTCCAGGTAGATCGACGAGCCGCCGGCGGGCGTAAGCAGGATGAGAGGGATGACTGCGGAGGCGCCGGCGAGCAGCCCCTTAGCCGCAAACGAACGAAACGGGATAAGGGGCAGGAGCGCCGGCATAATGAAGGCGCCGGCCAGCACGCCCGTGAGGCAGAGCAGGAGGAAGGGCCAGCCCTCGAGCCAGGCGCTTTTAAAGATGATACCGGATGGCTGCAGGCCGAACAGTACCAGGATGACGAGCGCCGCGACCGGGAGCCGTCTGAGCGCCTGGTTGAGCTCTATGGGAGTGAGCACCAGGCGCTGCAGCAGGCCGAACCTGATCTCTCTCGTCCCGGGTGCTGCCGTATACCCGGCCCGTACATATGCCGGGATATCGTCCGCTTCCACGGGCCCGAAGCGCACATGAAAGCCGGTTTTCTTTTTTACCTCTGCAGCTTTTACCCCGGTTGCGCCAAGCTGGGGCAGGATGAGGTTCCGGTGCGACACGAGCCCGGCAAGGTTAAGGCCGAGGACGCGCTTCACCAGCTCGTCGGTTCCAAAGGTGCCTTTCCCCGCGGCGCACCAGACGTTGATCCCCTTAGTATCGAGGACAAGTATCCATCCGTCCAAGCCCTTCAGGGCGCGGCGCAAAAGGTCGAAGCTCAGCTTGTAGTTTGCTGATACGAAAATATCGGAGGCGGCGTCCGGCTTCCCCACCGCGAACAGGCCCGGCCGGACCGTGTAATCGTCTCTGAACGAGCCAAGCCGTGAGCGGATCTGACCGCGACGGTCCGCCCATGTCCATTCGGTAGCTGCGACCGGCACCAGGCCGGCTGCGGTGTTCATGATCCCGGTTACCCAGGGTTGTTTTTCATTCGTGATCCCGGATAAGGAGTGAAGGGCCTGAATCCTTGCACTACGGTCTGGCGAGAGAGAGCCAGGGTTTTTCGGTTGTGTACAGCAGGATTGTTCCGGTTTCACGGTTTGCAGGCTCATTTTCAATGGTTTCATTATAATAATCTCGATCTTTGTATATTTGGCAATATAGAAAAATAGCCAATTATAGTCAAGCGTTTAATACATGTGATTAATTATTTCTGAAATTATTCTGATTATCTGTCATCGCGAGTGTAGCGAAGCTATCTGCATACTTATAAAAATCAATTGTTTTAGGAGTAATACCATATATCAAATAACGTAAGCTGTTATCCTTAAAAAGTAACATGGTAAAAAATCCTGATATAACCACGAATTGACACGAATGAATAATAATATCTCATTTAATTCGTGTTTATTAGTGTTTATTCGTGGTTTTAATGATTTTATTAATGAATTTTGTTATCTGGCTAAATGGTTAACCAATATTTAATAAGGATAACAGGCAGATTGCTTCGTCGCATCGCTCCTCATAATGACATGTTAAGAGCTCCTCCGAGCAATGATGAAAGCAGCATTTGTTATTCATGACGTCAAAAATAGCTATATTTGACCCAGGTCAATGACTTGTCAGGCGATTTGTTGTATTTTATACTATAACAATCGTCATACTCAGCATGCAGGGAGGGGGACCATGACAGCCACTGAAATTCTGAAAGAAGAACACGCGCTGATTCTCATAATGCTCCAGGTTGTTGACGCAGCGTGCGTCGGAATGGAATCGGGAGAGCACGTGGACCACGGGGACATCGCTGACATGATCGATTTTATCCGCAACTTCGCTGACCGGTGCCATCACGTCAAGGAGGAGAACCTCCTCTTCCCGGCAATGGAGAAGGCAGGCATCAGCCGGGACCGGGGACCGATCGGCGTGATGCTCGCCGAGCATACCGCGGGCAGGAATTTCGCCAAGGGCATGGACCAGGCCCTGCAGCAGCTGAAAGCAGGCGACGATAGCGCTACCGAGATGTTCATCGCCGACGGGCAGGAATATGTCACCCTCCTTGAAGGCCACATCATGAAGGAGAACAACGTGCTCTTCCCAATGGCGGATGATCATTTGTCCCCGCAGCAGCAGAAGGAGCTGCTGGAAGGGTTTGACCGGGTCGAGCGCGAGGAAATCGGCGCGGGCGTGCACGAGAAGTACCATGAACTCCTGCACCGGCTGCGGGACCGGTACGTGCCTGATGTGAAATAAGGGGAGGTCCCATGAAAGCACAAGTCGATGAAAGCCTCTGCATCGGTTGCGAGCTCTGTGTTCAGCTCTGCCCCGGTGTTTTCAGGATGGAGGGCGAATGTGCCGTTGCTATCGTCGATATCGTTCCCTCCGGGGATGAGAAGACGGCCCGCCAGGCAGCCGATGAATGCCCGGTCGAGGCGATAACGATTTCCTGATCCGTCACCCGTGCCGTGCAAAGAATAAAAAACCATGATTGTACCGGATATCATGGTTGAATGTGCCGGTTCCGGTCCGGCCGCGGATTACCTGACTACCATGGTCTCGCACACTGACTTTTTCACCAGCTCAGTTGTGAGGTGCCGGCGCAGCGAATCGCCGCGTTTTCTGCTCCTGTGCGGTGCGGTAATCACAAGGTCAATAGCGTTATCGCGCTCGTAGCCAATGATGGTGTCAACCGTGTCGCCGAATAGAACTTCCGAGAAGATCGGGAACGACTTGCTGCCTATGCTCCTGTTGATCTCGTCGCTCATTTTGCGGTCCGCCTCTTCGCGCAATTTGTTTTTTTCTGCGAGGATTTCGGACTCGCTCAGGCAGTAATCAACCGCGCACTGCCTGATGTCATCGATAACATGAAGCAGGTGGACCTGGGAGTTGAAGCGCCGTGCGATGTCGGCTGCTTCCTTCAGGGCTGAATCAGACGAATCACTGAAGTCTGTTGTTACTAAAATCTTTTTGGGGTTAAACATGATGCGCCTCCTCTTTTTTGCCTATCATTCTATTAGTATAGGAACGATCCGGGGCAAAGTCAAAACAAATTAGTATTTATTAAAATACTTAAATATAGTGCCAGCCGGACGGTTTTTTAATCTGTGTTGCATCGCTTGTGGACGCTGGTAGCCGTGCTTATGGTGATGTTCAATAGCGCGATTATTTTAAAAATTAAATGTTATTGATTTTGATTGCTCATAAATGAATAATAGCGTGCGCATGACTTTATTTATTGTAGAGGAAATATACAGAACAATGGAGGCGCTGGATGCTGAACGTCAAAAATAACATAACCTGGGTGGGCAAGGTTGACTGGGAGCTTAGAAGGTTCCACGGCAACGAGTACTCCACGCACCGGGGCTCTTCCTATAACTCGTACCTGGTGAGGGAGGAGAAGGTTGCGCTCATCGATACGGTGTGGGCGCCTTTTGCAAAGGAATACGTGGCCAACCTGGAAAAAGTAATCGACCTGAAGAAGATCGACTACATCATCGCAAACCACGGGGAGGTAGACCACAGCGGGTCCCTGCCCGAGCTTGTAAGCCGTATACCTGATGTGCCGATTTACTGCACGGCGAACGGCGTCAAGTCGCTGAAGGGCCAGTACCACAGGGACTGGAACTTCAGACCCGTGAAGACCGGCGACCGCCTCAGCCTGGGCGCCAAGGAGCTGGTCTTTGTGGAGGCCCCGATGCTCCACTGGCCCGACAGCATGATGTGCTACCTGACCGGCGACAATGTCCTTTTCAGCAACGATGCCTTCGGCCAGCACTATGCCACGAGCGGCATGTTCAACGACGCGGTCGACAGCGAGGAGCTCTACGCCGAATGCATCAAGTACTACGCAAACATCCTCGCGCCGTTCAGTCCCCTGGTGACGAAGAAGATCAACGAGGTACTCTCGCTGGGCCTGCCGGTGGACATGATCTGTACGAGCCACGGCGTGATCTGGCGGGAGGACCCCGCGCAGATCGTAAAACAATATCTCGAATGGGCGAACGCGTACCGGGAGGAGCAGGTGACGATCGTCTACGATACCATGTGGAACGGGACCAGGCTCATGGCCGAAGCGATCGCCGCGGGCCTGAAGGAGGCGAATGGCGGACTCGCGATCAAGCTCTACAACGCCTCGAACACCGACAAGAACGACATCATAACGGAAATCTTCAGGTCGAAGGCGGTCGGCATCGGGTCGCCCACGATCAACCAGGGTGCGTTGAGCTCGATCGCTGCCCTCCTCGACGAGATCCGGGGCCTTAAATTCAAAGAGAAGAAGGGTTTTGCTTTCGGCTCATACGGCTGGAGCGGCGAGTCGGTAAAGGCGATACAGGAGGGCCTGAAAACAGCCGGCTTCGGGTTGATCGGCGAGGGGCTGAAGACGCTCTGGACTCCGGACGAGGCCGCGCTTAAGGCATGCGTCGAGTTCGGCAGGAAGATCGCCGGGGAGATATAGCATAGCATGAAGGCGAGGTTGATCAACCTCGCCTTCATGCGTCATCGCAATGATCGCATGTACACGAAAGCGATCCGCTGCGCGCCTTTTCCATCGACTCCTTTCCTTCCCGCCAGGCGAACCAGGCGATTCCCAGTCCCCCTATGATGTCGATGTAATTGATGCGAAGCAGCTCGTACAGAATGCTCGACGCAAGGAGGATGAAGGAAAGGTAAAAACAGGTTTTCGTGCAGTTGGCGTCCGCCATGATGGGCTCGGAGCCGAGCGCCCTGCCGACCTTCATCTTGTAAAAAAAGAGTAGCCACATGGTCGCGATCGAGATCGCGGAGATGACGATACCGGGCAGGGTCGTCTCGGGATTGACCCGGTACAGCACGTTCAATACCGATCCGACCACGAGGCCGACCGCGAGGAAGTAAAAGCTCGCGCCCGTGACCCGGAGCGCCTGGCGCTCGAACCGGTCCCGCTCAGTTACGGGGCTCCTGCGCATGCGCCATACCATGTGCCAGATGCCCAGGCCCGAGATGACCTCGACGAAGCTGTCCGCACCGAAACCGAAAAGCGCGATGGTGTCATCCGCGTACCCGAATATGGTGGAGACCAGGCCCTCTGCAATATTGTAGACCACCGTGATGATGCTCAGGACCAGGGCGGTTGTAAGGAGCCGCGCGGTTTGCTGATCTGTTGTGTGGGCCATGGCAATGTCCTTGCTGTTTACAGGGTAAGTGGACTATGGATGGAAACATGAAAATCTTCAACCAATAATCATGATGATCAAAAAATAATTATGGCATGACGGGCGGGAAATCGTTCGTCTGCGAGCATCCGGCCGGGCCGGCAGGGCGCTATGCGCGTCCATCCGCCTTCGTTTTCGCTTTTTGCGGTGCCGCCTTTTTCATGAAAAAGGCATGGGCGTCACGGGCCGATTCGACCGGTATCTCCTCCATGGGCATGTGCCCGCAGTTGTCATAGAGCACCAGCTCCGCGTGCGGCAGGTCCCGCTTCCACTCCTCGATCGTCTCTTTCCATCGCGACCATATGTCCTGCTTTCCCCAGGCCATGAGGATCGGCAGCCTGATCTTTTTCACGTCCAGGTGCACCGTGTCGGATTTGCTCATCGTGGCAATCATGTCAAATACCTTCGTGAGTGTTCTCCGGTTTCCCTTTCGCATGAGGAGCTCCCAGTATACGTCGTGAACGTAATCGGTTATTCTCTCGCTCCTGCCGTAGAGCCTCCTGATGCTTGACTGTATGAGATAGCGGGGCAGCAGGATATTGTTGACCAGGAATTTCGTTCCGGGGATCTGCACGAGCCTGAATTCATACGGCAGCGTCTGGTTGTACGCGATCGGGTCGAGAAGGACGAGCTTTTTCACCCTGCCGGGGCGATGCACGGCATAGCTCCAGGCGTAGTATCCGCCGAGCGAGTTTCCGGCAAGGTAAAACGAGCCAAGACCGGTGGCGTCAAAAAACCTGTCGAAGAATACGTTCATCGTATCGCTCAGGTATTCTTCGTTTTTCGAGGGGCCGGTTATCCCCCACCCCGGTACGTCAAGCCGTATGATCCGGTAGCGGTTTTTCAGCTCTTCACACCATCCGTCCCACGTGTGCAGGGAGGCGCATACGCCATGGAGGAGGACCAGCACAGGGCCTTTTCCCTGGTCCCTGTAATGGACATCAAGCCCGTCAATGGTGACAAACCTGGAATCTGCATTGCAATACTTGGCCTTGAGTTTTTCTAGCGGTATAGGCCTGATGCCTACTTTAAAATTGTTGAGCGAGGTTTTCAGTGACATGGCATGCAGTCTCCGGAGAAATGTTCTTGAACCATGGAAATAAAAACCGGCCGATCGGTAAAGTAAAATATCTGCGATGTGCATGCCATTGTAAGATGACGCTTGGAATGGCTATAAACAATAGAGTGAATTCGTTCATCATCTTAACAGGAATACCCCCGGGAAAGTTCCTGCTGCACTAGGATTTTCTCCGGTGTGCGGGTCGCATGTTAAGGCACAAAAAGTGCTGGACAGGGCCTGTAAAAATTTTTATTACTCGTACGGGATCGACCATGACCGGGAAACGTAATACAGCGGAAAAGGAATCCAGGCCTATCAGCAGGGACCTGATACGGACGAGCGCCCTTGCTCTTTTCAAGGAAAAGGGCGTTGATGACACATCGGTCAATGATATCGTGAACGAGGCAGGTATTGCCAAGGGGACCTTCTATCTCTATTACAGCAACAGGGATGACCTGGTAAATGATGTGTTTGAAGAATTTGCCACGGAATTTCTCAGGGAGGTCATTGAAGCAAACAAGGATTTGCAGAAGATCGCCCCCTTTGCCGAATCTCTTCTTAATTATTTCAGGAAAAACAGGATGTTTCTCATTGAAGTACGGAAGAACCTGACCCAGCACCGTGAGTTCCCCTATTACCGTCGGACCATGGCGGCCCTTTCCGGTGTGATACGGTATTTCCTCAACCTTTATGAACAGTATCCCATAACACAGCTCGACACCTACTCGGAGATCCTTATCGGGACCATCCTTGAGATATGCTATCGGCTTTTCATAGATAAAAGCATCAAGAGCCAGGCAGAGGCGCGCATCATGCTCGAGGATTTCATGAAAAGATTTTTTAATTGTGAGCCCGATTTTTTTCTTGCAAAAAAATGACCGTCGGTCATTATGGAATAGTAAATAGATATGCGGTGGCCGGAGGCCATTATTTTTTAACAGCCAATGACCGACGGTCATAAGAAGGCCTGATCCGCCCGGCCGAACAATACGCTATACCGGAGATGAAATCATGAAACCCATGCGAACCATACCTCCTGATCTCATGGACAACGGGAACGCCCCCGCGTTCAAGAATGCATTCTTCGAGCGTTTTACCCTGCGGCACGCAGACCGGCCGCTGCAGCTGAATGATTCAGTCTCGAAGAATTATCTGTTCCCCACTTTTTACGGGGATGTGACCTGCGGCATGGGGATATTTCTCTGCTCCTACCGCAAGGCTGAGAGCCTGGTCGCACGGGGGCTGCATCCCGCAATCAAGCCGGTGCGGCTGACCAGGGGGCGCTCTATTATTGCCTTTTCCTGCTATGAATATAAAAATGTCATGGGGGTTGCTCCCTATAACGAGATTGCAATGGCGATCCCGGTCATGGTGAACACTCCCTTTCGGCCGCCGGTGCTGCCCATGATGCTTGACTCCTTCAGCCATTTCGGGTATTATATTGCCGGCATGCCGGTCACCTCATATGAGAACCAGTTGCGGGGCAACAGGCTGTGGGGACTGCCCAAGGTGACACAGCAGATAGAAATCCGGCAGGAGGGGGACATGTGCGTAACCACTGCCTTCGAGGACGACGGCGCGCCCTATGTCACGATACGCGTGCCGCGTGACGGCGCCCCGGTTGAATTTGACGCCAGCTCCTACCTGTATTCGCGGCTCGACGGGAAGCTCCTCAGGAGCATGACGAATTTCAAGGCTGCTTTTAACGTGACCAAACATATGAATCTGCTCCTGAAGAAAAACGTGAAGCCGCAGCGGAGCTACCTGGAGATCGGCAATTCGCAGTCCGCGCAGATGCTGCGGGAACTGGAAATCGAGGAGCACCCCTTTCAGCTCCGGTATGCTGAGCACATGTCGAGCTGTTTCGACCTGCGGGATATGAACGAGCCTTCGTGGCTCAGGGCATTGAACAGATAACATAATGCTTATATAGAGCTGCACCCCACTCCCCCCGGTGGGGGCATGTTTCAAGTCAGGGGATATGCGGGGCTATGAGAACAGCTCCGGCCTTCAGTTAATGCAAAGCAAAGGAGAAGTAACATGAATAAGGACATGAAGATCGTTATGTTCGGCGCAGGGCCCATAGGCCAGTCCGTGGGCGGCTGGGTTGCCGGGGCCTATAACAACATCTGGTTCCTGGACCGGGGCGACGTTGCCGCTACCATGAAGAATAAAGGGATAACCCTGTTCGAGCAGGGCAGGGAAAAGGACCGGTCGCATGTCGCGGTGCGGGTCATCGACGATATCGGCGAGGCGCGTGATGCGGATGTCATCGCGATCTGTGTGAAGAATTTCAGCCTCGATGCCGTGTCGAAAATGATCAGGGAGAAGGTGGGGGACCGGCCCGTCATAATAGGTATGCAGAACGGCCAGGAGAACCAGGCCGTTCTCCCGAAATACTTTTCGAAAGTGATATACTGCGTCATAGGGTACAACGCCTGGTTCGAGGAGCCCGGCGTGGTCGGGTACCAGAAAAAAGGACCCATCATAGTCGGCACGAAAAACAACGAGCTAACGGACGAGATGAAGGAGATCGCGGCTGTTTTTAGCAGGGGAGTGGAAACCGTGGTGGTTGATCACCTTGATGATGCGGTGCATTCGAAGCTCATTCTCAACCTCACCAATTCCCTGACCACCCTGATCGGGTTCGGATTCAGGGAGATCTCGGACTACGGCCTGTTCCAGAAACTCCTGTCGAACATGCTGTACGAGGGGGTGCGGGTGGTGAAGGCTGCCGGTTTTACGGAATGCAAGATCGGCGGTATGCCGCCCTGGTTCCTGATGAAACTTTCAGCAACCCTGCCGCAGTGGCTCACGCGGCCGCTCTTCAAAAAGAACGCCAGGAAGATGGTCATCAGCAGCATGGCCCAGGACATCATACAGCGGGGCGGGAACGACTCGGAGCTGGAAACGATCAATGGGTACCTGGTAGCGCTCGCAAAAAAACATGGCGTGGCCGTGCCGTATAATGAAGCGATCTACAAGATGTGCGCCAGGGAATTTGCCCGGCCGAAGTTTGCTCCCCTGGACGTAAAGCAGGTGTGGGAAGAGGTGGAAAAGAAGCTGTAACCGTTGTTATCAATTGATTTCAGGGCGCATCGAACGCGGCAATACCGGCGTCCTGAAATCAATAAAGTAATCGGCGGTGTGATTAACATGTCTCCTTATCTGTCTCTTCCAGACTTTTCAGAGGCCAGAGCTCATCACATTCTTTCAACGTAAACGGCGGGGAGCATGCGCTTACATAATTAAGCGGCACGCTCCCTGTATTTTTCAGTCCATGCCTTGCGAACGAAGGAATGAAGATGCAGTCACCGCCGGTCACGTTCCGCTTTTCTTCATCGACATTCATTATCCCTTCGCCGTTGAGAATATAATATACTTGCTCGGGTTCGTGATTATGAATGTGCTGAAATCCGCCTGGTTGCATTTCAACCAGGGTAATGGATAATTTTTCAGAGCCTGCCGTTTTCTCTGAGATCATCAGAAAGGACTCGATATCGTCTCTTTTGTATCGAGGGGCCCTCTTTCGGTTAATAATTTTCATAAGATGCTCATTCTATCGGGTTTAAATTAAATCAATTAATCGTTACAATCGCCCTTTGTTTTCATATGCTGTCGTACACGCTCTTCAGGAACCGCTCTTCGCCCCAGTCATCGTCATGCGTGACGCCCATCCGGACCACCACCAGCCGCTTTGACGGGAACATGACCACGATCTGGCCGTTGAACCCGCTCATGTAGTACATGTCTGTCGGGAGCGAGGGGAAGGTCCGGTTCCCGGGTTTGCCCTTTGCACCGGCATTCAGCCAGAAGTGGGCCCCGTATTCGCCCTGCGGCGCAAGGGGCGTGGGCGTGACCGAGTACTTCACCCATCCTTCCGGGAGGATCCGCTCGCCGTTCCATACGCCGTCGTTGAGGAAGAGCAGGCCCACGCGGGCCCAGTCGCGCGGCGTGGCGAACATGTAGCTTGATCCCACGAAGGAGCCGGACGCGTCCGTCTCGATGATAGCGGAGCACATGCCAAGTTTGTCGAACAGCTCCCTGCGCGCGAAGGCGTACGCGCCCGCAAGCGTACCGCCGCTCGCATCGCGGATGATGCGCGCGACGATATTCGCGGTGCCGCTCGAATAGTACCATTCGCCGTCCGGCCCGGTGCGGAGTTTTTTCGCGGCCGCGAAGTCGGACATGCTCTTCGCGCCGTAGAGCATGTCGGTCACGTCCTTGTGCGGGCCGTAAATCTCGACGAAGTCGAGCCCGCCCGACATTCGAAGGAGCTGGTCGGTCGTGACAGTGCTGCGCGGATCGACGGGCTGCCGCCATGCCGCGACCGGGGCCGGCTTCATGATGTCGAGCTTTTTCTGCCTCACCAGTATGCCGGTGAGGGTGTTGGTCACGCTTTTCGTCATTGACCAGCCCAGGATCGGCATGGCCGGCGTGTAGCCCTGGCCGTAGCGTTCGGCGATGATGGTCCCGTTATACACCACGATCGCGGCCTGCGTGTTGTCGGGGGGGCCGTCCGCGGGCTCGGTGAAGATCGCGTCAATCGCCGCGGTTAGCTTTTTTGCATCCACGCCGGCCGGGATCACCGGGACGACCTTCTCGCCCCTTGGCCACAGGCTTCCGGCGTCAGGCTTCTTCATCGGGGGCAGGCCAACGGCCTGCTTCATGAGTTCTTCCCGCGTCACATCGACGGCCAGGGTGCACCCCAGCCCCTCACGGTACACGGCGGTGAGGGGCTTGCGGAAACCAAGCGCCTTCCCGGTAACGGATTTTTTCGCGTAATCCACGTCAACGCCGACAAGCGAGAACAGGAGATTTGTCGGCTTCACCTCTTTCTCGAACACGTAGACCGGGTCCCTTCCGTCTATAAACACCTGCGAGCACACGTATTTTGCCGCATAGCCGTTCCCAATGGGAATCGCGGTGTCAATGTAGTAGACACCGTATCCAAGGGCGCAGACAAGAGCGACGGCGGATATGTAGACTAGCTTTTTCATGGTGGGCCTCCCGTGGTATCGTGAATACATGAGAAGGTTTATAAAAAGTATGTAAGCTGTTAGTCTAAAAAGTAAAATTATTAAAAATCCTAATCTAACCACGAATTGACACGAATGAACACTAATAACCATTTCAATTCGTGTTTATTAGTGTTCATTCGTGGTTGTAATCATATTAATAA
>JBGTBN010000120.1:0-45941 GCA_041749375.1 Spirochaetota bacterium
GAATTTCGCATTTGCATATCGATTGTCTCGATACGATTTTGCCGCCTTTGGCGTCAAAATCACTCGACAAGCGTTGCGAAATTCGTATCGAGGCAGCTTGTGGGACGGCCCTCTCGTTCTTTCTCATACGCATTCAAAATCCTCCATTAAATAACCCTGGATCATTTCTTTTTGCTTGACGATCACTCCTTATCTTAAAGGATGTGCCGGGGCGACGGCAGTATTATGTTGAGTAAATAACAACAGCCATCAATGGCCAGCGATACAGGAGAACCGTAATGACAAAAAACAAAAAGCTCTCCCTCTGGGTAGACGAAGCATCGGCGCTTATGACCCCCGACAGCATCCACTGGTGCGACGGGACACGGGAAGAATATGACCGTATGATCAAGGTGATGTCCGATGAAGGCCTGGCCACGCCCCTCGACCCGAAAAAGCTTCCCGGGTGTTACCTTTTCCGTTCCGACCCGTCGGACGTTGCGCGGGTCGAAAACAGGACCTACATTGCTTCGCGCACGAAAGAGGAAGCGGGTCCCACCAACAACTGGATAGATCCGAATGAGCTCAAGGGCATCATGAAGGAGCTGTACCAGGGCTGCATGAAAGGACGCATCATGTACGTTATCCCGTTCAGCATGGGGCCGGTGGGGTCGCCCATCTCGAAGATCGGAGTGGAGATCACCGACTCTCCCTACGTAGTCGTCAACATGCACATCATGACGCGCGTGGGCACGGCAGTTATGGACGTACTCGGCGAAAACGGGGACTTCATTCCCTGCCTGCATTCGGTGGGCAAGCCCCTGCAGAAGGGCGAGAGCGACAACGGCATGTGGCCCTGCGCGCCGCTCGATAAGAAATACATATCGCATTTCCCGGAGGAGCACACGATCTGGTCATACGGATCGGGGTACGGCGGCAACGCGCTCCTCGGCAAGAAGTGCCTCGCGCTCCGCATCGCCTCCGCGATCGCCCGCGAGGAGGGCTGGCTTGCAGAACACATGCTGATCCTCGGCATCACGAGCCCCGAGGGGAAGAAGAAATATATCGCCGGCGCGTTCCCGTCTGCGTGCGGGAAAACGAACCTGGCCATGCTCATTCCCACCATTCCCGGCTGGAAGGTGGAATGCGTGGGCGACGACATCGCCTGGATGAAGTTCGGGAAAGACGGCCGCCTGTACGCCATCAACCCGGAGGCTGGGTTCTTCGGCGTGGCGCCGGGCACCTCGATGCATTCGAACCCCAACGCCATGAAGTCAATCGACCGGAACACCATCTACACCAACGTTGCGCTCACCGGGGACGGCAATGTCTGGTGGGAGGGAATCGGGTACAATGCCCCGGGAAAGCTCATCGACTGGACCGGCAGGGAATGGGAAGAGGGGAAAGCCTCCGCTCCGGCCGCCCACCCGAACGCGCGCTTCACAGCGCCGGCGCGGCAGTGCCCCGGCATCGACCCTTCTTGGGAAGACCCGAACGGCGTTCCCATCAGTGCGTTCCTGTTCGGCGGGCGCCGTCCGACAACCGTGCCACTCGTGCACCAGTCGTTTAACTGGAACCACGGCGTATTCCTGGGCTCCATCGTCGGCTCCGAGGTGACCGCGGCCGCTCTCGACCTCGCGGCCGGGACCGTGCGGCGTGACCCGTTCGCCATGCTACCGTTCTGCGGGTACCATATGGGCGATTACTTCAGGCACTGGATAGAGATCGGCGCGCGCTCGACCGCTGAGAAGCTCCCGAAAATATTCTACGTCAACTGGTTCCGCAAAACTGCTGACGGGAAGTGGCTCTGGCCCGGGTATGGCGAGAACAGCCGCGTGCTCAAGTGGGTGTTCGAGCGCTGCGACGACAGGGGTGGGGCTGTGGAAACTCCTATCGGGTACATGCCGGCCCCCGGTGCGATAGACCGGACCGGACTTTCCGACGTGAGCGAAGATGACATGAATGAGCTCCTCACGGTTGACCGGGAGGGCTGGCTGAAAGAGATACGCCTGATCAAGGAGCATTACGCGAAATTCGGATCGCGGTTCCCGAAAGAGCTTGCCGGCGAGCTTGCAGCGCTGGAAAAGCGGCTTCACTGAGTGCTTGTTCCTTATCGGGTACCCGGAAAGGCCTGCCGCGGTTAATTGTTACTATTTTTAATGCAGGCATCCAAAACGCTTGATTTTTCCCCCTTGGTTTGTCATTGTTCATTTACAGCATAACAATGACAAACCGTGGAGGGGGGGATATGGCGAAAAAACCAGCCAGGTCGAAATCATCGGGTAAATCCACTAAAGCGAAGACAAAAAAGCCCGCGGCTAAAAAACCGGCGGCAAAAAAGCCTGTAAAAGCGCGGAAACCGGCAGCCGGCCGGGCGCCCGTGAAAAAGCCGCCGTTAAAAGCGAAGCCTGCCGCCCGGACCAGTGCGCCGTCACAGTCAAAAGAAACCACGCTCCGCGATAAGATGCTCGACAATATTTCAGCCCTGGCGCTGACCCTCGAGGACAATAGCCTTAAAAAGCTCCTTCAAGACGCCGCGATCCTGGCCCACAACGAGCGGGTGCTCAGGGATTTTATCGAGGGCAAGGAGAGGTCGATACCGCAGACGCAGACGGTGCTGGCTGACGTAGAAGAGGGCAAGGACGGCACGTATTTCATCGTCATACTGAAGGGTTACCGCCACATATTCGGACTGGATGAGATGCGCAACCTCGTCAAGACGTGTTACGCGGCGGCAACGGCGGCCGAAGCGGGACCCCGCCTTTTTGCCTGGATGGAGCGCGAGCGCCGGGACATCCTGATGAACTCGAAGATCGCCGACCAGAAGGACTCCTGCCTGTCCGCACTCAGGGAAAAGATCGTGACCACGTATGCGGCGGGCGATTGAGGTCGGCCCGGCGGCCCGGAACTATTGTATCAGCCTGTTCTCCAGCACGGTAATTGATGATTCAACGATCGTATCGGGATAGAAGATCGGCACCTTCACGCGGATACGCGCGGTGCCGGTTTTAGCGACGGGAACGGCGTCGACCAGCGTCATGCTCAGGTTGATCGAGAATTCCTTCAGCGGAAAATCGAGCTTCGCCATGGTCCCCTCCAGCGAAACCGACTCAAGCGTTTTCACGGCAAGGTAAACGGTCCCCCTGAAGTGGCGGGGGGTCTCCTGCTTCGGCTCAACCTGCACGCTGTAGCATTCCTTCCCGGCGACCTTTTTCCTGCCGGTAATCCGTAACGTATAGCGCTCGCGCCCCCGCGCGTCGAAAATCGGGTAGAGCGGCATTGCCTTCCAGACCCTGTATTTCGCCGGGTCCATCTCTTTCCCATCCTTTTTGTATGCAAGCACCTCAATCTCGGGCATGGCGTAAAAGTACTCTTTCCGTCTGGTCATCACCTCCGACGTGCTGCGGAGCTCGCCGGTTTCAGGGTCGTATTCCCGTATCAGCTCATTTCTCAGCGACTCTATACCGCGGTATTTTGTATAAATCTCTGTCCCTTTTTCAAACGCGGTTTTCAGCACCCGGTCCTCTTCCTCCGGGGAAAGGGCAGCGGTGCGGCCGGCTGACAGGCCCGGGGCCATGAGGAACGGGAGGATGAAGATCAGGCAGAGCGGGATGAGGATCTTTTTTTTCATTTCAGTTCATTCCTTGATGGGGATTGTTCCGCTGCCGGCGCGTTCATTTCAGTTTGAATGTGACAGAGACGACGCCGTCGGAGAATTTCGAGGTATGCTCGGCGCTTACCTTGTTGAATACCTGGAGCATTTTCTTGTTTTCAGGCAGGACATTGGCGCAGAGCGCGGCGAGGCCCCGCTCCCGCGCGATCTTCACCAGGTATTCCGCCATGAAGGTGGAAATCCCCTTCCCCTGGTATTCCTCGTCCACGATGAAGGCCAGCTCGTAGGTCTTCTCTTTCGGATAATAGGAATAGCGCGCCTCCGCGATGATCTCCTCGGAGCGGTTTTTCGATACAATGCCGACGATCGAGAGCGTGGAGCGGTAATCGATATTCACGTATTTTTGCATTTCCTGGTGGGGCATGGTCGAGACCCGTGCAAAGTAGCGCAGGTACTTCGACTCGTCCGAAAACTGGTAGAAGAGGCGCCGCATCATGTCCTCATCGGACGCCTTGATAGGTCTGAACCTGATCTCCAGGCCGTCTTTGAATGATTTTACCGTCTCGAGCTCCATCGGGTAGTTTACCGCGTCTTTGAACGCGTAGATCTGGTCCCTGTACACGTAGCCGCACTGCTTTGCCTTGTCCAGGAGCTCTTCCCGGTGGTCGGGATGCGCGATATCTATGAGCGAAAGGACCCGCTCGCGTATCGATTTTCCGAAGAGGTTGGCGACACCGTACTCGGTGACCACGTAGCGCGCGATCCCCAGGGTTGCACGCACCCTCTCGATCCACCGGTCGTGGGATATGACGATGTTGCTCTTCCCTTCCGTGTCCACGGAGCTGAGTGCGATGATGGTCTTGCCGCGCTTCGCCATTGCGGCGGCCATGGCGAAGATGAACTTGCTCTCGTACCCGGTGAGCAGGTTGTCGCCGGAGTGGAAGATGACCGATTCGCCGGAGATGTCTATTTTCTTCACGTTCATGATGCTGATCAGGTTCGGTATGCGGCTTATCACGTTCGGGTTCGCCAGGCGAGGGATCGGGTAGAACTCGATGATGGGGTTGCGGGCCACGTAGTCGTATATTTCGCGCGTGCCGTAGCAGTAGCTGGTGGTGATCTGCCCTCCGCGGTACCGGCTCCGGTTATAGGGCACGGCCCCCGATTCGACCAGGTCGATGGCCCAGTCCGAGATCACGTTTGTATAGATGCCCAGGTCCCGCTTGGTCTTGAGATGTGACGCGATCGCGTCGAACATCCTGCCCGCGTGGAGCGCGACGGTCGAACCGTCCTCGATCAGGTTGGCGATATGCCAGCCTATTGTTTCCTGCTGCCGGTCCCACATCCTCCACTGGCGCTCGAGTATGGGCACGTCGCTCTCGATGACATGGTGGACCTGGTTTGCATGGATCAGGGTCTCGCCGTAGGTGACCGGCATCGAGGGGTTGATCTCCGCGATCACGACCGGCGCCTTTTCCACCGCGATGTTCGAGACGTCGACAGCGACGCCCAGGCTCATGTAACCGTTTGCGTCCGGGGGTGACGTCGTGACGATGGCGACGTCCATGCCGACCGCGCCGCTCGCCAGGAGGAGAGGGATCTCGATCAGGTTCGCGGGAATGAAATCGACGTGCCCCTCGCTCAGCTCTTTGACGATGCTTTCGCCGATATTGAAGGTTTTCAGCCTGAAGTTGTGTTCCGTGCAGCACTCCCGCGTCAGCTGGTCGCCGAGCGTGATGAGCTGGATGAGCTCGAGGTCCTGGGCGTTGACATTGTCGGTTCCAATGATCGCACCCACGGACCGCGCCGGCATGGCAGGGCCGCTGGAGAGGAAAATCCGGTTGCCCGGCTTAATGATATCCAGCAGGTCTTCCGGGGAGATTAGTTTTTCACGAAGCTCTTTATCTGCTCTCAATGAACATCCCGCATGGTGAAAATAGGTGCGCCTGCTAATATCGCCCGATACTGAGGGTTTTGTCAATTAGATTAAGCATCATGTCCGCCTGTCCAGCCCGCCGGAGCAGGGCGTGAGGGAAATATTCTAATGGAGAATTGTGACTGCAGGTCGCCGGGGGACCGGGCATTACAATTTTGACTCTATCCTGTTATTTTAGTTGAAATATTTTATCAGTGGTCCCATGTTCAGGGAAGGAAAACACAATGATAGTACCGGCGGTTTCAGGCTGTGGAAATACCGTTCCTCAATAAACGAAAAGATACCCGGATGAAGATATCACATCCCTCGCGGCGGGTGATGCGAAAGGCCACTGCCATCATAAAGAGCGGCGGTATCGTCGCCTTTCCCACTGAGACCGTGTACGGTCTCGGCGCTGATGCGTTCAATCCCCTGGCGGTGGCGCGGATCTTCGAGGCGAAGAACCGACCCCTGTTCGATCCCCTCATCGTCCATATCGCCGATCTTTCGCAGATGAGCGCGCTTGTCTCCCGCGTTGACAAGCGGGCAGGGAGGCTGGCGGGCAGGTTCTGGCCGGGCCCGCTCACCATGGTCATGACGCGGAGCGAGCGTGTGCCGGACATCGTCACCGCCGGGCTGGACACGGTTGCGATACGGATGCCGGACCACCTTATCGCGCTGGAGCTCATCAGGCTCTCTGGCACGCCGATCGCCGCGCCGAGCGCAAACCGGTTCGGGTACATCAGCCCAACCAAGGCCGCACACGTGCTCGACCAGCTGGGCGAGCGCGTGGACATGATAATCGACGGCGGCGCCTGCAGCGTGGGAGTGGAATCGACCATCATCAAGCTGGACGAGGGAAAGAACGTGATACTGCGGCCGGGCGGGGTGCCGATCGAAGAGATCGAGGCGATCATCGGTCCGGTGGAAATGGCCGCGCACTCCGTCGATAACCCGGAAGCGCCGGGGCAGCTTCCCTCGCATTATTCGCCGTCGATCCCGGTTCGGCTCGCGGACAGCGCCGGCACTATCGATTTTTCCCGTGCAGACGCGGGTTTTCTTCTCTACCGGCAGCCTGAGTCTGGCGCTCCCTCCGGACGGACCGAGGTCCTCTCGGTAAGCGGCGATCTACAGGAGGCGGCAGCCAATCTCTTCTCGGCCCTGCATCGCCTTGACAGGATGAAGATCAGCATCATCATCGCCGAGCCGGTGCCGGAACAGGGCCTCGGGATCGCCATCATGGACCGGCTCCGCAAGGCTTCCCGCGGCGGCGGGGAGAGGGATCGGTGAGCAGACGGCCTCTCTTTATCGTGTTCGAGGGAATCGACGGCTCCGGCAAGTCGACGCAGTGCGATCTCCTGTTCGACCATGTCCGGTCTGCCGGCCTGCCCGCGGTGCGCCTTGCCGAGCCCACCGGCGGGGTGTGGGGCCGGAAGGTCCGGGAGATGCTCGCGAAAAAGGAGATGGCGCCGGCCGAGGAGCAGATGCGTCTCTTCCTGATGGACCGGAAGGACGACGCAGAGAAAAATATTGTCCCGTCTCTGGACGGCGGTATAACCATCATCATGGACCGTTATTATTTTTCCAACGCAGCCTACCAGGGCGCCGCCGGCATCGATCCCGGGAGGATCATTGCCGAGAACAGGGCCATGCATTTCCCGGAGCCGGACCGGGTCTACTTCATCGACATACCGCCCGACGTCGCCATCCGCCGGGTCTCCGGCCGGAGCGGCAGGCGCGAGGAGGTGTTCGAGAAAGAGGCGTTTCTTGAAAAGGTGCGCGATATCTTTCTCTCAATTGCCGATAACCGGTTTCTCATCATTGACGGAACGAAAAGCATTGACGGGATTTTCAGCTCAATCAAGGACGATTTCGCGTCGTTGTGATGCGTTCGAATGACAGAGGAAACATCATGAAAAGAATACCGCGCGTTATCATCTCTATCACCGCATCGCTGGCAACGGCGCTTTGTATATCGCTGTCTCTTGAAGCAGCGGAGAACCCGTTCTTCAGCCCGGAGAAAGGCTCCGCGAGCCACACCCCGGGTCCCTTCGGCGGGGCCGTCAATCCCGTGTTTCCGGACCTGGACTGGACTCCAAAGATTGCGTACGAGTACATGTTCTATGACGGAAAAAAAAGCGGGAGCCATTTTGTCCAGGCCGAGGCGTATGGGTTCTCGGTCATGTACGGCTGGTACCAGGACGTCTACCTGAATAAGCTCGGAGCTATCGATCATGCCGGGGCGAATTATTTCAGGTATGGCAAGGGCTTTTTTTTCAAGAACATGTTCGGGTTCGGCTTGAGCCATTCCTTCAGCACGTCCGACAACAGGCTGTACAAGGGATATTACGGTTTCTCCTGGGGCCTGCTCTTCAGGCCCGTGCGGTATGTCTCCCTTGCTTTTGTGATGGATGACGCGTGGGGCGAGGTCAACGGTAACAGGCTGCGGTGGAAAGAGACCTACTCGATTTCCGTGAGACCCTACTTCGAGAGGATTACCCTGTCGCTTGACATGATACGTGGAAAAGGAAAGTCTTTCCGGGACACGAACGTGAAATTCACGGCTGATGTCCGGATCCCCTGTGACATCTCCCTCTTCTTCTCGCTGGACCGGTACCTGAACATTGCGTACGGGCTGACCGTCCCGATCCAGTTCAGGTCGATCTACGGTCCCATCGTCGATCTCCGCTATAACCGCACGGCCAATCACGATGCCGCGCCGGATATAAACGGCTTTTCCGTGGCGGTGCGACTGGCGCGGAGCCGGTCGACGCTCACCATGCCCGGCCCCGGGAATTTTATAAAAATTTCGATCGACGGTACGCTGAACGAGATCGAGAAGAAGAGTTTCTGGGGCTCGAGCACCCCGACATTTTATGACCTGGTCAACGATATCCGCACAATTTCAGAAGACAGGGGCGTTGACGGCGTGATTGTCCGGATAGGGAAGCCCGGGATCGGGTTCGCGCGTATCCAGGAGCTGCGGAAAGAGCTGAAGCGTGCGCGGGCGCAGGGCAAAAAAGTGTACGCAGTCATGACCGAGCCGGGGAACGCGGCGTACTACCTTGCGACGGCCGCGGACAGGATTTACTTCACGCCCAATTCGCCCTTCTACCTGACCGGGCTTTCCGCGCGCGTCTATTTTTTCAAGGGCCTGATGGACAAGGTCGGCGTCCGGTTCGAATCGGTGAACCGGGGCGCGTACAAGTCATTCAGCGATTCATTCACGCGTGAGCACATGTCGGATGAGTTTCGCGAAAACATGACCTCGCTCCTCGAAGACCTGAACGGACAGTATGTCGGCGATATCATTGCCGACCGCGGCATATCGCGCGGTGTGCTGGACGGGCTTTTCAGCAGGGGCTCTCTCGCCCCGGAGGATGCGGTGAAGATTGGGCTTGTGGACCGCATCGGGTACCCGGAAGACATCACGGATGAGATCGGCCGGTCCGCATCGATGGTGACCCTGTCGGCCTACCGGAGAAGGCCGGTACGTGAGTATCACTGGAGCCTGCTCCCCGCGGTTGCCATCGTTGTGATTGAGGGAAACATTGTGAGCGGCGGCACGTTCAAAACCGGGTGGTTCAGGTCGATCGGGACCGATGCATACCGGGATGCGCTGGAGAATGCCTTCTCCAACCCCGCGGTCCGCGCCGTTGTCATACGCATCAATTCGGGCGGCGGCTCGGCGGCCGCTTCCGATTACATGCTGAACTCCCTGGTAAGGCTGAAAAAGAAATACGGGAAGCCGGTTATATTTTCATTCGGGAATATTGCGGCATCAGGCGGGTACTACGCGGCCTGCACCGGCGACCGGATCTATACAAACCGCGGCACGGTCACCGGCTCGATCGGCGTTGTCTTCGGCAAGATCACGCTGGAGGAGCTGTACCGGAAGCTCGGGATCAGCAAGGATGTGATAAAAATGAGCGAGTTCGCGGACATCTTCTCCGAGTCGCGGCATCTCACCGAGAAGGAGAAAAAAATTTTACAGGAGGGGGTCAACTTTACCTATGACCGGTTTACCGGTATGGTCGTGCGGGCGCGAGGCATCAGCGCCGGGGAAGTGTCCCGCATCGCAGAGGGGCGGGTCTTCACCGGCTCACAGGCGATCGGCAACCGCCTGGTCGACGAGGAGGGGGGGCTCATGACGGCGATTGAGTACGCGGCACACCTGTCGGGAATCGGCGAGAGGTTCGATGTCGTGAAGTATCCAAGCATGCGCGGTCCGCTTTTCGATCCGCTCGATCTTCCCGATCTGCAGCTGCTTGCCGAGCAGGTCAGGGGCATGATCCGGAGCATGGAATATCTGAATTTGAAAGACGAAAAGGCGCTGTACCTGTTCCCGTACCGCGTTGAGATCGAATGACGTCTGGCGGACCCCGCACAACCGTATGCGTCTCCCACCCTATTATTTGATTGACAAAATTATGCGAATATACGAGAATTTTAGGGAAGAGGGGTCCTTTCAGGGCCGACACGGCCATGAGGACGATACAGACACTGCCCGCACGGGAGTAACAGTATGAACATACTTCTCATAAACAACAACCAGTCCTTCTATAATGCCGTCAGCAGCTCCCTGAAGAAATACAAGGCCAAGATGTACGTATCAGATGGCATAGATAATGCCCTTGTGGACATCCAGAAATTCACGATCCAGGTCGCAATAATTAACTGGTCGAAAAATGATTTTGACATCGAGGCCCTGTGCCGGCGCATACGGAAGATCAAGATGAACAGGTATATCCACCTGCTCGTCGTCACGACCCGCGACCGGGAGGATATACTGGGAAATCTGCTGAACGCAGGCGCAAACGATTTCATCTTCAAGCCGTTCGGCAAGGACGAGCTGGTATCACGAATAAAGATCGCCGACCATGTTCTCAAGCTCGAAGAAGAGATCACGCGGCACAAGAGGAAGATCATCAAGCTGGTCAAGGAAGACCCGGTGACCGGTCTCCTGAACCGGCGGTCGCTCCTCGACGAGGTGCTGAAGGAGATGGGCCGGGCGTCCCGCGAGATGAAATACATGTCGGCGCTCATGGCAAGCATAACAAATTTCAAGGAGCTCGCGGAAATACACGGCATGTCGGCAATGGACGAGATCCTCGACGAATGTGGCAGGAGAATGAAGACCTCCTGCAGACCCTATGACAAGCTGGGCAGGTTCACCATATCCGATTTTCTCCTTTTTCTGCCGGATTCCGGTAAAAGCAATGCCGACAAGGTGGCGCGACGGATCATGTCTTCCATCGTTAAAAAGCCGCTTTACGTGAAAGACACCAGGATACAACTTTCATTGTCAATCGGGATAGCAGAGCTGGACCCGACGCAAATATCTAAAAGCAATACCGTGGACAGCAACCTGTTGAACGACCTGATACTTGACGGCCTCATAAAAAAATCTGAAATGGCGGTCAAACGTGCACTCAGATCGGGCGGCGATAAAATCGAGTTATTCCTGGATTGATGATTAGGAGAAAGCAGGCAGGTGCATGAACTGCAGACAAAGAGATAAAAAAAGGCGGGGTTTTTTGCCCCGCCTTGGTTACGAACTTATTTTTTCTTTTTTGTGGCTTTCTTCGCAGTCTTTTTCGCTGCTTTCTTTACGGCTTTTTTAGCTACTTTTTTTGTTCCCACGATTTTGTACTCCTTGTATTTTTTAATTTTTTTAGCACCCTTTATCAGGGGAGCCTTTTATATTTTTTTGTGCTTTAAACGCACGAGACTCCTTTGTTATTGTTATCGGCTTTTCTTCCCGCTTTTTTTCAGTTTCGTTTGCTTTTTTTTAGCGCTCATGGACTTTGCGACCCACTGCGCGGTAATCTTCAAAACCTTCTTGTTGTCCGTCTCATTCATGGTTTCGTGGAACAGGCCGTCGTATATATGCAGCTCCTTGACCTGCGATGAGGCTTTTGCGTACAATTGCTCGCTCCCGCGATAATCGACGATTGCATCGTCCTTGCCGTGGAAGACCAGGAGGGGTATGCGGAGCTCCGAAGCTCTCTCCAGGCACTCGACGCCGTTATTGACGAATTCCGTAAACAGGCGCGGGGACATGAGGTCGTGCACCAGGGGATCGTTTTCATAGGCCTCGACCACGGCACGGTCATGCGAGAGGTCTTTCGACGAGAGCCCGGTCGACATGGTGAGCCCGGGAATGTACTTTGACAGAATAACCGCCATCTTTTTCTTCCATGCCGGGGCGTCTCCTCCGAAGATAAGGCCGGCCGATGAGAGGATGAGGCTGCTGGTGTCGTCGGAATAGGTCAGCGCATACCGGCAGGCGATCGCGCCGCCCATGCTGTGCCCCAGGAGAACGAGGTTGACCGAGCGGTTTTCCTCCCTGATGAGGTCAATGAAGAGCTTGAGGTCGTATACATAATCCATGAAGGACTCGACATGACCGCGCTTGCCGCCAGATCTGCCGTGTCCGCGGTGGTCAAGGGCATACACCGACACGTTGCTTCCCTTTAATTCGTTGATGATGTTGTCGTACCTGCCGGAATGTTCTCCGTGACCGTGTGCGATAACGAGCAGACCGCTCGGTTTTTCGACGATCCAGTTCTGGAAAAATATTTCCGTACCACCTTTTCCAATGAACGTTCCGTTGTTATGCGAGTACGTCTTCATCAATCTCCTCGATAAAATTCAGTTGTGAACATTATACTATATCAATTTACTCTTGTCCAGAAAAAAATTGTTTTATGCGCTCACTAAATTTATTTTTCATCACTACGTTTTTATTCTCTTCGCAGCACCTGTCTGCAACGACGCGTGCGCGCCTGCCGAGATATTCGATCGGGATGCGCTCGTTGCTCGACATGTAAAATTTATTCTGTGACGTGACGCATGCCGTGTCGCTGTAGAAGAGAGAAAGCTTCTTCGAGTAGTACGATGCGCTCGCGGCATCGCCGATCATCGTGAATCCACGCGAGATGTCACGCACGAGCACTTCGCATCCGGGATCAACCGGTCCCATGGATAGCGACGCAAGGAGCATTTTCAGTCCATCGGCCGATCTCCTCCCGCTCCTGACGAGTCTCCTCCCCTCTTTTGCAAGGCGGTCGCGGTCGCCCGCGTGTATCTCGACGGTAAAGGGAGCGGTTAGTATCATGCTGCTCTGCTGTCTTAAATTACGGAACTGGAACCGGAGGCGATGGAACCCCGGATAGAGCTCCTTTCCGTAATCGACTGCGAAACGGCCGGGTGAAATTTCCCTGCTCCTGACCGGCACGCCGTCGAGGGTTATCCGCATTGATCCGGCATCGATGCCGGGGAGCTCGTTATCGCTCCTGGTGAGTATGGACACGAGGGGCTTCCTGTCACGGATCAGGTTGGTCATGGGCCCTGAATTATCGATGTGGCAGGATAATTCGACAATTGCCGATGGAATTCCCCATTTGAAGTAGCGGGAAATGGCGAAAAAGTATGATTCCGCCTCTTTTTCCAGGAATAATGAATCTTTTAAGCGTATGGAATGCTTGATGTCAGTGTAAAATCCAGCCTCACCGATTACGGCGGGGCAGAGGTACCTGGTCTCTCTCAGAATGGTCGTCCCTTCCTCGCCGTACAGGGCGAAATCAGAGCGAATGACCCCCTTTTCGTCCAGGATCCTGCTGAATTCGTCATTTAGGTGTCCCGCAAAATCCCGGCTGGCCGGCGATACCTGGTCAGAGCCCCATATGAAGACCGCTGGATAGTTCACGCAGTCGTCCTTTCTGAGCGAGCCCGCATGGTGTATGCTGATAAGCAGGTCGGGCCGATACTCGCGCGCTTTCATGGCACGGTCATGGTCGGAGACGAAGCTGTCGCCGCTCCGGCTGAACTCGACCTCCGCGCCTGCCGTTCTCAGCATGCCGGCAACAATGTTCGCGACGGCGAGGTTCAGCGCCGGCTCGGACACGCCGTTGGGGCCCGTTCTCTCGCATCGGCCGCCGCCATGCCCCGGATCCAGGAATATTTTTTTTTGCTTTAGCCATGGATGCCCGGTCAGCTCCGCCGTGCCGGTATATGACGAGTAGCTGCACTGGCAGCAGAGAAAGGGCAGCCCGAACATGATCGGGAAGAGGAAGAGCCGGTTACAGTACCTGAATCGGGCCATGGGCTCTTCCTTCGATGAATTGTTGCACGTACAAATCGCTCGTTCCTTTAAATATGTCCGGTGTACCCGTGAATATTATTTTTCCCCTATACAGCATGGCGATCCTGTCAGCGAGGCGGCAGGCAGAGCGCATGTCATGGGTCACGACAATTGAAGTTACGCCGAAGGTATCCCGCGTTTTTTTGATCAACCGGTCGACCGCGCCGCCGGTGATCGGATCAACTCCGGTCGTCGGCTCATCGTAGAGCATGATCTCGGGCCTGAGGGCAATGGAGCGGGCGAGGCCGACGCGCTTCTGCATGCCGCCGGAAAGCTCGGATACGCGGCGGGATTCGACGTTTTTCAGGCCGACGTTTTCCAGCATCTCAGGGACAATCTCCCGTATGCGATCTTCCGGTATATTTTTTTTTGGAGGCCGAAGGCGATGTTGTCATAGATGTTGAGTGAGTCGAAGAGAGCGGCACCCTGGAACAGTATGCCGTATTTCGAAAGGATCGCACGCCGTGTCTCGGCGTCCGCACCGGTGAACTCGACGCCGTTGACGATAATGCGGCCGCTGTCAGGCTGCAGGATGCCAATGAGATTTTTTAAAATGACCGATTTTCCGGCGCCGCTGATACCGATGATGCAGAGTATTTCATGTTCATACACGGTGAGATCGATCCCATCAAGGACGACTTTGGGACCGAATGACTGGTGAAGATCCTTTATTTCAATTTTTTCTTTCATTTTTTTTCTATTTGTGAAAAAAAATAACATATATCGAAAAAATGTCAATTATTTTCTGGATTATGTCGCTAAAAGTTTCAAAAATATTTTTACTATCAATTTTCACAATATGCTCATCATTTTCTCTCTGCGGCGGAAGGAAGGCGTGAGCGTGAATTATTTTCTTGAAATAATTTTTTCATTAATGCACTGTTACAGAATCGCGTGCATGGGCGCATGAGCATCCAGAGGCAGCACATTTTCTGATAATGACATCATCATGATACTGTTACAAGAACCACGGCTGAGTGATTTCACTCCCTGCTCGTACATCGGGGACCGGATGTGGCGTTTCGAATATTTTTTCGCGCACGGTCTTGATGGTCGCGAGCTTGACCAGCTCCTGCAGCGCGGCTGGCGCAAGTTCGGAGACTACTATTTCCGTCCGGATTGCGGCGAGTGCCGGCGCTGCATACCGATACGAATTCTTGCGCAGGAGCTCGGCCCGGGAAAAAGCCAGCGACGGATCGTGAAAAAGTGCGCCGGCATTGAGGTTCGGTTCGGAGGGCTTGATTACCGTGAGGAGATTTTCGAGATTTACCGCGACCATTCGCTGCGGCGCTTCGGCAAGGAGAGTGAGGAGCAGGATTTTCTGGCGTCTTTCTACACGCAATCCTGCCCTGCGCTCCAGTCGGAATATTATTGTGACGGCGAATTGATCGCGGTCGGTTTTCTTGACATGTCGCAAGAAGCGCTGAGCTCCGTATATTTCATCTATAAAACAACGCATGAGCGGTTTCGTCCGGGCACGTTCAGCGTTATCAGGGAAACGGAATATGCCGCATCGCGCGGGCTCAAGTACTATTATCTCGGATATTTCATTGAAGAGAACGAGAGCATGGCCTACAAGGGACATTTCCACCCTCATGAGAAATATAACTGGGAAAGCAGGGTATGGGTCCGGGAGTGATCCCCGGTCAGTTAAAAAGTATTGCAAAATATCAGCCGGTGCAGTGACTGGTTTGCAGGCGCCGGGATGTTTCCCTGAATTGTTACGGCCCCGATAGGCGCGCCCCGGACGCAGGATTACCGCTCGTTGAAACGAGGGAAATACGGCGGATATGGGAATTAAGTGCCATTAATTCAATGAAAAATATGACAAATTTGTCAATCAGATGTATTATTAATATGCGAGTTTCGGTCGTGGGGGAGGAGAACCATGCCTGGTGATTCAGGTGCCGGATACCGGTTCGAAGAAGACCTTAATCTAAAAGAGGAACACAAGGTCGATGAACCGAAGATGTATCGGGTCGTTCTGCATAATGACCACTACACGACCATGGATTTTGTCGTCGAGATACTCGTGAAGATCTTTCACATGCCAACCGCCCGGGCCGTGCAGGTGATGATGGACGTCCACAAAAAAGGGGTCGGCGTATGCGGGGTCTACACACTTGATATCGCGGTGACCAAGGTGAATCAGGTCCACATGATGGCGAAAGCGCGGGAATATCCGCTGAAATGCTCGTACGAGGAAGCATGATGGAAATTAATAATGAATTGAACAATATACTCATGGCCGCCTTCCAGGAGGCCAAAACGCGCAGGCATGAGTACCTCACACCAGAGCATATCCTGTACGCGGTCCTGTATAACGATCTTGGCAAAGAGATCATCCAGGGAAGCGGGGGTGACGTCAACAACCTGGTACGGAAGATCGAGGAGTTTTTCAGCAAGCACATTACCACCGTTGAGCACCAGGAGCCGGTGCAGTCAGAGGGCTTTAAAAGCGTGCTCGAGCGGGCCATCTGGCACACCACGTCAGCACAGAAAAGCGAGCTGGATATCAGCGACGTGCTGGTCTCCCTCTTCGATGAGTCGGAATCCTTCGCCGCTTTTTTCCTCCAGGAAGAGGGCGTGACCAGGTACGGCCTGTTGAACTACATCTCTCACGGCGTGTCCCAGTACCCGCCCGAGGGCGAGGCCGGCGAGTGGCTGGGAGATGAGACTGAAGCGGAGCCGGACGCCGGTGCGAAGAAAACGCCCGGCCGCAAGGCGGTCGAGGCATTCACCACAGAGCTCACGGCGAAGGCGAAGGAGGGTGAGCTGGACCCGCTCATTGGCAGGAAGGACATCATCGAGCGGACCGTGCAGGTGCTCTGCCGCCGCAGCAAGAACAACCCGATACACGTGGGTGATCCCGGGGTAGGAAAGACCGCCATCACCGAGGGGCTCGCGCAGTTCATCGCGCGTGGCGAAGTGCCTCGACCGCTCAGGGATGCGAAGATCTACTCCCTCGACATGGGCTCCCTTATCGCCGGTACGCGGTTCCGCGGGGACTTCGAGGAGCGGATGAAAAAGGTCATTGCCGAGCTCCAGGGCATGAAAAACGTCATTCTCTTCATAGACGAGATACACACCGTGGTTGGTGCCGGCGCCGTATCGGGCGGCTCCATGGACGCGTCGAACATGCTCAAGCCGCTGCTGTCGAACGGCAAGGTTCGCTGCATCGGCTCGACCACCTATGAGGAATACAAGAAGTACTTTGACAGGGACCGTGCGCTGTCGCGGCGGTTTCAGAAGATCGAAATCCCTGAAACCACGACAGAGGAGACGCGGGAGATACTGGCCGGGCTGAAGGAGCGGTACGAGCAGCACCACAACGTGCGCTATACCGACGATGCGATCAATGCCGCGGTCGAGCTTTCCGCGAAGTTCATCAACGATCGTTTCCTGCCGGACAAGGCAATCGACGTAATCGACGAGGCAGGGGCCTTCTCGCGCATGTACCGCGAGAGCGACGAAGAGGTGATCACCATAACGGTCGGCGATATGGAGAAGGTCGTGGCGAAGATCGCCAAGATCCCGGAAAAGAGCGTGTCCTCGTCTGAAACGGGCAGGCTCCGGGACATCGAGCTGGAGCTGAAAAAGCAGATCTTCGGTCAGGACGGCGCCATAGAGCACGTGTGCCAGGCGATCAAACGGAACCGCGCCGGGTTCGGTAACCCGGACCGGCCCATCGCCTCGTTCCTGTTCGTGGGACCCACGGGCGTAGGGAAAACGGAGCTGGCGCGCCAGCTCGCCGCGGTCCTGGGCGTTAAACTCCACCGCTATGACATGAGCGAGTACCAGGAAAAGCACACGGTCGCCCGGCTCATCGGCGCGCCTCCCGGCTACGTCGGGTACGAGGAGGGCGGGCTCCTCACGGACGGCATCAGGAAGACGCCGTACGCGGTTCTGCTCCTCGACGAGATCGAGAAGGCGCATCAGGACATCTTCAATACGCTGTTACAGGTGATGGACTACGCCACGCTGACAGACAACACCGGCAAGAAGGCGGACTTCCGCAACGTGATCATCATCATGACCTCCAACGCGGGCGCGCGGGAGATCGGCAGGGCGCAGGTGGGGTTCGAGGAGCGCACGGTGACGGAGACGGCCATCAAGGACGCGGTGGACCGGATCTTCTCGCCCGAGTTCCGCAACCGGCTTGACGCGGTCGTGAAGTTCGGCGATCTCGACGAGCCGATCATCGTGCAGATCGTGAAAAAGAACATCAACCTTTTTCGGCAGCAGCTCGCGGAAAAGAATGTCACGCTCGAGGTTACGGACGAGTGCTACCGGTGGCTCGGGATGAAAGGCTACTCGCCGAAGTTCGGAGCGCGGGAGATCGACCGCCTGGTACAGGACAAGATCAAGAAGTTCTTTGTGGACGAGGTGCTGTTCGGCGCCCTGGCGAACGGCGGAACCGCCGTGGCAGACATCGCGGATAACGACGTGGTGATCCGGGTACAGGGGAGCGGCGCATGATGCCGCTACCCGGGCGGCAGGTATTCCCGGTGGATATTTGACATTGCCGCAAACAGGTTGTTTTTCGCCTTTTTGTTCATCTTCGACAGCTCGCCTATCACCCGTTTCATGTCCGCCCGCCGTGTTGTGTCCCCGTAGGGGCATTGTGACCGCTCCACCGGGAATTCCCGCATGCGCGCGTACCGCTCGATCTCTTTTTCATGAAGCAGGATCAGGGGCCGGATGATGTCAAACTCGCCACCGAACATGGCAAGCTTCGGAGGCATGGAGCTCATCGTGCCGTTGAAGGTCATGTTGAGTAGCAGCGTTTCCAGCGCGTCGTCCATGTGATGCCCGAGCGCAAGCCGGTTGCATCCGAGCAGCTTGACCGCATAAAAGAGCTCCTTGCGGCGGTGCCACGCACACACGAAGCAGACGGTCTTGCCCGGATCCCGGGTGAGGTCCACTTCGATCGAGCGCGTTTCAAACGTTACGCCCAGCTCCCTGCAGAAATCCTCGTAGAAACGATGATCGAGGGCGCGGGTTATGTTTTTCACCTCGATATGCACGGCGCAGATGTCATAATGGATCGGGATCCATTTCCGGCGCACGGCGAGGGACTCGAGGAGCACGATGGAATCTTTTCCGCCCGAGACACCGACCGCGATACGGTCATTGGCCCGTATCAGGTCGTAACGGTTGACGGCGCGGCCGACCGTTTTTTGCACCCTGAGGAGATACCTGGATTCGCTTTCTCTGGTCATATGATTCGGTCATTGTCCGGCCGGCGACGGAAACAGCCGGACCGGTTCAGAACGATCGCCGCATGGATGCTACTTGAAGCTGCCGAACGAAGCCTTCCTGTCGTATCCCACGAGCTCGACGTAGCCTTTTCCATTCAGGGTTCCGTCCGCGGTCGTTCCTTCGACCCTGACGGCGCCCTCCCAGTAGGTCACCGGCTTCAATCTCAGCTCCTGCTCCGCCATCACCGGCTTCACGTGGAGTGTCAGGTTGAGCGGCCTGACGGTGATCTCCCACTCGGCAGGATACACTGCCCCGGTCTTCCGGCTCGTCCAGGTGTTCAACGTCCTGATATCCAGGTCACCGAGTTTCAGCCATTTGACTTTACCCTCGGCATCAACATAGCTTCCGCCGGATTGTGCGACCACCTGTCCGTCGCTCCGTATCAGGTAAATCATCAGCTCCGTGTTGTTCTCAAGCTGTATACTGAACCAGTCCCACCCGATATGGGATTTCACCAGTTCCATGGGTCCGAACTCGTGGTCCATCCATGATTTGCCCTTCACGCCCTTTTTCTTTCCCTTGACGGTGATCGTACCTTCCGCATTCATGTTCGTGTACGAGTAGTAGTAATTGGCGGCCACTCCCTTTTCAACGATCCCCAGCGGTCCGTGCAGGGCCGCCGGTTTTGCAGGCGTCAGCTTCAGGTCAACGGAATAACCCGGCATGGACGCCTTGAGAAGATGCGAACCGTCCTTTGATTCAACCGACCAGCCGTTGATAAACACGTGAAGCCGGTCGGGATCTGCCTTACTCTTACTAAAAAGGTTCGTGAGCTGATCGGCTTTGAATTTTTTGTTCTCGAGGTCAGTGACGGCAAAGTGGCCGAGCAGGCCCACTTCCTTGATCCAGTGCCCCGGCACGCACAGAAAAAACCAGGGGGCCCTGTCCTCGCTGGTAAGGCGCTTGAAAAACGTGACCTCGAAACCGTATTCCGTGCCGTCATCCGCAGACAGGTGGCCGGTATAATACCACCATTCGGTCTGCGCCGCGTAATGGGCCGCGTCGTCTTTCGGCAGGTCCAGGGGCCGCACCGGTTTTTCATGATCTATTTTATATTTTGGCGTGCATGAGACGATGCAGACGCAGATTAGCATGATGATGGATAACGATCGGCGCATTGTTGAACCTCCGGGTTGTTCGGGCGGCCCGGGCATCCCCGGGCTTAGCCTGATGAATCTGATACTGTGTGATTGCAACGGACAGGATTGTCCGGTACGGTAATGGCGATGTCAAGAATAAAGTTTCTCCGGGCGGGGTGATCTGCTTTTTTTACCGTGAAGAGGTTTGTTGCGGCGAGGATTCTTCCGGGATAATGAGAAGAGGCCGGTAAAAAAAATATAAAAGTAATTGAACACATATCAATGGTTCAGTATTATTGCTATAAATTTGACAGCACAGGTGGGTTGCATGGCCAACGGTTTGATCGTTGATGATTCAAAATTCATGAGAAAAATACTACGCGAGTCTCTTGAAAGCGGGAACCATACGGTGCTCGCGGAAGCGGATAACGGCGGGGACGGCGTGGAGCAATATAAGATCATGAAGCCCGATTTCGTGACCATGGACATCACCATGGGGGGGGTGGACGGGATGAAGGCCGTCAAATCCATTCTCGAGCATGATCCGGACGCGAAAATAATCATCATTTCGGCGCTTAACGAAAAGACAATAAAAATGAATGATAAAAACATAAACGTTTCCGCGTTCATCCAGAAGCCGTTTGACAGGGACCAGCTTCTCGATACGATTAAAAGCTTACTGTCATGACCGGGGGACGGTCGGCATGAGCGAAAGCCACATCAAATTATATGCGGCAGTGATGCCCGCGGATTCCGTCTATTTCCTCGATGAGGGATCGGTGTATTTTTACGCTTCCAACGCGGACAAGTACGCCATATCAGGGAAAAATCTTATCATCGGGTCAACCGAGATCATCATGAGCCGTCTTCTCGGCATCGACACCGACCGGCTCGAAACGGCGGTTGCCGCCGCGGGCAGCTCGGTCAAGAAGATCCCGGTCGAAAAATTTCTTGCCGGCCTTAATACCTATTCGTTCGCCCTGAACGCGTCGATGGTCCTCGCGAAGCAGGTATATCTCACCGGCGAGATACTCCAGAAAAACATGAAACTTCTTGAAGGCGATGAGAAAAAGATCCGCGATATTGCGGTCAGCTATTATACCATCGTTAACCGCCTCAGGCAGGAATACGACAAGCGGAGGATCCCCTGGATCAAGAGCCTCGCCGAGGATTTCGAGGCCACCCTGACATACAAGAAAGGGGAGGCGTTATGCAAATCGATCGAGCCGGTACGCATGGCCTCGTCGTCGCAGCTGTCGGATAAAGACGTGGAGTTCCAGCGCGGGGCGATAATCTGCGAGGAGAGCACGCCGGGAACTGAAATGTATATTCTCCGGAGCGGGGCCCTCGATGTCATCGTGAAAGGGGTCAGGATCTCGACGATAGACGAGCCGGGGACCATCATCGGGGAGTCGTCACTCCTGCTGGGCCAGACGAGGGCAGCGACCATGATAGCCAAGAACACGGTGATCGTGACCAGGATCAGGAAAGAGGACCTGAAGGAGGTTGCCGAAAAGCAGGGTGATTTTCTCGCCGGTATCGCGAGCACCCTGGCCAAGCGGCACTATTACAACCTCACCAGGATCGAACATGTCAATAAAATGCTCGCTGAGCAGTCCATAGACCGTGAGATCGCCGGGGTCGGTGATAAGAGCGTGTTCATCATCAAGCGCGCGTCGCATGACCTGAACCTGCTTAAGGAAAAAATAGAGGATACGGTACGGGAGAAAAAGGCGGATTTTTTTCAGGACCTGCTGTCCACGTTCTGATAGGGTCCGTTCCTACCAGTTAAGCGACTTGAGCCAGTTCATCTCGGCCTTCAGGTGGTGCTCGAGATAGGTGAATATTTCATGGTATGACTGTTCGCCGGACTTGGTTTTATCATCGTCGATTTTCTTCTTTATGGTCTCCAGCTTGTCTTTCAACATGGACATGCGCTGTTCGCTAAACTGCTTTTTCTGGTCGTCCCCGAGATAATTAATGAACATCAGCACGATATCGATATCAAAGTGTATCAGCGTTTTATCGAAATACTGCTTCAGTATTTTTTTATAATGCTTTTTCCCGTTCGGCATTATCTCGTAAATATACCGCTCCGGGTTACCGCTGTCTTTCTCCGTGCCGACGCGTTTGACCCATCCGTTATCGACCGCTTTTTTTATGGCATAGTAAATGGAGCCGAATTTGATATCGACGTAATCTTCAAGGCGCTCCACGATCTTCTTCTTTATTTCATATCCATACAGGTTTTCTTCCATCAAAAGGCCGAGGATAGTGATTTCTATCTTCATATACCCCTCCTGCTTAAAATGCTCCGTTGAAAAGGGAAGAATAGTAGTATAAAATAAGGCATATTGAAAATCAATATTAATATTAATATATCATAAAAAAAATGTATAAATAATGTAATATTAATATATAAATTTAGTCATTTTAATTAGGATTTGATCATTAAATAAAATTGAAGTATACGAAAACATGTCCTGATAGTTACAGTAACTGGAAATTCCCTCAATGGGACATAAGTGTTTCTGTTAATTCTATACGGTTTAAGGAATTAGAAAAATGAAGCTAACTAAGACAATCAGCATGCTTGAAGCCGGGGAACCGGTCAGGCTCATCGCGCTGGGTGATTCCCTCACTCAGGGCTGGATGGCGAGAAAGGGGTTCCTTGATTTTCTCTCCGGGATGCTGAAAAAGAAATACCCGTCGTGCAGGGTCTCGATCATCAACCGCGGCATTCCGGGCGATACTGCGGAAGGGGGCCTTCTCCGCCTGCGCAATGATGTGCTGGACCATGATCCGGACCTGGTATTCATACAATTCGGCCTGAACGACGCTTTCTCCGGCGTGAACCCGGGCAGGTTCGAGAGCATGGTACAGCAGATTGTCGAACAGATCAGGAACGAAACCGACGCGGAAATACTCATCATCACGTCCGTGCCGGTCGTGTACGAGCGGATGGACGAGATTGCCGATGATTTTTACGGCAGGCTCGAGGCGGTTGCCGAGAGGGAGGGCCTGGCGATCGTCAGGGTTCACCGCTACTGGATGGAGAAGATCGAACAGGGGCTCGAGTTCACCAGCCTGGTGCAGGGCGACCAGGTCCATCCCAACGTCGAAGGATACCGCATCATGGCAGAGGCGATCATGGGGGCGTTCTAGAGCCGGGGCACGCGCGCCGGGCCGGGCCGTCAGAACACGCCCGCACCGTGAAGTGCGAACATGACCGGCAGCACGAAAAGTATGAAAATCAGCGTGTTCACCACGAAGAGGGAAGAGGCGAGACGCGCGTCCAGGTCGAACAGGACCGCGGTCACGACCGAGTAGATAGCCGCGGGCATGAACGCCTGTATCTGGATCACGGACTTGATCTCCTGGCCGATCGGCGCCCGGTGCAGGAGCAGGAACACGGCGGCGGGTACCAGTAAAAATTTAATGGCTGCCAGTGCGAACTGCCCGCGCGTCAGTGCAAACCCGTCGCGCAGGTCGAAGCCGAGACCCAGGGTCCAGTAGTAGAGCATCACCGACAGCATCATGACCAGGTCCACCGGCGGGTCAAGCCGGGGCCGCGGCACCCCGGCCGCGAGGAGCGACAGCGCCGCAAGGGCCGCGAACAGGGGCATGTTTCGATAGGAGAGGATGAAGTCCTGGGCCGAGCGAAGGGTGAGCTTCCCCGATCCCGCCTGCGCGTAGGAAAAGATTACCAGGAAGGTGTAGGGCATGAAGTATATGATGAATATCGAAGACAGGGCGAGCCCCGTCTCCTTCAGGAACAGGTAGCAGATGAAGCCCCCCATGGTGAAGCCGTGGTTTGCCAGCGAGGCGCTGATCAGGTAGGTTTTGCGCACCGCCCCTTCCAGGCGGAGAAGCGGGAGCGACAGTTTCCCCAGTAAAAAGCCGGCTATGACGATGCAGAGCCCGGCTGCAGGAAGGACCGCCATGTCGTACCGTACCTGCAGGCCCCATATGCTCCAGAATATGACCGGGGGCTCAAGGAGCATGAGGTTGACCCGGATAACGCTTTTCGACACGGCAGACGGGTCGGCCATGAGCGGTTTCATTCGGTATCCTGCAATGAAGGGCGCGATGATGAAAAATTGAAAAATGATGAATTTCAGCGCGAGTGGCACACAACCTCCCTTGCAATGATCCAGTATACCATGCACACGGTCTGCAGTCGCATATAAATTCCACAGGCAAGAAAAATTTTTGCTGGATTATTATCTTCATTATTGTACCATTACTGCCTGACGGCACGCCGTCATTTCCGAACAACCATCACCGCGGGGTCCGCACAGATGCCCATATTCGAGCTGAACAAGGAGATCGTGTTCCCGCCGGTGCGCATGGCCGAGCCGGGCGGTATTCTTGCCGTGGGCGGCGACCTCTCGCAGGAGCGGCTCCTCCATGCCTACCGGAGCGGCATATTTCCCTGGTACTCGGACGGCGATCCCATCATCTGGTGGTCGCCCGACCCGCGCTTCGTGCTCTTTCCCGACGAGCTATATGTATCAAAGACGATGCGCCAGGTCCTGAAAAGGAGGATTTTCGACATCACCCTCGACCGCGATTTCCGCGGCGTAATCCGGGGCTGCCAGGGCCCGCGGAAGAAGGAGCGCGGGACCTGGATAACAGAGGAAATGATGGAGGCATATATCGGGCTCCACGAGCTCGGGTACGCGCATTCCGCCGAGGCATGGCAGGACGGGGAGCTGGCCGGCGGACTCTACGGCATATCGCTGGGACGCTGCTTTTTCGGGGAGTCGATGTTCACCCGCGCGAGTAACGCCTCAAAGGCCGCCTTCATCGTGCTGGTACGGAGACTCGGCGAGCTCGGCTTTGTCATTATCGACAGCCAGGTCTACACGGGCCACCTCGAGACGCTGGGGGCGCGCCACATTCCGCGCGAGGAGTACATTGAACACGTTAACCGGGGAATGACGTGCGACACGATCCGGGGCAGCTGGAAGGACCTGCTTGATGAAGCGCCGTGATAGGACCGCAAACGTTTGCGGTCCTATCAGATGTCAGAGCTTGCCCGCCTGTACCGAGCCGATTATCTTCATGAACTGCGCCTTAAATGACGGGTAACGGTCACGCGCTGTCGTGCCCGTGATCAGTACGGCGAACCCGTCCCTGGAGAGGGTGCAGGTCTGGGATACGTTCCGCTTCCTGTCGCTGGACAGGATCATCAGGCAATCGAGATCGTTGGTTTTCTGCCACTGTTTTTCCACAAGGTTGCGTCCGGCCTTCTGAAGCCATTCCTCGGCTGTTTCCTTGGCATCGCGGTTTTCCAGCGGAATCCTGACGAGCTGGATCGACGATACGCCGTCGGCGTTATGAAAGGACCTGATGATGCCCTGGTACCGCTCTGTTTCACCGATTTCCCGCTCGTCCCATCCTCGGGGGATCGAGATGGACAGCCCCGGTTCATCGATGACGATGGCGGTCATGTTCTCTGATGGCGGTTTTGTTTCATCAGTGGCCGTTTTTCCACGGGCCTGCGCGCCGCGATCGAGGACCAGGGAAAGTTTCCGGGCCGCGTTCCTGTCAATCTCGATAACATTGGATTCATTCATGATCCACGCGTCGATCCTGATCCGCACCGGGGCGTCAAGCCGCCTCTCCAGCGAAGAGATTTCCTGCTGCGAAGGTACGTCGCGCACCGATACGCCACGCGAGCGGTAGAACCGGACCAGTGTCTTGAGACGGGAGAGGGCGTTGACCGCTTCTGCGCGCAGGTACCGCTTCGAATCGAATTCGTACCGGATGCGGTCCGTGTCAAAATCCGGCAGGGACGGGATAAGGGACGCTGCCTGTACCGCCTGTTCGAGCCCGGGCGAGATAGCCCCGGACCGCGCCTGGCCCGAGAACGCGTCGAAGCGGTCGCTGTATCGCTCGAACGCGCCGACCGCATAGGAGTAGCGACCGAGCAGCAGGACGCATTCTTCCGCGTACCGGAAGTGCGCGTCGATCACTTCCTGCGCTATCTTCTCGTTAAGTCCCCCGCGCGTAACTTTCTCGCCGCCTGACACTGCGGCGGTCTCCCTCAGGAACCGCTCGCGCGAGGCGCGCATGGTCCCCTTAAGGGATCTGACGGCCGCGGTGTGTTCGGCTGCGAGCTCCTTCATGATGAATCCGTCCTGCCGTGTCAGGAAGGGCAGGCGTAGCATGCCGGGAGAGGGCGCCGCTCCCGCAAACGAGAACAGGGCGCCGGTCCTGTCATACGCGGCGGCAAAGCGTTTTGCGCTCTCCGGGTCATGCGCGCCGGAAAGGTTCGAGCATTCCGACACGAGACCGGCAAGGTACACGAGGTATTCGCGGTCCCGCCGCGCGTGGTACCTGGACAGGGCGACGATCTCGCCGCTCCCGATTTTTCTGGATGATGACACGAGTGCGACGAGCGCGACCGATTTTTTCCCGCATTCATCGAGTTGCGAGATGATCGTCTCGAACGCGCGTTTCGCCTCCCGGAATTCCCGGTCGTTGGTAGCGGCAGCAGCCCCGACGCCCGCCCTCCGCCGCAGCTTCTCCTCTTCGCGGATATAACGGCTTTTCGTCCCTGCCGCATGGCGGGCAATGACTGCATCGAACTTCTTCTTGAGATCGTCGGAGAACCGCTGATCCTCCCTGCCGCTCGCCGACAGAACCAGCGCTCTCCTTATTTTGTGCAGGTCATCGAGCGCAGGCCGGTAAAACGCGACCGGCGGTATCTCGAGGGTAAAGCCTCCTGCAGGCTTCGCATCCCCGCTTTTTTCCGGGAGAGCGATATCGCGAAACAAGTCATGCATCGAGCCGGAAAAAACCGCTTCAAGCATGTCGGGATTTTTTAGCATGGTGCGGACCTGGTCGAGCGGGTCGGAGTTCCCGGGCAGGAGTGCGACGATCGACGCGCAGGATGCCAGGTCTTTCTCAAGGCCGGACCGTATGCTTTTCCACGTGCGGGTTTTTTCAAGTATGGATCGGTCGTCCGCCGAAGGCCGTACGGTGTATGCGACAGCGATGCTCCGCGCGTTGCGCGAGACAAGGGCGCGCAGCTCCATGTCATTGGCCCTGTTGTGTCGTGCTGACATTTCGCTGGTGACTGCGTCGATGACGGCCCTGCGGACCTGCTCCCGGAAGCGGGGTCCGTCTTCCATCAGGCGTCCCAGCCAGAGCTCTACGGCGATATTCTTCCAGTCACCGGCACTGATGTCATATTTCATGACTGCTTCGACGAAGCGGTCCAGCTCCTCGCCGTCACGGGCGAACGCCGCTGCAGCGATCTCCCTGAGTGCGCCCTTTACCGCGGCACGTACCGTTTCGTCCGCTGGAGCGCTATCAGCTTCGCGCACTATGAGCTCGAGCTGTTTCAGGGCGCAGAGCCGGGGTACGATACGGCCGGCTTCAAGTGTGATGTCAGCTTCGGTCATGGCGCGGGTTTCATGGGTCAGGGATCCGTCGTTTCTCCTGTCGCCCTCGAACACGGCGATGATGCCCCGCGCACGCCGGATCTCTCCGTCAATAAGGGCCGCGATCTGACGGTCTGCCGCCGGGCTTCCGTCGAGCCGTGCCTTTTCGGAAGTGAGGCTCTTCATCCGGCCCTTCCACCACTGGAGGCGGGCCTCGGTAAAACCGAAGGAATCGACTGACATCACAATCACGAGCAGAATCGGCACTAACGCGTATCGCTGTTTCATGGCATGGCTCCGGGGAATGGCCTGGATTGCGACTGTTTCGCCCGATCGAAGATCATAAAGAAGGGTGAAATATGTCGCTATACCCATTATCGTACGGTTTGCCAATTCTCGAAAATAAAATTAGGCACCCTGTTCCGCACTTTTATTGTTGAAAAGAGCATATAGATGCCGTATTTTTGGTATGCCTGCTCAGGCAGGCTCAGCACAGGTGAGGCCCAATGTGTCCCGGTGGTCTTTACAGTAATACATTCAGATGAAAGGTGGGGGTGTATCATGAAAAAGCTGGTTGTAATTCTGGCATTGATGTTCCCATTGGCAGTATTTGCTGATAGTAACAATGATTTAATAAAAGCATCGGAGAAAGGAAACAAGGCCGCTGTATCATCCCTTCTTGCCAGGGGTGCGGATGTGAACGCGAAGGATGATACCGGGCTCACACCTGTTATGTGGGCCGCCTTTAAGGGACATGCGGCTATTGTAAAACTCTTGATCGAAAAAGGCGCCAATGTGAATGAGAAACCATATGACGGCCACACGGCCCTGATGATGGCTTCAGTAAATGACTTTAAAGATATTGTAAAACTTTTACTTGAAAAAGGCGCAGACGTTAATGCGAAGGATCAGCGAGGGAGGACAGCCTTGATATATGCTTCAGAACAGGGCAAGCCAGATATAGTAAAACTCCTGCTCGAGAAACGAGCTGATGTGAATGTAAAGGACGGGAAAGGTTTCACTGCACTGGGTCTTGCTTCATACTATCAGCATTCGGAGATAATCACTTTATTGAAAGCGGCCGGTGCCAGTGAATAGACGCTGGGTGAAATAATCCGATTCATTATATTAATAATATAAAACGTATGTACAAGACTGAACAGATCAATGCTGAAAAAATGAATGCGGTAATCCTGTTATGACCGATGCGATTATTCAATAACAGTACGCGTCAGAAATAACAGGTCATGCTCAGCGTGTTGAGTGAGAAGGACACGTCGACATCGCCTTTTTCTTTTACCGGCTTTTTCTGGTGAAGCACGGGGACCAGCACCCCCCACGCGCACCCGATGGCCGCGCCGACCAGCGTGTCGCTCCAGAAATGCTCGCCTGCCAGGGGCCGGGAGATCGAGACCATGGAAGAGGTGACCATCCCGATCACCCATACGGCCGGCACCCACCTGCTTTTCGGGTACCTGTTCATGAATATATAGGAGAAAGCGGTCGTGACTGCGAAGCAGGACCCGGCATGGCCGGAGTAAAACGACCGCCAGTCCCACGACGAGTTGTTCGCCTGCCTGTACCAGTTTGAGGCCCGGTACATGTAGGGCCTGGGCCTGGGCATGGTCCCGGCCACGATCTGGTTCAGCATGGCGGAGAGCGCGAGCGTCTCGCCCACGATAAGGAAATCCTCCAGCACGCCGTGCCAGCCGAACCGGGGAAGCTCGATCAGGCTCAGGCACAACGTCGCAGCCGGTACGACGATGGTGCCGACATGCCCGGTTGTGCCCCACCCCGGATAGTGGTAGCCGATCACGGAGCGGTCCATCGCGTTGACACTGCCCGGGTTTAGCCTTGTAATATGCGCGCGGGGCAGGTTGCCTTCCAGGTAACGCACGGAAACGGCGACAAGGGTCGAGATAAGAGTGACCGGCAGGTCCACCTTCAGGTTCACGAAAAAGGGTGAAACGGACTTCGCTTCTGCTCCTTCTGCATGTAATGCAGGCGCGGTACAGAGGAACGTGAGGACGACAAGAGATATACATGTTTTAATTTTGTTTCTCATGGTTACCGTTACTTTCGTGCCGTGATCATAATTCTAAATATGTATAATCAATCACGAGCAGGCTTTCAGCCGCTCCCTCCTGCCGTAATAGCGCTTTACCGCACCGAGGAACTCGACGCACCGGCTGATCTCCTCGAACACCGGGAGCCCGGCGTTCTCAGCCGCAACCCGGAACTGTTCATTCAGGGGATTGCTCCCCACCTGCCATACGGCCACCGGTTTATTGTATTTTTTCTTAAGCGCACCCAGCGGCCCGAAGAAATCCGAGTTTCCGAACGACCACGCGAAGGTTTCAATAATGAGCGAGTCCACGCCGGGGTCTTTCAATACCGCCTCGACCGCAGCGTTGTAGACCTTTGACGCGCCGTTCTGTTCGATCGCGGGCCAGAGGTCGACCGGGTGCGAGGGGTCCATCCAGGGCGGGAACACAGCCTTGATGGCCGCCATGGTCTCGGCCGAGAGGTCGGCCAGGCCCAGTCCCCGCTCCTCGAGCAGGTCGGCGGTCACGATGCCGGCGCCGCCGGAGAAGGTGACGACCGCCGTTTTTTCGCCGGGGCGGTAGGGATCGGTCTTGGAAAAGCCCCGGACCAGGTCGGTGAGCTCGTGCATGTCGTACACCTGGGTTATGCCCGCCTGCCGGAACGCCCCGGTATAGACCGCCGCGGATCCTGAAAGGCTCGCCGTGTGGCTCATGGCCGCCTTCGCGCCGGAGTCGCTGCGGCCCGATTTCAGGACAATGATCGGTTTGTCCGTGGACCGGGCCAGGTCCAGGAACTTCCTGCCGTCAACGATCGACTCGAGATAACAACCGATGACGCCGGTGTTCGGGTCATCGATGAGGTACTCCAGCAGCTCCGTCTCGTGCACGTCGCACTTGTTCCCGATGGAGCAGACCTTGCTTATGCCCATGCCGCCCCGGTCCAGGATCATCAGCAAAAAGCCGGCGGAGAGCATGCCGCTCTGCACGATGAGCGACACGTTGCCCGGCTGCATGAGCGTGGTCCACTTGTCAGAGTACATGAACGAGAACACGTTGCGGGTGTGCCCGTCCAGGTATCCCATGCAGTTGGGGCCCCAGAGCCGTATCCCCAGCTCCCGCGCCAGGGCCACGGAGTCTTCCTGGAGCTTCCTCCCCCCGGGCCCGACCTCCGAGAAGCCGGCGGACTGGATGATGATCCCCTTCACGCCCTTGCGGGAGCAGGCCCTGATCGTTTCAGGGAGAAATTTCGCCGGTATGAAATAGACGGCCATGTCAAAATTTTCCGGGATCGATTCTATGTCCGGGTAGCAGGGTATACCCAGTATCTCGGCGTACTTCGGGTTGACCGGGTAGAGCCTCCCCTTGTAGCCCGCGAGCGCGTTGCGGACCAGGTGAAAGCCCCCCTTGAGCTTGCTGTCGGTGGCGCCGATGACGGCGACCCCGTTCGGATGGAAAAAATAATCGAGCATGACCGTTGATCCTGATGGAACTGTAACAGTTAATTGCCGGAGCAGACCTTCTTGCCGAAGGTGCCTTCGACGCATTTCCCCGAGTTGATGCAGTCGGCGTCGTTGTTGCACGGCTTCCCGCTCTTGCCGGAGCCGCCGAAATCGAATTCTTTTTTCTTTACGCACGCCCCGTCGGTGCATGAAAGGCCGAAGGAACAGTCGAAATCCGCGAAGCATTTTTCGCCCTGGCCCTTGCTTCCGGCCATGAGGGCGAGCGAAGCCATCGCGATACCGATTGAAAGTGAGATGATGATTAATTTTTTCATGGTTTCCCCCACGTGAAATTGATAGTCAATTCTGATCCCGATGTTTCGGCCTGTCAATACAAATTGCCCTGAGCACCGCACGCCCGGTTATATGCTGATAAAAATCCTCTTGCGGTACAGGATATACATGATGCCGATCCAGGCCAGCAGAAAGACTGTGGCATAGATCAGGGACGCGGCGCAGGGTGGGGCCAGGGGTGCGAACAGGGACCGGAACAGGAGCTCCTTTACGGACAGACCGGCGCCATCCACAGTGATGAATATCGAAACCATGGCCCTGCCTGCCATCGATGACAGGAGATATACCGCTATCGCGTTCCTTCCGAGGACCAGGAACGGGACCGCGGCCCGCTCAAACCGCCTGCCGATAAACAAGAGATCGGATAAATAGAAGAGGACGATGGCCGCTCCTCCGGTGAACAGGACGTAGGTCGGCGTCCAGAGGCTTTTGTTGATCGGCATGAGCGGGTCAAGCGCCAGTCCTGCCGCTGTCATGACGATACCGGCAAGGGGAAGTGCATGCCGGGCTCGGGAGCCGGCCCGGATCCCTGCCGCGGCGAAGACACCGATCATGGCGCTGGCCATGGCCGGCAGAGTGGAGAGCAGGCCTTCCGGATCGAACCCGGGGGCCGGGGCGTGCTCGTAGGTGTGGTCCGGGAAGAGCATGCCGTCCACGTACCCGGGAAGATTGCAGCAGGGCTCGAGGGAACCGGGGCCCGGGCTCTGCGGTGTTACGAAGAGGAGGAGGGAGGCGTAGAGCGCCAGCAGCATGAGGGTGATGATGACCTGCACGCGCCGGCCGGTATACAGGAAAAGGAGCGATGCGAAGCAGTAGCAGAGGCCGATGCGCTGGAGAACGCCCGGAATGCGCACGGATGCAAAATCGAACGATGGAAAAAGGTTCAGGAGGAGCCCCAGGAGGATAAGGACCGCGCTCCGGCGAAGAATCGTTAGCGCCAGTCGCGGCCGCGGAGGTCCTGCCTTTATCCGCGCTGAGAGAGAGAAATACAGCGATGCGCCCATGACGAAGAGAAAGAAGGGGAACACGAAATCCGCGCCAAGCCACCCGTGCCATGGAGCGTGCGCCAGCGCCGGATACACGCAGCTCCAGTCGCCCTGGTTGTTCACCAGTATCATGCCGGCGATGGTCAAGCCGCGTAACACGTCCAGGGAAAGAAGCCGGTTGTTGTTTGTGCCGTTGTCCATGATGATCAGTGTCCGGTTTTTGTGCAATTCCGTGCTATCTAACAGCGCCGGATGCAGTATTGCAATAAAAAAAATATCAAAAAAGTTTCACATTTTGTTGCCGGTGCCGGCTGATATTTGTATATTCCGTCGGTTGTACACAGAACTGGCGGCAGGAATCCGCCCCCCAAGGAAGGTCGAAGATTCAATGAGTAAGAATTATTCGCAGAAGCCGATAATGCTCTATCGGGTGTGCATTGCTTTTTTCCTGTTCCTGGCAGTGCTGTTTTACTGGCGGTGCACTAAGGCGAGGGGGGATGATTTAGTTTCCATTGCGCCGCAGCAATGCGACGGGGAAAACACCGAGTTTACAAATCAGCAGATAGTGACAATCAATGATTACGCGGGCCATGCGATGGAGCCGTTCATCAGCCGCGACATCGAAGGGATCAATCTTTTTTTTAACAGTCTTAATGACGGCAATGACACGAGCCTGTACTATGCCGAGCGGGTCAGCGATACTGTGTTCACTTCGATGGGAAAGATCGGCAAGGTTAACGGCACGCCGCCGCACATTGATGCCGTGGCAAGCATGGATGATGACGGCAAGTTCTATTATATCACCACGCGTTATTATTCAAGCGGGGTGTATGAAAATGTATGGGCCGGAGCCTTTTCACCCATAACCGGAGAGGTGACAGGTCTTGCACAGGTGAACGGAGATTTGTATGTCAGAAAACCCGGCTGGATCATAATGGATGCGGAGGTGAGCCCTGTCGGTGACAAGCTCTACTTTGTGAACGCGCATTTCAATGAGGGCCCGGTTCCTTCAACGGCTACGGTCAGCGTCGCGACATGGTCGGAGCCGGAGACAGCATTCAAAAAGGACGTCGGTTCGGACACGATAATGGCCAGGATCAACAAGGACGGCTGCCTTAACTACGCGCCCAGCATCAGCGCTGACGGGAAGGAGCTCTTCTTTACGCGTTACTGCCTGGGCTCGACCGTGCCGTCCATTCTGGTCGCGAAACGGGCCAGTACCAGTGAAGCGTTTGACACGCCCGCGTGCATCGCCGAGCTGAAGGGGTTTTTCGTGGAGGCGCCGTCCCTCACCCATGACGGGAAAAAGATGTATTACCACCGCAAGGACGGCGACCAGCACAGCATATACCTGGTGACCCGGCCGTAAGCGGTTTTCATCGAACGGCCTTCGGCACGGGCGTATATTTTCTCAGACAATGCAGTCCGCGCCGGCGCCGTTGGCTCTCTTCAGGATTTCGCAGACCCATGGTCGCGACATCAGGAGCCCGAAATGGAGATCCGTGATCACGAGGATCCTGTACCCGTTGAACGCCTCAGGCAGGTTTTCGAAATTGAGCGGGTAGGTGTTGATCCGGAGCGCGTACCGTTCTATGGAAAAGCCGTATGCCAGGATGACGGCTGTGACGACGTTGAATATGACCAGGTGCTTTTTAATGCCCATCGCGCTTCAACCATTCTGCCTGACCCTGACCTGCTTTGCGCCCCATATCTCGGAGGCGTATTCCCTGATGGTCCGGTCGGTCGAGAACTTTCCCATGCCGGCCGCGTTCATGATCGACATGCGCGTCCATGTGCCTGCGTCACGGTACGTTTCGTCCGCCCGCTTCTGGCAGTGAATGTACGATTCATAATCGGCGAGGAGCATGTACTGGTCGCCACTGTCGAGAAGCGACCCGACGATCGGCTTGAACAGGCCCGGGTCGTCGCGCGAGAAGAAGCCGTTCTCTATCATGTCGATCGCGCGGCGAAGCTCCTGGTTCGACCGGTAAAAATGACGGGGGTCGTACCCTGACCGGCGCAGCGTGGACACCTCTTCGGTCGTCAGACCGAAGATAAAGATGTTGTCCACGCCCACCTCGTCCCGTATCTCGATGTTCGCCCCGTCAAGGGTCCCGATGGTGAGGGCCCCGTTCAGCGCAAACTTCATGTTGCCGGTGCCCGAGGCCTCGGTCCCGGCGGTCGATATCTGCTCCGAGAGGTCGGCGGCGGGGATGATTTTTTCCGCGTTGGAAACGCAATAGTTGCGGAGAAAAACCAGTTTCAGGAGGCCCTTTACACGCGGGTCGCCGTTAACGGCGTCGCCGACCGCGTTGATGAGCCTGATGATGAGTTTCGCCATCTGGTAGCCCGGGGCGGACTTGCCAGCGAAAATAACGGTGCGCGGCGCAATGTCGCCGGCGCCATCGATGATGCGGTTGTAGAGCGTTATAACATGCAGGACGTTCAGGAGCTGCCGCTTGTACTCGTGCAGGCGCTTGACGTGGCAGTCGAACATCGAGTCGACGTCCACCGCGATGTTGTTCCGCTCCATGATGTAGCGGGCCAGCATCTCCTTGTTACGCCGCTTCACGGCGCGCCACTCTTCACGGAACGATGCGTCGTCCGCCAGCGGGGCGAGCTTCTTCAGCTCGTACAGGTCCGTCACCCATCCCTCGCCGATTCGCGAAGAGATGAGCGAGGAGAGGTCCCGGTTGCAGAGCCGGAGCCACCGGCGCTGCGTGATCCCGTTGGTCTTGTTGTTGAAGCGCTCAGGCCAGAGCTCGAAGAAGTCGCGGAAAACCCGGCTTTTAATGATGTCCGAGTGGATCGCGGCCACGCCGTTGACCGAGTGGCTCCCCGCGATCGCCATGTGCGCCATGCGCACCCGGCGCTCCGGCCCCTCCTCGATGATGGACATGCGCTGCACCCTGGCCTCGTCGCCGGGATAGGCCGCACGGACCGCGTCGATCAGGCGACGGTTGATCTCGTAGATGATCTGTATGTGCCGGGGCAGGAGCTGCTCGACCAGCTCAACCGGCCACGTTTCCAGGGCCTCGGGCAGAATCGTGTGGTTGGTGTAGCCAAAGGTCTTCACCGTGATCTCCCAGGCCTTTTCCCACCCGAGCCCCTCGCCGTCGACGAGCAATCGTATGAGCTCGGGTATGGCGATGGCGGGGTGCGTGTCGTTGAGCTGGATGGCCACCTTCTCGGAGAAGAGATCGAACGAGTCATGGTATTTCCGGTACCGGCGGACGATGTCCTGGAGCGTTGCGGATACGAAGAAGTATTCCTGCTTGAGCCTGAGCTCTTTGCCCTGGTACGCGTTGTCGTTCGGGTAGAGTACCTTCGAGATGATCTCCGAGCTGGATTTGTCCTCCACCGCGCGGTGATAATCGCCATGGTTGAAATAATCGAAATTAAAATCGCGCGATGCCTTGGCGGCCCATAGGCGCAGGGTGTTGACGGTCTTGTTCCCCCAGCCGGGAATGGGCGTGTCATAGGCCATTGCCATGATCTCGTCCGCGTCGATCCAATCACTGTGAAATGTGCCCGCAGTATCGGTATGCTGCTTAACGCCGCCGTAGAATTTGACCGGGTAGAGGTATTCCGGCCGATCGAATTCCCAGGGGTTGCCGTAGCGAAGCCAGTTGTCAGGCGTTTCCATCTGGCTCCCCCGGACGATCTGCTGGAAGAAAATCCCGTACTCGTACCGGATACCGTACCCGTACGCCGGAAGCCCCAGCGTGGCCATGGAGTCAAGGAAGCAGGCCGCCAGGCGGCCGAGACCGCCGTTCCCGAGTCCCGCGTCCCACTCGGCCTCGCGCAGCTCCTCCAGGTCGTACCCGAGCTCCATGAGCGCGCGGTGCGCGTCATCATACAGGCCAGCGTTCATGAGGCTGTTCCCCAGGGTCCTCCCCATGAGGAATTCCAGCGACAGGTAATAGACCCGCTTGGCGTCGTCCCGGTAATAGGCCTGCTGGGTCTCTATCCACCGCTCGACCAGGCGGTCCCGCGCGAGAAGCGCAAGGCTCTTGTACTTATCGTGAATGGTTGCAGAGAACTCGTCCTTGGCGAGGGAGTACTCAAGGTGATGGATAAAGGATTGCTTAAGCGACTCGAAGTCCTTTCCCTCGTGCGGATTTGTCGTTGTGGTAAGCTTCCCGCTCCCGATATTTTTCTTCTGCATGGCGCACCCCCCCGTTGAGACGTCCTGCGTGCGGCGTTTGCCCCCTGCACGCGCTTTTCCCCGACTTACCGGAATTTTACCTGTAATGTCGATATTGTAAAGAAATATTTTTAGGGTAATCGGCAGTCCGGAATCCGGGAAAATTGTCCGCGGCAATACGAATGTAATTGCTTTTTAATAACTCAGGTGTAGTATTGCTGCCATGGGTGCGATGAAAAAAATTCGTGTTGGAATAAGCTCCTGCCTCCTGGGCGAGCCGGTGCGGTACGATGGCGGTCACAAGCACGACCCCTACCTTACCGACACGCTGGGTCCGTTTTTCGACTATGTGCCCGTGTGCCCGGAATCCGAGGCCGGGCTCGGTGTGCCGCGCGAGGCAATGCGCCTGTCCGGCGACCCGGCCGCGCCCCGGCTGGTGACGCAGAAGACGGGGATAGACCTGACCGGGCGCATGGAGCGGTGGATCGACGGAAGGCTCGGAGGCCTGGCAGGGGAGGAGCTCTGCGGCTTTATTTTCAAGAGCGGCTCGCCCTCCAGCGGCATGGAGCGGGTCAAGGTCTACGACGAAAAAGGGAACGCGCGGAAATCCGGGTCGGGCCTGTTCGCCCGCGCCTTCATGGAGCGGTTTCCGCTGGTCCCGGTCGAGGACGAGGGCAGGCTCCATGATGTCGGGATCAGGGAGAACTTCATCGTCCGGGTATTCGCGTGGCACCGGTGGAAGGAGCAGGTGGCGCTCGACCGCAGGCCGGCCGCGATAATACAGTTCCACGCCCGGCACAAGTATCTCCTGATGGCGCACAGCCCCTCGATCCAGAAAGAGCTGGGGAGGCTGGTGGCAGGCGTGAAGGGGATGAAGCCGGGCGATTTTCTCAGGGAGTACGAGACGCTCTTCATGCGGGCCCTCAGGTCGCTCGCGACCCCGAAAAAGAACGCGAACGTGCTGATGCACCTGGCCGGCTATTTCCGCGACCGGATCGCAGCAGACGAGAAGAAGGAGCTCCTGGATATCATAGAGCAGTACCGTAAGGAGCTCGTGCCCCTGATTGTGCCGGTGACCCTCATACGGCACTTCGTGCGGAAATACGGCGAGGAATACCTCGCGGACCAGTATTACCTGGACCCGCATCCCCTTGAGCTTAAATTGAGGAACCATGCCTGAGAGCGCGGCCCCGGAAATCATCCGATCGATGCTGGAATCGCAGACCACCGGCGTGCTCGCGACCGAGCGGGACCGCCGCCCGTATGTCAACCTGGTCGCGTTCTCGTTCGACCCCGATCTCAGTCGGATCTATTTCGTGACGCCATGCACGACCACAAAGTACGGAAACCTGAGCATGAACCCGAACTGCTCGCTTCTGGTCGACAGCAGGAAAAACAGTCCCGTCGATTTCAGCCGGGTAGCCGCGCTGTCCGCGATCGGCCGGGCGGTCGAGATCACCGGCGAGGAAAAAACGGCGCGGATGCGGGCGCACGCGGACCGGCTGCCGGGTCTTGGCGGGTTTATTGACTCTCCCGCGATGGCGATCTTCCGGATCGAGGTCGAGTCGTACATTGTAGTGAGCGGACTTGAGAAAGTTACGGTCTGGCAGCCCTGAATAAATATCAAGAGTATCTAGGTAATTGCTCCCTTATCACAACAAGCCCAAGAGACACAATGAAATTTATCGGCTCCGAAAAAATCAATTGACCCGCTTCAAATTCAATTCCACGCTCTTCTTAATTTAGCATGTTATCCGGTTTGGGTGTTAGCGCCGTGTCTCTTGCCTCAGTTTTTTTGTTAGTATGTAAAATATCTTTAATAATTCGTTGAAGGTCAAGGGTACTAATCCCAGGACGATCACGATCACCCATCCTTGAACATCCAGCATTTGCAGCTTGAAGGCATTTTGCATGGCAGGAATGCTCATAACGATCAACTGCAGGAGCAGACCAAGGACGATAGCCCCGATAAGATATTTATTGGAGAAAACGCCAATTATAAAAATCGATTTCGTCCTGTTCCGAAGCGCCAATGAGTAAATTAACTGACAAGAAATAATGGCCATGAAAGCCATTGTTCGCGCGTATTCCACCACATTTTTTGGAACGGAAGAATCAAACGGACTGTAGCCATGTTCAAAGTATCCGTACCAGAAAGCAAAAATGGTTATTGCTCCAATTAAAATACCGCCTGCAACGACATGTAATCCTGATCCTCCGGCAAAAAAGCTCTCCTTCGGATTTCGCGGTTTTTCTTTCATTACATCCGGATCACCCGGATCCATGCCGAGGGCAACTGCGGGTAAAGAATCGGTGAGGAGATTAATCCATAGAATCTGGGTTGCCAGCAGGGCAGCTTCCCAACCTAGGAGTATGGTAACAAACATGGCAACCACTTCTCCGAGGTTGCTGGTAAGCAGAAAGATAACTGATTTCTTAATGTTGTTGTAAATATTGCGCCCCTGTTCGATGGCGGAAACAATCGTGGCATAGTTATCATCAGTCAAAATCATATCCGATGCACTTTTTGCAACATCAGTTCCAGTGATGCCCATGGCCACACCGATATCAGCAGTGGTTAACGACGGGGCATCATTAACACCATCGCCGGTCATTGACACAATATTGCCCTGCGCTTTGAGGGCACGCACAATTCTCACCTTATGCTCAGGCGATACGCGGGCAAAAATCCGGTACCCCGAAATTTTCCCGGCAAATTCTTCATCCTTGAATTCGTCCATTTCCTGACCGGTAATGGCCTGATCAATATTTTCTGCGATGCCCAGTTCCCTGGCAATGGCGAAAGCGGTGTTTTTATGGTCGCCGGTAATCATGATGGAGGTGATGCCAGCATTTTTCGCAAGTTGAATAGAATGTTTTACTTCGTTTCGTGGCGGATCTATCATTCCCACCAAACCAATAAGGATTAGATCTTTTTCCATCTCTGCTGCAGTAATGATTGAATCAACTGGTTTGTATGCTGCACCGAGCGTACGCAGCGCCTGGTTTGACATGCTTTCCGTGGCCAGAGCGAATCGTTTTTTGTGTTCATCAGTGATGGGAATTGCCTCTCCATCAACCAGAACATGGGTGACTATTTTTAAAAGATTATCAATGGCTCCTTTTGTGTTAACTGTGAACTTACCTTTTTCGCCAGTTAACGTCGACATTAGTTTGCGATTGGAATCAAAAGCGAACTCAGTCACACGTTGATTCCCGGCACGCAACGCGCTTCGGTCTATACCCAGATCATCGGCCAGCAGCAACAGGGAAATTTCCGTAGGATCGCCCGTTCCTTGGCCGCTTTCCCATGTTGCATCAGAACAGAGGATCATTGTCCTGGCCAACAATTTAGCATCTTCGGTTGCGGTGTTTTGCTGGTCTCGAAAAACGGCGATTTCACCTTCGATGGTAAAATACTTCACTACAGTCATTTTATTTTGCGTGAGCGTACCGGTTTTATCCGAACAAATTATATTGACTGATCCGAGCGTTTCAACGGCAGGCAGACGACGGATAATTGCGTTTCGTTTTGACATACCGGTCACGCCGATGGAAAGAACAACCGCCACGATGGCCGCCAATCCTTCGGGAATAGCTGCCACAGCGAGGGAAACAGAAATCAGAAACATTTCGGCAAGGTTGCGGCCCTGAAACAAGGAGACGATAAAAATAAGAAGGCAAATCCCGATGGCAATTGCTCCAAGCGTTTTGCCTAGGTGGCTTATACGAATTTCCAAAGGCGTTTTAGCCTCTTCTTGCCCTTCAATGATGTTGGCAATCTTTCCAACCTCGGTATTCATCCCGGTCCCAATGACAACACCAACACCGCGGCCGTAGGTTACAATGGATGACATGAACGCCAGGTTTTCACGATCCCCCAGCTGGGTTTTTGGATCCAAAACGAGCAGAGCGTTTTTCTCCGATGAAACAGATTCGCCGGTGAGCGATGATTCCTCTATCTGAAGATTGGCTGTTTCAATTAAACGGATATCTGCAGAGACAAACCTCCCGGCATCAAGAATCAGGATATCGCCCGGCACCACCAATTCCGAATCAATTTCCCTGACCTCTCCGTCCCGGCGCACAAGTGATTTTGGCGAGGACATTTTCTGCAGCGCTTCAATGGCATTGCCAGCTTTAACTTCCTGGATCAGGCCCAGAACAGCATTCAGGATGATTACTGATAGAATAATGATGGAATCAATGTACTCGCTCAGAAACACAGTGACGATTACCGCAGCGAACAAAACATATATCAGCCAGTCATTTAACTGAGCGACAAACATCTGTAAAATGCATTTTTTCTTTAGCCCTTCCAGCCTGTTTTTGCCGTATTTTCCCAGCCTGGCGTTGGCTTCTTTTTCCGTAAGGCCAATTGCCTGTTCTACATTGAGTTCCTTAAGAACCGCATATATTGATTTTGAATACCACATACTTAATATCCAGGTAATTGCTCCCTTATTGCAACAAGCCCAGGAGACACAATGGGTTTAATATGAAGCAAGTATGGGAGATCGTACTGCAACTTTCAAGGAAAAAATCGCTGGACAGGGGGCTTGAAATATACATCAGATTTTCAGCATCGCACGATTATACTTCCTTAACGCCCCTGAAGTCAAGAACGATCTACTTTCATTCCGCGGAACAGGCTTTAAGGATCAGGCATAACTCACCCAGAGTATCTGCCGACGCCTGATCCCTGCCCTGATACTGATCATCCTGGCTGCCTTCTCATCAATCTTCATGCACTCCCAACCGTTAAACCTGTTATAATTTCTTGCTGCCTTTATTCTGATTTTTTTTTGAATCAAATGTACGGTATTACCATGTCATTTGCAATAGACCATAGAAAGATTAATTTGTAGTTGTTATGACTATAGTGACGTCAGGATTATCCCTTGTGCCCCACCGGGGGCCAGGGGGGATTTGAACGTGGGTTACTTCAATTGTGTTTTTTCAATATAACTAATCATATCCCCCGGTATCTCGTTCACAAAACTGACCCGCTCCCCTGTCTTCGGGTGGTCCAATGCAAGCCGCGATGCGTGGAGCAGGTGCCGCGGCGCCTCCATCCAGGGGAGGATGTCGAATTTTCCCGCACGCGCGTTGCGCACGAACTCCAGGAACTGGTCGTCCGTCTTGCCGTAGAGCTTGTCGCCGACAAGGGGATGGCCGGCGTGGGCGAGGTGCACGCGTATCTGGTTGGTGCGGCCCGTTGCGGGTATGCAGCGGACCAGCGTGGCGTCAGCGAGCCGCTCGATCACCTCGAAACGCGTTGACGCGCTGCGTGCGCCCGGTGCTCCCTCCGGCACGACCCGCTGCCTGATCGAGATGGCGCTTGCCGGGTCCGGCGCGATCGCTCCGCTCACCTCGAACGAATCTTTGGCAATGACGCCGCGGGTCACTGCCAGGTACTCCTTGTCCACCGATCCCTGCTCGAATTGGCGCGTGAGGGTGCGGTGCGCGTCATCGGTTTTCGCGACCAGGAGGATCCCGCTCGTTTCGCGGTCAAGCCGGTGCACGAGCTTGACCGGGCCGTTGTACCCGGCAGCCTTCATCCGCTCGCGCAGTATATAGATGAAGGTGTTCTTGATGAAGTTGCCGTCCGCGTGGGAGGGGAGGTTGCCGGGCTTGACCGCGGCGAGAAAGCTCTCCTCTTCATGTAGAATCGTGATGTTCCGGTCCACCGGCGGCTCGCGGAGCACGACCGTGTAGGACACGACGTCGCCTTTTTTCAGGAGGCGGCCCGGCTCCGACGGCGCGTTGTTGAGCGACACGCTCCCTGCGCGGATAATCGCTTCCCATTCCGCGCGGCTGTGATATTTGAACCTGCCGCACAGGTAATCGACGAGCGACGTCCCGGAATGGGAGGCCAGGATGCGCGATGAGAGGGTTGTTTCCTCTGACATAGTACGTCCTCCGATCATCCGGTACATGTACGGCCGCCATGCGCTTTTAATCAATCATTTTACAGGTCGTAAAAACTACTGAAAGCCATGCGGTGATTTTATTCTGACACTCCATAAAACGCTTGTATTTTTTTCCCGCGGGTATACGCATTTTGAATGACGATACGGGGTTACGGCTCTCCCATGAGCCGCGTTGTCAACAAACAGATGGAGGATGCACAATGAATAGAGTTTCTGTAAAACTGCTCAGGCTGTCTCTGGGGCTTTTCTTCATAGTGCTGGGGATCATCGGGGTCATTCCCCGGGTCCAGGAAAGCGTATTCTCGCTGAATGACAACTTTGGCCTGGAAATCATTTTCGGCTTCGTTGAGCTCGTCTGCGGTCTGATCCTGATTGCCGGCCTGACGACACTCCTCAGGAAGAAGGCCGTCTCCATCGCGAGCGCCGTCGTGTTCTGTTTCTGGATACTGAGGGTCGTCCTGTCCAAGTTCATCTGGGGGATATCAGCCGGGAACCATGGCATCATCTTCCATCCCGTGTTCTCTGTATGGATACTCGTCCTGAGCGTCGAGCTGGTCATTGCCGCCGGCCTCTTCCTTGTCTACCGGGCCTACGAGTGACCGTCGCGGCTAGCCGAGCTTCATGACCGCCATGAACGCGTCATGGATCGCCTTGTCGATCCGGGCCGGCTTGTCCGAGTCGCCGATGACCGTGTAGGGAATGCCGGTCTCTTTCAGCGCGTCCGCCACCTTTCGCACGGAGCGTGAGCCCACCGCGTTCACCACGTTGTCGAACTGCATCGAGTCGGTCTTCCCTTCCCGCTCGAACGTGACTAGGCCGTTTTTAAGCGACAGGACCTTCGCGCCGGTGTAGACCGTGATCCCGTAGCGGGCCACGCTGCCCATGAGCACCCAGCGCGTCGACCGCCCGACCTCGGCCGCGGCCCTGGGAAGCATCTCGAATATGGTCAGCTTTTTCGTGCCGCGGGTGCAGAGGTCGCGGAGCCGCTCGATCGTCTCGGCCTCGTACATGAAGAGAAAGTGCATGGCCTCGGGCGTGAGCGTGCCCTTGGCGGCCAGGAACTCGGCGGTCTCCAGTCCCACGGCGCCGCCGCCGATAACGGCGATGTTCGCGCCCAGGGGCGGGTCGTTCATGAGCACGTTCCAGGCGGACACGGTCTTCGGGTCGTCGATCCCCTCGATCCGCGGTTTCACCGGCTCCGCGCCCTCGGCTGCGATGATGTAATCGGGCTTCTGCTCTTTAATAAAATCCACGGTAACTTCTTTTTCAAGAATAACGTCGACATCATACTTGTCGAGCATGGTGTCATAATAATTGATGAGCTCCCAGATCTCGTGCTTGTGGGGCGGCGCTCCCGCGATCCAGAGCTGGCCGCCGATCCGGTCCGACTTCTCGTACAGCTCGACCTGGTGGCCCGCCTCGGCAGCGCGCACGGCAGCCTCCAGGCCGCCCGGACCCGCGCCGATCACCATGATCTTCTTCTGCGGCGACGCTTTCGGTATGACGCGTTCGCCCTCGAAGCCGGCACGCGGGTTGGCGATGCAGAATATCGCCTTGCCGCTGAAGATGCTGTCCGTGCACCCCTGGTTGCAGGCCACGCAGGGACGTATCTCGTCCGTTTCGCCGGCCGCCGCCTTCTGCGGCCAGTAGGGGTCAGCGATGAGAACCCGCCCCAGGTTCACAATGTCACAGTAGCCATCTTTCAGGAGCTGCTCCGCGGAATAGGGGTCCGATATCCGGTTCGACGCGCTCACCGGCACGGACACCTCCCGCTTGATGTTCATCGCCAGGTAGGAGAACACCGACCGCGGCGCGTCCATCGGGAGCTGGGGAACGGGCGCCTCGTGCCAGCCGCCCGTGACGCTGATCATGTCTACGCCGGCCTTTTCGTACATCCGGGCTATCTCCGGCGTCTCGGAGCTGGTGTTGCTGCCGGCGACGAAGTCGTTGCCCGCCATGCGTACCGAGAGCGGGTAGTCCGGCCCGAGCTTCGCGCGCATCGCCTCCACGATCTCGCGGGGAAAGCGGGCGCGGTTCTCGAAGCTCCCGCCGTACTCGTCAGTGCGCTGGTTCTTCAGGGGCGAGAGGAACTGCGTGATGAGGTACCCGGCCGAGCCGATGATCTCCACGCCGTCGAACCCCGCTTCCTTCGCGCGGAGAGCGGCGTTAACGAAACCCTCCCGGGTCTCCCTGATGTCGTCGAGAGTCATCTCGCGCGGCACGAGCTTTGAGTACTTTGAATAGATCGGGGAGGGCGCGACCGGGTCGGGACCTCCCATGAATTTCGAATAGGAGTAAGCCCCGGCGTGGAAGAGCTGTATCCACGCGCGGGCGCCTTCTTTTTTGATGAGGGACGCGACCTTCGCGAAGTCCGCTATCTTGTCGTCGGAATCGATCACGAGGATCACCTTGCCGCTCCCCACCACGTCGAACCCGACCGGTCCGACCGTGACGATGCCGGCCCCGCCGCGGGCGCGCTCTGCGAAAAAGTTGTAATACTTATCGTTGAGCTTCCCGTCGTAGGAATACATGAGGCCCAGCGCCGGATACGAGATCCGGTTCTTCACCTCGGTCTTGTTGATGGTGATGGGGCTGAAAAGCATATCGAACATACGTCCCTCCTCGATTGACACCGGTGCCGGTGACGGCCGTCCCACTCCGGGGAAACCATGGCCTGTTATTTCAACATTGTACCCATTTTGGCATAGACTTCCAGGGCTTCCTTCACGGTCCGGTCAATTACTTCCCTGACCGTGGGCATGTCGTTGATGATGCCCTGGATCTGGCCGGTCAGGTGCACGCCATATTTCAGATCGCCGCTCTCGGTGGCCCATTTTATCTTGTCGAACGCGGTGGACATGTGGGCGAGCTTCATCATGTTTGCCGGCTGGGCCAGCATCCCCAGCATGAGCTTGAACAGCGGCAGTTTCAATTCCCGCGCGATCCGCGGTCCCGCGATCATGGCCCCTATCAGGCTGCTCCCCTTCCTGATTGATTTTTCGGCCTGGGGGGATTTGAGCACACGGCAATACAACCCGTCGAACCGGTTGGAATAGATCGTGTCATCGATCCCGGCGTCAATCTGCGCTTTCTTGGTGGTTTCGTGGACCGGGCTTTCCTTTGTCATGGACAGCCTGGTTCCCATGCCGATCCCCTCTGCGCCGAGGGCGAGGGCTGCGGCAAGCCCGTGGCCGTCTGCAAACCCGCCGATGGCCACGACCGGGATCTTCACCGCCTTCACGATGGCCGGGGTGAGCACGAGCGTGGTCACCTGGCTTCCGTGCGCGGCCGCTTCGTGCCCCGTCACCTGCAGCGCATCAGCGCCCTGCTTCTCCGCGGCGATGGCATGCTTGACCGTGGTTACCGTGGCGATGACTTTGCCGCCGTACTTGTGCGCCCGCTCCGCGATCCAGTCGCATTTCCCGAGGGACACGTTGACGACCGGGACTTTCTCCTCAAGGATGACTTCCGCGTTCTCGCGCGCGCCCGGCATGAGCAGGGTTGCTCCCGCGCCGAACGGCTTGTCCGTGAGCTCGCGGATCCGCCTGATTGACGCCCTGGTCTGCTCTGTGTTCAACGGGCCGGTCGCGAGCCAGCCGATGCCGCCGGCGTTGCACACCGCGGCCACAAGCTCGGGTACGCTGATCCA
>JBGTBN010000121.1:0-14942 GCA_041749375.1 Spirochaetota bacterium
GTCGCCGGCGGGGGGCTCACGGGCGAATTCCCCGATTCGGCTTCGCCGAAATCGGGTCATCGCCCTTATTTGGTTTGTCAAAACCGATAGGTCCGCAAGCGCTTGCGGACCTATCGGTTTTGACGTTTGAATGGCCCGCGGTTCTCCTCCTGATCACTCCTGGAGGGTGCTTGTTTTATCAGGGTGCGTCGTTATAACGTATGAAAAGCGTTCGCTCGAGGCAAACCTCCATGTTTGCTCTCGCGACGCCGTGCATCCATGCACGGCGGCTGGAGGGGGGGCTTTCCGAAAATATTCACTTTATAAATGCAAATATTCTGTTCACATGAATCAATAATTGTCGTGATATGTGAACTTTGTTTTCTTATTGACTTTATGTTCCCCTTTGATTTGGATTAATCAGATTTTACGAAATAAGTGTATGTTTTGTTATATGCCATAAATTCCTATTATTTCAGAGGAAATTCTAAAGGCGACATCCATGCCACCATACATAATAGTATATTGTATAAAATATTAAACTATAGCATCATGAAATTCTTGGAGGAACACAAAATGAGCGATGAAGAGCATACCATTCACGATTTTGATGTTGCATTAATTTGCGAATATTTCTCCAGTATGGATCGTCAAGGCCCAGGTAGCCAGGAAGCAACAATAAAAGCATTAAGCTTCATTGATAATCTACACGAAAAATCAACCATTGTTGATCTTGGTTGTGGTACTGGAGGTCAAACTATAGTTTTGGCTCAAAACACTCCAGGGAATATTACAGGCATTGATTTATTCCCTGGTTTTATCGAAAAACTAAATGACAATGCAAAAAAATTGAATCTTCAAAGCAGAGTTAAAGGTGTTATTGGTTCAATGGATAAACTTGATTTTCAAATAAATGAATTAGACCTTATTTGGAGTGAAGGAGCAATATATAATATTGGTTTTGAAAAAGGTATGAATTATTGGAACAGGTTTTTGAAAAAAGGCGGCCATGTTGCCGTTACCGAAGCATCTTGGTTTACAGAAGAACGGCCAAAAGAAATATTCGATTTTTGGAATGAAGCATATCCTGAAATAGACACCATCCCAAATAAAATTGCTCAAATGCAAAAAGCAGGCTATGTCGTTATGGCATCATTTATATTGCCTGAAATGTGCTGGATTGACAATTTTTTTGTTCCGGAAATAACAGCACAAAAAATATTTTTGGATAAATACAAAGATAATAAATCTGCCGAAGAATTCATAAAATACGAAAAGCATGGAGCTGAACTTTATAATAAGTATAAGGAATATTATGGGTATGTATTTTATATTGGAAAGAAAACATAGAAGGCCCGCCAGCATTCGTGCTGACGGCTAACGGAGCAGAATTAACGGCATATACCAGCGTGTATCAGCAGACGTTCGCTTCGCTCACTGGCCTATGGTTCACCGCCCGATCACTCCCGGAAGTAACTTGTTCTATCATGGTGCGTCGTAATAACGTGCGGTTCGCGTTCGCTCGAGGCGAAGCCGGCTGCTATGCCATACATGGCGCAGAAGGGAGCGAACAGGATGTTCGCCTGCAGACGCGGGACAGGATGTCCCAAATGCGTCTGCCATTGCGACATCCATGTCGGGAACATCCTTTCATTTTGGCTCTCGCGACGCCGTGCATCCGTGCACGGCGGATGGAGGGGGGGTGTCCTCCCGGACGATTAGTGTCCCGACTTCTTATGATGTATAAGTGGCAGGTCACCGGTGGGTTGCTGAAATAGTAAATGAGATTTCCGTGATGTGGTGGTCCGGTGTGAATAAGTAGTAGGTTACAAAGCGTTCATTCCCAGAAAGGGTTCAACCTGCAGGGTATGACAGGCCGCGGGTGAAGTTTGGCTATGGAGGCCGTGAGTCACCCGCACCCTCCGCTTGTCGAGTGCCCGAAGGGTGTATCGAGACAAGCGGGTGCATGTACATCCTGCCCCCCCCCGGAGGGGAAGGAGGGCACCCCGATTTATAATTGACATTCGATTTATTGCCGGTTACTGTTTCCACCGTCATGCGCCGGCACCTCACTGCAGGCGGGCGCTGCTTAATAAGCCAATAGTAACGTTTCGGGAGGTGTTCCATGGACAAAGTCGTGCATTTCGAGATCCCCTATGATTCAAAGGAGCGCGCCTCGCGGTTTTACGGTGAAATTATTGGTTGCTATGCCAGGGTCGCCGATTGCGAGGGAAACGTGATCGGCCTTGCCGACTCGTCGCAGTAAAAAAGATCAATTGAGGGATTCTTGCATGAAATATGCTATGATGATTTTATTATTTTTCCTGGCGGCACCCGCTTTCTCCCTGAAACCGGTACCCCCTCCCGATATTTTCAGACCGCTCGATGTGCAGGCGTCAGAAAACGACTGGGGGCTGAACAACGGGGACATGGCGAAGATTTTCGAGAAGATTTATTTCGAGAACCGCTCGAACAAATCATTCGAGCAGCTTCTATTCAGGTACCTTGACAATGATGACAAGTTTTACTGGATCGGCTTTTTTCTGGATGAGCCGTACTATACGAAGATCAACAATTACGAGCTTTCCCTCAAGGTGCTGAAGGCCGGGCTGGAATTCAATAAAAATGACGAGGAAAAGATCCGCTACCTCTGGGTCATCGGTAAAAAACTCTATTACAAAAACCAAAAAGCGGAATCGTTGAAATACCTGGTGCCCGCGTACACGCTTTCCGAAAAATATCCGGCCAATACCCCTGCCTGGGACAGCGAGCAGGAGGCGGACATGTTCGAGGCGTTCATAAAAAGCAACATGAAGTGATCGGCAGGGGCTGTCCCATAAGCTGCCTCGATACGAATTTCGCAACGCTTGTCGAGTGATTTTGACGCCAAAGGCGGCAAAATCGTATCGAGACAAGCGATATGCAAATGCGAAATTCACTCGGCAACCGCTTATGGAACAGCCCCTGTCACAGATGTTTAATAATTCTGATAACGTCGGGTTTTAACCCGACGAAGCAGCATGCTCCCGGCAGTGCAGGTTTTAACCCGACGCAACGTAGCGCATGGAGGATCAACGTCATGACCACAAAATCAATTGTCGTTACCGGCGGGAACGGGGGGATAGGAAAAGCGATCGCCCTTGAGCTGGCGAAGCAGAAGCATCATGTCATTATTGTCAGCCGCAATCCGGATAAGGGCAGGGCTGCGCTGGAAGAGATCAAAAGCGCTTCAGGCAATACCGCGGTCGATCTCGTTACCGGCGACCTGGGCGCCATACGGTCAGTGAAAGATACGGCGAATACGATCATAAAGAAATTTCCCCGGGTCTCCATCCTCATCAACAACGCCGGCATCTGGCCCACGAAGCTGGAGATAAACCCGGACGGCCTTGAAATGGCCTTCGTGGTGAACCACATGGCCCCGCTCATTCTGAGCACCATGCTGCTTGGACAATTAAAGAAGAACAGGCCCGCGCGGATCGTGAACGTCAATGCCGGGCTGTACGTAAAAGGGAAGGTCGATATCGAAAAGACGCCGTACGGGGAGGACTTCGGGAAGTTCGCCACCTACATGAACACCAAGCTGTGCAACATCTACTTCACGCAAAAATTCTCGGAGATCATAAGCGGCAGCGGGGTAACGATCAATGCCCTTCACCCGGGCGTCATCCGGACCAACCTGGGGGACAGCCCGGGCCTGCTCGGTGCATTCATGAGGCTCGTGAAGCGGTCCTTTGACACGCCCGAGGCGGGCGCAAAGCCGCCGGTCTGGCTTGCAACGAGCCCCGAGGTCGAGGGAATAAACGGCAGGTATTTTGAGCTGTGCGGGCAGAAGCCGTACGCGCCGAACGCGATGGACCCGGCGCTGCGGGACAGGCTCTGGGATGTAAGCATGAGACTCGCGTCATTGCAATTGTGATGCTACCGGAAGAAGTACGTGGCTCCAGTATGGTGCATGGCCCCATGCAGTACCCACTGCCTTTCCTCCGGCGATTGTGCTCATCAGGCCCTTTTTATGAAACATCCTGCCTTATTAATGGAGGCGCAGAATGGAAATAATCACGGTAATCTTCATTGTTAACGCGACACTGTTGTTGCTCCATGAAATAGAATCCGCCTATGAAAAAGAATGGGAGATACTGAAATTACCGGGGGGCATTACCGGTTTTCTTCTCCTGCATGTTCCGCTTGTTCTTGTCCTGTTTTATGGTGCTGTGCAAATCGATACATACTCCGGTGCGGGTTTGATTATCGGGATAATTTCGGGAATTGGAGGAATGATCCCTTTTCTTGTGCATAAAATCATCGTGAAACGCAAAGAACATTTTAATACGCTTGTTTCCAATTGTATTATTTATTTGAATATCGTTACCGGTTGTGGATTGACAATTATATCAGCCGCCAGGCTCTGAAAAGGATTGAAAAACCTGCTGCGAAATGGCACTATGACGGCAGCGAGAGGGACGCCGGATGATCGTGCTGGCAGATGCCATCAATCGTATACATGACAGGGGCTCAAGGGCGGTAGGGTGCTTTCCCCTCTATCCGCCGGTCGAGTTGGTGCATTCCTTCGGCATGGTCCCGCTCGTGCTCTGGGACATGAAGGAGGCGGCGCCCTCGCTCGATGAGAGTGACCGCCATCTCCAGGCCTTTGCCTGCTCCGTCGCGCGCCGGCTTGCCGAATTCATCCTCTCCAAAGACGGCGCCCGGCTCGACGGCATCCTCATGTACAACGCCTGCGACACGCTCCGCAACATGCCCGAGATACTGCAAAGCGGCCTCTCGGAAAAGGGGAGGCGCCTGCCGATCCTGAGGATGCACGTGCCAATGATCCCCGCTGACCGCACTGACGCGAGGGACTACCTCGCAGCGAGGGTCGTGGAGCTCGTTTGCGGGATGGAGGAGGCGTTCGGCGTGCGCTTCTCTGCCGGGAAGTTCCGCGAAAGCGTGCGCGTATACAACGAGATGAGGGGCCTTGCGCGCAGGCTTGAATCGCTCGCGGCCGAGGGCCGGATGTCTTACCGGGAGTTCTCGCGCATAATCCGGACCGGCCATTTCTCCCCGGTCGAGGACCAGGTGAGCGAGCTCTCTGCAGCGGTGAAGCAGGCGGAAGCGTCGCCGGCAGACCCGAACAAAAGGAGGATCATCGTCACCGGCATTCTCTCGCCGCCCGATGACCTGATCGATGCGATCGAGGGGGCCGGCATGCGCGTGGCGGGCAACGACATCGCGTCACAGGCCCGCTCCTATGGGCACGAGACCGCCGAAACCGGCGACCCTGCCGAGTTCTATACCGGGGCGTACCGTATTCGCCGTGCCTGCACCACGCTCCTGTACACAGCGGACCGGCGGATCGGCGAGCTGTGCGCCCTCGTGGGCGAGCGGGACGCGCGCGGAGTGCTCTTCGTGGGAGAAAAATTCTGCGAGTACGAGTACATGGAGCTGCCGTATCTCCGTAAAATTCTCGACGGGAAAAAGATCGCGCACATGGAGATCGAGATCGCGGCCGGCGACCAGGGCGGCGCCGCGTCTTTGCGGACAAGGGTCGAGGCCTTTGCCGAGCTTTTGGACCAGTAACAACGGGAGCAGGTGACGTGAGCCATGGCGGAAGTCAAACAGGTTGAACAGAAATTCCGGAAGACCGAGTCGGGCAAACGGCTGACGCAGCTCATGACGGACGAGTATACGGCCCTGCACCGGCGCGCGGGCGAGGGGGCCTTCGTCGTGTAGATCGCGATCATCGTGCCAGCCGAGATATTCAGCGGGTTCGAGAATGTCGTGTTCGCCGTGCCCGAGAGCCACGCGGCCCTGAGCGCGGCCAAGGGCGTGGGCATGCTCCAGTGCGAGAAGGCGGAGGCGGCCGGCTATTCCATGGACATCTGCTCGTACGCGCGGATTGACCTCGGCACGGCCATGAGCGGGGGCAGGGACTCGCCCACGTTCGGGCTGCCGCGCCCGCACCTGCTCGTCTCGAACAACAACAACTGTTCGCTCCTGGCCAAGTGGTTCGACGTGTACCACCGGGAATGGGGCGTCCCCCACTTCGTGATAGATGTGCCCTTCTGCTACGAGGGGCAGAAGGACCGGGACCGGGAATACATCGTGGCCCAGTACCGCGACCTGATCAGGACTGTCGAACATTTGTCCGGGCAGACGTTCGACCTCGACCGCGTGAGGGAGGCGCTCCTCACCACGCGCGAGGCCACGCGCCACTACAAGCGGTTCATCGACTGCGCCGCGTCCCGCCCGTCCGGGATCACCGCGTTCGACTCCTTCGTGCAGATGGCGCCCCTCCTGACATCGCGTGGCAGGCCGGGGATCGACCGCCACTTCGAACTGCTCGCGGAGGAGACAGAGGAGCGGATGAGGAGCGGGCTCTTCCCTGTGCCCCGGGAGCGGTACCGGCTCTTCTGGGACAGCATCGCGCCCTGGCACCAGCTCAGGAAAATGTCCACGCGGCTGGCCGGGCTGGACGCGAACATCATAGCAGCGAGCTACACCTCCTGCGTGGGAAGCCACGAGGGGTCGTACGAATTCCTCCAGTCCTTTGACGGCGGCGATCCGCTTGAGGCGCTGGCCCGGGCGCAGAACTTTTCCGTGTGCCCGTATGGCCTGAACCTCCGGGTGAACGCGATGACCCGGGCGGCCCGGCACTACGGCATAGACGGGTTCGTATTCGCCAGCAACCGGAGCTGCAAGGTCTACTCCATCATGCAGATGGACTGCATGAGGACCGTGTCGCAGAACCCCGGCATGCCCGCGGTCATGATCGACGTGGACCACGCGGACGTGCGGAAGTACAGCGAGGAGGGCGCGTTCACGCGGATCGAGGCGCTGCTGGAGCGGATCGACGCAGTGCGGCGGCGGGCGGGGTGATGTAAATGGCATCCTTACGAAAGCGGGGATCCATTCATCGCGACTCAGGACCGCCTGTCCATCGACTGGTTGTGGATTTATTCATTGACATTCGTTTTTATTTCTATTGATTATCAACTATTTTCGCTGGAGGCACTGATGAAAAGATCGATCATCCTGACCGCAATCCTTGTCTCGTTGTCCGTGTGCGTTTCATGTAAAAAATCGATCGGCGACGCCTATGTCATCTCGACCAACGGCCTGTACATGAGGTCCGACCAGTCGGTAACTTCCCGGAAGTTCATGCTGATACCGGCAGGGTCGAAAGTCACGTTGCTGGAATTGGGCAGCAAAGCCACGATCGACGCAATTCCCGCGAACTGGTACAAGGTGGCGTATAATAATCGGGAAGGCTGGGTTTTCGGCGGGTATTTAATCAAAGAAGATATGTGCGTTTGTAAATATACCCCCGGTTTAGTCGGTTCTCTCCATTATGGTACCTGCAAAATCCCCGGGGCGATGGAAGACCAGGGTGGCGGTATAATACCTGAATCGAAAAATATTTATGTAAGCAGATACCAGGGCGGGGATACGGCACTGTTGTTAACTGAAATTGCAGTAGGATATAAAGGTAAATATGCCTGCTTTCTTGTTGCTGATAAATTGGTTGTAGATGCAAAAGATGGCGCTAAAATATTTTATGGCATGGAATGCAGGGCTAAGGACTTAAAAAATACCGGCATTATCGCGCTCGGCGATGTCGGGGAAAATTATGAGGTTGTCGTAAGGAAAGCCTGGGGCGTGGATACGACTACCGGCAAAATACGGGAAATCGCTCCGGCCGAGGCAGTATGTGAATTGCCGTGCAAGGGGGATGAATGCATATGAAAGCGATACGATACTTGAAATACGGCCCGCCTGAAGTCCTCCACCTGGTCGAGGTCGGGAAGCCTGTTCCGAAAGACAACGAGGTCCTGGTGAAAATACACGCTACCACTATGAACAGGACGGACTGCGGGTTTCGCACTCCCGAATATTTTATAATCAGGTTCTTCAACGGGTTCTTCAGGCCGCGAAAAACCATACTGGGAAGCGAGTTTGCGGGTGTGGTCGAGTCGACCGGAAAGGACGTCTCGACGTACAAGCCGGGAGACCGGGTCTTCGGATTGAGCGCGATGAATTTCGGCGCGCATGCGGAATACCTGTGCGTGCCGGAGAAAGGATCGTTCGCTACAATGCCTGCGAAGGCTTCCTTCGGGGAGGCGGCCGCCGTATGCGACGGCCTGATGCTCGCGAAAAACTATGTAGGGGAAATCGATTTCAGTCAAGCGAGGGCCATACTTGTGAACGGCGCTTCCGGCTCCATCGGGTCCGCGTGCGTGCAGCTTGCAGGGTATTACGGCGCGAAGATCACGGCAGTATGCAATACGAAAAACCTGGACCTGTTAAAGTCGCTTGGCGCGGACAGGGTGATCGATTACACGAAAGACGATTTCACGCTGGATGACCGGAAGTATGATGCGGTTATAGATGCTGTGGGCAAGAGCTCGTTCTTCAAATGTAGAAGGCTGCTGAAACCGGGAGGGGTGTATTTCTCAACCGAATTCGGGTTCCTGGCTCAGAACCTGTTCCTGGCGCTCCTGACCCCGATCTTCCGCGGCAGGAAAGTCGGATTTCCGGTACCTAAAGACAGCAGGGAGGACATCCTTTTCTTCAAGGAGCTGATCGAGGCAGGGAAGTATAAAGCGGTCATTGACAGGACATACACTCTTGAACAGGCCGTGGAGGCAGCCCGGTATGTTGAAACAGGACAGAAAACCGGGAATGTCGTTATGACTGTGAAGGCTTAAATCATTATGAAAGAAGACATCTCTCCCGTTAAAGCAACCCTGATATTCACTATCTTTACGCTCTATTTCTACCTGCTTCTATTCACCCTTCTGCCCTGGCTAAAGTCGAATTATACGTTCAACCCGGCCCTCTACTGGTTCATCATCGGTTATAGTCTTTTTGCACCTATCTTTCTTTTTGCCGTGATAATGGCCGTGCGGGAAGGCAACAAAAGTCTCCGGGAGATCCTGGATTCTTTAAACATCAGGTTGTTCTCGAAAAAAGAGTGGGCCTATTCCATATTCGGATTACTGGCCTGTTTCGTTTCGACAGGACTGGTGTTCGGTGCGTCATATGCTTTGAGCAACTATTTCGGATTCAGGCCTATCTCGACCACCCCCTGGTTCATGGAGATGAGCCCGTTCTATGGAAAGGACACGCTGTTTCTGCTGGTCTGGCTGCCCATGTTCTTCTTTAATATAGCAGGAGAAGAGCTCCTGTGGCGCGGTTATATCCAGGCACGGCTCCCGGGCAGGTTCTGGCCGCTCTGTTCCCTGTTGTGGCTGATGTTTCACCTGCCGTTCGGTCTCGATTTATTGATCATGCTCGTGCCGATCATCTTCATTGTCCCGTATGTTTTTCACAAAACGGACAATGCACTCACGGGCATTTTTATTCATGGGCTGTATAACGGCCCCGTTTTTGTCGCCATCGCTCTAGGCGTGATGCAATAATTTCGCGTAATAAAACACAGGAGGTCTCCATGACAACCGATATGGTAAGACTGCTGGCCCGATACAACGCGCACGTTAACAGCGTAATGAACGGGATTATCTCCGGTTTAAAGCCGGACGAGTGGGAACGGGACCTGGGCGGCTACTATAAAAGCATCAGGCTGCTTTGCTCCCACATGTACCTCGGCGACCTGGCCTGGCTGAAGCGGTTTGGCAAAAGTAAGCCATTCGACAGCCTGAACAATCCCGTGATCATGCAAAAGTATGACCGGGACAGCGCACCTTTCAACGGCATCGACGAATACATGAAGATGCGCCCGGAGCTGGACTCGATCATCACCTCCTTCGCGGAAGAGATCACGAATGACGACTTGAAGGAATCATTGCGGTATAAAAATTGGAAGGGCGAGGACCAGGAGCGCAATGCCGGCGGCCTGCTCCTGCACGTGTTCAATCATCAGACACACCATCGGGGAATGGTCTCGCTGTACCTGGAACTGCTCGGCAAAGAAAACGATTTCAGCAACCTGGCCGCACTGGTATGAATATAATAGGCAAAACAACCATCAATCCTTTCTTTTTCTATACCGGCAAGATCGCCGGGTATGTGACCTGGATATTGCTTGTGCTGTCCTTTTCCAGCGTAATCAACATATCCATGTATTCTTCCCCGGTTCTGACGTATGCATCCTATGCGGCTTTCATAATGGGGATTGTGCTTACGATCTTCAGCTCGATCAACCTGGGAACGTCAACCCGGCTGGGCCTGCCGGGTGAGGATACGGTTCTTAAAACAGGCGGCATTTATTCAATCAGCAGGAACCCGATGTATGTCGGCTTCAATCTCTTCACCATGTCCTCCATGCTCTACACCTCGAACATTTTTGTATTCATCGCCGGCATATACAGCATCGTGATTTATCATTTCATTATACTCGGCGAAGAGAGGTTCCTGCTGGAACGGTTCGGGGAGGCCTTTATAGACTATAAAAGCAGGGTCAGAAGATATTTGTGAGACGGTTTTTCCCCGGCCGTATGGCGTTAGGGGAAATAACAAATATTTACAGGAGTCGTGTATGAACAAAATAAATGTTGTTTTACTGTTTGCGCTGCTGGTTGTTTCGTCGCTGCTCGTTGTATCAGTGTTTGAAAAAAAAGCCGAGGCCGGAAAAGATCATAAATTCACCTGTGAAGCTGTCGGGAGCATGTCCTATCCGACCGATAGATGTGAAAACGATGAAGTAATATGCTACAAGCTCATAAACAACAGCCTGTCATGCTTCAAGAAATGAGAATAATACCGGAAGAGCACGGACGGGTGAAACAGCCGTCCGCGGCTCCCCTGGGTTATACTGCTACGAAGCCTTTCGCACGGCAGCGCCGTTCCTGATATCTTCCCTTGCGCTCCGGAAGTTCTCTCCGACCTGCTTCCAGTTGACCACGCTCCAGAACGCCTTGATGTAGTCGGGTCGCCGGTTCTGGTAATTCAGGTAATAGGCGTGCTCCCACACGTCCAGGCCCAGGATAGGGATGAGGCCCTCCATCAGGGGGCTGTCCTGGTTCGCGGTCGAGTGGACGGCCAGCTCGCCGCGGGAATTCAACGATAGCCAGGCCCATCCTGACCCGAACCGGTTCGTCGCCGCTTTCGAGAACTCGGCCTTGAAATTTTCCACCGATCCGAAGGCCTTGATCAACGCATCCCAGAGCTCGCCGCCGGGGTTTTCGCCTTCGCCGCGGCCAAGCACCTTCCAGAAGAGGGAGTGGTTATGGTGTCCGCCGCCGTGGTTCCGCACCGCGTCCCTGATGTCTTCGGGCAGATGCGAAAGGCCAGAGAGCAGGCTTTCAAGCGTTTCATCGTACAGGTGCGGATACTTTTCAAGCGCGGCGTTCAGCCGCTCCACGTACGTGCCATGGTGCCTCTGGTGGTGGATTTCCATGGTGCGTGCGTCTATATATGGCTCAAGCGCGTTGTATGCATAGGGAAGGTCAGGTAATGTAAAATGGTTCATGTCGTTCCTCCATGGTTGTTAAGAATCAACTAAATTACGAAAATATACTCACCGGCGCGGCCCGAGTCAAATAAAAGTGGGGGGATTACCCCAAAAAACGTGCAATACACAGCTGGCAGGTATTTGAAAAACAATGCACGGGAACGCGGCATACCGGTTTTTGTTATTGACACGCGCATTACGTTGCGACATCATAATCGCCTTTACCGCGGCCCGGCGCAAATGGCCGCATCGGGAAAGTATCCCGCCCATATCCCCGGCAGGTGGCTTATGAACATCATTGAAATGAAAAACATCAGGAAGGACTATCCACTCGGAGAGACGGTCGTCCACGCGCTGCGGGGAGTCGATCTTTCAGTGAAAGAGGGCGAGTTCATCTCGATCGTCGGCCCGTCCGGCAGCGGGAAAACCACGCTGTTGAACATCATCGGGTGCATTGACACGCCGACCGAGGGGAGCGTGAGGATCGCGGATGAGGACATCACCGCCCTTGACGACAAAAAGCTCACCAACATACGCCTCTTCAAGGTGGGGTTCATCTTCCAGACTTTCAACCTCATCCCGGTGCTGAATCTCCTGGAGAACGTCGAGTTTCCCCTTTTATTAATGAAGGACAAAGGCTGGTCCAAAGACGATATCCGCATGCGGGCCGAGCGGTGCATCGACGACGTGGGCCTGAAGGATTTCATGAACCACCGCCCTGCCGAGCTCTCCGGCGGACAGCGCCAGCGCGTGGCAATTGCGCGCGCCCTGGTCACGAACCCGCAGATCGTGCTGGCGGACGAGCCCACGGCCAACCTCGACTCAGAAACCGGGGCCACTATCCTGAAGCTGATGAAGCGCCTCAACGAAACCGAGAACGTCACCTTCGTGTTTTCCACCCATGACCCGGACGTGCTGCAGTACGCAAGCGGCGTTATCAAGATCAGGGACGGCAATATCATCGAAAAGGCGGGGACTGCCTCGCGCCGGTCGAAGGACTGGGCAAAAGGGAAGGGCGCAAAGGGGAGACGCTAAATGGGTCTTGTAACCAAAATCGCCTGGCGCAACATTCAGCGCCACCGGGGCAAGAGCTTCGTGATCGGTATCATCCTGTTCATGGGCGCGCTCATCATGACGATCGGCAACGGCGTCATCTCCGGCATGGACAAGGGGCTCAGGGAGAACATCATGAACCGGTTCACCGGCCAGGTCGTGATCATCTCGAAAAACCAGATTGAGGACAACGTGATCTTTACGCCGATGGGCAAGGACGTCGAGGTCATCTCGGGCTACGATACGATCAAGAAGGTTCTCCAGGGCAGGGATTACATCGCCCGGTTCATGCCGGCCGCAAAGGGGCTGACCCTGATATTGAACGAGAGCGGGGACGTCGGCTACGCCCTGGTCCTGGGCGTCAAGTTCGGGGACTACCAGAAGATGTTCCTGAACAACGTCCGGCTCGTCGAGGGTTCGTTTTTAACAAACGACGATCGGGGCGTCCTGGTCTCGACCGGGAACAGGTCGAGGATATACGACGAGCAGGGTTTCTGGCTGGTGCCGCGCGGCGCCGGCGTGAACGAGAAGAAGCTTCCGCCCGAGGCGCGCGCGCACCGGGCCGAGCTGGACGTGCGCGACAGCATCGTGCTGATGGGCGGGAGCATGGAAAACACGAGCCGCGACCTCATGGTCGAAGTAAAAGGCATCGTGGAATACGAATATCTCGATGAATTCTGGAAAAACTTCAACATCATGGACATAGAATCGTTCCGCGAGGCTTTTCAGTACGTGACGGCCTCTGATGCGCTCGTCGAAATACCGGTCGAAAAAAAGAAGCTCCTCGAAACGGACAACCTGGACAATCTGTTCGGCGATACGCTGGTGGAAAAGTCCGTGACGACTGACAGGAAATACGATATTACCGGCCTCATCGGCAAAAAGGTCGTGCAGAAGAGGCTCGATGTAGACGCCGGCTCCTACAACCTGGTATTCGTCAAGCTGAAAGACCCTGACCGGATCGGGAAGGCCCTGGATGACCTGAACGTCAGGCTGAAGAAAGCGGGCGCGGAGGCGCGCGCCGTGTCCTGGAAGGAGGCAGTGGGCCAGATCGGCGATATTGCGATGATCATGCGGGCCGTTACGATCGGGTTCGTGATGCTGATATTCTTCGTGGCGATCATCATCATTATGAACACGCTGAGCATGGCCGCCCTGGAGCGGGTGAGCGAGATCGGCATGATGCGTGCCGTGGGTGCGCAGAAGTCGTTTATCGCGCGGATGTTTTTCGCCGAAACGGCGATGATATCCTTCGTGTTCGGCGGCGTCGGTATCCTGGCCGGCATGGCCGTAGTGTACCTGCTTAATCTTCTCGGGATCACGACCGACAACCATGTGCTGGTGCTGCTGTTTGGCGGCAACGTGTTCAGGCCGTTGCTGGATTTCGGCGACATTCTCATCGGCGTAACCGAGCTTTGCATAGTTACCGCCATCGCGGCCCTGTACCCGCTGAGGGTGGCGCGGGGCATTACGCCGCTCGATGCTATAATGCGAGACTAGGAGTTTGCCGGGAAACGGCAAACGCCTGGTGCGATACAGGGATGTATCGCCATTTTTCGAGGAGAAAGCCGAGAAAAATGTGAGGTTTTGCGGATTCAGTCCGCAAAACCGTCTTGAAAAAATCCATGTAAGGATTTTTTCAAGAGTTTTTCGGAGTATGATATGAAATTGATACTATCACTCAGTCTTCGCAACCTGATGCGCCAGAAGAGGAGAAGCTTTTTCCTTGGCGTCGCCATAGCGTTCGGCATGATGATCCTGGTCATGGCGAGCTCCTTCTCGCGCGGCATAACCGACAACCTTCTCAACAGGATGGTCGTGTACATGACCGGCCACATGAGCGTCACGGTGATGGAGAACAGCAGTCAGAACAGGCCCATCATACGCGATAAAAACAGAATAATCCGGATAATCAGAAAAAACGTTAATGACATCAAGGGCATCAACGAGGCCGTTGCACGGTTCGCACGCCTGATCGGGAACGCCCGCGGCGACAATACCATCGTGGTGGGCGTTGAGGTCGACCGGGAGTTTGAGGAATATCTCAACCAGAACCTTGCCGATGGCAGCCTGAAGGACTTCACCTCGGGCAGGATGGAAAACCCGGTGATCATCTATTCGGACAAGGCGAAGCTCCTGGGCGTGAAGTACCGGGACACGATCAACATGCGGACCCATACCGTGACCGGACAGACGCAGACGGCCCGCCTCACCGTGGCCGCCGTCATACGCTCGACCAACATGTTCGAGGGGATGGCGATCTACATGCCCCTGAAAATTCTGAAGCCGATGATCGGGCTCAGGCCCCACGAGACCGGCGAGCTGCATATCATATTCAACAAGATCAACGACGAAAAACATGCAAAACGCGAGGCCGAGCGCCTGTACGCGAATCTCGAGCCGGGGTTGGCCGTCATTGGCGGCACGGCGAAGCGCGGCGGCAAACAGGCCGCCGCCGCAGTGCTCGGGCTCTCGGGCGGGAAAGACACGGACGACCTGG
>JBGTBN010000122.1:0-26400 GCA_041749375.1 Spirochaetota bacterium
CAGGCGCGCGCTCATGCCCCAGGTGGGACGGAGCCCCCAGCGCGCGTGTGTGTCGCCGAGCTTCGCCTCCTCCGCCGCGATCGAAAGGTCGCAGGCGAGCATGATCTCGAGCGCGCCCGTGAAGCAGAAGCCGTTCACCAGGGCTATGACCGGGACCGGCACGGCCCGCATGGCGCCGATAAGCTCCCGCGCGGGGATGTCGAGAATGTCACCCACCATGCCGTTCAGTATGTTCCGGTCTCCCAGTGCTTTCAGGTCGACGCCTGCGCAGAAGGCCCTGCCGGCGCCCGTGATCACGATCGCCCGTACGTTCCTGTCGCGGCCCGCATCCAGGACCGCGGCCTTCATCTCGGCAAGCATGGCGGGGGTGATGGCGTTCATCGCCTTCGGCCGGTTCATGGTGACGCGGGCGACGCCCGCCCCGGTTTCGTAGATGATCGTTTCGTATGACATGGCTGCGTCCCTGTATTAAACTTACAACTATCCTTCTTCTCGCTTTCTCCCGAACGAATAGACGATCGAGAAGGTCCCGCCGTAGGAGTGGTCGAGGCGGCCGAAGTAATCCAGGAATCCCTGCGGGTTGTTTGCCTGCCAGAAATAATAGAGCGCCTGGTACCGGAAACCGAGCGAGAGGGTCACGCCCGCCTTCTCGAACTGGTAGGCGAGAGAGAGGGTCGAGTTGCCTCCCGCTGACCAGTAGCGCTCACCGCTGAACTGGCTAGGGATGGGAAATATTTGGCCGCTTGTAGCGTACATGAATTGCCGGTCGAAATCATATGAAGCGATACCGTAGAGGCAGAGGCCCGAGAGGTTGATTCCCGCGTACAGGCCCGCTGCCAGGGGCAGGGACAGACCAATGCCCAGGCCGCCGCCGAAGCTGTGGAAACGAGCGCTGCCGCTCGCTATGAGGCCTCCGTCGTTGCTGGCCAGGTAATCCATGGATTCATCGTACTCGTACCCCTGGTACTTGAACCCGGCGAAAAGCCGCACGTACCGGTTCAAGGCGCAGGCCGCTGTAGTGTCGCTGTCGTACCGCGTGATGACACGCCGGTAGTGTGATATCAGAAGTGCGTTTGGATCCGAACCGGTCGGCAGGTACGGATATACGATTTCCGTAAAGCCGCTTGCGACCGGCCCGGCGGAATTCGCTATGAACCTGCCCGCCAGGAAAACTGAGGAGAGGCTCCAGCGACCGGCGAAGCTGACGGAGAGCGAGGGGCCCGCCATGGGGCCGTGGATCTGTTTGTAGTCATTGATGCGGAACCGGATCGATTTGCTCCACCGGAGCAGATCAGCCAGGCTGGGAGAGCCGGCGAATTGCATGAATGAAAAATAATGGGGAACCAGGAACGTGGTGCCGTCCGCCCAGGGCGGCTGCCATGCCATGTAGTAGACGTTCCCGCCTATGCTCGCCGTGGCGCCCTCGGCTCCTCGCGGGAGCGCGGCTGATGCAATAATGATGATGAAAATGAGTATATATGCCGGAACGGCCGGCATCAGTGGTTTTGCCCGGCGCGAGCAACCTGCACTACGACCCATCATTTGCCTCCTGTCCCGTTGTAATATAATGGTGTTGATGTATTACGGCTTCATTATTAGTCCGGTTATTTGGGGCTGTCAATGTTTTTTCATGGCGGTCCCACGGCGGTGAAGACGTGGCGGCCCATGGAAAAAACAGCGCAGGGTTCCCGCGCCGTTTCCGGTTTCATTCCCATCTTTTCATTGACAATATGCCATTCCCGTTATGAGATATAATTGAATCAAGTACCGGGAGGGTGGCGCCATGACATTCACGGATCTCCTTGAGACATTGAAAAATGAAGAATATATTTACATCCAGACGCACAACTTTCCCGATCACGACGCAGTCGCATCCGCATTTGCCCTCCAGTATCTCCTTGGGGAGCTCGGCGTGGAGTCGCGCCTGATCTACGAAGGCGACATACAGAGGGACTCCCTGGTCCAGATGATCGACGAACTGGGGATCGAGATCATGCATTCCGGGAGCCACAGCATGACGGAAGAGGACAGGATCATCATAGTGGACGGGTGCAAGGGTAATAAAAATGTTGCCGACCTCATCGGCGACGAAGTGGGGGTCATAGATCACCACCAGGTGGAGAAGCCGGATGATGTACCCTTTGCGGACATCAGGCCGGGGTACGGGGCCTGCTCGACGATCATCTTTTCATATTACCGGGACTTCGGTGTGACGATACCGCGGAACGCGGCCACTGCCATGATGATCGGTATAAACATGGACACGGCCCTGCTCACGAGGGGAGTGAGCAGGTTCGATATCGAGGCGTATGCGGAAATGTACGACCTCTCGGACATACGCCTACAGAACAGCATTTTAAGGAATTACATACAGACGAAAGACCTCGAGTTTTACCGCCACGCGATCGACAACGTGCGCATCGCCAACGAAATCGCCTTCTGCTATTTCCCGGAAGGGTGCAACCAGAATTTACTTGGCATACTGGGCGACTTCTTCCTCGCCCTTGAGGAGGTCGAGTTCGTCATCCTGTGCGCCAACAACGGCGGCAACATCAACTTTTCCCTGCGGAGCGAGAAGAGCGACTGGAACGCCGCCCGGACGATCCAGAACGTTCTTGACGGCATCGGGTTCGGCGGCGGCCATGGGGACCTTGCCGGGGGCATGATCCCTGCCGGCAGGATGTTTGACCCTGACTGGATATTGAATAAATTCAGGTCGCTACTATTGAAAGGCGGGTGATGGCCCGGAGGCGTATCGCGCGGGGAGGTCCCGCCGTTACGTTGAGATCCAAACAAAACGGCGCGGTGTGCCCGCGCCGTTGTAATTACAAGCGATGATCGATCCGTTACCTGTTCAACAGGGGCGCCACGAATCCGAACGATTCCACGATGCTTCCGAGCGGCCTCGCCTCGTCAAGGCTCTTGATGGTGTCCCAGTTTGCCTGTATGTCCTCGGCCGTCACGGTTTTGTGTCCGTCGCCTATGATGATTCCCTTCGCGCACACGATCGCGGCGCGGCTGTACCATCCTCCCATGCAGTTGATGATCATGCCGGTGTCCTGGTTCTGCTCCGAGGCGAGCCACATCACGGCCGGGACGATGTGCTCGGGCTTCAGCTTTTCGAACAGGGGCGGCGGCAGGACCTTCTCGGTCATACGGGATGCCGCGTTGGGAGCGATGGCGTTGAACTTGATGTTGTTTTTCGTGTGCTCGACCGCGAGCGTGTTCATGAGCCCGACCATGCCCATCTTCGCAGCCGCGTAGTTGGACTGTCCGAAGTTGCCGTACAGCCCGACCCCGGAACAGGTGAAAATGACGCGGCCGTAGTTCTTTTCCTTCATTGCCGCGAGGGCCGGCCTGGTGCAGTTGTAGGCTCCCTTGAGGTGCACGGCCAGCACGATGTCCCACTCCTCCTCGGTGAGCTTCTGGATCGAATGGTCGCGCACGATCCCCGCGTTGTTCACCAGGATATCGGCCGAGCCGAACGTGTCCAGCGCGGTCTTCACGATGCTCTCTCCCCCGGGGGTCGATGAGACCGAGTCGTAATTCGCCACGGCCTGGCCGCCGGCCTTTTTGATCTCGTCGACCACGAGGTCGGCCGCGTTGTGGCTGCTGCCGGACCCGTCGAGGGCGCTCCCCAGGTCGTTCACCACGACTTTCGCGCCGCGCCTGGCGAATTCCAGCGCGTATGATTTGCCGAGGCCCGCGCCTGCCCCGGTCACGATTGCTACACGGTCATTGAAGCGAATATCTGACATGGCTGACTCCTTTACAGGGTATGATTGCCGGAGAAACAATGGGCGAATAAATATTCACAGACCGCGGTATTTCTGTCAACACGGATTAGGCGGTGGGCCGGTCGGCATAACCGTGGCATGGTAAGGGGTCGAGAAAGGCAAAAAAAACCGCCTCTCGGCGGTTTTTTTGGGTCTTTTATATATGTAAACCGGCCTGTTAACCGGCAACTCGTTCAACAACCCTGTCCGCGATCAAATTCTTGAACTCCCTGAGCAGAATCCTCTCATGGTGGTCAATCATGCCGTCTTCATGCGCAGCTGCGATGATCTCTTCATACTCGGACGCGGTGATAACACTATCATCTATTGCTCTTTTTATTCTCTCGGCTAAATTCCTGCCGCTTGCTGTCAGTGCCATAGTTAACCTCCAGAAACTTTAATATTTTAAATATAACTAAAATTCTAAAGATCGTCAACTGTTTTTTCCATATCATGCGCGGTTTAATTTATGTTCGACAACGTGCTGCGAAATCGCGGGTTTCCCGCAATTTCTACCTGTCGCGAAATTCCCGGGATGGAGTTTCGCAACAGGTCTATTGATATTTCGCGATGCCGGCACGGACCGATTTCTCCTTGACCCCCGTCCATGGCGCGCTACTACTGAACAACTACCGTGCAGGAGAAACCCATGGACAGCACCGCCACGATCGAACAACTCCGTAAATCAGTGATAGAATTCCGCAACCGGCGCAACTGGAAGCAGTTCCACGATATCAAGAATCTGTGCGCGGGCCTATCCATCGAGGCGGCCGAGCTGCAGGAGGTGTTCCTCTGGAAAAGCCCGGACGAAGTCGCGGCCATGCTCGCTTCCGAGCCGGACCGGAAGCGGATCAGGGAGGAGCTTGCAGACGTGCTGGTCTTCGCCCTCTACGTGAGCGAGGCGGCCGGCATGGACCTCTCGTCCGCGGTTGAGGAGAAGCTCGCGATCAACGAGAAAAAGTACCCGGTTGAGAAGAGCTTTAACTCGAGCAGGAAATACACGGATCTTTAAGAAATGATAATGCTGCAGATTTCCAGCCGTTGAAAGCCATGGCGCGTCGAAGAAAGAAAACAGGGTCCGGGGCTGTCTTAAAAGAGGTATGCCCGGGAATATTCATGATCACTGAGCGGAGCTGGCTTCCGCAATTGAGGCCGACCGTGAACATCTTCGTGATAGCCGGCAGCGACGGCCTGATCTTTGATGCCGGTTACGGCAACCGGAAAACGGTGAAGCTGTTCGTGGAACAGTTCCGCCGCATCGGGGAGACCTGCCGGGACCGCGGCGAGCCGTTTTCGGTGCGGCGGGTACTCGTAAGCCATGCGCACCCTGACCACTTCGCCGGAATCTGGCGGCTGCGGAAGGAGCTCGGCCTTGCCGTGCTTCTCACCCGGAAGACGGCGGACATTATCCGAAAGAGGCGGACCTACCGGAAATCGTTCGATGCGCGGAAGATAGAGCAGGAGCTCCTCGGCAGATCGTTAATAAAGCGCGTGCTCCTCGCCGTCATCGGGCCGATCACGTCACGGGCATACGAGCTTCTTTACGGCACGCGATTTGTACCGGACCCGGACGAGATCATACCGGAGCAGGGGGCGATCAGCATAAACGGCGAGTCGTGGAGCGTGCTCCCCTCGCCCGGGCATTCAGAGGATCACATCAGCCTGTACGACCCGGTACGCGGAGTGCTCCTCGCCGGGGACAATGTGCTCGAGAAGATCATCACCTGGCTCGGTCCGCCCCGCTCTGACCCGGCCCAGTACGTGCGGACCCTGGAAAGCTACCTGGCCCTCCCGAAGCTCGACGTCATTCTCGGCGCGCACGGGGGGCCGGTTCGCCAGCCGGAACGGCGCATCAACGGCATTATCACCTGGCGGAAAAAGAGGCGGGACGACGTGCTTACTGTGATCAGCAAGGCGGGGTCCGCCGGTATCACGGCGCGCGGAATACTTGAAACGCTTTACCGGCGCGGGGGCAGGGTGCGCATGATGATCGCCGAAGGCTGGGTCCTGCTCTCGCTCCGCAACCTGATGGAGGAGGGGATCATTCAAAGATTCTCCGACAGCGGGAAGGTCTTTTTTCGCGCCGTGCCGAGGCCCTGAGATATTCAGCACGGAATTCCATTATCCGGCTGTCTGCTCCGGTATGGACGGCGGGACGGCTTTCAGCTTGTCGAGCGCCATAAGCCCCCGGACAATGAAAAAGAGCGCGATCCCGTGGAGGCTATCGACAGGTAGTCCAGCGCCAGAAAAAGAACAGGACATCGACCGCGTAGATGAACAAGCCATTGTTTCATCCAGGTTAAATAAGCCATGCCCGGAGAAAATATAACGACACCCGGGAATGATTTGATGTATCTTGTTATCAGTGAGAGTTGGAACCGTAACTCCAGGGTACAACTTCCTCATACCAGATCCGACATAACGAGGCGTCAGAGTTGACAACCCTGATAAGCAACGAAACCCGCGAATTGAAAGAGCTCTCCCTCCTGTACGAGATCAGCAGCGCCCTGGGAGAGTCGTTCGACCTTCGCACCGTGCTGGATCATGTACTGGCGATGATGGCCGAGCGCATGGAAATGCTGCGGGGCACCTTCACCATACTCAACAGGAAAACGGGCGATATCGTCATTGAGGAGGCGTACGGCCTGATGCCCGACGAGCGCGCGAAAGGGCGCTACCATGTGGGCGAGGGGGTCACCGGCAGGGTGGTCGAGACGGGCCTGCCGGCGGTGGTTCCGAATATTTCGAATGAGCCGCTTTTCCTGGACCGGACCGGGTCGAGAAAGCTGCTCGAAAAGCGCGACATCGCCTTTATCTGCGTCCCGATCAAGATCGGCAGCGAGGTCATCGGCGCACTCTCGGTCGACCGCCTGTTCAATGAAAGCATTTCGCTGGAGGAAGACGTCCGTCTCCTCACGATCATTTCGTCAGTCATAGCGCAGGCCGTCCGCCTCCGTCAGCTCGCCCAGGAAGAGCTTGAAAAGCTCAGGGTGGAGAACCGCCGGCTGCACGACGAGCTCAGGACCGCAAACCGCCCCGATTCGATAATAGGCAATTCGCGCTCCATGCTGGAGGTCTATTCGCTAATCGAGCGGGTCCGCGATACCGGGACGACGGTGATGATACTCGGCGAGAGCGGCGTGGGCAAGGAAAAGGTGGCCCAGGCCATCCACTACGGTTCGAACCGGGCCGAGAAGCCGTTCGTGGCCTTGAATTGCGCGGCCATTCCGGAGTCCCTGATTGAAAGCGAGCTTTTCGGGTACGAGAGGGGCGCGTTTACCGGCGCAGCCGCATCCCGCAAGGGCCGCTTCGAGATGGCCGACGGGGGGACGCTCTTCCTCGACGAAATGGGCGATCTCCCCTACATGATGCAGATCAAGCTGCTCCGGGTGATACAGGAACGATCGTTCGAGCGGATAGGCGGTACGTCGACCATATCGGTTAACGTCCGGATCATCACTGCGACGAACCGCGACCTGGAGGCGCTGGTGAACGAGGGGAAATTCCGCGAGGACCTCTACTACCGCCTTAACGTTTTTCCGGTCGTGGTGCCGTCCCTGCGCGAGCGGAAATCGGACATCATGCTGCTCGCCGACCATTTCGTGGAAAAGTACGCCACCCGCAACGGCAAGACCGTGACACGCATTTCCACGCCGGCCATCGACATGATGATGTCATACCACTGGCCCGGCAATGTCCGCGAGCTTGAGAATTGCATCGAGCGGGCGGTCATCCTGAGCACCGACGGTGTCGTTCACTCCTACCATCTTCCGCCGAGCCTGCAGGCGGCGGATGCCGGCCCGGCCGAGCGCGGCACGCTCAAGGGTATGATCGCCGGCATAGAAAAAGAGATCATCGTGGAGGAGCTCAAGCGCTCGAAGGGCAACATGTCTCAGGCAGCCCGCGCCCTCGGGATCACGGAGCGGATCATGGGTCTCCGTGTGGAAAAATACGGCATAGACCTGGACCGGCTGAAGTAACCGGTCGCTTGACTGCCTACATTCCCGTAACCTGCTGAATCGCGATCCTACAAAATTGTAGGGATAGTTCCAGTTACGGCTTTCGCGCGCGTCCCCGTTTCAGGTAAACGCGACATCTCTCTCCATCCCGGGTTCCCTTCTGTCCCTGCCCGCGGGACTTTTATTTCAACCATGTTAACTTATAACAAGCGTCCCCCTTATTACCATCGGCGGCGATGCCCTGGCACGAATGTTGCTTTATATACGGGCATAGTCTGAATATTCCGAAGATCCCCTGCGGGCGGTTTAGCGGAATGATTGTCAGATGCATCATTATTATCAAAGAGGAGGACGTATGAGAATAGTACGCAAAAGTTTGTGGCTTGCGCTGGTCGTCTGCTGTACTGCGACGGTGCTGTATGCCGCGGAAGCATCGCCCGCCACAGCGGTCACCGTCGAGGCGATGGAAGCCCTGAAAAAATCGATGCAGGTCGGCATGGATACGGCCTGGGTGCTTTTCACCGCGTTCCTGGTTTTTTTCATGAACCTGGGTTTTGCCATGGTGGAATCGGGATTGTGCCGCGCCAAAAACACGGTGAATATCCTGGCGAAGAATTTCATCGTGTTCGCGATCGCTTCGATTTCCTTCTGGGTAATCGGCTGGGGGCTCATGTTCGGGAACGGAAACCGGTTCATCGGTCTCGAGGGGATTTTTTTTGCCGGGGGTGCCGACAACAGCCCTGCAACCGGCGACGCGTACAAGGGCGCGTACGCGGCCCTGAACTGGACCGGCGTGCCGATGTGGGCGAAGTTTTTCTTCCAGCTGGTGTTCGCCGGGACTGCGGCGACCATCGTGTCGGGCGCAGTCGCTGAGCGCGTCAAGTTTATTTCTTTTATCGTGTTTTCGTTCATCCTGGTAGGAGTCATGTACCCGGTAACCGGCCACTGGATCTGGGGCGGCGGCTGGCTGCAAACGATGGGGATGTTCGATTTCGCCGGATCTTCGGTCGTACATACGGTCGGCGGCTGGGCTGCGCTGGCCGGGGTGATTCTCCTGGGGCCTCGCATGGGCAAGTACAGAGCGGACGGCTCGGTCAGCCCCATCTTCGGTCATAACATGTCGATGGTGACCCTGGGCGGCCTGGTTCTCTGGTTCGGGTGGTTCGGATTCAACCCGGGTTCGACCATGGGCGTGGGTGACGGCAGCGCAATCGCACATGTCGCGGTCACCACCAATACCGCCGCGGCGACGGCCATTCTCAGCTCGGCGGTCATATCATGGATTCTGCAGAAGAAGCCCGACCTGTCAATGATCATCAACGGCGCGCTTGCCGGCCTGGTCGCGATCACGGCTTCATGCGCATTCGTGAGCGTCGGATCAGCCGCGATCATCGGCCTGATCGCCGGGGTACTGGTCGTTTTCGCGGTCCTCATGTTCGACAGGCTCAAGCTTGACGATCCCGTGGGTGCGCTGTCCGTTCACCTGGTTAACGGAATATTCGGTACGCTGGCCGTCGGTCTTTTTGCGCAGGACAAGATCACCGGCACCGCGACCGGCAACGGTGTCTTTTTCGGCGGCGGCATGAAGCTCCTTGCCGCACAGGCGATCGGAGTCCTGGCCGTCGGAGCGTTTACATTCGCGGTTTCGATGGCGGCGTGGTTCCTGATCAGGCTGATCATGGGGATCAGGGTTTCGCGCGAAGAGGAAATCCAGGGATTGGATCTCGGCGAGCATGGCATGAAGGCCTACCCGGACTTCCAGGGGTTCCTGACAAAATAGCGGCCGGGCGGAAGCAGGCCCGTACAATGATTGAATGAAGGAGAAAACAGCATGAAACTTATAATAGCAATCGTTCAGCCGGAAAAGCTGACGGATGTAAAGAAGACGCTTACCGAGGCGGGCGTGGGGAAGATGACCGTGTCCAGCGTAATCGGGTGCGGCGCCCAGGGCGGGTATACCGAGTCCTATCGCGGCGCCGAAACGGAGATCAACCTCCTCGACAAGGTCCGCTTTGAGATCGCGGTTAATGATTCGTTCGTGAAACCTGCGGTCGATGCGATCATCAGGGGAGCGCGGACCGATACCATCGGTGACGGGAAAATTTTCGTCGTGCCCCTTGAAGAATGCATCAGGGTACGCACGGGTGAAACGGGCCCTGATGCCGTCGGCTGACGGGTCCGGGGCGCGATAAACAGATCCTCCGCCGTTCCCTGTCGATTATAAGACGGGGAACGGTCCGGGGCACTGCATTACATTCAGACAATTAAATGGAGATTAAACATGAAAAAGATGCTTGTCGTCATTACAATGATCGCGATACTCTCGGGCGCAGCAATGGCCCAGGAAAAGAAAGATGATCCAATGAAGCAAAGCGAGCCGATCGGCCTTTCGTTCGGCCTTGATTATTACAGCAACTACCTCTGGCGGGGAACCAAGTTTTTCAGCGGCGACGGCGCCTTCATACCGAAAGTAGCCTGGAACGTGTTCGGCTCGGGGCTGGTTCTCTCGGTCGCCGGAGAAATATCCTCAAGCTGGGTGTTCAACGGATTCTCGAAGAAGCCGGGTAAATACGATTACCGGATCGATTACTCGGGTGGAATCACGCGCCGGCAGTTGAATTTCAACCACGCGGCATACGCGACCCAGAGCCTGGATTTCGGAGCCGATTATTCCTACACCATCAAGGACGCGGTCACCATCGGTGTCGGTGCGTGGTACTGGTGGTATTTCAACTCGCGGAATGCGCGGGAGTATGCGCGGCCGCAGGTGGACGGCTTAAACCGGGTGTCGTACGTCGACATCAGCTTCCTGACGACCACCGTTACGATCGGTCTCCCCGTGGTGCCGTATGTTAATCCGACCGTATCTCTCACGCATGATTACTACACCGGCCTGAAGCGGGGCGGGGATTACTACGTGACCCTTGGGTTCAGCCATCCGTTCGAGATGACAAAGGAGGTCTCGCTCACGCCGGGGATCGTCGCGGGCTACTACTACAGCACCTCCACGAACCTGACCCGTTACAACGTCATGTGGGACGCGGCCGCGGGCGCGCTTGATACGACAACAAGCCTGGGATATGCCGGTCCTGTCCGCACGTTCACCCTGGGCGGGGTGAAGCAGACCAGGACGCCGCTCCGGAAGGGGTTCAGCGATATCACCCCGAGCCTCGTGCTCGCGTTCGCGAAGGGACCGCTGTCCCTGAGCGGAGGCATCTACTGGTGCATCGTGCCCGCGAAATCGTGGTACACCGGCGCCGAGGTGCACCGGTTCTATGCGAGGGTGGGCGCAACCTGCTCGATATAATCGCGATCCTGACCAGGTCCTGCCCTGCCGCCCGGTGTACGGTCGGTGAGGCGGGACTTTTTTATCCCCCCATCGTCTCCGGAATCTTCACGGCAACCACGCTGCCGCGGGCGCACACCACGCCGTTGACGGAGAGGTCTGTCTCGACCACGACTTTTCGCGCCCCGATTTCTTTAACCCGCGAGCGAAGCTCCAGGGGCGGACCCAGGGGCGTGGGCTTCAGGAAATCCACATGCAAGGATCCGGTTACGAACCGGAGCGGCGGGTCCGTGCCGAACTCGCGACCCTCGTGCCGGTAGGCGGCCATGGCGGCGGTCCCGGTGCTGTGGCAGTCTATCACCGAGGCAATGAGGCCCCCGTACACGAACCCGGGGAAGGCGGTATGCTCCGGACGCGGGGTGAAGGAGCAGACGCTCTCCTCTCCCTCCCAGTAGCTTTTAATGTGCAGGCCCTGTTCGTTACTGATTCCGCAGCCGTAGCAGTGGCTGAATTTTTCCGGGTACTGCTCTTGTATGGCTTTGCGTGTCATGTCTCTCCTCCGTCGGCGGCCCCGACTCTGCGCGAGTGTGTGCGAGGCGCGCGGGGATGTCGAGCGTTTTATGAAGCAGTCTCCTGCTGATGCGGGGATGGATCAATACTTGAACGGGTCCTTGTACGTCAGCCCGTTGCCCTCGGGCCGATCGAGCTGCTTGTAGTCCTTCTCGTACGCGGCAAGGAACTTCCGCGCCTTTTCGAAGGTGAAAAAGAGGTCGTTGTCCTTCCCGCGCTTGCCCTTGTGAAACTCGAACCCGTAGTTCTTCACGTAAATTTCGTTGATCAGGGTGTCGTCGGTCCTGGCAGTCAGGTCCACGGCTATGGCTTCTTTTTTTTCGTTGGGGTGCATGCTCATGGCGTAGGCGATCGCAAGCGCGATGGTCGCCCTGCCCACGCCCCGCACCCGGTAGAAGCTGTCGTCTATCTGGTATTTTCCCAGGTAGGAGAGGGTGGTGTTGCCCGGGTAGTTCAGCGGCAGGGCCGTGAAATAATCGATATATATTCCGGAGCGGGGATTTGTCGTGGTGAACCGGTAGTTGAAGATGTTGTATCCAAGCAGGAGGAGAGTCTTGCCGTACGACAGGACGATGGCGTGGGACACGAAATGGTTCTTTTTCAGAAAATCAATGGCGCTGAGCCGCCGGTCCTCGGGCTCGCAGTGGATGCCGTACCGGCTGTAGTAGAATTTCTGGAGCGCGCTTTGGCCGCAGTCGTCCATGGTTTTGAACAGCTTTTCCTCGATGCGGTGAAGGGGCATGATCCTACCCGCAACAAGCTTCCTGTTGATATAGATGGGGGCCCAGTGGGCCTTGATGCTGAATTTCAGTCCGCTTACATTGTCGCTCATGGCTTGTTGCGCCGGTTTCGGGTGCCGGGACCGGGTAATAGTACAGGCGCAGCTTCGGGGCGTCAAGGTAGATACTGTTTTTTTACTAAGAGCCGGGCTTTTTTTTGCGACCGGCCTGCGGTCAGGCGGGTGTGGGTATCTCTGTAACGGTCTCGTAGGTGTCCGGCTGCATTTCCGGGAAGAGACGCTCGTAAAGCCAGGGACCGATCCAGTACACGTATGCAAGGGCGACCAACAGACCCGCGATCCCGTCCACCGCATAATGGTACCGGCCGTAGACGGTCGCGACGCACAGGCTCGACGCGAACGGCAGCGTGATCCAGAAGGCGGGCCGGGCGAAGCGACGTGCAAGCAGGAGGATCGTCACCGTGCCCGCGATATGGCTTGAGGGCATCGCGGCGCCGGGAATGTCGACCCGGGACAGGAACACGCGCGCAAATTCCGAGACCGGCCCGGCCACGAGGTAGCCTTTAACGGCCGGATCGTAATGGATAGGGCCCCGTGCGGGGAAAACCGACTCTAAAATGAAGCAGGTGAACATGACCGAGCCGATGATGAACGCCGCATAAAAGAATTCCCTGGTCCGCTTTGACGCGTACAGGTAGAGCGGAAGGTAGAGAGTAATCAGGTAATAGGACAGGTACGAGAGGTTCATCCACTCCGTAAGCCATACCCGGTCGCCGCACCGGTGGACCAGGTCGCGGGACACGTTAAACCCGAAGATCATCACGTCGGCGCGCGCCAGGACCTCGTCGAAGGGAGCCGGGAAAAACATCCCGCTGATCGGATAAGACCACTGGTAGAAGGGCGCCATCAGGAACACCGGGTAGATGTGACGCAGGAACTGGACTGCCGGGAGCCGGACGGCCGGGTACTGTGAGCGGTCAAGCGCGGGCATCACGAACAGGGCGGCGGACATGACGGCCGCGTATCTCAGGATGAACTCGATAGCGGCGGATCCCTCCTTCCGGACGCGAAACGACAGGAGCAGGATCATGACCGAGCAGTGGAAGACCACGAGCAGGTCGACCGGTGTGAGCCTGCGGAAAAGCTGGCGAAAAATATTCCGCATGGCGTCAGGAATTACAGTGATTGCCGTTGTGTGCATTAGCAGTTCTCTGATGAGCGGTCTTGGGAAAACGATCTCAATACAAAGATATCACAGCCCCCCTGCCAAGTCAACACTTGTTAGCTGTAATGGAGGTGCCGATCTTCGTGTCCGCCCCCGGGAAGGCGCCGGGAGGCGAATTACCGGGGCGTTTTATAAAAAGCCCCGGGGTATGATTTATAATCTTCATCATGGCCAAATTGTTATTGAATTCTCCGGAGTATCAAGCACATTTTATCCGGGTGCGCCCGAGCGCCCTGTCATTATGAGAGAATACATTCACACGAATCCGGGGGAGGAGACCCGCTCGGTCCCGCTCTTCTTTACCGTCAGGGAGGAAGGAAGGCTGGACCTGGATGGCAGCGAAGTCCTCTACCTGGTCGGAGAGACGCCGGTAGGGAGCGCCTGCGTGGGCGCCGGCGTGCTCAGTTATATCTTTGTCCACGGCTACGTCCTGGAATGGTATGCAGCGGTCGCTGATGACGGCTCCCCGGTGAGCCGCATTGATCCGATAACGGACGAGGGAGCCCGCGCCCGGGTCCGTGCGCTCCTCGCCGGCAGACACCCCGGGCTGCAGGTGTGCTTTTGAAAACGGAAGAACAAGCCATAACCGGCCTGCGCCGCGCGCTCAGGGCCCTGCGATACAGGAACTATCGCCTCTTTTTTTTCGGCCAGGGCGTTTCCTTTGTCGGGACCTGGATGCAGGGAATCGCGACCAGCTGGCTGGTGTTCCGCATGACCGATTCCGAGTTCATGCTTGGCCTCACCGCCTTTGCCGGACAGATCCCCGTGTTCCTGATATCTCCCATTGCGGGCGTACTGATCGACCGGTTTGACCGCCGGCGCATCCTCCTCGTGGTCCAGGTGCTGTCAATGGTCCAGGCCTTCACCCTTGCCGCAGTCACGATGACCGGTATCGTGCAGGTATGGCAGGTCATCCTGCTGGGCTTCTGCCTGGGCATGATCAACGCCTTCGAGATGCCGGCGCGGCAGTCCTTCGTCATCCTGATGGTGGAGGACCGCGCCGACCTGGGCAACGCCATCGCGCTGAACTCCGGGCTCTTCAACGGATCACGGCTCATCGGCCCGGCGATAGCGGGCCTCCTGGTCGCGTACGCCGGGGAGGGGATCTGCTTCCTCGTGAACGGGGCAAGCTACCTGGCGGCCGTGGCGGCCCTGCTCATGATGAAGATGCCCGGGCACGGCGCCATGCGCACCCGGAGCAGGCTCCTGGTCGAGCTGCGTGAGGGGTTTGCCCATTCCTTCGGGTTCCGGCCCATCCGCGACCTGATACTCACGGTATCGCTGATGAGCCTGGTGGCCATGTCCTTTCCCGTGCTCCTGCCGGTCTTCGCGACCCGCATCTTCGGCGGCGGCTCGCACACCTACGGCTTCCTGGTTGCGGCCTCGGGCCTGGGCGCTCTCGCGGGGACCATTTTCCTGGCGATGCGGAAAAACGTGCTGGGCCTGGGCAGGATCATCATTGCGGCGATGCTCCTCTCCGGATGCGGGCTCATCGCCCTGTCGTTATCCCGCGTTTACGCGTTCTCCCTCTTCCTGCTGGTGGTCATGGGCTTCGGCATGATCGTGACCATGGCCTCCTGCAACACCATGGTGCAGACCATCGTGGACGAGGACAAGCGGGGCAGGGTCATGAGCCTGTACGTCATGGCCTTCATGGGTGCGGCCCCGCTCGGCAGCCTGATTGCGGGCAGCGTATCCACGGCGGTCGGTCCGTCCCTCACCGCGCTCTTCGGCGGTATTCTCTGCCTGGCCGGCGGGGCGGTGTTCGCGCTGCGCCTGCCGGCCCTCCGGAAATTAATCCGCCCCATCTACGGAAAGATGGGCATCATCCCTGAAATGGCCGCGGGCATCCAGAGCGCCGACGAGGTGGAGAAAATCCCGGAGTGACGGCGCCACGCGGCCGGGGCGCGCCCGATTTTTTTCCCGTGGGCCTAATTGTTGATGACATCCCGCTGCGGGTCTGTTTAATCGTTCTGCAAGCAGGGGGAAAAGATAATGCTACACGAGCTCATAACGCCGGTCATCCTCGGTATCGTCGAGGGAATAACGGAGTTCCTTCCGATCTCGTCCACCGGGCACCTCATCATCATAAACGAATTCACGGGCTTCACCGGTTCCTTTGCTAAAATGTTCGACGTGGTCATACAGCTCGGGGCCATACTCGCCGTGGTTGTCTTCTATAGAAAGCGGCTCTTTTATCCGCTTGTATCGGGAGAGGGTGCCGGGAGGCGGCGCTCCTTCTTCCTATGGGTGAAGGCGGCCGTGGGCGTGCTGCCGGCCCTTGTCCTGGGCTTCCTTTTTGCCAGGCAGATACATGAGCTTCTCTTTAATCCCGTGGTCGTCGCGACAGCGCTCATAATCGGCGGGGCCATGCTCATAGTCATCGAGAAAAGGAAATGGAACGCGACGATCGAGGATGTGGACGGGCTTGGTTACGGGAAGGTCCTGGTCATCGGGCTGGTGCAGTGCATCGCCATGGTCCCGGGCGTGTCCCGGTCGGCGGCCACGATCATCGGCGGCATGCTGCTCGGCGCGTCCCGGACCGCTGCGGCGGAGTTCTCGTTCTTCCTGGCGATCCCCACCATGGCGGCAGCGTCCGCGTATGTGCTGATAAAGAACGGGGCAGCGATGAGCGGAGCGGAGGCAGTACAGCTTGCTGTCGGGTTCGTCGTGTCTTTTGTCACCGCCTACCTGGTTATTGCCGCGTTTATCAGGTTCATCTCCCGGCATGATTTCGTTCCCTTCGGGGTCTACCGGATCGTCCTCGGTATTGCGGTGCTTGCGTATTTCGCTATAAAGTGAATTGATGCAATGCGAAGACCATTAGGCTCTAAGCCGCCGGAGGTTCCGGGCGAGGGTGTTCCAGCCTGTTTTCCTTCAGTGTATATAGGTCCCCATTCCCTCATCGGGATCTGCGCGCTGCACCGTGTCCCGTCCCATCGAGCGTTCCTCGCTTTCCTCGTCGAGGAAGCTGATCATCTCCTCAGGGTCGTCAAGATTATACGGTATCTCTCCCGTTGCCATGGCGCCTACCAGCACCATGCTTTCCCATGTTTCATGAGCATCCATTGCCCACCCCCTTGCCTGTGATGGAATTTCTATGATACGGTAAGATACGGAGATTACGCGGAAGAGACAAAAATATTTATCGCGCCAGTCGTTCTTTTTTTAGAGCCCGCACCGACGGATTATTCGCGAAAGGCCCGGCTGGCAATCCCGGAAACGCGGCGCTCCCCGGAGGATGGCTCAATAGCTCTGCTCTGTTCCAAAGGCCCCGCGTCCCGCCATCGGCGTATACTCGAACTCAGGGAAAACCTTTTTCAGTCCCTCGACGACCTGCTCGCTTACGTGGAGCGGCGTTTTGACGCCCCTTCCGTATACGTTCGATCCCGCGTCCACGAGAAAGTGCTTTTTGCCGTCCCTGGTTCCATCGACCTTCATGTGGCCGCCGTGCGAGGGGTGGAAGTTGAACTCCTCTCTATTTAATAACGTCGTTGTTTCATCGTGGGGCTTGGTGCCGGCCGAGTAAAAGCGGGGTATGTAGTGTTTCTGATGAAGCACGAGCGCCAGGTAGGTGATATGGTTGCCCTGGTGAAGGACCTGCAGTCTCTGTAAAAATATGTCGTTGCAGACCCGCTCAGGGCTGCGACGCTCGGTGAACCTTCCAATGCGGAATTTCTGCTGTACCGGTACGAAAAGGTAATTCAGCGAATTCGTCTCGGAAAGCTTCAGGACCTGCTCCGGCACATAGGAAAGGCCTATGAAGTCGACGATCTGCTCCTGGAGCCGGGCGTGCTTTTGAAAGAGCGACCATTCCCTGACAATGGCAAGGGCTTTTTTCGCGGCTGGGCTAGTCTCGAACGAGGATGTTGAATAATACACCATGTCTCCGGGACGGGGTTTGAGTACGCCCATACTGGAGACGAGGGTGCCTGACGCGAGGTCGATTATGTTAATGAGGATCATGTTGCCGTCCGGATCATATTCCAGGAAACTCCCCTGCTGGTCCTTGCCTTCGCCGATACGACGGATAATTATTCCGGTTTTGAGCTTCTTTTTACCGGTAAGGGGGGTTAACCAGGTATCCGGGGATTTCATGCAGACCCTCCATGGCAGGTTTGTTGAGCGCGGCCACAATGTACGCCGGGTGCCGATAATAGTCAAGAATTTTGAGGTCCGGACGCGCTTATGAAAAAAATCGGTTGCCAGGGAGGCCGCTGTCCTGATTAGGAAGGGAATAAGCATGAGGATAATAATTGCGCGAAAGGCGGTCGGCGGATGTACTATGCCCCAATAATAGCGGAAGCCACCCTCTTCCCGGGTGGCTCCCTAAAAACCGTAAATCATAGATGTACCTTAAACCCTAGTCTTCAGCTTTTATCACATTCGCTTTTATCAAGCTCAAGACCGCACCGGCTTCGCCGTTTTATGTGCTTTGTCTTATCGTGACAGGCTGAATTCTAGACATAATATAGTCATGGACTTTTGAATAATCAATTAATTTTTGAGGATGAGAAAAAATTTTTTATGACGCATAAATCAGGCCAGTGTGATGCCGCATTGATTTTTTTCCCGTGATTCATGCCTGCGTACCTGAGAACTGCGGCGGACCGGTGACCGGCCGGCTCCCGGTTGGGGGAAAGAAAAATGAATTGAAAAAAATGAATTATCCTGGATAGCTATGCTGGATCAACCGGTCGCGATGCGGTATCCTGATTCACGTGAAGGTGCGCCATATGCCAACCTCCGGGTCTTCCCGTCTCTGTGCCGCGTTCCTGGTAGCCTTTATTCTAATACCGTGCCTCCTCCTCCCAGCCCGGGACGCTTTTTCCCGGGAGGCAACAGGGACCGAAAATGACGAGGCCGGCGGTGAAGAATCGAAGCCGAGGGTATTCGGTTTTAACGCCGGCATCCAGGGGAGCTACTCGACCGGCATTTCCACGAGCTCCTTTTACTACCAGCCCTTTGTTGACCTCTATCTGAAGCACAATTATGTCCGTTTTACCGCCGGCATGTCCCGGTTCCAGGACATGCAGATCACGGACGGGGAGGGCGAGTTCGAGACCGTGAATTTCACCCAGCCGAAACTGGCCCTGTCGCTGTATCCGCACCGGGTTATCGAGCTCTTCGGAGAGTACTATTATTCCACGGGCGATAAAAAGCACTATTACCGCTCGCACGAGGGCACCGCCGGCTTCTTCCTCGACTTCGGGAAGGTGACGCTGGGGGCGACGGCCACGAAGAGCAGGACCGAGTACCACTTCAAGTCCGACGACCGCAAGGACAAGACCTCTATCGTGTATCAATCCGGGACCCTGTTCGGTCTCTGGCTTCGTTATCAATATTATAAAAGAAGATACATAACCCGTTCGGAGGACATGGATGTCTTCCCGGAGCTGAGCTGGTTCGTGCATCATACCACGAGCCTGGACGCGAAATACGAATACCGGGAAACTATTTTCGAGTACGTGCCGGGGGATTTCCAGTATCATCACGACCGCTATTACACGCATACCGGCAGGCTGGGCGTTTCTTCCGATCCGTGGCGGTATTTTTCCCTGCGGGCCGGGGTGGTTGCCGGAAAGGACAGCGAGGAGTATATCATCGCAGGCGGCGATGTCGGGGTGACCTTTAACATCCTCGATTACGTGATGATAACCTCAACCTACACGCCGGAATATTACATGGCGCCGGAAACGAATGCCGTGCTTCAGACAATCAAGGACCTGATATACAGGCGATTATGGGGAAGGCCGAGAATCAGGAACCCCTTACTGCGTAATTCCGGGATCGGCACGTCTTTCTGGAACCACGGGGTCAGCTTCAGCGTGGTGTACACGTATTAAACCGGAGATCGTGTCGCTCGCGCGGCTCCGGGTGGGCGTTTTGGCCGCCCTAAAAATGACGGTTACAGTGAGGTCGGAGAAATGAATCGAATCAATGTATTTACAGCATTCCTGGTCGCGCTCGTTCTTGCCGCTGCGGTGGCGGTACGCGGTTACGGCCGGACGCAGTACACGATCCAGATGGTCGTGGGGGACGTGAATATCATATCCGGCGGAAAGACGTCAGTCGCGGCTATGGACGGGATCCTGGCCGGCGGCGATACGATAGTAACGGGCGGCAATTCGATGGCGGACATATCCTTCGGAGACCTGGGGCTCGTTCGCGTGCAGGAGTCCACGAAGGTGAGAGTGGCCTCGCTGAAAAAGAGCGCCGACGATTCCGGCCTCGACCTCGACGGCGGCGGCATCCTTGTGATGCTCTCGAAGCTCGTGAAGGGCGACTCCTTCCAGATCAGGACGAGCACGCAGGTGGCGTCCGTCAGGGGCACTAGCTTCGAGGTTACGTCGGACGGGGACGGATCCCGGGTGGACGTGCTGACCGGCACAATAATGGTGAACCCGGTCGCTGACGGGAGCATCAGGCGCGAGATCCGGGAATACGTGTCAGAGAACCAGTCGATCACCCTCAACCGGGGCGCTGTCCGCGAGATAATCGCGAAGCGGAGGAAGATGATCGTGTCTGAGCTGAAAGATCGGGACCTGGACGGTCTTGTCGATCGATTCGGCAAGCTCAGGGACTCGCGCGGGTACAAGCGCCTTAACAGGGGCCTCCGGGGCGAGTTCGAGAGCCGCATAAACAAGGTGAGGAAGCGCCGCGCAGACCGGGGAAACGTCAAGCCGCTGAACAGGCGTGAGATCAGGCAGCGCGTCAAAATGCGCAGGAACCCGGGCAGGTAGGCAGTGATAATCAGATGATGCGTCAGACGCCCCTGGGAGCAGGGGCGTCGCGTTTATCTGCGCACGAATTCGCGATCATTCGCCGGCTATCTCCTTCCGCCGCGCCGTCTTCTTCCTGCTCTGCAGCTTCTTCTCTTCCAGCCGCTTCTTCTTCTGCGACCTGCTGACCTTCGTGGGCACGCGCTTCTTCGGCACGGCGAGCGCCCGGGCCAGTATCGATGCGAACTTTTCGATGGCCAGCCTGCGGTTGGCAGCCTGCGAGCGGCTCGTCTCCTCGTGGAGCACAAGACAGCCTTCCCTGTTGATTATGTTCTTCAGCTTCAGGCGGACACGGTTTTTCTGCGCCGGGGTGAGGCGTGTCGTTTCTTCCACGTTAAAACGGAGCGTGACCTTGGTGGACACCTTGTTCACGTTCTGGCCGCCCGGCCCGGAGGAGCGGGCGGCGGTGATTACGATCTCGTCCTCGGGGATGGAGACGCTGCCGGTCACCCGTATCATGGCCGGCGCCCAGGAGCGGTGCGCGTGACGTATTCCTGGATGAGGCCGGCTGCCGCGGACGCGCCCCGCGTGTTCAGGTGGAGCAGGTCGGTGAGGTAGAGAAAGCCGTTGCTCTCGGAGATGTCGTCATACGACTCCCTCAGCAGGTAGTGCCGCGCCAGCACGCGGTACATGGCGAATTCCGGATCTCCGCGGTACAGCACGTCGGGTATTTTCCCGCGCTCCTCTATCCGGCGCGTCATTTCCTCGTGCAGCGGTAGGTAGTCGACCTTCTGCGCCGTTGCCGTCTCCTTTATGATGCGGCTGTATTCGGCCGCGCGCCGGTATGAGTCGCTGCCGGGCTCTTCGCCCATGGGCGGGAGCGAGAGGAGGGCGATGCGCGCGCGTGTCCCCGCCTTCAGCCTGTTGCAGATCGCGGCAAGGTTTGCCCTGAACCACGCGCTGTCCGGTTTACGGGGAAGGCGCATCTCTCTGATGTAACGCTTCACGGCCGATTCGGAAAGGGTCGCGTTGGCGTCATTGCTGCCGATCAGTATCGTGACGACGTCGGGATCGCACCGGATGATCTCGTCCAGCCGCTGTCCCAGGTTCCAGGCAAGCTCGCTGTTGACGCCGGCGTTTACGAAGGCGAAGCCCCGGGCGGAGAGCCGCCGCGAGAGGATGTCAACGTAATCGATGCTCACCCTGCCGTGGGTGATGCTGTCGCCCGCGCACACAACCACCGCGCCCTGCCGCGCCTGCACTCCCTGCGCAAGGAATGTGCGCGGATTGTTATCCGGCAGGCGCTGGGCGTCGGCATAGATGACGCGGTAGACTGCGAAGAAGCAGGCCAGCAGGGCTGCCAGAACAAGAATTGGTATCACTATTTTTTTATTCATGCACACAATATGGGGATAATTGGTGGAAATGCAATAAAAAAACCATGAATAACGGCGGCGCTGTTAAGCGCCGCCGCACGAGTTGCTATTTTTTCTTCTGTCCGCCGCCCTGGGATTTGGCGCCGCCCTGACGCTTGCCGCCTCCCTGTGACGTGCCGCCATCCTGGCGCTTACCGCCGCCCTGGATCCGCCCGCCGTCCCTGCGGCTTGTATCGATCTTTCCGCCCCTGTCGGGCCGCAGGTCCCTGCGCTCTTCCCGTTTTTTGTCGCCCTGGCCGCTCGTGTCGGGCCGCAGGTCTTTGCGCTCTTCCCTCTTTTTATCATCCGGCCGGCGTTTGCCATCCTCGGGCTTCCTGTCACCCTGCCCGTAATCCCTGTCTTTTTTGTCCCTTTTCTTGTCCTGGTCAGGGTGACGCCCATTGTCACGGCGGTACGAGCCGCGGTCGTTTTTGTCGGGCTTCTTCGTGTATTTCTCGTGCTTTTTCCTGGCATTGTCCTTTCTGAGGGACGCGTCATCCCTGGAGCGCTCGCGCATTCTCTTCATGTGCTCGTTTCTCATTATGCCCCTTTCCATGGCATGCCGCCTGTACTGGTAAACATGTTTCAGGTATTCCGGCCGAGATCTGAAGGCGCCATGGTTACCGTATGCTACGCGAGCGATCCCCGGGTGCCTGTGGATCCACTCGTGGTGCCGGTAATAACGGTCGATCAGCCTGGGGTACCGGTCGAAAATAACATAGTTCCTGTATACCGCCCTGGCCACATAGGGGTGCAGGATGAACCAGTCGTCATGAACATATATCCGCAGCGAGATGTTCGGATACATGACGAGAAACGGTGTATTGCTCACGATGACGTACGCGATGCCGGGGAACCTGCTCCAGAACGTGTAATTGAGATAAATCCTGGCAGCCACACGGGGATGGGCCTCGAGCCAGGCATAATCGGAGCAGAGGTGCCAGATTACCGCGTGATGCTCCTCGAGCCATACCGTTGACCTGAAGCTGTCGCCGTAGCTGTCCGGGTCTTTCTCGATGTCTTCCAGGAGCTCCCTGTCGCGATTTGATAGCTCCGGTTTTTCGACTGCCTCTTTGCCTTCGGTATCAGACGACTCTTCAATCTCCTGAACGTCTGAGAGCATGCGGTCGATCTCTTCATCGGAATAATCACCAGGCATGCTTTCCGGCATCTCTTTGAGTATATCCTCGGCGCTGTCCCCGGCCCGGGCTGTGCCGGTTAAGCCGAAAATCGCCAGGCAAAGGCCCGCGATCAGGGCGAAGGTAGTGGTTTTTCTGAACTGTCTCATCCTTTTTCTCCTTACCATGTTTTCGATCATTTGACCCGGGTGCATGCTTTTTGGTTCCGAATTAATGCGCGGGACGGGGAAATCCGGGGATCATGGTATACCGCAGGGTATGAGGCACACGGACGGGCCAGGGACGCACGGTGCGGTACGGGAGATGGAGATTGATTGCGATGGTTAACCGGCCGGGGGAGAAGGTTTATCGGACCAGGAACCTGACCTCATTGCCCTTGTCATTCCAGGTGACGACACCGATGTTGCGCAGGAGATGCAGGCCCCTTCCGGAGGCTTTAAAGATTGCCGGGATTCCGGTGGGGTTTTCTACCAGGTCCGGGCGGAAACCGGGGCCTTCGTCACGCACGGAAATGTCCACACTGTCCGCGGCCACGGAAATGGTCAGGCCGATGAGCTTCGTTTCATCATGCCTGTTGCCGTGCTTCAAGGCATTCTCCAGAAGCTCGTCGAGGGCCAGCCTGAAGTAAAACTCGTCGACCGGCATGGCTATGCCGATACACTTGAGCCCATTATAAAATTCCAGTGCCTCGAGGAGGGTTCGCTTCACTTCGGTTCTTTTCGAAGCTATGTCTTTATTAAATGTGGTGTGTATGACTTTTTTCATTTCACATTTCGTGTCCTGCCGTCTGGCAGAACCATGCCCGCACTGTCATTCAACGGACCCCGCCGTTCAGCGTATCACCCCGGTCTAACGCCGGTATGGCGGTCGTTTGATTCGTATACTCTGCGTTGTTTAATACTGGTACGGTAAAGAATCAGGACAAATACATTTTACATATAAACGGCAGGGCAATAAGGTTTTGTCAATTATAAATACAAGTGCGCCATGGTGTTATAACGGGAATTGCAGGGATCTTGAACGGGGTTCATTGGATTTGATCTTTTACCTTTATAAAAAGCTCCCTACTGATAAGGCCGGAGAGTGATCTCAGGACCTCTTCTTTCTTCTTGCCCCGCGACAGGTCGATCCGAACCGCGGTAACGATGGCATTTACACTGGCTTTTTCATTCATGAACGGCTCCATGCAAAGCGATATTGTTTATGTATCGTATGGAACCGGCCAAATCTTGACATTTTCCCGGAATCGTTTTGAAAAATAACCCGCCCTCCGGTTAATCAAATTGCTATTGACAGTCTGCTATTTATGCGGATAACTGGAGCCTGCATGCACTGCACTTTCATTGTTGATTAGTTTATATTGTCCGGGTCCGTTGTTGAAAAGGACAAGACGACCGGCATTCGTTATTAGGGCCGGCGGGGCTGCTGCTCGTTAACATTGTAACAAGGGCGGATCGATGAGACGGATACTACTGGTTTTCATGATGGCGACCTGGTGTGCCGGCATATTGATGCCGCTCCACGGTGCCCGGCTTGAAGATAACGACTGGTTATCCTTCAAGAACGAGAATCTCTACGCCAGGTTCTTCGTGGACCCGAATTTTAAAGCCGCGGGCCTTGAGCAGTCCGGCACGGGCGAAGGGAAGGCCTCCGGCAGGGATGGAACGGGAAATCAAAATACCTCGACCGATACCCCGGGAAAGACGAGGACCGTGTTCAATCTCAACATCATGTTCGGCGGGTCCTTTGCCTATTTCCTGATGAAGCGGACCGTGGCGCCGAACTACGACTATGTCATTCCGGCTGCCACTATCGAGACAAAAAAAGTCCTGGGCCTTGTGCCCGCGATCCGGCTCAATTTTCTCTTCAACGTGGCGAGACATTTCGGGTTCGGGTTTGGCGCTGATGCCGGTTATTTTCATTTTTCCCCGCTATCTAAAAAATTGTCCCATCAGGATATTGACCTGGACTCATACCTGACGAGAATGATATATAAAATTCATGCGCCCGACCCTGACTTTTACCTCGAGGTCCCGGCCTACGGGATGCTGCGGTTTTATTTCAGCGAGAGCTTCAAGGCGGTCTACCTGGACCTGGGCGGGGGCGCTGATTTCTTCCTGCTGGGCCATCCGGGCGCATGGAGCTATTTCGGCAGGGCGGGGCTCGGGTTCACCCTGGACAACGGCTTCACCATGGAATTCGCCTACCAGTATAATACCAGGCTCATCGAGAAGAGCAATCTGACGAACATGCTGGACATGCACCGGGTCGCTCTCTGGATGGGCTACTGCGTCAATGCGGGAGATAGCGGACGCAAATAGAGGGAGGGAACCGCGGCAGTCAGGCGGCAGAATGGCCGCTGCGAACGCGGGCGGAGGCAGGGTAATGAAAAAGCTTGCAATACGTGCGGTCGTTTCCGCAACGCTCATCCTTTCGGCAGGATGCGCGCCCGACTACCTGCGCCAGGTCGGCCCGTCGGAGCAGTGCTATTTCGGCGGCAAGCCGGTCGAGGGCGCGCGGCTATTCCTGCCCTATATCAATGCGGGCGGAAAGGACCGGCTCCTCTTCCTGATGGAAGCGGGCCTGATGCTCTTCACCGCCGAGAACTACGGGAAGAGCGCCGACGTCCTCATGGCAGCGTCGCGGCTCCTTGACAAGATACCGATCAGCGCCACCAGGGAGATCGGGGCGATGTATACCGATGACCGGATGACCAACTACCGCGGCCAGGACTTCGAGCGGGTCCTGGTGCACATGTACCTCGGCCTCGATTTCCTGATGCTTGACCGGCCGCATGACGCGCGGGTCGAGTTCAAGGCGGTAACCAACGAGCTCGAGCGCATCAAGGTGCAGACCGGCAGGGCCTACAAGCAGAACATCATGGCGAAGTACCTGAACGCGATCGCGCACGAGATGGTCGGCGACATGGACAAAAGCGAGGAGGACTGGGAGTTCGCGCTCATAGAGTTCAAGCAGATAAACATGCTCCGCCCCGGCATGCCCATGGTTTACAGGGACATGCAGAGGCTTGCCGAGAAGCTCCGGAGGGGCAAGGACGCGAAACCGGCGTACAGCCCCGGAGAGCTGATCGTTGTGTTCGAGGCGGGCCAGACCGCGGTCAAGCAGTCCCGCGGAAAGATGCTGCAGGGCGAGTTCGGCGCGGAGGTGACGGCCACGATTGCAGCGGCCAGCTTCGGCGGCGGGCTTACCGCTGCATCGGTCCTCGCCGGACTCGGCATGGCCGAGAACCCGATCCCGAAGTTCGTCCGCCGGTCCAACAGGATCGCGGGCCTGAACATCAGGGCGAACAACCAGTACCTCGGGCGCACCATCGTGCTCGAGGACATCGAGAACACGGCGGTACGCAACCTCGAAGACGACTATGCCCGCCTGCGCAGGAGGGTCGCGGCGGGGCTCGCGACCAAGGTAATAACCACGGTAACGATGTCGATTGCCGCCCAGGTCGCGGCCGAGGCAGGGGCTCGTGCGCTGGAGAGCCAGGGCGGATGGGCCGCTGTCTTCGGCACGCTGGGAAGGGTCGCGGCCCAGGGCGTCGGCCCGGCGGTCGC
>JBGTBN010000123.1:0-7927 GCA_041749375.1 Spirochaetota bacterium
GACATCGAGGCCGCCATCGACGAGCCGGACCTGATCGATGACGCGGAGGACGTGGACGACCTGGTCTGCCTGTCCGCGCGGCAGACCATCGAGGAGCTCAGGAAGGAGATCGCGACGCTCCGGCGGCTGGTCGCTCTCGCGGACTCGGTCCGGGCCAACAAGAAGGCGGAGAAGCTGAAAGGGCTCATCACCGACCTCAGGAAAAAGGGACATCGGAAGTTTCTCATCTTCACCCAGTTCAGGACAACACAGGAGTTTCTCGAGGAGCAGCTCAAGACATTCAGGGTCGAGGTGTTCCACGGCTCCCAGAGCCGCGAGGAGAAGGAGCGGGCGATCGAGCGATTCAGGGACAACGCGGAAGTTCTCATATCAACCGAGGCGGGCGGAGAGGGCCGCAACATGCAGTTTTGCAACATCCTGATAAACTATGACCTTCCCTGGTCTCCACTCAAAATCGAGCAGCGCATCGGCAGGCTTCACCGCTTCGGTCAGGCCGACGACGTATACATTTACAATTTTTCAACAAGGGGGACGGTCGCCGAGCGCGTGCTGGAGATCCTCGGCAGGAAGCTCCGCCTCTTCGAGGAGTCGATTGGCGTGCCGGACGTGCTCCTCGGGCAGATGGAAGATGAGCTGAACCTCAACGCGCTGATCATGGAGATGGCGGCCGGGCTCAGAACAAAACCCTCTATGGACGATGAGGTGGAGCGACGGCTCGACCTGGCCCGCAGGGGATACGAGAAAATCTCCGAGCTTGTCGTGGCCGACCGCATCGACTTCAATTATGATGAATACTACCGGATCACGCTGAAGGAGCGGAAGTTTTCCAACGAGAGGATCGAGCGGTTTGTGAACCGCCTCGCCAGGGTCGACGAATGCGCCGCGGGTATGATAGGCGAAAGCGATGTGATCGGTCTTTACAGCATCGCCTGCGATGGTGAGGGCGGCGAATCACGCCGGCCCGGGACCTTCGACAGCGCCGCGGCGCTCGATAACGAGCGCATCGAGTTCCTGGCCTTCGGCCATCCCGTTATTGACCGGATGGTAGAACGCTGCCGGAGCGCCTCGTTCGGAGGGCATACCGGCGTACAGACTGTGCAGGCCGGCACCTCGTTCACCGGCATGATCTTTTACTACCTCGTGACCTTCACCTCGGCCGTAGAGACGCGGGAAGTGGTTCCGGTTGTCGTGCCGGGTCGCGCGGTAAGCGGGGAGGAGATTGACGCAATTGAAAGCGAGCTCACCTTCCGGGACCTCTGCGCCGAAGGGACAGTCGACAAGGCCGCCGCTGCGGAAATCGCGGCGGATGCGGACCGCTTCTTCGCGGCGGCGCGCGAGCGACTCGGAACGAAGGTCGAGCGCCGGAAGGAGGAACTCGTCAGCGGCCTCGACGTATCCATCGATCCGGAGATCCAGAAGATCAAGGAATCGTACGACCGCCAGATAATTGAGCTTGAAGAGAAGCTTGACTTGATGGAGGCACAGCGAAAATGGTACGGGAAAAACATGAAGAGTGCCATCACCAGGACGAAGAACCTGATCGAGAAGACCAGGGGCGAGCGGGACGCGTTGCTGGGTAGATACCGGGGTTATCTCGGCGTGGCCCATGAGGCGGAGCTCCTCTGCGCCGGACTGCTCGTCTGCATGCCCCGGTAGGCATCTCCAATACTATTTTTTTAATTGACAGTACCGGTTAAATCAATCTAATCATACCGTTGCACTGAAAAATGACACGCTGTGCGGGCCGGATTCGAACGCACTGGTGTATCATTTCAACGTCCTGATTGTCGAATAAATTTTGTCGGGGTTAATCACAGATCATGTCCCTCGTATCGTTCGAATATCTGATATTTTTTACGCTGGTGGTGGCGGTGTTTTTCGCCGTCCCGCACCGCTTTCGCTGGATGTATCTCCTGGCGGTCAGCTACCTCTTCTACATGTGGTGGGACCCGAGGTATGCGCTCCTCATAATCACCACTACCGTTATCGTGTACGGTACTGCCCTGCTAATGCATGGAAAGGAGCAGCGGATTAAACAGCTCTACGTCGCCCTGAGCGTCGTGTCCAATCTCGGCATCCTGTTCGTGTTCAAATACTTCAATTTTTTAAATAACAGCCTCCGCGACCTGTTCTCGGCGATGCACATGAATTACAACGTGCCGGAACTGAAGCTGATGCTGCTGGTGGGCATCTCGTTTTATACCTTCCAGGCCCTTTCCTACACCATTGACGTGTACCGGGGGACTCGCGAGCCGGAGAAGCACTTCGGCATGTTTGCACTTTACGTCAGCTTCTTTCCGACCCTTTTGGCCGGGCCGATCGAGCGCTCAACACGGCTGCTGCCCCAGCTCTACCGGAAGGTGGAGTTCGATTACGACCGCGTGGTCAACGGGCTGATCCTCATGGGCTGGGGCTTTTTCCAGAAGCTCGTGATTGCAGACCGCCTGGCGCAATACGCCAACCTGGTCTACAGCTCGCCCCAGACGTTTAACGGACTTCCGCTCCTGATGGCGACCTATTGTTTCGCGATACAGGTCTACTGCGACTTTTCGGGATATACCGATATCGCCATCGGTACGGCGCAGGTAATGGGTTACGAGCTCATGCCGAACTTCCGGCGCCCCTTTTTCTCTCGCTCCATCGCTGAATTGTGGCGCCGGTGGCACATCTCCCTCATATCCTGGTTCCGTGACTACCTGTATATCCCCCTGGGCGGCAATCGCGTTCCACGCTGGCGGCTCTACTTCAACATATTGCTCGTGTTCACACTGAGCGGCCTGTGGCACGGCGCGCAGTGGACCTTCGTTATCTGGGGCGCGCTGAACGGCGTTCTGATAATGCTGGGCCGGGTAACGGACCGGTTCCGCACCGCCCTGCGTGACAGGGTTTTCGGCGGCCTGGTAAAAGTTCCGGCCATCGTTTTCTTCTGCCTGTCCGCCCTCCTTGCCGTCGCCGCGGTCATGGGCGGCAGCATCGGTATGGGATGGGGCGGCAGGATCGCCGCCGGGGCCGCGGCCCTGGTCCTGCTGCCGCTCGGCATCATGAAGGCGCGGGGGACCGTGTTCGAGAGGTTCTGCGAGGGGCTGAAGGGCGCCTGGATGGTGGTGGTTACGTTCCATCTTTTTGTCCTGGGCGCGGTCTTTTTCAGGGCAAAGAGCCTGACCGATGCATGGTACATCCTCACCCATTTCGCAGGCACTAATATACTGCAGGTGCCTCTCATCTACAAGCTTTCCGACATGGGGTTGATGCTGGGAGTCATCCTGCTCCTCAATGTCATCCACCTGATCCAGGAGCGCCACGGAAGCATCAGGAAGTTGCTGCATGAAAAGCCGATGGTCGTGCGCTGGGCGCTCTACTACCTGCTGGTGATGACGATTTTTCTCGGCATGCAGAAGTCATCGCAATTCATTTATTTCCAGTTCTAGTGCGGGACGTTCCCGGAGAGTGACACCATGAAGAAATTTATCGCCAAGGCCTTGATATTCAGCATGCTCATCGGATGCACGATATTCGGCGTAATCTACCTGCCTCCAGTCGATCCTGACCGGTACATCATGGCGCTGCTCGACAAGCACCGCCTCCTGGAAACGACGCCCCGGCCCCGGATCATCGTCGCAGGCGACTCGAACCTCGCGTTCGGTCTCGATAGCGGCATGATAAAAAAAGCGACCGGGTACAACGTCATAAACACGGGCCTGCACGGAGGCCTGGGACTCATCTACAGCATGGACGAACTCAAGCCGTATTTGGAAAAGGGCGATATCGTCATCCTGATCCCGGATTACACTCATTACATGGGGACCGGTATCGGCGACAACACGCTCGTTGAAGTGACCATCCTTATGCCCTGGATCATCCGCTATTATTCGCGCGAGAACATCATGCCCTTCATCAACAACATCCCGCTGACGTTCCAGCGGCGCCTGCGGGGCCTGCTGTGGCCGTCCAGGGAGATGCCAACGCACCTGCGGTCCGGCTTCAACGAGTACGGTGACAATGAAGGCCATATCGGCGTGAAACCCCCTGAATTCAAAGGGAAGGATTTTATCGCGAAGTATCTTCCCCAGGCCGCCAACCTGGGCATAACACGCTTTCTCCCGGAGCGGGTGAATGATGAGCTGCTGAAGCACCTTAATGCGTTCTCGGACGAATGCTCGAAGAAGGGTGTCAGCGTTTACATCTCGTTCTCTCCCCTCATGGAAGGCGACCGGCAAAAGCAGGTCAAGTCGCTGACAAGCCTTGAGAAAGATATGCGCGCCAGGATCCGGATGAAGTTTATCGGCGATGCCCTCGGCTATATTTATCCCCAGGAGTATTTTTTCGACAATGAGTTTCACCTCAACGGGAAGGGCAGGGAAATTCGCACAAGGCGCCTTGTCGAAACAATGAAGGTTGTGCCCGAGCTGGCAGCTGCTCCGAAGAATTAGGTTATTCTCGATACCCCCCATTAATAAACAATTTAATCTATTTATCTATTTTTAATCGTATAATAGACGGGAATAGAGATTCCGGGTGAACTTCCCGGTTATATTTCCGGTCTAATCATCCGGGCAGTCGGAAATAAGGGAATCATCTCAAAAAAATGTTTGCCACGATGCTATTCATCTGTATTATACTGGGGACAAATCATTATTAGAAGGGGATCATGTATGATGCGTATAACTGCAACTAACCGCCGCGCACTGTTTGTCGTTATCGCGATGATGGCTCTCACGCTGTTCTTGAGCGATACGACATGGACAGGGACCGCGTATAGGTCATCATCGAACAACCTGATGGCACAGACCTCGGTCCAGAGCACGAAGGACGAAATAAAGAAGCAACTGGATGAGCTCAAAGCGAAAAACCAGGAGCAGGTCAGGCAGATGAAGGAGCAGATTGATCTGATCCGGAAGCAGATACGCGAAAAAAACCTCCACTTTGTCGTGGAGATAAATGAAATGATGAAATATACCATCGCCGAGATCACCGGCGCGCAGGTCCCCAAGAACATCGAAAAGCAGGCGAAGGTCCAGTCCGAGATGGGCGAGAAGCTGTGGCAGGATTTCCTGAAGAAATACCGCGAGTTCCTGGAAAAGAAGGGGGAGCGCCGCGATGATCGGCAGGATGACGGCAGCAGGAAAAAGGAATACTATGAAGACATTATAACCGACGAAGAGGAGATTGAAAAAGAGGAAGAGGAGTTCGGTTATAAAGAAGAAGAGAAGACCGAGGAAAAGGAGGAGCCCGAGACCGATATACGGAACGCTCCTTCCCCCGGCAGCAAGGCCTTCAACTGGGTCAGTCGCAGCATGGTGACCCCGGTCAGGTACCAGGCACAGTGCGGGAGCTGCTGGGCTTTTACGTCCGTGGCAGTCGTGGAGTCCAATTACATGATTCGCAGGAACGTGACCATCGACCTTTCGGAACAGCATCTCCTCGATTGTGCGGAGGCGCAGCAGCCTATATACCGCAACGGACAGGTGTATTATATCAAAAACAAGGCCGGCACCTGCCAGGGCGGATGGTACGGGCCCGTGTTCGAGTATTTGCGTACCAACAGCGCCGCGCTCGAATCGCAGATCCCCTACAAGAACGCGCAGGGGGCCTGCCGCGCTTCGAGCACCAACAAGTACAAGATCGTGGCATGGGGGTACGTGAAGCCGGACGCAGGCATCCCGACGGTGAGCGAAATGAAAGAGGCCCTGTGCAAGTACGGCCCGATCGCCGCGTGTGTGAAGGTGACCCCGGCACTCCAGGCCTACAAGAGCGGCATCTTCGATGAATTCGCATCGGTCAGCGGCGAGCGTGACATCAACCATGCGATTACCATCGTAGGGTGGGATGACAGCAAGGAATCGTACCTGGTTAAAAACTCGTGGGGCACGCAGTGGGGCGACAAGGGGTACGTGTGGATCAAATACGGGTGCAACAACATCGGGTATGGGGCCGCATGGATCGTTGTAAGCAGCATGTAGAAAGAGCCGGATGCCGTTAATTACACAGCGCGCGAATGGCGCGGGGGAGGGTAATCGTATGATGCGAACTTTTATTTCCGGGGCAATTCCGGTATGGGTGATGCTTTCGGCCGCCTTGCTGGTCTTTGCGTGCACCGTAAAACCCGCGGTTACCGTCACCGATGCCGATAACGGCACAAAGGTCGAGATAAAGACGGGCGAGGTGCTTGCGGTCAGGCTGGAGGCCCAACTGGGGACAGGGTTCGGCTGGAAGGTGATATCTGAGAGCGCGGCGCTGGTCCTCAAAGGGGATCCGGAGCAGGTTTCCCCCGGGGACCATAAGCCGGGCGGTCCCGATTACCAGACCTTCAGGTTCAAGGCGGTGGAGAAGGGCGAGATCGATCTCAGGTTCCAGTATGCCGAAGGCTGGAAGAAGGACGTAAAGCCCCTGAAAGAATACGCGATTACCGTCATCGTGAAATAACCGAAATTGGTTGATATCTTCTTGCGACGGCTGCGGTTCTGAATATAGTATCAAATACTAAAACCGGGGTGTTACGGCATGGCCTTTGGAAGAGACGGGTCAGAGCTCGAGCTTGCAATATATGATCTTCAAAACAAGCGTCTGACCGAGGCGCTTGAGACAATACTCGAAAAGAGCAGCGACAAAGATATAGTACGTATCGCCCGGAATGCGCTGGACGAGGCGGAACGGATCCGTAAAAAACTCGGGGACGGATGATCGGCATACGGTACCTGTTTCCCTGACCCACTTCACGCGAAATCCTCACGCAATAAAGACTCTTGACAAACAGCATCACTTTTGCTAACATCGATACAGGGGAGTGGCGTTCTCTAACACCGCTATAAAATTTTGTAAGAACCATTTACGGCCATACTCGTTTTTAAACGACGTACGCACAAGGTATGGCCGGAAAACTCGATACCAAAGGAAACCAGGAAGAACCCGCTGCATCCGTACGGATCCGGCGGGATCGTATGCGGATCCTGCTTCCGGAAAGGACGGTGCGTGTGGTCGTAGTCATACTTCTATCGGTACTCTGCCTCTCGTTCTCAATTCATCTGTTCTATCTGATCAGGTACATCCGCTTTCGCAATGAAGGTTACCTGAGCCGATTCATAGACACCACGGTAATCAATGTCATTGTCTCGGGCATCTGCATCGTGATTGCGATATTCATGCCGGAGGAGATCAGGAAAATCGAAGTCAACGTGCTGATGTGGGGTATCTCCGGCTTCCTGATGGTCATCATGCTCATGCTTCAGATCATGATATTCATACGGGTATACAGGAGATCTCAGATGCCGCAGCACTATCATTATAATTTTTTCGGGAAAAAGGTCCTTCACGGTACCGTGGCCTCGCCGGTCGAGGTCGCGCTTTTTTTCGGATCGATTCCTTTCCTGCTGGGTTCCGGCGCCTATTTCGTGGCGAGACTGGTCAGGCTCTTTATTTAAAGAAACTGCGGATGTTGTAGGTTCCCATTCTGAATTTTGCCCATCCTGCCATGCATCCCGTGTAAAAAATGCTTGTTTTTAATTAACCCGGTTCCATAACGTTATCGGGAGGCTCGCTTGTGGAAACAAAAGTCATAAATTTCATATTATTTTTCAGCATTGCCCTGACAATATACGGGCTGGTGAATGTGTACATTTTTCTGCGGGGGTGGCAAACGCTGCCCGACTCGGCCGCGTTCAGGATCCCATACCTGGTGCTCTTTCTCATTTTTTCCCTCTCTTATATTGCCGGGAGGGTGCTCGAGCGCGTTACCATCTGTGTGCCAAGTAACTGCATGATCTGGATCGGGTCGATCTGGTTTGGCCTGATGATGTACCTTCTCCTGGGCGTTGTCCTGTGCGACCTCCTGCGACTGGGCAACTGGCTGGCCGGCATTGTGCCGCCGGGCTCGGAGCGCTATGTGCGGGTGAAGCAGGCCGCCGCCGCCGTGGTGCTGCTGGCGGCCGTT
>JBGTBN010000124.1:0-38185 GCA_041749375.1 Spirochaetota bacterium
GTGGGAAGAGGACGCCAGCGACGACAAGCAGCCCTCTTCGCGGCCCTACGAGACGATCGGATACGTCATCGAAGGCCGCGCCGAACTGCACATCGAAGGCCAGGTGATCAAGCTGAACGCCGGCGATTCCTGGGTGGTTCCCAAAGGCGCCGAGCACGTGTACCGGATCCTCGAGCATTTCAAGGCCGTGGAGGCGACTTCGCCGCCCTACCAGGTGCACGGCCGGGACCAGTGAAGACGCGTTGGCCGTCACCGCCTCGTCCACCTCCCGCGCGAGTGCGAGGATGTCCAGGTCCGGGTCCGTGCGACCGCACGTGGGGCAGGACACGATGCGGATGCGCTCCTTCCGCTCGCCCGCACTTTCCAGTATCTTCCGTGCGACCGGGATCTCCTCGACCGGGTCGCCGGTCATGGACACGCGGATCGTGTCGCCGATCCCCCCGAGCAGGAGATGGCCTATCGCCACCGAGCTCTGCACAGCGCAGGCGAGGCCGTACCCCGCCTCCGTGAGGCCCACGTGGAGCGGGTAATCGCGCGTCGCGGCGAAAAGCTCGTTCGCCGCGATGGTCTGCGGAATGTCCGATGACTTTATAGACACGACAATGTCTCCGAAATTGTTGTCCTCGAGGATGCGCACATGCTCCATGGCCGAGGCGACCAGGCTCTCCGGGGTCACCTCCGGGAATTTTCGCCTGTCCACCGACCCTGCGTTCACGCCGATACGGATGGGCGCGCCGCGGTCACGCGCCGCTGCCACGACCTCGCACACGCCCGTCTCGCTCCCGATGTTGCCGGGGTTGATGCGCACCTTGTGCACGCCCGCCTCCAGGGCCGCGAGCGCGATGCGATGGTCAAAGTGGACGTCTGCGCACAAAGGTACTGCGGAAGCGGGTATGATCTTCTTTAAAAGCGCTGCAGACTCCGCGCTCCGCAGGGCGAGGCGCACGAGCTGGCACCCCCGGTCCGCGAGGCGCGTGATCTGGGCGACGGTCTCGTCGACCAGCTCGATCGGGACATTCGTCATGGACTGAATTGAGACCGGCGCGTCCCCGCCGATCGCCAGGGACCCGGCCCTCACCTGCCGCGTCGCTCTTCTCTTTCTCATACCAGGAATGACCTCCCGCCGCATGCCGCTCGATCTAACCCGGATACTAATCATCGAATCGTCGTTGACAACTACTTTTTGATCCGGCCGATCCTTAAATTAATCATTTGACGTACGGCGCACACCATGATTATGAGTCAAGAATATCACGGCAGAGCTCTTTTTATTTGCAACAAATGCGGCCGTCATGTTTCCAGTATCCTTATGCGGCCAGGAGTATATCAATGGACATTCTGACGAACAACATCATCGTGAAGGGCGGATGGGTCATGCTGCCCATTCTCCTGGGGTCGGTCATCGCCCTCGGGCTGGCAATCGAGCGGGGCATGCTCCTCTGGAAGATCCGGCTGAACGCGCGGGCCTTTGCTGACGAAATATTCTCGCTCATAAGGGTGGGCAAATTCGAGGCGGCGTTTACTCGCTGCGCTGATACGTTAAACCCTATCGGCAGGGTGTTCGCGGCCGGGATTGAGCGGCGCGGCGAAAACACGGCGGAGATCGAGGCCGCCATGGAGCACGTCGGCAACGACGAGGTGGCCCGGCTCGAAAAGAACCTGCCGTTCCTCATGATCATCGTGGGAGCTGAACCGATGCTGGGCTTTCTCGGCACGATTATTGGACTCATACAGGCCTTCATGGCCTGGGAAAAAGCGGCCTCTTCGGTCACGGTCGAGCAGCTCGCCGCAGGCATATACAGCGCCATGATAACAACCGCGGCCGGCCTTATTGTCGCAATTCCCTTCTACGTCATATACAACCTGTACACGAGCAGGATCAACAACGTTGCGAGGGACCTCAACCATTACAGCGAAGAGCTGGTGAAAATGCTGATGGCCGTCCCGTCGCGGAAGCGCAAATGAAGATCAGACCTAAAAACAGGCAGGTATCCCTTGAGTCGCTTGCCATGATGGACATCGTGATGAACATGTTCATTTTCTTCTTCGTCAGCTTCAGCCTGCTCTACACCTTCAATCCGCACCAGGAGTCGAAGATCAAGGTCAGCCTTCCGAAGGGCATGACGATGGCGCAGCTTAAGGGGGACAATCCCCTTATTGTTACCGTAACGGCCAAGAACGAAATATACATCACCAACGCGCTGGTGACCGAGAGGGCCCTCAACGAGCGGATGGCCGGGTACGCGAAGGACTACAAGGACAAGGGAGTCATCGTGAAGGCTGACCGGCAGGCCTCGGTCGATTATTTCGTAAAGGTCCTGGACGCGGCCAAGCTGGCGGGCATAAGCAAGATCAGCGTATCGATCGAACTCAAAAAGAACGAATAAATTACGACGGCGCTGAAAAGTGGAAATAATTCTTTCACAATAGTATTGACAGATTTCCACCCTTTCACTACATTTACCTGGAACGGGGCTGTAGCTCAGCTTGGGAGAGCGCTAGAATCGCACTCTAGAGGCCAGGGGTTCGATCCCCCTCAGCTCCACAATGAAAAGGCGCTTTGAAAAAAGCGCCTTTTTTCATACACGGGGAGGCCCATGCCCTACGTTTCAGTCATCATACCGGTGCACAACCGGTACCATTCAGTCAAAGAGGCGATCGACTCTGTCCTCTCCCAGACCTTTACGGACTACGAGCTCATCGTGGTGGACGACGGGTCCGCGGACGATACCCCGCGCGTCGCCGGGGAATACGCGGACCGCATCCGCTACATCCGGCAGGAGAACCGCGGCGTGAGCGCGGCCCGCAACGCCGGCGTCGCGGCCTCCTCCGCGCCCTGGCTCGCCTTCCTCGACTCCGACGACCTCTGGCTGCCGGGCAAGCTCGAGCGCCAGGCCCGCTTCATCCGCGAGAACCCGGACGTCTCGATCCACCAGACGGACGAAACCTGGATCAGGCGCGGCCGGCGCGTCAACCCGCGCGAGCGGCACCTGAAGCGGGAGGGGCATATATTCATCGACTCGCTCGCGCTCTGCCTGATCAGCCCCTCGGCCGCGGTCATGTCGCGGGAGTGCTTCGACCGGTACGGCCCCTTTGACGAGGACCTGCCAGCGTGCGAGGACTACGACCTCTGGCTCCGGGTGACGGCCCGCGAGCCGGTCGGACTCGCGCCGGAGCGGCTCGTGATGCGCCACGGCGGCCACGCGGACCAGCTCTCGGCGCGCTACCAGGCCATGGACCGGTTCCGGCTCTACTCGATCCTGAAGCTGCTTGAGAGCGCGGGCGTTTCGCTTCCGCCCGGGTACCGCGAGCGGGCCGCTGCGGTCGCAGACGAAAAGGCGCGCATACTTCGAAACGGCGCGCTGAAAAGAAAGAGGCCCGGTTTCGCCGAAAAGCTCGGCACGGTCATGAGCATGCTCGGGGATGGGTATATCCGCGCAGGGGAGTACAGGTTTTTACTGGATGAAAATTGATGTACGCAACTGGCAGGTCCCGTGCCCCCGCCGAAGGAGGGGGCACGTGGATCTATGCTGATATTCCTTTTACGGCAGCGTGAACTCCGACATGAAGTCCCATGCCATGTCCGTTACGTTTATATCGTCCCGCCCATAGATGTTGTTGTGATTGCCGCCCTCGATCGAGCACAGGGTGACCCTGACTCCCTCCGAACAGCTCGTGTATGTCTCGCACATGCTCTCCCCGTAATTGGTCGTCACGGGCGTTCCCGTGCATCCGTTAACGGCGGCCCAGTTTTTAAAGCTGTCCTGCGCCGACAGGTATGATTCTGCTTCCAGGGGGATCGTGCCCCCGCCATACGAGATCGTCGAGTCAGCAGTGCCATGGAAGTGTATCACCGGGACTGCGCGGCCGGGCAGCGAGCCGGGAACCAGCACGGGCATTGACTTCGGCGAAACCGCCGCGAACACGTCGGACGCCTCGCGGCCAAGGCGGTGGGCCATGCCGCCGCCGTTGGAGTGCCCGTGCGCATAGACCCTGGCTGCGTCTATCTTGCACTTCCCCGAGAGGAGGGTGACGATGTCGCGCGCGAGCTGTACGTCATCAAGGTCTTTATCGACAGCCGAACCGCAGCAGGCCCTGCCAGCGTTCCAGCTTTCCAGGCCCACGGTGCCGTAGCCTTCCGGGTAGGCTACGATGAAACACTCCTCGTCGGCCTTTACCATGAACCCGTCTTCGTCTGACTGCCCCTGTGCCGTGTCCATGTACCCGTGCCAGCTCAGCACAAGCGGCACCGCCGTTTTGCCGGTATAGCTTGATGGAATATGGACATTGACTGTCCGCGTAATCCCGTCCTGGCCCAGGGTAAGCTTCCAGTCACCGGCGGAGAGAGACCCGGCCGGCGCGTCCTGCCAGCCACCCTGGCCGCAGGCTGAAAACGAAACAAGCATGGCGAATACAGCAGACAACATCATGATACTTTGAATGATACGATTTGATTGCATGATAACCCTCGTAATCAATTGGATTTGTGTAACGGGATTATCTAATACTAAAAACCCGGGAAACGCTACTCAGAATCTGATCGGTATTAATCAAATCCTGATCGACACCAGTCAAAAACAATTTGATGGGAAAAGTAAGGTGGGGCGATGAAACACCAAAACGAAGAGGCTGTCCCATAAGCGGTTGCCGAGTGAATTTCGCACTTGTATATCGCTTGTCTCGATACGATTTTGTCGCCTCTGGCGTCAAAATCACTCGACAAGCGTTGCGAAATTCGTATCGAGGCAGCTTATGGGGCAGCCCCTTCGTTTTACAGCCCGTGTATGCTGTAGCAGTAGATATTGTCCGAGCCCCGGAGAAACAGGAGCCCGCTCCGCAGCGTCGCGTCAAGGAACGACTCTGACGGGAACTCGCGCGAGAAGAGGATCACGCCGTTTTCGTTGTAGAGGATGAGCTTTGACGTGCCGTTCTGCATCGTGTAGGAGACCGCGTATATGCCGTCGTTATAGGTGATGGCAGAGTGGCCGATGCGCTTCGGCGGGATCGCGATCGTGTAGCGTATCCTGCCCGAGGGAGAGATGTAGAGGACCCGGTCCACGTCGATGACGGCGCAAAAGCCTTCGTCCCCGATGTTCACCGCGGTCTTCACCGGGTGGATGTGCCTGAGCTCTTCGTCTTCGTACTCGTTCTCCGCGATATCGACCACGCGGATATAGTCTTTCGCATTGTTGCCGTAATGGACCGCTGCGTACGCGCCGTTGCCGCTCACTGCCATGCTCTTCACCATCGTGCCGGCGGGGGTCCTGCCCCTGCCCGTCACAACGCCCCTGGCGCTTATGAAGCAGTACGTGCCGTCGAAAAATCCGACCCCGGCGCAGTCACCTGTCTGCGGGAAAGCGACGGCGGTGCATACCCTTCCGGATACATGTGCCGGCAGCGGGTTGCCGTTCTCGTCAACGGCGCGGAGGCCGCTCTGGTCGCCGTTCATCAGCAGTATAAGCCTGCCGGAGTGCGAGAGATACGGGTACTCGAGGGACTCGATCTTCCAGAACCGGTCGCCCTTCGCGTTGAACAGCTCGAGGGAGGTCCCCGCCTTCTGGTACTTGACGTAGAACCGGCCGTCCCCGCTGAACGCGGAAAGCCCGTCCGTGACGGCGCCGGAGAGGGCCACCTCGCCGTTCCCCCTGATTTGAAAATAATCGCGGTCTCCGGTTTTCACGAAAAAGAGCGCGCCTGCAGGCTTGCGGCCGGGTGATTTCTGTATCCTGTCAATGGCATTGATCTGGCTCCACCATTCGGGGTGGATCTCTGCGCCGCCAACCGGTATGAAAAAAAACAGCGCCGCAGCTGCGCCCGCGAGGAAACCCGGGATAAAAAACCTCATGTCTCAGTCCTGTAAAAAGCTTTTCAGCCGCTGGCTGCGGGACGGATGGCGGAGCCGCCGGATCGCTTTCTTCTCTATCTGGCGTATCCGCTCCTTCGAGAGCTTGAACTCGTCCCCTATCTGCTGGAGGGACATCGGCTCGAGCCCGTCCAGTCCGAAGCGCATCTTGATTATCTGCCGTTCCGACTCGGTGAGGGTGCCGAGAACGTCGTTCAGCGCGCTCGAGAGCGACTCGTCAAGCACCTTCTTGTCCGGCGAGTCGACCCGCTGGTCCACGATCATGCTGAGTATCGTGGTGTCCTCGGAATCGCCGTAGGATGAATCGAGCGAGATGTAGTCCTGCGTGATGTTCCGGAGATGGTTGATCTCCTCGTCATCCATGTCCAGGTCCTCTGCGATCTCGCCGGGGGTCGGCTCCCTGCCCAATCGGCTCTCCAGCTTCTTGTGCACCTTCTCGATCTTCTGGATGTCCGCGGTGCGGTTCAGCGGGAGCCTGATGAGTGACGCTTTCTGCGATATAGCGAGTATGATCGCCTGGCGGATCCACCACACTGCGTACGAGATGAAATGGAACCCGCGGTCCGGATCGAATTTCTCGGCCGCCTTGATGAGCCCCATGTTGCCTTCGTTGATGAGGTCCAGGAGTGATATGCCGCTGGTCTGGTACTTTTTCGCGATAGAAACCACGAAGCGGAGGTTGGCCTTGATAAGCCTGTTCTTCGAGTTCTCGTCCCCGTCGCGCGCGCCGCGGGCGAGCCGGTCCTCCTCTTCGCGGGTCAGGAGCGGGATCTTGTTGATCTGGTCCAGGTACCAGGAGATTGACGAGTCGGAATAGCCGGCAGCGTCCTTCTTCTTGGCGTTCGACCGAACCTTGGGAATCTCGAGTTCAACATCTTCAAGAGGGTCGATATCGTCATTATCCTCCGATTCTTCCTGGGCATCGGCCTCGGAAAGCAGGTCGGAATCGGAGTCTTCGCCGGTATCTTTCTCGGCCTTTTTATTGTTCTTTTTCATAATGTTCTTTTATCACCAACGCCATCGGGGGAGAAGTACGGAAGAGACGGCCGCGGCCCGGGATCGCTCCCTGCGACAGATCCGGGACAGGTCCTCAAACGTTTGCCGACCCGTCATGGACCTGCCGCGGACGGCCCCCTATCTGCCGGGTTTCGGGACTTTCAGCACCCAGCCGGGAAGTATCAGGTCAGGATCGTTAATCTGATCCTTGTTCGCTTCGTATATCTTCTTCCACAGCATGCCGTTGTTATAATATTTCTTCGCTACGTACCAGAGGCAGTCCTTGTAATGCTGCCGGTACACGACCGTGTAGAGCCAGTAGTCCTTGTCGTCGACCTGCTGGCCGGTGCCATCGGTACCCTCGGTCCCCTGGCCCCCTTCGCCGATAAGCGTGCCGTCCGGGTTCAAGCCCATGGCCGCATACGCGAGCCTGAGCGCCTCATCCGATGCGTCGATCGACTCACGGTACTTGGTTTCGGCCAGCTTCGCTTTCGCATCAGCGAGCGCTTCCTTCGCCGCGTCTATGTCCGCTTTCCTGCCGGCGGCCTTCTTCGATTTTTCCGCCTGGGCGATGACCTTGTTTGCAAGAGCGATCTTGTCGTTCGCCGTTCCCTTCAGCGCGGCGATGAGCGCCTGGTCCGCATTCATCTTCGCGACTTCTACTGCGGAAAAGCCTTTCTTGAGGTCCTGGTCATTGTAGGCCTCTTCGGCGATAAGGAGGTTCTCCGCGGCAAGGTTGAACTTGTCGGCCGCGTATTTCTTCGCGCCGTATTTTTCGGCTTCGTCAAGGATGGTCTTCACTTCGCCGATGGAGTCGCGAAGCACGTCCTTTTTGCCGAGCGCCACGTTGCGGGCGTTCTTTGCAGCCTCGTCCGCCTTCAGCGCCATCTCGTACGATTGCTGGTATTGCTTGCTCTGGAAGAGCTCGTTGGCCTGCTTGAGCTTGTTCTCCGCGTCGCGGTACTGGCTCGGGGCAAGCTGCTCGGCGTATGCCTCGCCCGCTTCGTCAAGGCTCTTCTCGGCTATGCCGATGGTGTCCTTGGCCATGAGGGGAAGCGACTTGTTGTACGCGCTGAGCGCCAGGTTGTCCGCCTCGATCGCCGACTTCTTGGCGTCGTCGACTTTCGTCGCGTGCACCTGTGACTGGCTCTCGTACAGCTTGGTCGTGGCAGCGTTAAGCTCCTCCGGTGCGTACTTGTCCGCCTTCACGCTCTGGGCTGCGGTGATGTCCTTCTTCGCCGTTGCCATTTCACGTATGGGGATCTGCTTGCAGGCCATGAACATGAAAACCGTCATGACCGAAATTATAATAACAAATGAATTCTTAATGCGTGCCATGATGACCTCGTCTCGTATTTATGTTAGTGTTACCGGTGAAGATATTTTCAGCAAATACCGAAGCGGCTGTTAACCGGCAAAGGACCGTATAGCATCTTCCTCGGAATCGAATATCTCGAAAAATGAAGTTAGCTTGGTAAGCTCAAATACCTTCCGTACCGAAGCAAAAACATTTATTATCTTCAGGCCGCCCTGGTATTTCTTGAGATTCGAGAGGCTGGAAATAAGGGCACCGATCCCGGATGAGTCGATATAGGAAACTTTTTCCAGATTGATGACAACGTTGTATTTTCTCTCTTCGATGAGCTTGTTGATGATGTCTTTTATTTCGGGCGCATTGTAAAGATCTATCTCGCCCGCTATATCAAGCACCACGACATCTCCCTTGGATCTGGTGGTAATATCCATGAAATCACTGCCCCCTCATTATGCCAAAATGTATGTTAAAATGTATGCCGAAATGGATAAAATAACCGCTCGCAACAATATATTTGATTCTATTTTAATGTCAAGATAATTTACTTGAATTAAAGGCGTTCAAGAAGATTTTTGTACAATTAAAATTAAATGTCGCTATTTTTATAGATGGACTTCCATTTGTTATATGTGCTTTCAAAGGCGCCATCCGCAATGCTCTTCCTGACTTCGCCCATAAAAGAATTCATGAAAAAAAGATTATGATGCGTGTTATAGATCAGGGCCGAGATCTCGCCGGCCCTGAACAGATGCCGCAGGTATGAACGGGTATAGGTGCGGCAGACGTAACAGCCGCACGATTCATCAAGCGGGGCCTGGTCCGATTCAAAAGCCGCTGATTTTATATTGACCCTGCCGGCCGAGGTGAAAAGGGTGCCGTTCCGCGCGATGCGGGTCGGCATGACGCAGTCGAACATGTCGGTCCCGTTCCTGACCGCGTACAGGATCTCCATCGGACTGCCCACGCCCATCATGTACCGGGGCCTGCCGGCCGGCAGAAGGGACAGCGTCAGCTCGGTCATCTCCCGGTACAGGTCCCTGGGTTCACCCACGGAAAGCCCGCCGATTGCGAACCCGGGAAAGTCCAATTCCGCCAGACGTGACACGCATTCTTTACGCAGGCCCGGGAACACGCTCCCCTGCACTATGGCAAAAAGGGCCTGCTTCCCTGTATCGAAGTTTTCGGTCCAGTAGCTGTACGAGCTTCGCGCCCAGTCCACGGTTCGCTCCATCGCCTCCCGCGCGGGCCGCTCCTCGATCGGGTAGTGCGTGCACTGGTCCAGCACCATCATGATGTCCGAGCCGATCGTCTTCTGGATATCCAGCACCGTTTCCGGCGTGAAGTTGTGGAGGGAGCCGTCCACGTGGGAGCGGAACTCCACCCCGTGGTCGCGTACCTTGCAGAAATCGGAAAGCGAGAAGACCTGGAACCCGCCCGAGTCGGTAAGTATGGGCTTGTGGAAGTTCATGAACCGGTGCAGGCCCCCGGCCTGTTTCAGCACCTCCATGCCCGGCCGCAGATAGAGGTGATAGGTGTTCGAAAGTATGATATCGAAATTGAGCTCGTCCACGTCGCGGCCCGAAAGCGCGCGGATCGCGCCCCTCGTGGCCACGGGCATGAACACGGGCGTGCGGATGGCCCCCCGGGAGGTGGTGAGCTCACCGGTGCGTGCGGCCGTGGTGCTGTCTGTCGCAGTGACTCGAAATTGCATGGGGGTATTGGAGCGGAACGGCCGGAATTGTCAAATGGAATTCGGGGCTCCCGGGCACGCTATTTCGCCGTTACGCGTGTAACCTTACTCTTCAAACGGCCTCAAATAATTAAAAAGTTAATTGACACAAATACGCTTTATCAACAGCTAATATGATTAACTTTTCAGGCAGAACCGGAAAAAATCTTACACAATTAAGGATACCATAATGAACCTAGCACCCGTCGCCCGTTTAATATGCTGTGTGTGCGTTTTCACCCTCGTATCATGCGGTGCCAGCCTTACCACCGACAAATCAAAAGTCAGCTATGGAATCGGCATGCAGTTCGCCAAGGACGCGAAAATGCGCGGCATGGAGATTGACATTAAGGCCTTTTCCCAGGCGTATGCTGACGTCATGAGCGGGAAAAAAAGCAGGCTTACCGATGACGAGATCAGAAGCGCGTTCCAGAAGATCACAGAAGAGATGATGAAAAAACAGTTTGCCCAGGCAGACGAGAACCAGAAGAAGGGCGACGAATTCCTCAAGAATAATGAAAAGAAGCCGGGCGTCAAGAAGACGGCCAGCGGCATCCAGTACCGCGTCATCAAGGAAGGTACCGGTGTCATGCCCCGCGCGAAGGACAAAGTGAAAGTCCATTACAAGGGCACGCTTATCGACGGCACCGAGTTCGACAGCTCGTACAAGAGGAACCAGCCGGCCGAATTCCCACTGAACCAGGTGATCCCGGGCTGGACGGAAGGCCTCCAGCTCATGAGGGTCGGCTCGAAATACGAGCTCGTGATCCCGGCAAACCTGGGATACGGCGATCGCGGCCAGCAGAACATTCCGGGAAATTCAGTCCTCATCTTTGAAGTCGAGCTGCTTGACGTAAAACAATAGCCCCGTCTATCCGATACGTCCGCAGCCGCTTGCGGACGTATCGACCGGGGAGCGGGGAGGTACAGTCCCATGCTGAAACTGTTCGATGCGATATCACGCCTTACCGGGTCGCAGAAAGCTGCCACTTCGCGAAAAGACTTCCTGAAAGGAATCGCCGCAGCCGTCGGCTCCGTGCCGGTCGTTAAAGCCCTCGCGGGTCCGCTGCTGGCCGGATCGGAGGAGACGCTTGCGCCCCGCGTGAAAAAAAGCGTCCGCACCGCGTGCGATCTCGCCGTGGTGAAGGGCGGCAGCCCGGCGGCCATCACGCGGAAGGCGATCGAGGCGCTGGGCGGCATAGACCTCTTCGTCAGGAAGGGCGACTCGGTGGTCATCAAGCCCAATATCGGGTGGGACCGCGCGCCGGAGTACGCTGCGAACACCAACCCCGAGGTCGTGGAGACGCTCATCCGGCTGTGCAAGTCCGCCGGGGCGAAGCGCGTCAGGGTGTTCGACAATACCTGCAACACGGCGGACATGTGCTACCGGAACAGCGGTATTGCGGCCGCCGTAAAGAATGCCGAGGGCTACATCTCCTACATCAACAAGGCGAAGTTCCTTCCCGGCCGCTTCCCCGCCGGGAGCGAGATGGAAGACTGGCCCATATACCGGGACGCGGTGGAATGCGACTGCTTCATCAACGTCCCCATAGCAAAGCATCACGGGCTCACGAAGCTCACGCTCTCCATGAAAAACCTGATGGGAGTGTGCGGCGGCATGCGCGGCCGGATTCACTGGAACATCGACAAAAAGCTGCCCGAGCTGACGAAGTTCATCAGCCCGGACCTCACGGTAATCGACGCATACCGCATCCTCCTGCGCCACGGGCCTTCGGGCGGCAACCTGAAGGATGTGAAAAAAACCGGGACCGTGATAGCTGGAACCGACCCGGTCCTTGCCGACTCGTACGCCGCCTCCCTCTTCGGCCTCGGCCCGAGGGACATCGACCACATCATGCAGGGCGAACGATACGGCCTGGGCTCGACTGACATCGCCCGCGCCAGGATCACGAAGATAGCAGTCTGATGGCGGTTACCGCGAAGCACATGGTCCTGGCGCGTCGTGCATGCCAGGCGCTCTCGGTGCTCCTTCTCTCCCACATCATATGGAGCACGCACTATCCCCTGTCGGGTTTCATCAATCCCGCGTTCTACTTTTACATGGACCCCTTCGCGATGATCATCACCTCGATCGCGGAGCGTGTCCTCCTTACCGGGCTCATCTCCGCCGCGGTCATGCTCGCGCTTGCATATGCGATCGGCAGGGCCTTCTGCGGCTGGATCTGCCCCCTCGGCGCGCTGCTCGACCTCCTGTCTTGGGCCGCGTCGCCGGTGCGGCGACTCTTCCTGAAAAAACAGCGCGAGCCCGAGCCGTCCCGCTTCAGGCTTGCCAAATACGCGCTTCTCTTCGCGGTCTTCGTCTTCGCGCTCGCCGGCGTGCAGACCGCGTGGGTGCTCGACCCGATCACGATCTTCGTGCGCGCCTTTTCGTTCAACGTCCACCCGTTCGTCAACGGCGCGATAGACACGGGCCTCAACCGTGTGCTCGGCGCAACCGGGTACCCGGTCTGGCTTGAAACATTCTACGATTGGCTCCGGGAGATGTTCCTGGGCGTCTCGACCCCGGAGTTCTCCCACGCGGGCACCATACTGGGCGTCTTTGCCGCGATTCTTCTCCTCTCGCTGGCCCGGCGAAGGTTCTGGTGCCGTTATCTCTGTCCGCTCGGGGCGACGCTCGCGCTGCCGGCCCGCTTCTCGCCGTTCAGGCGCAACACGGACCGGTGCACGACACATTGCGGGACCTGTAAAAATATCTGCAGGATGAACGCAATCAGGGGCGATAATTCCTATATTCCGGGGGAGTGCGTCTTGTGCCTGGACTGCGTGGTTGACTGCCCGGGAGAGAAAGCGACCTTTTCGTTCAGTAAAAAAGGGGTAAGAGTACAACCAGAGGGGTCAGAGCGGAATCCGGGGGGGCAGAGTACATCCGGGGCGATAGTTATCGTCTCATCACATGGCCCAGGGAATGACGCGGGCGATAGTTATCGCCACCATCGTGGTGTCAGAGTAAACCCCGATCTGGATAAAGCCCGATTTTCCGGCAAAAAGCCGGTTCTGACCAGATCACAGTTCATTACTTCCGCCATCGGATCGATAGTTATCGCCTCCGCTCCGCTCATGGGTGCGGCCGTGCCGCGTCCGGGACGCCCGGGAACCGCTTCCAGGCTCCGCCCGCCCGGAGCACTGCCCGAGGAGGAATTTATCCGCCGCTGCATCCGCTGCGGCAACTGCATGAAGGTCTGCCCCACCAACCTGCTACAGCCCTCCTCCATTGCGGACAGGCCCGGCGCGGCCTGGTCGCCGGTCCTTGACACCAGGCGCGGGTACTGCGAGTACGGGTGCAACCTGTGCGGCCAGGTATGTCCCACGAATGCGATACTGAATCTAACGGTCCGGCAAAAGCAGAAATTCCAGATCGGGATCGCAGTATTCGACAAAAAAATATGCCTGCCCTACGCGAAGGGGGAGAACTGCCTCGTGTGCGAAGAGCATTGCCCGGTACCGGAGAAGGCCATCAGGGTAAAGGAAGCCGTCGTCAGGGGAAAACGAGTGTTGCAGCCCTACGTTCTGCCAAAACTCTGTAACGGGTGCGCGATCTGCGAACTGAAATGTCCTACCGAGCCGGACAAGGGGATCATTGTGAAACAAAAGCAGGACGCAAGCGTCGCCCCGGCAGGCGACAGGATCAAACCGGTTTCCTGATCACGCTTTCAAGCGATAGTGCCTTTTCGTGTATCGTCTTCGTGAAATCGATGATCTGGTGGTTTGCCTGGGATATCTCCATCGCCATCTCGGAAAGGCGGTCTATCGTTTTCTGGGTCGCTTCCATGGAGTTCTTCTGCTCTTTCGTCGAGCTCGCGATGTCCTTTGACATCGTGTCAATGATCCCGGCCTGACGTATGACCATTTCCAGGGCACTGCTCTGCTTCGTCATCAGCTCGCGCACCGAGTTGACCCCCGAGCCGATGGCATTCACCATCCTGAATATCACATCCGTCGATTCCTTCGTGCCGGTAACAATGTTCGTACCGGACTCGATGTCCGATATGATCTTGGAGATTTGTTTCGATATCTCCTTCGAGTTGTCGGACGTTGCCTGTGCGAGCTTGCCGATCTCATCGGCAACGACGGCAAAACCCCGCCCGTACTCGCCCGCGCGGGCCGCCTCGATCGCGGCGTTCAGGCTCAACAGGTTGATCCGGTCCGAGATGTCGTCTATCATGGCGATGAACGTGGTGATCTCCTTTCCGCCGGCGTTGATGACGTGCATCGTGTCGGTCATTTTCTGGAGGCTGTCTGCCGTGCTGCCGGTCGAATCAAGGATCTTGCGGATGGTCTCCTCCACCCTCTGGCTCTCCTGGATAAGGCCCTTCTGCGCGATATTGAGGTCCTCGACGAGGGCCTTCGATTTCTCTCCCTCGTCCTTCTGATGTATCGTGGACTGGTAGATCGTATCAACCGACGCCGACAGCTCCTCGAACGTGGACGACATCTCCTCGCTCGTCGACGCCTGTTCCATAGAGAGGTCGGTAAACCGGTCCGTGATCTTTTGCAGCTGATCGCTCGCCTTTATCGACTCATCCGTAAGGCCGGTAGCCGTCTGCACGACCCCCTCGAGGTACTCCGCGCGCTCCACGGCCAGGCGCTCGCTCTCCTGCTGCTCCGTGAGCAGGGTCTTGAGCTCCCTTCTCATGACGTTGATCTTGTCCGCGAGACCCAGCGACATGAACACGACCATGAGGGAAGATCCGATCTGTATTCCCCACTCTGTGATGAAAATCTCCGGCAGTACGCCGAACGTTTTCAGGACATAGAGCATGATCCCGAACACCAGGCCCCCGAAACCGAGTGCAATAAAGCGGGCTGCGCGCGACTTTTTGATAATCGCAAGTATGATCATCACGAGCTGGGCCACGGCGAGCAGGCCGATGATGCCGGTCGCCACGCGTATGGCAAGGGAATATTTCACAAGCAGGCTGGCGATGGCCCAGCCAACTGATAGCGGCATGATGAAGTAAAGAAATATCTTGTCGAGACTTCTCAACAGGTGCCGCGACTCGATCACGTCGCGAATGAACACGGCCGCGAAAAAAATCGCCATGCACATGAAAAACGGGAGAGCGTTGCAGGCCCACCAGATAGCGTTAGGCCAGAGGTACTGGAAGGAATACCCGTTCAGGGTCATCTGGAACAAAATGTACATTAGGATGAAGATCACATACAGTACGTAACTCCTGTCGCGGCTGGCAATAAAAATAAACATGTTGTAGACCATCATGATCATCATGAGGCCATAGTAGATCCAAACCAGCGGCAATTGCGTCTGCATGCTTTTATAATAGGCTTTCTGCGACATCAGAATCGGAATAAAATTCATTGAGCTCGCGGTTTCTATTCGAAGATAATAAATGCTGGTCCCGGGCCCGTTTTTCAGGTGAAACATGAAATTCTTGTCCTCGATTTCGCGGTGATAGAAGGGGTACTTGTTGCCTGTCTTTATTGGAGTATAGCCGGTTTCCGAGGGGACGTACAGGTCGACATAATTTAAAAGAGGGTAGGTCAGTTCGAAGAGGTGGTTAAGAGGACCGCCGGTCGAGTTATTTATCGCAAACCGGAACCAGTAGGCCGATTCGGTAAAGCCGAAATTAAGGGACTCGGTCTTTGAACGCTTCCACTCCTCCGAAACCACAACGTCGTCTATGGACAGCTTCTTCCCCCTGTCCTCGATATACTCGATGAACGTTCCTATCGTTTGCCTGCTGAACGAGGGGTCGACCGGGATGCTGTCCAGGGCATTCAGGGATGCGGGAATGGTAAGGATTATGACGACAAGAAACTGAAACAATGATCTCATGGTTCACCCCGATACAATGCATTTACCTGGCATGGCCCCGGGTGCAACCGCGCCGGCGTATAGCAAAAAAAACAGCAGTGCACTTTTTGTCAACAATAAAACTGATATGTCAGTTTTATTGTTGTGGTTCTCCCCGATGACGTTCCGCTTCCCTCGTCATTTCAGTATATCCTTCTTGACCCGCAGATACGCCAGCGACAGCAGGTTGGAAAAGAGCGCCCCCATGAACGAGACAATGGCGGCCATCATGATACCGTAAAGCAGTTTGAGGAGATTGCCGAGCATCTCGATATAATTGAATATATTGCTGCCATATTCCTGGAGTACCGCGATCGGGTCGGTCCGCGGCGCGATCTTCGTTATTATATCGGTGATATACGAGGGGCGCATGATCGACTTGAAGATCTGCGGGTACGCGGGTGCGATGTTCCACTCGACGGCCCTCGTGATGCCGGCCGAGTAGCGGACCGCCATCAGCAGCGGCATAAACAGGATGCCCGTCACCACGATAATGATCGCAGTATATGCAAGTATGATCAGCCCCCGCCGCCTGACCAGCGCATAAAAATCAAGCGGTAACTTTTTCAGCGGGGTGCCCTCGGCGACCATGGGAGGCGCAACGATCCAGACAAGCGCAACCGTTAGTATGACTGTAAAATTTATTATAAAGAGCGGGACCGACAGGAGGGCCACGATAACCGGGCCGGCAAAGGGTATGTACCCCAGCAATACCGGGATGAGCTCGACAAGCGCAACGATAAAAACAGCGAGCAGGGAGCCAAGGAGAATCCCCAGAATGATATGGGTTTTTTTCAGCGTCTGCATGACCAGTGGTTTTACCGTTTTCTCATCACGGAATACATTGCCGCGATGTACGGCCGCATAACCGATAAAGAAACTGGAAAGCAGGAAAAAGTACCCCAGGTTCTGCAACAGGAAAAATATATCGGTGCCCTTGCCCGGTATCTTCCCGAGAAACATGAAGCCGACGAACAGGATGATCCCGCAAACAAGACTGACAAGTGAGACCAGAAAATCCCTGGTAAATTTTTCCCGGGTTAACGCACTTTTTAGATCTTCAAAATTCATACTCTGACTCTCCTTATTGGTAGACTGGGCCATGTGCCAGAAAAATCACATGAATTTCGGAAGCGCGCATAGAGTCTTTATATATGGGGGCGCGCATGTGTGAAGCTTTTTATTATACAATGCAATAACTGGATATTTTTCAAGTATTTTATTGGATTGGCTGAAATAATCCGTCTTTTATCGGAAATATCCTATCGTTCGGCTCAAGGGGCTCCTCCACGCAGCGGAGGCATTAATTTTTACCCCGCACCATAAACTAATTTACAAATGATACGGTCCCATGATGATACAACACATGGGAAACGGAATACTCTATATCATTGCCACACCCATCGGCAATATGGACGACATGACCATCCGCGCCATTTCCATATTGAAGAATGAGGTCGAGGCAGTCTTCTGTGAAGATACCAGGCAAACGCGGAAGCTGCACAATCACTATGGAATAACCGCTTCCACGCAGTCGCTTCACGCCCACTCGCCCCAGCACCGGATTGACAGGGCGATCGGCTTCCTCCTTGAAGGCAAATCCATTGCATATGTCACCGATTCCGGCACCCCTGGAATCTCCGATCCGGGCAGCAGGCTTGTCGCGGCAGCTCGTGAACACTCGATCCAGGTCTGCCCGATACCGGGGCCGTCGGCACTCGCGGCGCTGGCGTCCGTTTCAGGATACCATGGCAGGAGGGTGCTCTTCGCCGGGTTCCTGAGCAAAAAAGACGGAAAGCGCAGAAAGGAGCTCCAGGAACTGCGGGGTTTCGGCGGCCTGATCATCCTGTACGAATCACCCTATCGGATCAAGAAGCTCCTTCATGCAGTTGCGGAAGTATTCCCCGAAAGCCGGCTCGTTATAGGCAGGGAGATGACCAAGTTCCATGAGGAATTCCTGTCCGATACCTCTGCAGGAATGCTCGAGCGGATTGACTCAATCAAGGAAAAGGGTGAATTTGCCGTAGCGATACTCAATGAAGACCCGATGCAACAGCACTGCACGGATGAGGACGACTGCGGCTGATAGTTGTCTCTCCGGAGACTGACCGCTCTGTTGAAATGCTCCCCGAAAAAGGCTATATTCAAATATAATAGTACAGCATGCAAAGAAATTAAGTGATATTGGGAGTTGTTTATACTATACAGTATTATTTTAATGTATATATTCATGAATTTTATACCGGTTTTTGTACATTTTTATTAAAGAATTGACAAATTTTGCCGATACTAATATTAGATTGAATAAGGGTTAACAAAATGGTTATTGATAAGATTGGCAACATAAACAATATCATCGAACCGAAGAAATCGAATCCTGTCGCTTCCGCGAAAGAGACCAAGAAAAAGGATTCCATCGAGATTTCTTCCGAGGGCATGAAAGCGGCTGATGCGTCCAAGGTAGCCCAACTGGTAAAAGAGACGCCCGATATCAGGGCGGACCGTGTCCGGGAGATCAAGGATCAGATAGCCAACGGGTCGTACAACTTTGACGATCCCAAGGTGCTCGATATGGTTGCAGAGAAGATAGCCAACTTTCTAATGAGAAAGTAGCCCGGGACTTACCCGATAATGAATCGATGAAAAGCGGAGATACTGCCAATATGTCCGCTTTTTTTATGCTTGCGCCATGGCGCTGGAATCGATGACAGGCGGCACCCGGTTACAATTGGAACGGAACGAACCGTGACAACAGATATCAGACCAGATTTCCACCTTCCCAGCCAGATATACATCAGGCAGGACATTTTAAAGGACATAGGTAAAATCGTCCCCCGGTTCGGATCGAGGGTCATACTCGTAACCACTGCCAACGATTTCGAGGTGTACGGAAGCTCCATCGAGATCATTTCACGCCAGCTCAAGGACGCGGATATCGGGTGCATCGTGTACGACGAGGTCCCCTATCCTCCAAACACCGAGGAGATTGACGCGGCAGCGGCCTATATCAAGAAAACCAATTGCGACCTGATCATCGGCTTCGGAAGCATCGATTCAATCAATGCAGCCAAGGCCCTCTCGATACTGGCGACCAACTACCTGTTCTGCAACGACCTGTTCGCCGGGCAGAAACTCGCCAGCGCGCCGCTTAATTTCATCACGATACCGGGCAGTCCCATGTTCGGTTTCGAGATCGCGCCGATACTCTACATTGAAGAAGTCCACAACCTGACGAAAAAAATATACCATAACCCCGACCTGTACCCGGCCGCGACTATCGTGGATCCGGCGGTCACTCTCTTCTGCCCGGAAGAAAAGATCCTGAAAGGAGCGATCGGCACGCTCGCAATCGCGGCGGAATCGGTCATCTCGAAAAAAAACAACGACATCATCAACACCTACGCGCTCAAATCGATCGACATGATCTTCAGAAACGTGCCGGTCGCGTACCGCGAGCCGCAGAACAGCACACCGCGGACCTATCTCGCCACGGCATCGGTGATGTCGGGTATCGCGTTCGCGGTCTCGAACCTCTCCATTACCCTGTCCATTTCGCTGGCGCTGGTCTCCAAAACTGACCTCGATATAGAAAGTGCCATGAGCATCATACTCCCGCACATTATGGAGTTCAACCTGACGTCATCGCCAGGCAAGTACGTGCAGATGTCCAAGGTCATGGGGGAAGATGTACGGGAGATAACCGTTATTGAGGCCGCCATCAAGGCGGTTGAAGCGATACGCAAGCTCGAATCGGATATCGACATTCCACAGCGGCTTTCAAACTACGATATACCGAAATCGATTTTCAGGGAGGTTGCCGACCTGGCGGTCACCTATCCATTTCTGGAAAACACACCCCGCGAAGTCAATACCAGCGAGATTGAAACGATCCTGATCGCAGCGTACTAGGCCTGGAGCCCGACCAGCTCCTCGGACGTGAACATCTGGTTAATGTCCAGTACAACGACAAACCCGTCATCCATTTTGGCTATCCCGACGATATACTTGCCGGAAATGCCCCGCACCACCGGGGGCGGCGGCTCTATGTCCTTGGCGTTGACCTTGAAAACATGGCTGACTGAATCGATGCCGAGACCGACCTTCTTTCCGCCGATGTTGACGACAATGGCGCGGCTGTTTTCCGTCGACTTGTCGGACTCGATCCCGAAACGCTTGCTCAGGTCTACGATGGGGAGCACCTTGCCCCGCAGGTCTATGACGCCCATGATGTAGGCCCTCGACTTGGGCAGCTTGGTCACTTTCGGCAGCTTGAGGATCTCCTGCACCTGGAGGATGTCGATCCCGTATTCCTCGCTTCCTATCCTGAAGCAGACGATCTGGAGTGAGGAAAAGTAATTTTCTTTTTTATCCATATATGGGCTACCCGTTCTTCGTAGAGTTGAAACAGACGCCATCCAGGACCCGCCGGTTGAAAGCACGAATCTCCGAAATATGTATAGTCTAATTAATCAAATCCACATTTCAAGTATAAAATATGTGTATCCGCTGGAAAAATGGCTTACTACAAACGCCCGGGGCGCCGCTTAAAAAAGGTATCCGTATATATACGAGGCGGCACCGGCCACGAGGAAGAATATGACTTTTGTGAAGACCGGGGACCGGTCCCGAAAGAACATGTCAACAAACCCGATGATGATGCCGAAGAAGGCGGCCGTCGCCCCCATTGCCAAATAGCTATAATTGAAGAATAAAAATGCGGACCCCGCGAGAAGGATGCCGATGACGAGATCAATAATATCAAACAGGTTCAGGTGCCGGAATACGCGCCGGAAACCCTCCTCATCGCCCGCTTCCCCAGCGGCAAGATATTCTTTCTTGAAATACCGCCGCTTGGTCTCTCGAAGGAGTTTTTCCTTTGCGGTCTTCGGCTCCGCCTTCTCGGCTGCAGCATGCTTACCGCCCCTCTGGATCCCGTAATTACCGCCGATAAGCTTGATAACTTCCCGGTTGGGCATCGTTATGTAAAGGTCCGAACGATCGACGAACTTGTCGGTGAAGCCGAAGCTCCTGCCGGTCGAAACGCTCCTCTCGGCGGTTATCTTCCCATTGGTGATGACCGCGTAGTAAGCGTTCCCCCCCTCGTTTTCGACTTCCACGTAGAGGCGGACTTTCTTTTCCTTCAAATTATAATCGATTCTCAGGTAGTCGCCGTCCGGGGAATTCATGTAATAGGTTCTCTGGTATCCGCGTATCTCGGACGGTCGCTTCTTCCAGGACTGCTGGTTCGCTTCGAGGACGATATTCCCTGACTTTTTCTTCGGCATGCGATACCTGTTAAACAAAAAAGAGATTGGTCAGTGTCGAAACCGGCCAATCTCCTTATTCCGAATTATAACTTCTTTTTATGACGGTTTGCTCTTTTACGCTTTTTCCGTTTGTGGTTTGCAATCTTTTTCCTTTTTTTCTTTCTACCGCACGGCATAGTCTGCTCCTTTATTCACTCCTTTAAGTATTTACCCTGTATTTCTGAGCGCCTGTACCAGGCCCGATCCTGCGCAATCAGGGAAAACCGGCTTCTCCATTACCGGAGATTGTCAATTTCCCTGTTTTTACCCTTCGCCGGTTTCATCTCTTTCTCCAGCATGCCGGGAAGGCCTGAATTATCCGACGAAAGTATCACCTTCACATTGCCCGCCATTTTGTCAATATAAATATATTTCAAAATCTCGGGATTGGCACTTATGATTTTTGAGACTTCCTTCAACTTCCCGTAAAATTGCTCGTTTTTTATCCTGTCCGTTTCCAGGGCGCTCCGGACGTCAATCAGGTCCATCTCGATCTTCTTGTCAATCTTCCGCAGATCGGCCGCATGGGCGAGTCCCTCGGTATAAACCTGCATCTCGGGCAGGAAGAGAGCGCCGGTAATACGGGCACCCGAAATGGCTATGCCGTCGTCTCCAAGCTCCTTCTCCAGGGCCCTGACCGCGGCCGCGAGCGCCGTTTCGATCTGCGCCGGCAGAGCGTCACGCCGGTAGACCGGGGCCAGGTACTGGTTCAGCTCGCGCTGGAGCTCGCGCCCGACAAGCCTCTCCACCAGCCCGTCCACGCCGGCCCCCTGGCCGCCGAGCAGATGGGCCCCGTTAAACCGGGCAGGATCGATGCGGTAGGAAACCCGCAGGGGCACCCAGAGATGGTAGTACCGCTCCCCGAGCTCCTCAAATCCCGGGATGGCGATCCTTGCATCGAACCGGGCCGCACGGCTGGCCGGCACCTCGGATACATTGAACCACCAGGGCAGCGCACCCTGCCAGACGAACGCGAAATCGCCCGCGATCGGTCGCGCCATCGCGACGGCTTTTTTCTCGCGCAGGTCTTCAACCACGCATATCATGCCGGCGTCGATCTTTACCAGCGAAAAGAAAAGCAGGTACGCGATACCGCCGATAAAAACGACAAGCATGGTTTTCAGGATAAAATTTTTCATGAGCGCGCACCCGTTGTATTGATTATTTTTCTTCTTCGTCCTTGTACGGTATGGGCCGCGACGGGACGATAGTGGACATCGCATGCTTGTAAATCAAGTTCTGTTTCTTCTCCACCTCCATCAGGACCGTGAAGTTATCGAAGCTCAATACCCTGCCCTTAATCGGGACGCCGTTGACGAGAAAAACATGGATCTCGATCTTCTCCTTCCTGGCCGTGTTCAGAAAATGGTCCTGTAAGTTATTCAACTGTCCTGCCATGGCAATCAACCCTACCCTGTTTTTTTATTTATTAAAAGCTTCGCTGGTGTCCAGCCATTGCCTGACCAGCAGCCGCATATTTTCCATGTCCCCGGCCCTGACCCAGACGACCCGTTCGTTTTTTCTGAACCAGGTCATCTGCCGCTTGGCGTACTGCCCGGTGGTCGTCTTGATCCTCTCGATGGTCTCGCCGAGCCCGAGGGACCCGTCAATATGCCGATTGATTTCCGCATACCCTATTGACTGCATCGAGTTCAGCCCCGGACCGTAGCCCCGCTTGCGGAGCGACCTGACTTCCTCGACGAACCCCCTGTCGAACATCGAGTCGACCCGGGCGCTGATCCGCTTCCGCAGCTCGGCCCGCTCCTCGAACAGCCCGATAAAGAGCGTGTCCTCCGTGCCGTACCGACGCTTCCCGGCAAAAAAACTCGAGAGCGGCCTGCCGGTACCGCGATACACCTCCAGCCCCCGGACGATCCGCTGCGTGTCATTTGGATGAATGCGGTTTCCGAAAGCCGGGTCGATACGCACCAACTCCTCATGGAGCCTCTGCAGGCCGGAGTCTTCAAGCTCGGCACGGATTGCGTCCCGCACCCCGGGTGCTATCTCCGGGATCTCGGAGAGACCCTGGAAGTAAGCGTCGATATAAAGCCCGGCGCCGCCTACTATCATCGGCATCCTGTTATGCGTCGTGATCAGGTCGACCGCCTTCTCGGCTTCCCTGCAAAATTCTCCCGCCGTAAAGGGAACATCCGGCTCGACCAGGTCAATCAGGTGATGCGGTATGCGCTCCCGGTCGACGCGCTCCGGCTTTCCGCTCCCGACGTCGAGGTATTTATACACCTGGACGGAATCCGCTGAAACAATCTCGAACCGGTCCCCTGCAAGCTCCAGCGACGCTGCGGTCTTTCCGACGGCGGTAGGCCCCATGAGAACCAGGTGCCGCGATTGTTCACGACCGCCCGCCGTCATGATCTGTTCCCCCGCGCCGGATCCCGGAACTTCCGGTGATCACTCCTTCTCGGTTTCCGGCTCTTTCGTGTAAATAAATTTGACGTCTTCGCTCAGAACCAGGTTCAGGACATGGGGAACGACCTTCCACTTCGTGTCGTCGGTCGGAAATTTTTTTATGTTACCGATCTTTTCAATGGCCTCCATCGTGGCCCGGGTAAAAATATATTTGTTCGTATTGTATCTCAACAATTTATCAAGCGGTATAATCACGGTGCGTCCTCCAGTATGCCGGTTATTATATCTGATACTCGGTCTTTTTTGCACAGCTCAGCGGTCACAATTGACCGAATCTGATTCAGCGCGGTGTCGAGGTCATCATTCACGACGATATAATCATACAACGCGTATTCCGTCAGTTCCCTGATGGCGTTTCGCAGCCGTATCTGTATCTGTTCCTCCGAATCGGTCTTCCTGTTACGAAGCCTCGACTCCAGCACCTCCCGGGAGGGAGGCACGATAAAGATATATGCCGCGCCTTCCAGGCTGCTTCTCATCGCCCTGGCGCCCTGGACATCCACGTCGAATATCGGGATTTTCCCGTCATTCAGTATTCTGTCAATCTCTTTTTTGGCGGTCCCGTAATAGTTGCCATGGACTTCCGCCCATTCGATGAAAGAGCCGCTGTCGATCAGGGCCCTGAATTCCGCCTCATTGGTGAAATAATAGCTCGAACCGTCGGTTTCACCAACCCGTTTAGGCCTTGTCGTGGTAGAAATCGAGAATCCGAACCGGTCATCAGACGTCAGGAGCTTGTTTATCAATGTCGTTTTGCCTGCCCCTGATGGGGCGCTGATGACGAATGATGGGCTATTCGCTTTCAAGATTCATCAACCGATTCGCTATCGTTTCAGGCTGCATGGCGGACAGGATGATGTGGTTGCTGTCCATCACGATGATCGCGCGGGTCTTCCTGCCGTGCGTCGCGTCCACGAGAAGGCTGTTCTCCTTGGCCTCTTCACGAAGCCGCTTGCCCGACGCAGACGCAGGCGTGATCACGACGACCACCCGCTCCGCCACGACCGCGTTCCCGAACCCTATGTTAATGAGCGTGGTTTTCATGAACCCTTCCCGGCACCATGGTTTGTTAAACGACGTTTCTGCAATGCTCGCGAATCATTTCAACATGGTTCTTTATGTCGACGACAAGGTGAGCAATCTCGGAGCTGTTGGACTTCGATCCGATCGTGTTGACCTCGCGGAACATCTCCTGCGCAATGAAGTCCAGCTTCTTGCCGATCTGGTCGCCGCTCTTCATAAGGGCGCCAAACTTTTTGATGTGGTCTTTGAAGCGGATGATCTCCTCGTTGATGTCGAGCTTGTCGGAGAGAATGGCGATCTCAGTGTAAAGACGGACATCGTCGATCTTCACGCCGGCAAGGGATTCGATCCGTTTTTTCAGCGCAGCCTTTTTCTCGGATGACGCGTTTTTGGCAAGGGACTTGATACCGGCGAGGTGCTTCGAAATCCCGGCCACGAGGGTCATGAGGTCTTTCCTGATGGCGGCCCCCTCCTTGCGCCGCATCTCGAGCGCCTTGTCGATGACCCGGCCTAACGAGTCATAGATGTCCGCGCGCGAGGTACGCGATATCATCGATCGCTCGCGCTGGCTTATCCCTTCAAGGGAGAGGATCGACTCGAACCTGAAGGGCCCCTCGGCCCCGCACTCGCGGTGTATCTGGCGGAGCTCGCGGAAGTATTTCTTGATCATGCCCGCGTTGATGGCTATCGGTTTCGCGACGTTCCAGTCGAAGATTTCGATATTGAGCTCGAGCTTGCCGCGGGAAAAGCGCTTCTTTATCAGGCCGTGAAGCTCGTTCTCCTCGTTCCTGATGATCTTCGGCACGTTTACGAAAATCTCGAGGTACCGTGAATTCAGCGACTTGATCTCCACCGAGTAGGAGAACTGGTCCGTGCTTTTCTCTAGAAACGCGTATCCTGTCATGCTATCCATGGATATACCTATATAACCCTTTCCTGCCTGCCCATCGACCTGATCTTTACCATGCCCGTCTCCAGGTAGAAGTCTATCGTGCGGCCGTAATTACCGCCGGTGTCTTCGGCTGCCAGGGAAATAGCCATTCCCTTCAGCACCTCGCGGACCCGGTGGATATTATTGTTCCCGATCTCGCCCATCATGCTGTTCTCGGAGAGTGTGAACATCGTGGCCCCGCCGGTGATCTTCGCCATGATGGACTTGCGACGCGCCCCGCGCTCTTCCATCTCCTTGAGCATCATCGGGATTGCCGAGTCCGCGTATTTTTTCATCGACTTCGATGTGTCCTTCATCGTAGGAAGCATAATGTGGCACATGCCCCCGATTTTCAGCTCCGTGTCGTACAGGCAGATGCCGACGCAGGACCCGAGGATTGTCCTCAGGATGTCCGGCGAGTTCGATATGGCGTAGTCGGCTATTCCGACATTTATCAGGTTAAATTCCATTCATCATCTCCTCGGGTTTGGCACGTAAACGGGCGCTTCGAGTATTTTTCGATAGCTGAAATCCTCGGAAATGGAGTGCAGGGTTTCAGAGTGTCCGATAAACAGGTAGCCATATTCGAGAATGCACTGGTAAAACTTCGCTACCAGCTCTATCTGGTGCTTTTTATCAAAGTAGATCATTACGTTTCTGCAGAATATAATGTCAATATCTTTTGGAAACGGGCTTTTAAAAAAATTATGGTAGCTGAGCTTCACCATTTTCTTCACATCTGCACGTATGACATAGACCTGCTGGTCCTCGGGTTTCTGTGTAAAATACTTCTTCAAAATATCCGGGGGAACTTTCTCTATCCTCCTCCCGGAATATTCGCCCACGCCTGCGAACTGTAAAACCGACGGCGCGATGTCCGTCCCGAGGATCTCCACGTCCCAGCCGGCGAACAGGGCGTCGTTCTCCTTCACGCAGATAGCGATGGTATACGGCTCCTCACCGGTCGAGCAGGCCGCACTCCAGATTCGGAGCTTCCTGTTTTTTTTTATCTTCGCTATCTCGGGAAGGCAGACCTGGATCAGGGCCTCGAAATGCCGCTCGTTCCGAAAGAAGTATGTCTCGTTCGTCGAAACGACATCGAGCATCTTCTCGTATTCGATGCCCTTCTCCCGCGACGGAAGCGACTGGAGGTAATTGTAGTAATCGGAAAATTCCGCTATGTTCAGCGCCTGGAGGCGCTTTCTCAGCCTGTTGGAAAGGAGCGTGATCTTCGTGTCTTTGAGGAAAATGCCGCTCTCATCATATATGAGCCGGGCAAACTTGCCGAATTCCTCCTCTGTGAGGCGCTTGATAATGGGTTCCAAACGCGATTACCCCGGTAGTTGAAAAAATTATGCGACGGAATCAGCGTGAACCGTTCAGGTTCAGCACCAACCGTACTTCACCGATCGGAATGCCAGAATATCTCGATATCTCCTCGATTGCGCAGCCCCGATCATTCAGGACCGCAACCATGGAGTATCTGTCAGGCGAAGACGTGACGATCTCAATGATCTCTTCCTCGGTGAGAGGCGCGCTGCACTCGCCAGCGGCCTCGATCTCTTCCGGGACGATTCCGCGCAGGTCCTTTTCAATAAGGCGTCTCCGGTCCGTATCCGGCCCGGGATAGCCGCCAGCCGCTGCCGCCGGCTCATACCATACGGCATCGTCCTCAGCGGCGATAGCTCTGGCACTGTCCGTCTGAAGCTTATGTCTAATTTTTTCAATGAATAATAGCAAGCCTTTTTTTATAAGTGAGCCCGCATTGTTTTCAGCGCTCCGGTGCGGAGCGGCCTGGATGGCCCGGGCCTCGGGTTGCGGGGCCCGGCGGTCGTCATCCGCCCGCAGGGGAAGCTTTTCCCGGGCGGTCTCAGGTTTGGCGGCGGGCTCTTCCTCGTCCGCGATCATGTCGAAGGACTTTGTCTCCCCCGCTTTCTCCAGGAGGAGCCGCAGGACCCGTATCTTTCTCTCCAGCAGGGAGATGTTCCTCTCCGCAGTGGCGTTGAACTCGCCGATCATCTCGTCCATTTCCTTACGCAGCTTGCGCGTGCGGAATTCCGTGGCCGAGCGCTCGAGCTTCAGGCTGATAACGAGGTAGAGCACCGCCCCGAGAAAGAGATTGAAGAGCAACAGAAAGAAAAACTGCATGTAGGGTCCTCGCTTTTTTTACCCGCCGGAATATTCCGGCCGGGATTATGTCGCATAATAAAACGCTCCGGTCACTTCAGAATATCGATGATCTTCCCCATCCGCTCGTCAACGCTCCGCCCCTTGCTGCGCTGCTTCCGCTCACCGGCGGTCTCCTGCTCTTCACCGGCGCCGCTGCCGCGGGGTTTGCCCTCTTTTTTCTGCTGGTCCCTGATGACGGCGCTCTCGCCCTTTTTCGATTCATCAAGTTTTGTGTTCACGAGGCGGGACTTTTCACCAGACTCCTTTTCCAAGACATGCTGCTGCTGAACGATGGCCTCGGAGCGCGCCTGCTGGTCCTTCCCAACCTCGGTGACCTGCGACATATTCGTCTGCATGTCTATCGGTCGAATGGCCATACGCAGCCTACCGTCGCCGCCTGCTGATGATGGTCCGCGCTTCCATGCCCGCGGGCGCCTCGTATTCGGAGATCCTGATCTGGTCTCCCTGGAGCGAGAATTTCACGTGATTGTAGGGGTCCTTCAGGTTGAAGGTCTTATCCTTGATAAATATCTCCACGCCGCCGAACGCTGTCTTCTCGGCGCAGACCTTCCCCTTGTGCTCTATCATCGATATGTAGGAGTTGACTTCGTCCAGCTCGCCCTTGATCTCCTCCGTGCGCTCGTTCAGCTTTGCGTTTCGGGCCTGAAGGTCTTTCAGAAGCTTCTCCTTCTCGGCGGGAAGCCTGTTGCCCGCGTTGCGCTTCTGCGTCTCCAGCGTCCTCAGGTCGAGTTTGAGGTGCGTCTGCTCCTCTTCGATCTTCTCCTTCATCCCGGTAAGGTCGGAGAGCTGCTGCAGCACCTTGGGATGGATGCCCACGCGCATCTCGGTCCTGGTGGAGACATCTGCGCCCAGGAAACGCGCGTTGACCTCGTCGCCCGCGCGGATGACGCCGCCGACGATACGCGCGCGCTTACCCAGGCTGCAGACCCGGCCTCCCGCATCGACATTGGAGTGCATGATGCCCTCGGGCACAATGACATCGGTTTCGGCGAACACGGACGCGTTCTGAATGAACTTGGCATAAACGGACCCGCCGGTCGACTCGATCTTCGCCTCGTCCCGGCCGATGATCCCCTGGAATACGATGATGTCACCCTCGGCCTCCAGGAAGGCCTTCTGCACCGTGCCGCGCACCTCGATGTTGCCGGCCGCCTTCACCTCGAAGTTGTCCTGCACGTTGCCGGCAATGATGACCGATCCGAGGAACACGATGTTCCCGGTCTCGAGCGAGACGTCGCCGTTGACCACGTATATCGGCTCCACGCTGATCCTGCCCGCCTTGAAGGTGACCTGGCCGTTAATCTCCGCAGTCAGTTCGGTGCCGTCCTCGGAGAGGATGGTCCCCTTCCCGTGCTGTATCTTGACGTCCTTGCCGGGCCGCGCCGGGATAAGCCTGTTGGTAACCGTGCGCCCCTGCACACCCTGCTCGGCGGGGATCTTCACCGCGAGGAGCTGGCCCACGACAACGTTCTCCAGGAGCTCCAGGTTCCGAAAATCGACCTTGCCGGTCTCGTCCTCCTCGAAGTTGACGCCCTTGGTATCGACCCGCACCTTGTACTCTATATAAGCGTCCTTGCCGTTCACGGTCCGGACGCCCTCGGCCGCCAGGAGCGGTGATGTATATTCCATGTTCTCCAGGTATTCCTTTGTCTCCTTCTCGCGGATCCCGACCTTCACACCGGCCTTTTTCATGGCGTCTATGACCTCGTCATACTCCATGTGCCTGCCGGAAAAGCGCGGGGGCGTGAAATGTACAAATACCTTCATTTCATCGTCAGTGACCTCAAGGCTCATGCCTCCGTCATTTTCGGGGTTGGCCGTCCAGGACCCGATTTTAAACGGCTTGCCTGACGGTTTGACAACCTCCTTCTCGACCTTCGCCGGTTCGGACGGGGTGATTTTCATAGAATAAAACTTGTTGTTCACCTCGTCGAGGGTGACGCTGTTCCCGTTTCCTTTCGCGGGAATGACGGTGAGATAAATGCCGGACTTGCTGACGCGCACGCGGAACGTTCCGTCGACATCTGCCTTCGCCACACCGGCTGCGTGCTCCCGCGACAGCTTGCGCTCCAGGGCGGCCAGATCCCCATGCTCCCGCGCATCGACCAGCGGCGTGACAAGGACATGGTATGGCGCGCGTCCGATCCCCATGAAACCGCGGGTCCCCTTCTCGATGATCTGGTAATCGAGCAGGGTGACGTCAATGCCGAGCTCGCTGGCCGCGAGCTCGAGGGCCTGGCGCACTGAATCGGCGTACACCTCGACGGCGTTCTCGGCCGCGCGGTTGTCCGACACCTCCATGCCCCTTAAAAAATCTTTGATATTACCCATTGTGTGTACCTGAACATGCCCTGCCTGGCGGACCGATCCTCCGTCAGAACCGTGGAAGGAGCGGTCACGCGCCGGTCTTACCCGACGATATTCGACTTGATACGGCCGAGACGGCCGCGCAGCCTCATGATCGCCTTGGTATGGAGCTGTGAGACCCTGCTCTCGGTTACCTCCAGGACATCGCCGATCTCCTTCAGCGTCAGGTCCTCGTAATAGTAGAGCACGATGACCTTTTTCTCCTTGTCCGGGAGCCGTTTTATCGCATCTATAATATAATCGCGAATTTCCTGCTTTTCAACCAAAACATCGGGGTTCATGTTCTCCGGGGCTTCGAGCGTTTCAAGAATGGAAAGCTCGTCGCTGTCGTCGCCCAGGTACCAGATATCATTGAGGGACAGCATCGAGGTGCCCGACAGTTTTGCGAGGAGCCCCTGGAACTCGTCCTTGGAGACGCCGAGCTCCCGCGCGATCTCATCATCCTCGACGGTGCGGCCCAGCTTGTTCTCAAGCTCGGATATTACCAGCTCGACCTGCTTCGCCTTCTGCCGGATCGAGCGCGGGATCCAGTCAATGGATCGGAGCTCGTCGAAGATCGCGCCCCGCACCCTGGTCATGGCGTAGGTCTTGAACTTAATGCCCCGGGCAGGATCGAACTTGGTGATCGCGTCGATGAGCCCGAATATGCCGTAGGAGACAAGGTCATCGAACTCTATATTGGACGGCATGCCCATCGAGATCTTGCCGGCCACGTATTTCACCAGGGGCGCGTATTTTACTACGAAGTAATCGCGAATATCCTGGTCGCTCGACTTGATGAACTTTTCCCACAGTTTTTCTTCGCCGATTGCATCCAGTTCTTTAAATTTATTGTTATTCATACCTGTTTCCCGGATGTTATTCTCGATCCTTGCTCATCATGGTCCTGACCGCCTGAGCCATGATCTTCGGCTCGTATTTCGCCATCTTTTCCTTTTCCAGAACATGCTTGCCAAGCTTGCCGCTCCGGGTATTTAACGGCGCTCCTTCTGTACCCGTGGAATAGTGGGCCAGGCCCTCCTTTTCCAGCTCGGTGAAATCTCCCGGCGATACCGCTGCCGCCGGCTCGCCGGAATCCTCGAAGCCTTCATCCGACGCGTCCCCGCCGGCGGTCTCATCGCTCCCCGCCCCCGGCAGACCCATCTCCTGCTCGCCCGCTTCGGCCGCCGGCAGAGCCCCCGCGATCGACGCAAAGAACTGGTAGACCTCGGGTACGAACTTCCGCATGATCATGCATATGCCGAAGCCGATGCCCGCGAACACGGCGCACAGGACCACGGACCGCACCAGCACGACGCTCCACCGTATTCCCGCGGCGAAGCCGGTAACGAGGGAAAGTACGAGGGCAAGGACCGCGAAGATCACCGTTGTCCTGTACTCAAGCGAGATGCTCCTGATGCTTATCATACCGCTTCCCCGGTACCCTCCGCGTTACTTGCGCCCCGGCGCCCTGCAGTGAGAATGTCCATCCTGTCTGCTTCTACCGTTCGTCCTCATCGACGTTGTGAGAAACGAACATTTTCTTGACGAACGACGCGAGGCCGCTGCCTTTCGCCGTCCCGGTCGTCTTGTTGCTCACACGTTCGGCGATGATCGCGATACACCCGGAAGCCTTCGATTTCGGATAACTGACGAAAAACGGCTTCTGGTTCCGTACCGACTTGGGCACGTAGATATCATCAAAAATAAAGCCCAGATTTTCAACCTTTATATTCAGGAACTGCCCGGCGATGTTGATCACCCGCTGGGCCACCCGGTTGCCCTCCGCCACGGACTGCACCCGGTTGACGATGATCTTGATGATCTTGTCGGGCGACTGCGCTGCTATCGACTTGATGATGCCGTACGCGTCGGTAATGGCAGTCGGCTCCGGGGTAGTGACGACGATGATCTCGTCGGCGGCCATGACGAACGACAGGACGTTCTGCGAGACTCCCGCGCCGGTGTCAATGATCATGAAGTCGTCCTGGTCGAGCTCGGCCACCGCTCCGATGAACTCGTTCCTCTGCTTGGGATCGAGGTTCGCCAGCTGGTGGAAACCCGAAGCGCCGGCTATGATCTTGATCCCCTCGGGAACCTCTATCACGATGTCCTTGAGCTTCTTCTGGCCCTTGATGACATGGTAGAGGTTGTACTTGGGGATGATCCCCAGGATGACATTGATGTTGGCAAGCCCGAGGTCCGCGTCCAGCAGGGTCACGGAGTCGCCCCCCTGCGCGAGCGCGATCGAGAGGCTCACCGCCACGCTCGTTTTCCCAACACCGCCCTTACCGCTGGTGATGGCGATGGTTTTCGTCTTTTTCTGCTTCTTGGCGTCCGTTTCGAGCACCAGCCTTCTTAAGTTTGCCGCCTGATCCACCATGGGCCTCCTTGTTCACACCTGCAGGTATTAATTATAAACATTCCCGATCATCATGTCAACTATCTTATCGGGTTCCGCGATAACGATGTCATTGGGCACTTCCTGCCCATTCGTGTAATATGAGATCGGCTTGTTATATTTATCGGCTATGTCGATTACATTGCCGATATATGACGTCTCGTCGACTTTTGTTATGATTATGCTGTTGAAATGGACCGTGTCAAAGGCCCTGAAAACATCATTCAGATCGCTTTTTTTCGTATTGGCGCTCACGCACAGTACCTTTTCGCAATCGTATTCCACGGTTTCGGCAAAGCTCTTGATCTCCGAAATTTTAAGGTCGTTGCGGTGGCTCCGGCCGGAGGTGTCCACCATGATAATATCGGCCTTCTCGGCGGACACGATTTCCCTGAACTCTTTCTGGTTGCTGACCGCGTACACCGGTATGTTCATTATCTCCGCGTATTTTTTCAGCTGCTCGGTGGCCGCAATGCGGTAGTTGTCGATCGTTATGAACGCCACCGAGTGCCCTTCCCTGAGGGAGTTGATGGCGCCGAGCTTCGCCATCGTGGTCGTCTTCCCGACGCCCGTCGGCCCGATGAACATGACGATCTTTTTCTTGTTCCCGGTCTTGATGGGCCCTGTCGTGACTATCTTGCTCTTCAATAAATCCTTCAGGCTCTTCTCGATCTTGTACCTGTCTTTCAAATCATCCTTGCTGATGGAGTTTTTTACCTCGGTTATCATGGCGGAGCACTGCTCGTCGTCGAAGTCGTTGCTTTTCAGGACCTGGCGGAACGGCCGGATGTTGACGTCATCCCCGCAAATCGGCTCGCTCGAGCCTGCCCGGCTCGTCGTGATCTTGTAGATCGCGCGCTTGATCTCTTCGAGCTCCTTTTCCACGCGTCCGTCCGCGGCCGCGGCCGCCGGCGGCTCCTCGAAGCTCCTGGCCTTCGGCTTCTCCTCATCGTCTGCAGGGGGCGCCGCCCGTACCGGATCGAGAGCGGCCTTCCGCTCGCCGCCCATGGCCGATGCCTTGTGCTCGGCGATGCCGGAATAGACTTCGTTAAGCTTCTCGTTGAACGCGGGGCCTGACGGCCGCGCCGGGGCCTGCTCCCGCGCCGGAGCCGCGGATCCGGTCGAGGCAATCCGGTCCATGATGTCCCGGAACCCGCCCTTCAGATCGCCGGCGGCCGGCCTGTTCCCGCTGTCATCCACCGTGAAGTCGATCTTCTTCTTTTCGCCGAGCAGTCCGCCCTTGGACTTCCGCTCCTGCACCGCGGCGGTGAGCTCCACCACCTCTTTCGCAAAGAGCTTCGAGTTGAAGAGCCCCCCCTCTTTCACGAATTTATGACTGATGGGAATGGCGTCGTCGCCGTATTCCATCTTGAGCTTCATCATTACCTCGTTGTAATTGTTGCCCCTGATTTTTATGTATCTCATGGCACACACTCCTGTAATTGAATCTTTATTATACCTCACCCCCCGGCCCCCACTCCCGCGGGGAGAGGGGGGGCCCGGTCACCCCCTGCCGCAGAGCCCTCTCCTCCTGGGAGAGGGCGCGCCGGAGGCGGGGTGAGGTTTTACGCCGCGCTCGTTAGCAGCGCGGAGACCACCACATTCACCTTTATCGTGCTGGAAATCTCGTTATACGACAGCACCACCGGCGACGGCACCTCGCGCTCAAGCAGCGTGAAGGTGACCCGCCGTATCTGCGGCGCGACCAGGAAAACCGGCGTGTGCCCCTTGTTCTTCGAGTTCCGGAACGCGTCGAGCAGCGCCGTCACAACGGTCTGGTGCGTCGTCGGGTCCATGGCCAGCACCGGGCCCTCTATCGGGTCCTCGTGTACCGAGTTCCGTATGATCGTCTCTATCTCCGGGTCGACCGTGATGACCGACAGCGTGCCGGACTGGTCGGCGTAGTCCTTCGTGATCTGGCGCGCCAGTGCGATCCGGACGTATTCGGCCAGGAACGTCGTGTCCTTCGAGTAGCCCACGTAGCTGGAGAGCGTCTCCAGTATGGTCACAATGTTCCTGATCGAGACGCGCTCGCGGAGCAGGCCCTGGAGCACCTTCTGTATCTCTCCCAGCGACATCTTGTGCTCATCAAGCAGCTCGTTCACCACCGCCGGGTAGTCCTCCTTCACGGTGTCGATAAGCTTCTGCACTTCCTGCCGCCCCAGTATCTCGTCCGCGTGACGCTTGATGATCTCGGTCAGGTGCGTGGCGATGATCGTGGGGCAGTCCACAACAGTGTACCCCCTGCTCTCCGCCAGGTCCCGCGCATCGGTCTTGATCCAGATGGCCTTCAGGCCGAATACCGGCTCCGTGAATTCCTGCCCCTCGATCTTCTCGGTGACCTCGCCCGAATCCATCGCCATGAGCTTGTCCACCTGCAGCGAACCGCGACCCACGTCCACGCCCTTTATCAGGATCGAGTAGGCCTCGGGCGCGAGCTCCATGTTGTCCCGTATCCGTATCGGCGGCACGATGAGCCCCATGTCCAGCGCGCTCCGCCGCCGTATGTTGGTGATCCGTTCCAGGAGCGTCCCGCCCTGCTCCGGGTCGACTAGCGGGATCAGGTTGTACCCGATCTCGACCTCGAGCGGGTCCACCTGCACGAGCTGCGTCACCTCTTCCGGCTTGTGCTCCTTGAGGGCCGCTTCCTTCTCCTTGCGCTCGACCTTCTGTCGCTCCTCGCCCTGCGACTGGATGAGCACGTAGCCCAGGGCCCCCAGACCCATCGAAAGAATGAGCAGTGCGATCTTCGGAAAGCCCGGGATGAAGATCGCGACGCCCAGCGTTGCGGCGGTGATCAGGAGGGCCCGCGGCTGCGACCCGAGCTGGTTCGCCAGGTCCTGGCCCATGTTGTCGGTCGAGACGGCCCGGGTCACGATAATACCGGTCGCCGTTGTGATGAGCAGGGACGGGACCTGTGCGACAAGACCCTCGCCGATGGTCAGCAGGGTGTAGGTCTTGATCGCGACGTCGAACGACTCGCCCCGCATCACCATGCCTATGATGAAACCGCCGATGATGTTGATGAATGTGATGACGATAGCGACCTTGACGTCGCCCTGTACGAACTTGGAGGCGCCGTCCATGGCTCCATAAAAATCCGCCTCTTTCCGGATCTCCTCGCGGCGCTTCCGCGCCTCGTCCTCGGTAATGAGGCCGTTGGAGAGGTCCGAGTCGATGCTCATCTGCTTGCCGGGCATGGCGTCCAACGTGAAGCGGGCCGCGACCTCGGCCGTCCGGGTGGCGCCCTTGGTGATGACGATGAACTGCACGGCCACCAGGATGATGAAAATGATGAAACCGACGACGTAGTTCCCCCCGACGACGAACTCGCCGAAGGCGCGGATGATCTTGCCGTCGAACGCGGCCCCCTCCAGCAATATGAGCCGCGTGGAGGATACGTTCAGTGCCAGCCGGAACACCGTCGTTATGAGCAGGAGCGACGGGAATATCGAGAAGTCGAATGTGCGCCTGATGAACATGACGATCATCAGGATGAGCAGTCCCGACATGATGCTGATGGCCAGGAGGAAGTCCAGCAGGAACGTGGGCAGCGGTATGATGAGCATGACCACCACTGATACGACGCCGATGCCGAGAAGTATGTCGGACTTCTGCATCCAGCGGGTGTCTTCGAACAGCGAGCCTAATCCTCGCCGCTTGTTTTCAGCCATTGTGCCTCCTCATATCGCTATATAGCCTCCTGGAGCCGACGGTAGCGCTCCGGGTATTTTCGTATGATCTCGCCGTACACCAGCGATACGGCGTAAAACAGATCGGCCGGAATGATGTCGCCAACCTCCAGCCGCCGGTACATCTCCTGCGCCAGCGGCCGGTTCTCCATGATCGGGATGGAATGCTCCCTCGCAACCTCCCTGATCTTGAGGGCGATGCTATCCTCGCCCTTCGCCACCACGGTCGGCGCCGGCATCGCGTGGCGGTCGTACTTGAGCGCCACCGCGAAGTGGGTCGGGTTGGTCACCACCACGTCCGCTTTCGGCACCTCCCTGCTCATCATGGCGCGCAGCAGGTTCTGCCGCTGCATCTCGCGGAGCCGCGCCCTGATGTACGGGTCGCCGATGGTCTCCTTCAACTCCTCCTTCATCTCTTCCTTGGTCATCTTCAACGAATCGATGAACTCGCGCTTCTGAAAAAAATAGTCCGGTATTGAGAGCGCCAGGAGCAGCACCGACGACCAGATGATTATCTTGAACGCGGTCATCATAATCACCCTCATTGCCAGTGCGATTGACAGGTCAGGCGTTTTCAAAAGATCATCGAGGTCCGCCATAATAATGAGATAGGCCACGAACCCGATTGCCGCAACCTTGAACAGCGATTTGAACAGGTTCATCGCAATCTGTTTCGAGAAAAACACCCGCTTCATGATTGTCGAGGGATCGAACTTTATCTTAGTCAGGTCGAACTTCAACGGGTGCGCCGAGAACTGGAACCCCACCTGCACTAAATTGCCAAGGACGGCGGCCACCATCGACGCGACGAATATAGGCAGGAGTATCTTCCCCGATTCGTAGGTGACGGCGATAAACTCCCGGTAGAGGCTGCGCTCCGTCATGCTGAGCCGCGAAAAGGAGGAGAGATAATATTTTGTGAGCCGGGCAATGATGTCAAAGATCCACGAGCCGAGGATTAGGATCACCATGAACCCGAAAATCACGACGATTGCCTGCGGCAGCTCGACGGTCTTCGCGACCTGCCCCTTCTCCCGCGCCTCGCGGAGCTTTTTCTCGGTCGGCTCTTCGGTGCGGCCCTCGTCCTCAGCGGCGAAGAGCTGCAGGTCATACCGTTCGAAGAAAAGCTCATCGCTCCACTGGTTGTACTTGCGTAATGTGTTTATATGTTCTATCATACTCTTACTATTCCGTATGCTTCACACGACCTCACCCCGCCTCCGGCGCGCCCTCTCCCATGAGGAGAGGGCTCCACGATAACACATCCTCCTTAATACCCCCCTCTCCCCGTGGGAGAGGGGGCCGGGGGGTGAGGTCACCCCGGCCAGTGCGCCAGCATCTTGAAGATAAAGGCGAACACCCGCTCCAGGGAAACCCACATGATCCTGATGATGAGGGGCGTTATCACTATCATCACCACGAAGGAGATGGCGATTTTGAACGGAAACCCCAGCATCATGATATTCATCTGGGGGGCCACGCGTGCGAGGACCCCCATGCTGATTTCAACAAGAAAAATTATCGCGATCACCGGCAGCGCGATCTTGAGCGCCACCACGAACATGCCGGAAAACGTGTACAGCACGTATTTCAGCAGCCCTCCCATGAACGCCTTGCTGACGCCCATGACGGGCGCCAGCTCATAGGAGCGGTACACCCCCTGTATCATCATGTGGTGTCCGTTCATGGCCAGGAGCACCAGCAGGCCGATCAGGTTCTTGTACTGGCCCTCGAGCGGCACGCTCACCTGGCCGATCGGGTCGAGCACCTCGTTAATCCCGAAGCCGATCTGCACCGCGAGGTACTGGCCCGAAAGCTGGAACGCCGCGAATATGACCGAGATCAGGAACCCTATAAAAAGCCCAATGGCCACCTCCTGCAGAACCAGCAGGAAGTAACTCCCCATGTCGCCGGGGATATTGTACCCCTTGGCGGCGACGACCGGAAAAATCACAAGCGTCACGAGAAACGAAAAGAGCGCCTTGATCCTGAACGGGATCACGTCGCTCGAAAAGAACGGGGCTATCACGATCATCGAGCTCATTCGCATCATGATCAGCAGAAAGATCTGAAAATGGTACACAAAATAATACATGAGCCCCCGTATTGCCCGCCGTGCCCGAAGACGGGGAT
>JBGTBN010000125.1:0-86395 GCA_041749375.1 Spirochaetota bacterium
AATCCGGAACTATGCCCTGACTGCGGCGCGGAAATGATCGAATCCTCTGTGTTTGCGTTCTTTGCGGACCGGGAGTGGCGGAAATTGTGGAAAACACACCTTCTGCACGGCGGCTACTTCAGAATGAAGAAAGGGCCGTGACGTTTTTTTCACACCATCAGCTCACAAAATTTATTGATTTTTATCCTAACTGCTGTTGTTCTATACAGCGGGTCGGGATTCTTTGCCCATTTCTTGCAAAATTGCGCATTTTTTTGGCGCGCGCGACCCTTCGGCAAGCTCAGGGCAAGAATTTTAAGCTTCCTGTCCAGCGCTTTTTTTGTTGAAAGATGCAGTCCGGTCTCCCATACTTGCTTCACATAAGGTCCATTCAGTCACATTGGCCCGTACTGGATAGGATGCACTTTACTAGATAATAATAGTATTACTGCTGTGCGACTTCAGCTTACCAAGCCATTGCCGCTTCGAGAAAAACCATAACGTTTACTATTTACCAGCTCCTCATAAAATTTTTTTACTAATTACGCTAACCGCTGTTGTACCATACAGCAGACTATAATTCTTTGTTCATTTCTCGAGCAATTGCTCAATTTTTTTGGGGCGCGTGATCCTTCGACAGAATCAGGGCATGAATTTCAAGCCCTCTGTCCAGTGATTTTTGTGTTGCAATTATCTTTTACCTACACGAGGATGCACTTTGCTGTTCAAACAGGGGAGTTCACCATGGCTTTTACACCTTTGGTATGGCTCGCAAGCGGTATCATTATTATGGCCTGCGAGATTTTTGTTCCGGGGTTCATTGTTTTCTGGTTCGGGGTCGGGGGTATTCTCACCGCCCTTTTTATTTTTATCGGGATCATTCCTGAAAACAGCGCGGAATGGCAGTGGATATTTTTCTTCTCCTCTTCCCTCGTCCTCCTGGGATTCTGGCAGATGTTCCTGAAAAAAAAATTCAAGGGTGACGTGGTTGACGCTTCGCGCGATGCGACTCTGCTGAACCTGAAGGGAAAAGTGACCGCAAGAATCGTTCCCGGGATACCCGGCGAGGTAGAGCTTTACAGCATGTATCACGGAATAAAAAAATGGCAGGCGGAATCCGGAGAAACCATCGAGATTGGAGAAGAGGTGGTTGTCGTCGATGCAAACGGCATCAAGCTTATCGTAAAACACGTCTAATAAAAGGGAGGACAGTATGGTTTATTTCGCAATCGCAGTCGGGGTCTTCGTGATTTTCATGATAATAAAGGGGGTGCGCATAGTCCCCCAGGCTGAAAACTGGATTGTGGAGCGGTTTGGAAAGTACTCGTCCACCCTCAATCCAGGTCTTAACCTCATCAACCCGATTTTCTCGCGCGTTGCCACGAAAATCGACATACGGGAAAGCGTGCTTGATCTTCCCAAGCAGGGGACCATAACCAGCGACAACGCTTCACTGGAGGTAGACGGTATAGTCTATTTTAAAATTATGGATACCTACAAGGCCTATTACGGGATCCAGAACCTGCACTACGCGATACAGAACCTCGCCCAGACGAATATCCGCTCGATCCTTGGCAGGATGACCCTGGACGAGTCCCTTTCCTCGCGGGAGAAAATCAATGCCGATCTTCTCATCACTCTGGACGAGGCGACAGACGCGTGGGGGACGAAAATCACGCGCGTTGAAATAAAGGACATCCAGCCCCCGGATGATATCGTCAATGCGATGACCCTCCAGATGAAGGCCGAACGCGAGAAAAGGGCCCGCATCCTCGAAGCGGAAGCGAAAAAGGAAGCGGCCGAACGCGAAGCGGAGGGCGTTAAACGCGCACAGATACTCGCGGCCGAGGCTCGGTTAGAGTCCGCGGAAAGGGACGCCGAGGCACGGGAGCGGCTCGCCCTGGCGGAGGCGAATGCCATCAAGCTCGTTTCAGAATCATTGAAGTCGAGCAATGGAGACCCCCTTACGTACCTCCTGGGCCAGGAGTACGTCAAGGGGCTCGTAAAGCTCGGGGATTCGGCCAACAGCAAGTTCGTCCTTCTGCCCCCCGATCTGCTTGAATCGGTTAGAAGTATTTTTAAAAAATAGCGTCTCTCTCCCCGCGGGTCCGGGCGCATGCGAACGGGCATGAAAAAGGTCCATTCTGTCGCATAAGCCGCAACTTATGAGAGTGCTTTTTCCTCTGTATTAGGGAATGCAGCCTGTAGCAAACCCGCTTGAAAGAGCGGGTTTTTTATTATACACCAAACATGGCACACATCCGGAGAGGGAAGGGAGGAATGTTAAGCGGCTTGAACAACGCTTTTTGTGTTGAAGAACGATTCCAGATATCCAAATTTATGTGGCAATATAATATTTAAGTCCCATGGGCCTTAGCTGACAGGGGGGGTGTTCCTATATGTGAGGGATATAACCGGTCCGGCCGCTCGTCACGCAATGGCGTCAAAGAGGGCCCCCGGCTGCAGACCCGCACCGTTCCTGCCGATCCTGCCGGAGGAGGAGTATTCACTGAACGACCGGTCTTTTGCTAGGTCCATGATCCTGTTCCGATCTTCCGGGGACGGTTTCGCGTAGAGGATATTTGATTCCGTCCGGCGCGCTACGCCGTGGATGTTCTCCACCTGGCCCGCGTTATAGAGCGGCCACACGTACAATCGCTCGGACGCGATGCGCTGTCCGCCCTGAGCAGCGAAGCCTATTTCGGCCATGCCGGACGAGATTCTCATATGCTTATTATCGGCACCAAACCGCCATTTAATAAACGAATTTTGCCATTCACTGATCCAGACAGAGTCATAATAAAAAGTACTTGAAAAGAAACAAAACGAAAATCAACTGGATACCATTCTCTTGAACAATATGCCGGGACAGGTAACCGCCATGGGACAATCGGCTTTTTACAAAATATTGCGCGAACATCTGGTAGAGGGAACTCTTGCTCCGGGTAACGAGATCGGCATACGCATTGACCAGACGCTGACCCAGGACGCCACGGGAACCATGGCCTATCTCCAGTTTGAAGCTCTGGGCATGCCTTCCGTTAAAACCGAACTTTCGGTCTCATATATTGATCACAACACCATACAGATGGGTTTTGAGAACGCTGACGACCACGCCTATCTCCGGACCATGAACGCAACCTTCGGCATCTACCACTCCCGCGCCGGAAACGGGATCTGCCACCAGGTGCACCTGGAGCGGTTCGGCAGGCCCGGGGCCACGCTGCTCGGGTCCGACAGCCATACCCCGACCGGAGGCGGCCTGGGCATGATAGCCATCGGCGCAGGCGGGCTGGACGTCGCCGTGGCCATGGGCGGCGGTCCCTTTTATCTCGCCGCGCCCCGGGTGGTCAATGTCCGCCTGACCGGCGCACTCCGGCCCTGGGTCTCGGCGAAGGATGTTATCCTTACGGTCCTGGGCATCCTCACGACGAGGGGAAATGTCGGCACCGTCATCGAGTACACCGGGGAAGGTATTAAGTCCCTGTCAGTGCCGGAGCGGGCCACCATTACCAACATGGGCGCGGAGCTGGGCGTGACCACCTCCATCTTCCCCAGCGATGACGTGACGCGACACTTTTTAAAAGCTCAGGCTCGCGATCGCTCATGGCGGGAGGTCCTTCCGGACCCGGACGCTGAGTACGCCCGCGTCATAAACCTGGACCTCGGGGAAATCGTCCCCATGGCCGCCTGTCCACACTCGCCCGACAACATCAAAAAAATTTCCGATATTACCGGTCTCCGTGTCAACCAGGTCGCGGTCGGCAGCTGCACCAACTCCTCGTACAAGGACTTGATGACCGTCGCCGGGATCATCGGCGGGAAAAAAGTCGACCCCGCAACGAGCCTGATCGTGGCGCCCGGATCGCGCCAGGTGTTCGAGATGATCGCGCGAAACGGCGCTCTTGCTGACATGATAGCGGCCGGCGCGCGCATCATGGAGTCGGCCTGCGGCTTCTGCATCGGTGCCGGCCAGGCCCCGACAACAGACGGAGTCTCTCTCAGAACGAATAATCGTAACTTCGAAGGAAGGTCCGGGACAGCGTCCGCCGCCGTCTACCTGGTGAGCCCGGAAACGGCTGCACTATCCGCTATCGACGGGTCTCTCGTAAACCCGCTCGACGTCCCGGCCGGCGAATATCCGGCCGTTGGCATGCCCGAGCTCTTCCATATAGACGACTCCATGGTCCTGCCACCTTCCGATAAACCGGTACCGATTGAACGGGGCCCCAACATAGGCGAACCGCCCTTTACTGCACCGCTCATGGACGGGATTCTCGGTGTCATCGGGCTCAAGGTCGGGGACAAGATAACGACGGACCACATCATGCCCGCAGGTCCGCGCTTGAAATATCGCTCGAACATACCGGCCTATGCAAACTTCGTGTTCGAGAACGTGGACTCCGAATTCTCAAAGCGCGCCCTGTCAGACAAGGAGGGCGGACGGTATACGGTTATCGTGGGAGGCTCCAGCTACGGGCAGGGCTCCAGCAGGGAACACGCGGCCATCTGCCCCATGTACCTGGGTGTCCGGATGGTAATGGCGAAATCCTTCGAGCGGATCCATTCCGACAATCTCGTCAACTTCGGGATACTTCCGCTCGTATTCAAGAACCCGGCGGACTTCGAGCTTCTTAAGAGGGGTGATGAATTTTCGGTAGCCGGCCTCAGGACACTGGTCATGGAAGCCGACGAGATTCCGGTGACCATTGCCGGAACAACATACCTGTTTATACTCGCGGTTTCCCAGCGGCAGCGGGCGATCCTCCTTGAGGGAGGATTGCTCAACTATACCAGGAAACGATTCGGCTCATGACCATAAGAACTACACGGCGGACCATTCCCGGCGGCTTCGAGGAATCATCAAATGTCTATGAGACCATAATACTGTGCCAGCCCGACGGGAATAAGAGCTGTTCCGCCTGTTGTGGCCTTTTCAACTTCAGTGACATATCGAGGGGCAACCTCTCACGGTTTCTCGAAGAAGGCGCCTCACGGTCATCCGCGTGTATCGCGGCAGGAGATTATCCGGACCAGGGCGACCATCACGCAATACGTGAGATTACGTCCTATATCTGCCCTCACCAGGGCCTCATCTTCAACAAGCGTCCCGGTTGCCTGCTCCACCCGCAATATCGGACTACAACCATGAGAAACGAGTCATTCTTCGGTGAAAAAATATGCAACGGGTTTCTCTGCCCCGCCCACACGATCATGTCCACGGAGCAGAAAAAGCTTATCATCGGTGTACTGGACGACTGGTATGCCTACACTATCGCGGTGATTGATCCCGATTCAACGGTCTGGCTGCTCGATCTTCTCAGGGATACATACCCGTCAGTGTTTGAGCAGGTTGACATTTTGAAAAAAATAATCCACGCGAGCCTGATGATACACGCGGACCACCTGTCCGCGCAACCGGGACCCGTCTTTTTCTATTCGATCTCCGAATACGCCGCGGCAAAAAATAATTTTTCCCTTTCGTGCGGAACAGCTTGCCGGGATGAAAAGATAGAAATTGAAGATGCAATCAGAAGCTTTCTCTGATTACCAGACCCCTTCTCTTGCGAGATAATCGACAGCGAGGTCCGGGAAGTCGGTAAAGATCCCGTCAACCCCGATTCTGACCAGGAATAATTCAAGCAAATCATCGAAGCTCTTCGCGTACGCGGGAAGATCATCGGCCCGGAGCGTGAAAGGATTTATTTCCATGTTACGCTCGTGCACCCACTCGACCAGCTTCGTTACCCGGGGCTGGCCGCCATCTCCCGGGTCAACCGCTATATGGTTCATCCATGCCCCGATCCGATCGGCAAAGCGCGAGACTTCGTCCATTCCATCCGGTGTCATCATGCCCGTGTAATCAACCCCGGGCGTTTCCTCCCAGGAGTTGTCGCCGATAAGCTGGACCATTATCAGATCGCACTGCAGCGACTCCCTCATGTACCTGATGCTCGCCGGCTCAAAACTCTGGATATAACATCCCGAATCCCGGGTCGTGTAGCCGAACTCACGGAAGATGCCAAGGACCACGTCCTCGACCGCCTTGCCTTCGCTCCGGTGATACGCGGGCCCCTTGGGCTCGAGATAGATCCCTATGTTCAGCCCCATGCTCCGGTTAAGCCCGCGGATCAGCGCCAGTTCCTCCTCAAGGGTCGGTATGCGGAAGCGCAGCGCCGGTGAATCGGGGAACCTGCCGGGGTGGACAGGCCTTCCGGTCGCCGGGTTGACCCGCCCGCGCAGGCTCAGCTGCCTGATCTCCTCCAGCGTGAAATCAATCGCGTAGTGCCTTCCGTCGCTCCGCGCACGCCCCGGGAACAAAACCGCCACGTCCGTCATGGAATCGAGATAATGATCGTGAAACACAATTGCGCGGTCGTCCCGGGTAAGCAGGGCATCAAGCTCGATGCAGTCCGCGCCCATGGCACAGGCAAGGGCCGTCCCCTCAAGGGTCTGCTCGGGCAGGTAGCCGCATGCCCCGCGGTGCGCTATGATCAACGGTTTCTTTTTCATATATCGCTCGTGCCCCTCCGGACCGCTGCCAGCTACAATAGCCCGGCCAGCGCCTCCTGTATGGTCCCCGCGCCCGTGGCTCCCTCCCCAAATCCCGCGGACCTCGCCTCTTCAACCTCCGCTTTTGGAAGGATCAGCCGGTCGAACCCGGACCTCTTGAACTCCTGTATGCGCCTGCCGCAGAGTGAGACCGGCCGAATCTCGCCGGAGAGCGATATCTCGCCAAGGAACCCGCACCCGCGTGGCACGGCCGCGTTCCTCAGGCTCGACACTATCGACACCGCCACGGCAAGATCCGCGGCCGTGTCGTTGATCTGAAAACCGCCCGATACGTTGATGAACACGTCGGACGTGTTGAGCCTCATCCCCGCGTGCTTTTCCAGCACGGCGGTTATGAGGATCAGCCTGTTCAGGTCAAAGCCGTCAGCCATGCGCCGCGGGTTCGGGAACGAGGAAGAGGTCACCAGCGCCTGCACCTCGAACAGGATTATCCTGCTTCCTTCAACCGCGGCGGACACCGCATTGCCGGGTGCTGACGAGAGGTACGGGTTGAGAAAAATCTTGTTCTTGTCAGTCACCTCTACGAGGCCGCGCTCCTCCATGCGGAAGAGACCGATCTCGTTCACGGAGCCGTACCGGTTCTTGAAGGCCCTGAGCACCCGGTACTCGCGTGAGAAATTTCCCTCAAAGTAGAGCACGGTATCCACGAGGTGCTCCAGGAGCTTGGGCCCGGCGATAGACCCCTCCTTGGTTATATGTCCGATGAGGATGAGGACCGCGTCCAGCCGCTTCGCCGCATCTGCGAGCCTGGACGCCGATTCGCGGACCTGGCTTACCGAGCCCTTGAGCCCGGGAATCTCCGCGGAATAGAGCGTCTGGATCGAATCTATGATGATGCACCGGGGTTTTAGGGAGCCGGCGAGCCGTATGATCTCGCCGACATCCGTTGTCGTTGACAGCTGGATCGAGCCGGGCGGGGTCCCTATCCTCTCGGCGCGGAGTCGTATCTGCAGCGGCGACTCCTCCCCCGATATGTACAGAGTGCGGAAGTAGCCGGCCACCTGGAGCGCCAGCGTTGATTTGCCGATACCGGGCTCGCCCCCGATCAGTATGACCGAACCGGGCACCACGCCTCCGCCGCATACGAGGTTGAACTCGCCGATCCCGGTACTGATCCGGTCCACCGCGCCGAACTCTACGCTCGACAAGGGGATAACATCGGCTGCGGGTGTGGGGAGGGAGGCGGTCTGCGTCGGGGCTTCCGCCTCAACAATGGTATTCCACTCCCCGCATGCAGGGCATTTGCCCTGCCATTTCGGAGAGTCAGCCCCGCAGGCCGTGCATATGAAATACTTTTTCTGCCGGGCCATCGGTTACTTCGCGGTTCTGAAGAAGAGCTTGGACGGGTCCTGCTTTAGCTGCCGGAAGAGGTCCTTAACGGATATCGATGCATCCCTGAAGTTATTGTAGATGTCCTCTTCATTCAGGAGTCGCCCCAGGGTGCCGCGGCCTTTTTCTATCCTTAACACGATTTTATTCAGATTCGCCGACGCCTCAGATACGGTAATCATCAGGCCCACCTTTGCCTCTTGGTTGAGCTTCATATTCCTCCTCCCGGAACGTTCCGGGTGTGGTTGTCGCTGTTACACTGGACCCTTCCAATAAAATTTGCAACAATATTTCAGTTCACGTATTTATCAAATTCTTAATATTTAGGTTGACAAAGACGCATTAAAAAAATATTTGATTTAAGAAATTATGGAGGCAGCCTGTGGGAAAGCAATATAATGCGGCAGAAAAGCGCCAGAGAGCAAAAAAACAAATCAAAAGAAGAAAAAAAGCGGTGAAAGCTAAGATCACGAAAAAGATATAACCGACTTCGGCGGTCAGTCACATCTTTTTCAAGATAACCGCGTCACATCCAATTCTTTGTAAATCCTGACAAAATTTCAAGAACTCTTCACTTTCAGCGGGCTGCATAGTTCCAGGTATCTGGTTATGCCTCTGCCATGCCGGTATCGGTATTGATGGCCCCGAACCGTCATTTCATGGCGGGTGACCCCCCACTCATAACCTTTTTTTTGTGATGTACATTGTTGACAATCACCATCGCGTCCGTACCGGTGATCGCCTCGTCCGTAACTCCGCATCGGAAGCCGGGCGAAGAAAAATCAAGCCAGAGCGCTCTGCCGGCATCCAGGGGTACATACAGGAGGATGCTCGTAAAGTATTCAGCATGCCCAACAACGCCGGGGTCGGGGAGGTGTTTATTCCTGGCAAAGGCGATGAAGGATCGAATACCCAGCCGCTCGAGAAGTACCCTGGCAAGGAGGACCTTGTCCTCGGTGCTTCCTTTTTTTCTGAAGAGCGTATCCTCCGACGGCACCGGCGAGCCGAAGCCACCCTGTTCCAGCACGATCTCTTTCGATGCGAACTCATACACCGAACCAACGGTTTGCTCCACGCTCTCCCCGGCGAATCTCCCGACCTCCGCCTCCAGCGGTCTGCAGGCCATTAATAGCAGCCCGTTGTACCATGCGATAAAATCCTCCGGTCCCCCCATGGTCGAAAACGAGACAGCGGGAAGTCCGGTTTGTATCCCGGCGGAGAAAGGCCCGGGCTTGACCGGTGTGAGTTCGTTCAGGCCAACCGAATAGGTTCGCATGGACCCGGCTCGTGCTTCCTCAACCCGCATGCCCTTGGATACCAGGAAATACAGCTTCAATCCATCGGGGGCTATCACCGTGAATGATGCTCGTTTAACAGGCTCATCATACTGCTGGAGATATACCGGACCCATTGAAAAAAAGCCGCCGCCCGGCGCCCCGTTCTCAATGATATATGAGAGGTGTAGTATCGAATCCTTGCGCACCGGCTTAATATGAAGACATGATCCGTCATTTGTCCGGATAACCGAATAGTCATCAGCCTGCTCTCCATTAATGCCATATACGCGCACGCGGACCGGCCGGAACTCACCATGTACGGGAAGCTTAACGCTCATCCAGCGCCGCGCGCCTGACTCGTCGTTCACCCGTACTATCTCCTCATAATAACCCCTGTTGCTCCCGTCCTTGTTGAGGAGAATGATTCTCCCATGGTAGAGAACGTCCGCCGGGCTCCGTGTCCGGGAAGAATCCGCTCCGGTACCGAGGGCTGCGATGCCGGCACTGTCGCAATAGCGGTTAAAGGGATTCTCCAGAACACCACTGCTGAAATACCTGACATATTCATCAATACTGAATTGCGACGGGTCTTTATCAAGCAGCTTTTGGAAATACATTGTCGGATCGTCCGACTGCAAGACATCAATCAGCCCGAGTGAATGGTAGAGGTCAGGTCTATCTCCCTGTATGAGCGCTTTGAAAATGACGGTTCTCGCTTCGCCATAATCACCCTTTTTAAGAAGGAGGCTTACAAGCTCGCCGGTAAAATCATTATTGTAATTATGGGAATGTATTGTTTTCATTGCTTTCTCATATTCACCGCGAGCCATCTGCTCCCGGATCAAAGACCGCGCACATTCGGCAGAGAACGATATTTTCAAGAGCTCGCCCAGCACTTCCATTCGAGCTTCCGAATTTCTCCCCGAAAAAAATCCGGCTTCCCTGTCCAGGAGAAGCGGTGAATCCGGGTATTCTTTTCTGATTCGTGCAGCAGTTTCCCGGAACTCCCTGTCATGGCCCAGTGTATCGAGGAGCCCGGCAAAGGCCAGGCAGGAATGGATGTCGAGGGATACATCTGACAGTGCCTTTTTTCCCTCCCGGTACGCCTCGCTGTATTCGCCGCTGTCAATGAGGAGTTTCAACCGTCCATGCCGTGCCGGGACATAGGCTGGATAGTCCGAATGGATCCGGTCACACATGCGCCGCGCCTCTTCGGCCCGGGCCGAGCCGGCATGCGTATCATAACCGCCCAGCAAAGCGGACTCGAGCAGGAACAGAACATGCCCGCTTTGTTCCCGTACGATTGCTTTACGATACCAGGGTACAGCCTCGCTGCTTCCGAGCCCGTCGAAATACATGCCCCGGTGAAGGTCCCCCCGCTGGCCATTTTCCGCCATGACTGCCGACCCGGGATATTCCGGCTCCTCTTCAATCCCGCATTCGCCGGAGAAGGTCCTGTCGTCCTCCCGCATCGGGTTGATGCTCCTGTCTGCGTCATTCGTGATGAGAAGACGAAGCTTTTGCATGGGATCTCCCCACAGCTTGACCAGGACCGTCACCCCTGCCGCACGCGTGATACGGATAACACGCACGCTCCGCCGCTCAGCCGGCGTGTTCTTTATTGCGGCCATTCCGTTAATGAATACCCTGTAAATCGAATCGGAGCAGACGCGGATTTTCACGCTACCCTCGGCATAAAACGATACCCTGGCATAGACGACGCCGCGCGCTGGAAATAAGTATCTGCCTGGATCAAGCCACCCGTCATAATTTGTAACGATCACATTTTGTTGAGGATATACCGGCGTGCCACCAGTGATGATTTCAGGCTCGAACCTCTGATCGATGTCTCCCGGACCGTACCGGTTATATGGCCCGAAAAGCGCCCATCTCCTCACTGGATTCAGAGCGTCGGTTGCCAATTTCGCCTTTTCCCCGTCAAGCCTGTACCGGAGTTTCTCGATCATGCAGTTCAATCGAAGCAATGCGGCTCCGGCCTTCTCCTCGCCGCTGCGATCGAGTGCTTCCCGGATTTTGTCTGCCGTTTTACAGACGGCGGCCGGCCCGATGATGTCGGCAAGACGCAGCAGGTACGGGTAATAGAGCACAGACACCGGATGGGCAGGATTTTCCAGGAGCATCTGCTCGAGCCGTTCGTGGCACAGCCGCTGGTTACCTTCCGAATACCCGGTTAGAAATGCATCTTCATGCTGCTCGATACCGCTGGGTGAAGGGGCCGACGCCAGGGGGACTAATACAAGGAGTGACGCCGCCAGGATGAAGCGGACGACGCTCGCGCATACACGGTAACGGCATGAACGGATCATTCCACCAGCATCGCTCCTTTTTCGAAAATCACATCGAGGATATAGGTGTCCCGCCTTGAATTGACCGGCGTATACGCAACAAGCTGGCCGGAAAACTCCAGACTCTCTTCCGCTTTCAACATTGATATGGAAGTTTTACTGTCAATGTAGACATAATACAGCACCTTGATGTTCAGCTTCTCGGCCTCGAGGTCAACCAGTACGACGCGGAATTTCTTTTTGTATCGCTGGACCTTGTCTATCGACCTGACCTGTCCCTTGCCCTGTACGATCGAGTTAAGCCGCTCGTTGAAAAAGCCGTCCCTCAGCACCGGCGGGGTATGCTGGAAATCGGAAAAGAATTTTTTGTCAAGTACCACGCGTGTATTGACGCCCCCGTCCTCCAGGGCCACGGCAGGAACCATCCCCATGACGACAAGCAGCACAATGGCATATAATTTCATACTGGTTCCTCCGGCACTCTCTTATTCTGTGAAGTCTATATCAATAAGTCGGGAATCACGACGTATCGTAATCCGCGTAATTATGTGGCCCTGGCGCTCAAACATGCGGACGAATGAATCGAGCGAAGTTACATTGTTTCCATTTATGGATGCGATCATATCACCTTTTTTAAGGTTGTAAATCACGCTGTTTGGCGACACATACGATATGACCACGTCCCCGGTCTCTGAGTTCTCATCGATTTCAATGCCGTACCTCATGAAGAGCGCGCTCATCTCGTTCCTGAGTTTTTTATATACGGTCCGCTCACGCAATATCAGGCGGACATTCTTAAGCCTCCCGTCCCTGGAAAGTGCCATGTCGATACGCGAGCCAACCGGCTTGTTGCCTACCGCTTTGATGAGACCACCCAGGGTCATAATCTTTACGCCGTCCACCTCACGAACAATGTCACCGGTTCTCAATCCAGCCGATTCGGCAGGTGAATTCTTAATCACCGAAATAATTGTCAGGTGACCTCCCTCTTTTCCGAGCCCGGTGCGTTTTTCCTTAACGAGAAAACCGATCCAGCCACGCCGCACTCTCCCATGATCGATCAACTCCCGACAGACCTGCCGGACAAGGTTCGACGGTATGGCGAAGCTGATTCCCTGGAACCCGCCGAATTCGGATCGTATGGCGGTATTTATTCCAACAAGCCTGCCATCCAGGTTGATAAGCGGCCCGCCGGAATTTCCCGGGTTTATCGGTACATCTGTTTGTATGAAGTCCTCGATATCGGCAAAGCCAATGTTGTCCCTTCCCTTGGAGGATACGATACCGCTGGTAATCGTCTGCCGGAGTCCGTAGGGGTTTCCTACCGCAAGGACCCATTCTCCCTCGGAAAGCTTATTCGAATCGCCAAATGATACCGGCCGGATCATGGCCCGGTCTTCATCCTTTATTTTCAGGAGCGCCAGGTCAGTCTTCGGATCCGCGAGATAATACGAACCATTGTCAAAGCGCTCAAGCGCCAGGGCGAGTGAGTCACGCACGATTACCTGGTAGTGATCTCCCTTCATGACCACGTGGTAATTCGTGACAATATACCCGTCATCGATGATGGTCCCCGATCCATAGGCGACCTTGGCATATTTATCGCCGCCCTCCTTTTTTTCGAAAATCGAAATGCTCACGACTGAATCCTTGACCAAACTCGCCGCGCGGATGAAACGGTCGTTGAAATCATCGGGCGCCGACCGTGCCGGAACGGTCACGCAGAGCGCGGCAAGCAGGCTAATCAGCGGTAACCGCTTCAAAATAGCTGCCGCCCCCCGCCGTTCGATACTTGTTGAAATCAATCTTCTCACCCCTCGGAAGCTGCTTGTATTTTTTATCCCTCGGCTCGATACCTGTCAGAAGTGAATAAATCCCGACGGCAATACCCTCGGCGATTATATCCTGCTTATTTACAAGAATATGTCGGTCCCGCGCCCTGTTCAGATAGCCCAGCTCGATAAACGCGTTAATCGCATTCACATGCATCGGCATGATCCAGACGGAAATGTAGCTCTTGCCCGCCTTCTGCGAAGGGTGATCATCACCGTTGAGGAACATGGAATAGCATATATACCTGATGATTTCATACGACGCGTAGGCATTGTCCCCGCCAAATCCCTCCGGGCCCCCGTCGCGCCGGTAGCGCTCGTATTGTGACTGCTCGCGTTCCCAGAACCTGCCTTCCGGGACGAAATCTTTCAGGGTCGAGGCATACCGCGAAAGCGGTATCTCGTGCCGTGCTGCATGCTCCCAGCCCGGATCATCGGCGTAGGACCAGCGAATCATGTTGTACCGGTAACCCTTGAAGCCCGGGCGGTCCTCATCCTGATCGTGTCGCAGCGGTGAACCGGTATAATACAATGACACATCGTTGAGAAACCAGCTGAAATCAGAACGCGAGTACTCCTCGATAAACCAGTCACGGTACCGGCTCCGGTGAAAAAACTTCCTGTCATCACGCTCGCCTTTCAGGTATCTCAGGCCCTCGTGAAGAAACCGGTTCGGCGGTAAAACAACCGGGTTCATTCCTTCAAAGTCTCGCGGTCCGGACGCTGCAAGATGCAGAGACACGACCAGGTGCGGTTTGAAGGCATTGATCCGTGATAAACGCCCGGGTTGCATGTTGCCATCGGCATCAGGATAATCAAAAAATCTAAACGGAGCGTTCGGGTCTCTCTGGAGACCCGCCTCAGCTTCGGTGATGGACCTGCCCCTGCTCATGAGAGTCTGGATTGTCGCCTCGCGGGGTGTATCATCTGTGTAACGCTCAAGGATCCGGTAAAATTTTTCCCTGTCCCCGTTCGGTCCAAGCAGCTTCAATATTTTTTCGGTTTTACGAGCGATCGAATAAACGATAGTTCTTTCGTGAAGATTGCCGCGCGATGCCCCTTCCTTGAAAACATCAAGATACCGTTTGCTTATCGTATCGTAACGGTCACCATGGACCGACATCGGGTTTTTACCGACTCCCCCGTGTCCCGGATCGAGAACGACTCTGAACAGGGGAAATTCCGGGCTTCCTATGATCGTCGGCATGAACAAGAGAAAAACGATTACAATCGAAGTTACAACCAGCGGCTTCATTATATGAAATAAAGCGAAGAAATAAAATTCAATGGCATGATAGGAAAGAATGTCCAATGTGGGGCGAATTTTCCTCATGTGCAATTTTTTCCATACAAAGCTTCAATTTGTCAAAACTATTATGTCAATTTTCGGAAAAATCAATCTGCTTGACTGCAGAAAGCAGTCTCATAGAAAAGAAATAAAAAAAGGGGAACGAATCCCCTTTTTTTTCATGCAACGCTGATAATTAATGCTGGGTTATTTTTTCTTCTCTTCCTGCTGCTCGTTAAATACCCGGTTAAGGTTGTCAGCTTTTTCCACCTGGTATTTCTTGCTGATGCTGTCTTTTTCAGCCTTGTCCTTTGCCAAGTCTTCGAGTATTGATATGGCATACGCCCGCGCAACACGCAGGTGGTAAACGGCGCCCGCAAGATATTTTTCTCTTTCCGCTTTCTGCGAATCATCCATCTGACCGTACGCGACCCGCAGCCGTACATGATTGTTCTGAAGTTGCTCCTGCTTGTCCGGGTTGACGCGCGTTGCAGGGTCCATGTGAAGCTCGAGTACCTTGCTGGCGGCCTCATTCAGGAGGGTATCGCACTGTGCGGTATAATCCTTGATGATCAGTCCCAGTATCTCACGGATTCCGGCCTGATTTTTTTTCATATAGTCACTGGCGTAAATGATGTTTCTTTTGTAGTATTGCTCAAGGGCTTTCTTGTACTGCGTTTGCTGCTCCTTGAACTTTGTGCCCCAGTCGCCCTTCCCCGAATTGTTCGTGACAATAACCTGTATAAGATACAGCTCGTCCATGTTTCTTTTTATCAGATCATCGACAATGTCCTGCGCGCGAAACTTGGCAAGATAATCATCTTCGGGACGGTTCGACTGATCATACTCACTGCTCCGGTATGAGCCATCGGGCTTCTTGGTAATGCCGTCGCTGCTGCCTTCCTTTTTCTCCTGTGAATAGGCAAGAGAAACAGCGAAAACGCATATGACTAACAGCGACATAACTTTAAAGCATTTTCTCATCGTCATAGTATTTCTCCTCGTAACAACTATAATAGTTCATTTCTTCGATACACTGGGCACAACTGCCGGATATCAAAACGTGGTGTTAAATTAAATAATAAATTATAAATTATCAATCATTTTTTTTTATATATAGAATTAATTTATACTATTATGCATTCTATTCGACGCTTCTGATGTTTTATGTCACTCAATCAGCATAATCCTGATGTCCATAACGTTTGTATTTGTCGGCCCGGTCTTGATCAGCGTCCCAATGCGCTCATGAAAATTATACGAATCATTGTTCCTGATATATTCTCCGATATCGATGCCTTTTACACGCACCCGTTCGGCAGTGCCACTTTCGGCCACTGCCCCCGCCGCGTCCGTAGGCCCGTCCGATCCGTCAGTCCCGATACTCGCCATGGTTATCCCCTCCTCACCATCGATAAACAGGGCCGCATGCATTGCGAATTCCATATTGCGGCCTCCCATACCGCCGCCCGTGACCTTTACCGTCGTTTCACCGCCGCTGATCACGCATGCTGGTGCCGGTACAGGATTTGACGAGCCCCGTATCTCGCGAGCGATTCTCGAATGCCATAGAGCCGTGTCTCTCGCGTCTCCCTCAATCATGGAAGAAAGGATCACGCTCGTGTAACCGCGCCGGTCCGCTTCGCCCTTCGCCGCTTCGAGCGCCATGATGTTGGATGCGATAACAAGATTGGTGACGTTACTGAACAAGGGGCTGTCAGGACCCGGATTTTCGGGTAGCTCGCCGCGGGAACCGGAGCGGATCCTCTCCACGACTGATGCCGGGACGCTGCCGGCGAGACCGTACCGCTCAAGGACATGGAGCGCGTCCGCAAAGGTCGATCTGTCAGGGACAAATGGTCCGGAAGCGATCACGTCAATATCGTCCCCGACCACATCTGATATCATGAGATTTATCACCGCGGCACCGCCGGCGGCCTGCGCCAGGTTGCCCCCTTTAACCAGGGAGAGGTGTTTCCGTACCGTGTTCATCTCGTGAATTGTCGCGCCGCTTTTCAGGAGATGTGAGGTAGTCTCCCGCTTTTCTTCAAGCGTGATGCCGTCGGGTGGAAGCGGCAGGAGCGCGGATCCGCCGCCAGATATGAGGGATATCACCAGGTCATCCTCCCGGGCCCCGCGCAGCAAATCGAGTATTTTCCGCGCGCCGGCCATGCCGTTCGCGTCCGGGACCGGATGCGATGCCTCGATCTGCTCTATCACCGAAAGGTCGCTCGTGTACCCGTGCTTGACGCAGATGCATCCCCCGCTGATGCGGCCTGCGATTATACGCTCAACCGCGCGCGCCATGGGTGCAGTCGCCTTGCCGGCGCCCACCACGAGGATGCGGCCGCAGTGGTCCAGGTCCACTGATATAATGGCCCGACCGCGCGATTCGAGACGGAGGTTGTTTTTTTTCAGTGTGAGATGCGCGCGCACGGCCGCTTCCGGTTCAACGGCTGCGATGGCGGCGGTATAGATGGCCTGGAGGTCTTGCCTTACATCGGACATGGTAGAGATACCGTTTCATCTATAGCATACGACGGGAAAAAGTCCACTATTTATTAATTAGGAAGCGGGGCCACCTGACCCCGCCTGCATGTTGATCAGGAACCCGCATCTTTCCGCAGCAGCCATGCAAGCACGGTGAACAGGAGGGCCGACAGGCCAAGAAGAGCAAACCCCTGCGGATACTCCCTGAAGATGAGCTTGCCGATTGAAAAAAGCGATGAGTACACGAGCGCTATTCCCAGGAGCCATTGGACAATGATTCGTGTCAGCGGCTCGGACGCAGGTATTCCCTCACCGCACGCTTCCTTGACGCGTTGCCATCCAGGTCCTCCCGGGCTCACCCGCCGGTAAAACGCCTCCAGCCGGCTCCATTCCACGGGCCGGGTCAGGAAGGTAACGATGATCCACGACAGGGTGGTGATGCCCGCTATGAAAAAGAGGCTTTCGGGAAACCGCACAAACGGCACGTAAGGCTCGCCCGGGCGGAGCATCAGGGCAGCCAGCCGCGGCGCCCCGTACACCAGGATCGGGACCACCATGGCGACGATCTCGGACCATGCATTGATGCGCCACCAGTACCAGCGCAGGATAAGGACGAGTCCCAGTCCGGCGCCGCATTCGATGATGAACTCCCAGGCGCCGGTTATGCTCGACATGTACCTGATCATGAGGCTCGAGAGGACCACCATCAGGAGCGTGACGATCCTCGAAACCAGGACATAGTGCTTCTCGCCCGCATCCTTCTTTATAAAACGCTTGTACAGGTCGTTTATAATGTAGGAGCTCCCCCAGTTCAGGTGCGTCGCGATGGTCGACATGTACGCGGCCAGGAATGCTGCAACGAGAAAACCGAGCAGCCCCGGCGGAAGGTGGTCGCGCATAGCAAGCACGAATCCCTCCCGTGCGACCGGGATGTTCGGGTACAGGACGAGCGAAGCCAGGGCCACTATAATCCATGGCCAGGGCCGCAGCGCGTAGTGGGCAATGGCGAACCAGAGCGTGGCCAGCATCGAGTGGCGCTCGTTGCGCGCCGACATCATCCGCTGGGCTACGTACCCGCCGCCGCCCGGCTCGTTCCCCGGGTACCAGGACGACCACCACTGTACGGCCATATGCGCCAGGAACGCCGAGGCGGACAGGGTCATGACCCCGGTCGCGGCCGTGGACGCGCTCATGGATACGGTCGGGAAAAAGGCGAACACGTGCTCCGGGAGCTTTTCCGCCAGCCCGCTGATGCCGCCGATTTCCGGAAGGCCAAGGATCACGACTGCCAGGGCGATGCAGCCCGCCATGGCGATGACAAATTGAAACATGTCCGTTAACGCGACGCCCCAGAGGCCCGAGATGGCCGAGTAGACGCCCACGATCAGCATGGCGCCGATGATATAGAGGATCACGTGGTCTTCGCTTATGCCGAACATGATCTTGAGGATCGAGGCCATGGCCAGGTTGACCCAGCCCATGATGATGATGTTCATGAACACGCCCAGGTAGACGGCCTTGAACCCGCGCAGAAAGGCGGCGGATTTTCCCGAGTACCGGAGCTCTATGAATTCCACGTCGGTCAGGATGTTCGCCCGGCGCCAGAGCTTCGCGAAAAAGAAGACCGTGAGCACGGTGCCGGCCACCATGTTCCACCAGAGCCAGTTGCCGGCGATGCCGTTTTTCACGACAAGCTCTGTGATAGCAAGCGGCGTATCCGCCGCGAAGGTGGTGGCCACCATAGTCGTTCCGGCAAGCCACCAGGGCATTTTCCTTCCCGAGAGGAAAAATTCCTCCGTGCTGTTGCCAGCCCTTTTTCTCAGGACCAGGGCAATGATGATGCTCAGTATGAAATAAATTACTATGAGGGCTATATCAATGGCGGCCATCGGATCTCCGTTTGCATGACACGGGGCGCTCGAGTCCGGGCCTGCCCGGGCACGGCTCGGGGCCCGTTAATTTTGCCTGAAATAAAAGTCGATATCAAATCCGCCGTATTTCGAGTTGAAGGAGAGGTTGATGTTCTCGTACAGCGCCTTGACGGTTATCGGATCATCATTGAACTCCGGCGCGTTTACCTTTATATTGTGCTCGAGATACTGCATCTGATTGGCGAAAGTCCCTGTAATCAGGTTTGCCAGCTCTCCCGCAACGTCACCGTGGGACCTCCGGATTGCCTTCGCGTCCCTGGAGTTGATGAACTTCATGGTTATCAGGTCGAGAGTTTTTTTCGGAAGATTGATAATGATCTCGCCCTTGAGCGTGCCGCCGATCTCGACCGCCACCAGCGGGTCCTTTTCCCCGGACTGGGTCTCGAACACCTCCTCGATGGAGCTGTCATCGAGGAAATGCTTGAATATATGGTTTACCGACCTGACCAGGTATCTTGAATATCGATCATAGTCATTCATTCATCTGCTCCGTCAGAACAGGGATTGATGAAATTTCACACACACGATTACGTTCGCGCGGTTTGAAGCACATTATAATCCGGGGATTTTTACTTTGTCAATAGTTTTTATTATTATGTCTCATAAATAGAAACAGAGATCCCGTTGCCGAAGGGGTTCTTTTCCACATGGCGTCGCGCCGGCCGGGCATCTGTTATGAAGCCACCATGGCGCTGGCGCGCGCTACCGCTGTTTGTATGGCATCTGCCAGGCCCGAGGGATTCTTCCCGCCGGCCTGGGCCATGTCCTTCCTGCCGCCCCCGCCACCGCCCACGCACCTGACCGCGTCCTTGATGATCGCGCCGCAGTCGATACCCTTTTTCACCGCGTTGGCCGTTGCCGCAAACAGGAGCAGGGCCGTATCCCCGTTGTTCGAACCGAACAGCACGACCGCCGGGTCAGTTTTCGACCGTATCGCGTCGGAGAGTCCGCGCAGCTCGTCAACACCGATGCTGTCGAATACGCCGGATACGATCTTCACCCCACCCGCGTCGACCGCCCCGGCGATGAGCGAGTCCATGTCGGAGGTAATGGTCTCTTTTCTCATCTTTTCGATCTCTTTTTCGAGCTGTCGGGTCCGCTTCATTAATTCATCAACCCGTTTCACGATGGCAGATTCGGCGACGTTGACGGTCTTCGCAAGCTCGGCGATAATACCGTCATGGCTGTTGTAGCGTTCAAGCACGCCCTTGAGAGTGATTGCCTCGATCCGTCGCATGCCGGCGCCCGGCGAGGCCTCCCGTACTATCTTGAACACGCCAATCTGGCCCGTTGAGGTGACATGGGTTCCGCCGCAGAGTTCCTTGCTGAACCCGGGCACCGAGACGACACGAACCGTGTCCTCGTATTTTTCATCGAACACCGCCATGGCCCCTGTCTTGACCGCGTCCTGGTAGTTCATTATCTCGGTCATGACAGGAATGTTTTCCCATATCTTCCTGTTTACTATCTCTTCAATTTTTTCGATCTCCTCTCCGGTCATCGCGTTGAAGTGGGTGAAATCGAACCTCATCCGCTCCGGTCCAACGAGCGAACCCGCCTGCCTGACATGGGTCCCCAGAACGCTCCTGAGGGCAGCGTGGAGCAGGTGTGTGACCGAGTGGTTCGCCCTTATCAGGTTCCTGTTGACCACGTCCAGGACGGCCTCGGTCTCGTCGCCGGTCCTGAATTCGCCGCTCACTACCTCTCCCACGTGGATGATGGTCCTGTGTATCTTCTTCGTATCCTCAACCCTGAACTTAGCGCCGGTAGTCGAGGTTATGGTCCCGATATCTCCCACCTGTCCGCCGGACTCACCGTAAAAGGCCGTCTCTTTCAGCACGAGGAGCCCCTTCGTCCCCGCGGCGAGACGGTCCGCGACCGCGCTCCCGTCGTGCAGAAGCTCGATGCTCGAGCGGTAGACGACCGACTCGTACCCCCTGAACACGGTATCCTTCGCTTTTTTCCCGATCTCCTCGAACGCCTCTTCGAGACTGCCGGAGGAGGCCTTCCAGCTCTGCTTGCCCCGCTCGCGCTGCTTTTCCATTTCCAGCTCGTAGCCTTTCATGTCGACGTCGATTCCGCGCTCAAGGGCCATCTCGCGCGTCATCTCCAGGGGAAACCCGAAGGTATCGTACAGGACGAACGCGTCGTTCCCGGAAAGTATCTTTTCCTTTTTCTTCGCGCACGCTCCCATGATCTCCTCGAGCCGGTCCATGCCGTTCTCAAGGGTCTCCAGGAAGCGCTGCTCCTCGGACTCTATCACTTTCTTCACGCCCGCAGCGGACTCCTTCAGCTCCGGGTAGAACCCTTCCATCATCGATATAACGGGATCGACCATCGTGCAGATGAAGGGCTTTGCTATGCCGAGCTGGCGGCTGAAGCGCATGGCCCGCCGGAGCACGCGCCGCAGCACGTAGCCGCGTCCGTCATTGGACGGGTACACGCCGTCGGATATAGCGAAGGTGAGCGCCCGGGCGTGCTCGGCGATGATATTCACTGCTATTTTCGCGCCGCCCTCGTATTCAACATTCGCTTTTTCGCAGACGAAGGAGGTCAGGCGTTTGAATTCATCGGTATCGTACACTGAATCGACGCCCTGGACCAGGGTTGCGAGGCGCTCGAGCCCCATGCCGGTATCGATGCCCGGCCGGGGGAGCGGATGGAGCTTGCCGACGGCGTCCTGGTTGTACTGGTTGAACACCAGGTTCCAGTATTCAAGGAAGCGCTCGCATTCGCATCCCGGCTTGCAGTCCGGACGTCCGCAGCCGTACTTCTCGCCCCGGTCGATGTAGAGCTCCGAGCAGGGGCCGCACGCGCCGGTGTCGCCGGCGGGGCCCCAGAAATTATCGGCCTTACCGAGGCGCACGATCTTGCTCTCCGGAATCCCGATCCGGTCCCTCCATATATCCCGGGCCTCGTCGTCGTCCTGGTATATCGAAACCCATATCTTCTCTTTAGGAAAGCCGACGACCGCGGTCGAATAGTCCCAGGCAAACTGGACCGCCTCCTTCTTGAAATAGTCCCCGAACGAGAAATTTCCCAGCATCTCGAAAAAAGTCAGGTGGCGTTTCGTTTTCCCCACGTTTTCAAGGTCGCTGGTCCGCAGGCACTTCTGTACCGTCGCCGCCCTGGTGAATTCCAGGTCTACGGTCCCGGCAAACATCGGTTTGAACTGCACCATGCCGGCGGTGGTGAAAAGGAGCGTGGGATCGTCTTTCGGTATGAGCGAGCTGGAGGGAACGACACGGTGTTCCCGTTCCCGGAAAAATTCGATGAAAGACTTCCGTAAATCCATTACCGTGAGCATTTCCAACCTCTCAATGGCATTATAACATCACTGCCGTGTGGCTTTGTAGCACTATCTGGACAACCGGATATATTTTCAAGTGATTATTTTGCAAAGGTGCGCTTCAAACAGTCACCTACACGCTCGGGCGTGAACTAGTACTTTACAAATACCGGACTCTTTTATACACTGTTGACGCCCGCGACCGGGGAGCACCGGCCGCGCGTGATGGAGGCCACCAATGCACATGCGTCACATACGGCTCCTGCCGGACAGATACCCGACCGGCGACCAGTATCCCTTCAACCTGGACATTTTCCGGGCCACGAACCGGATCGACCTGAGCGCTCCGGTATCCTTCTTCGTCGGTGAAAACGGAACGGGGAAATCCACCCTGCTCAGGGCAATAGCCATGAAATGCAACATCCATATATGGGAAGGGCTCGAGAGGACCCGTTTTCACTATAACCCGCATGAGCGGGAATTGTACAAGTACATAGCTCTGGAATGGTCTGAGGGCCCGGTCCCAGGTTCGTTCTTCGCGTCGGAGATATTTCGGAACTTCGCTGTGAACCTTGACGAATGGGCCTCCATGTCGCCGGCGACACTCGAGTATTTCGGCGGCAGGTCTCTCATGGAGCAATCACACGGGCAGTGCCACATGTCCTTCTTCAGAAATCGCTTTACAATACGGGGGCTCTATCTGCTCGACGAGCCGGAGAACGCACTCTCGCCGGGCCGTCAGATCGAGCTGCTCTCGCTCCTGAAAGAAATGGCCGGCATGGGCCATGCCCAGTTCATCATCGCGACCCACTCGCCCATACTCCTCGCGCTTCCGGGCGCCGACATCTTCAGCTTTGACCGTGCGCCGATCACCACGGTGAAGTACGAGGACACGGAGCACTTCCGCATCTACCGGGAATTCATGAACAAACCGGGCAAGTATATATGATGACGCGCCGCCGCGGGGCTGCGCCCGGTTGGCCGAGGATGGCTTACTCACGCTCCTCGCTGCGGAGCTTTTCCATGACGCCCGTTATCATCTCTCCATCGAAGCCCCTTCCCCGGAGGAAATAGGCAAGCTTAGCCAGGCCGTTCTTCTTGTCCTTCAGGGTATGCCACTTTTTCAGCGCCGCGGCGTATACGTCGTCGAACGAGTCCTGGAGCGCAACCGACTCACTGAGCGCATGTCTGATAATGTCCCGGTGCACCCCCCGCTTCTGCAGCTCGCTCGCGAGGAGGTGTTTGCCCACCAGCTTTTTACCCCGCCTGTTGCTGATGTACCGGACCGCGTAATCAGCATCGTTGATATAGCCGGCCCCGGTGAGGCCCGCAGTAATTTCCTTTACCAGGTCGTGGTCGAACCCCTTTTTCCCCAGGTACCGCTCCATTTCCAGCAACGAGCGCGGGCATATGGCCAGGTAATCAAGCGCCGTTTTTTTGCATCGGTACCGCTGGGACTCTGCTTTCAGCTGTGAGTACTCTGTCTGGTCGAGCCCTTCTCCCGCTGCCAGGCGGTACAGACCGGCAACCTGATGCGGTATCTTGAGCGTCTCCCCGCTGTCAAGCTCAACGGCGATGAAATCAGCGGCCGGTTTTGTTTTAATAATGGTGATCATACCCGTACCAGTACAAATAAAAAGAGGATGCATGCCTGCATCCTCTCTCTGTTTCCAAACAGCGTTCTGTTAACGTTTGGAGAACTGAAACCGCTTCCGCGCTTTTTTCTGCCCCGGTTTTTTCCGCTCCACTTCCCGGGAATCCCGCGTGAGGAAGCCTCCGTCGCGCATCTGCTTGCGCAGCTTCTCGTCCATCTTGACCAGGCAGCGCGCGATGCCCATTTTCACCGCTCCGGCCTGTCCGGACCACCCACCGCCGTCAACCAGCGCCATCACGTCGTACTTGTCCAGCATGCCGACGTGTTCGAGGGGCTGGCGCACGATGAGCCCAAGAGTCTGACGCCTGAAGTACTGGCCGATCGGCTGATCGTTGATGACCATGTTCCCGGAACCGGGCGTGAGCCATACCCGCGCGACCGATGTTTTTCTTCTACCCGTTGCGTAATATTTATTCGTCATAAAAATTCCTCTATATGTCAAGTGGTTCCGGCTTCTGAGCCTGATGCGGGTGCTCTGTGCCGGCGTATACTTTCAAATTTCCGAAGATCTTTCTTCCCAGCCTGCTTTTCGGCAGCATGCTTTTTACTGCATGCTCGATGATGAACTCGGGGCGCTCTTTCTTGATCTTCTTGATGTTCACGAATTTGATACCGCCCGGGTACTGGGAATGCCTGAAGTATTCTTTGTCTTCAGGCTTGCTGCCGGTAAGAACGATCTTCTCGGCATTGATGACAATGAGATTGTCTCCCATATCAAGGTTGGGTGTGAAGTCGGGCTTATTCTTGCCCCTCAGTATCTTCGCTGCTTCCGACGCGAGGCGGCCAAGAATCTTGCCGTCGGCATCAATGACAAACCATTTCTTGTGGATGTCTGATCCCTTCAGTGAGTACGTTTTCTGCATTCCTTTCATCTCTGTTCTCGTGCAATTATATATAATTTTAATGTTTTATTCAGAAAAAAGCCTTAAAATAATCGGAAGGTTTAAATTATATACACGCCTTTTTCTGTCAATACAATATTGTTGAAAATATTATTAATTTTTCGGTATAAACCAACATTTTTCATTGCCGGGTTCCATGTTGTATGGTAAACAACATGGCCGGGCAGCTGATGGGGTGGTTCCACCTGCCGTTGGCGGAACCACTGTACATGAAAATCTGTCAAATACATATAACGATATCCAGATCGGCACCAAAATCGGTCAAAAATAAAAAAAATTTGACGAATTTTGTTTTGCGTAGGAGATTACCAGAGTGTTATTCAACCATTATATCCAAGGAGTGCCCATAATGAAAAAGGCTATTGCATTCGCATCATGCCTCCTCCTGCTTATTGGTCTCGCATCCTGCGGCGGCGGGAAAAACGTAAAGGACGAAACCAATACTAATGAATTTTCATATGGCGAAACAATCGGGGACGCGAAACCGGTGAGGGACAAAGCCGAGGGTGTGGCCGCTATTTTCGACAATGACAGGGCCCTGGCCCGGGACCGGGCCATCAATGACGCCCGCAACAAGCTTGTGGAAAAAGTCCTTGGTACGACGATCTCCGGAACGAGCATGGTGGAGAATTTCGAGCTCGTCAAGATGCTCATCGAAGAAAAGTCCTACGGCCTTGTCAAGAATGAGAAAATATTGTCTGAGAATTTCGAAAGCGACATGTGCAGGGTGATGCTCGAAGGCACGGTGATACCGGCAGCGGCCGAGGACGCCATAGAGGACGCACTGAACCGGTACGGCAGGCCTAAGTTCATGATACTCATCAGCGAGACCTTTGAGAGGCACATGAACGCTCCGGGTTTTACCGAAACCGAAATACTGATGCAGGAGCGCATGGGTTCGGCCGGTTTCGAATTCGTCGACGCGCAGATCGTGCAGGACCTTATGAAACGCCAGTACGGCCGGATGTCCCGTGCAATGACAGGACAAATCAGCCAGGACGTGCAGGAGCTGCTCCTGAACGACAACGGGGCGGAAGTTCTCATTATAGGTACTGCCCAGACCAGGGACCAATCCGGGGTGCTCGAGGAATACACGAAGAACATGAAGTCAAAATCGGCCATCGTTCGACTCAAGGCCATCGATATGTACACGGGAAGGGTGCTGGCAACCACCAGCAAGGACGCGCCCGGCGTCCACACGCAATCGGACACGGCGTCGAAGAGAGCGATCGAAGCCGTATTGAAAAAAATACTGGGCGGCAAAGGCGAGGGTACGGGCGTCTCCAGGCCGGGACCCTTCATGGATGAGATCATCAAGCAATTCGTAAAATCCGCAACCCACCGGCCGATCAACGTCTATATCACAGGGCTTGATTACGGCGGACTGAAAAATTTCAGGGACCAGATTTCACACCGGGTTCGCGGCGTTCAGCAGGTCAATGACAAAGGGAGGGTCGGCGTGGCCGCTCGGCTTGAAGTGCTGTTTACCGGCACGACCAGCGAATTCACCGACGAGTTGAAAGCCAAGGCTGAAAAGCTTGGCTTCCAGATCGAAATCCCGCAGAGCTTCCCGAACAGGGTTACGCTCCAGGCGAAGCAGCTGGCCGGTAAATAGGCCCACGGCTGGCCGCACATTGCCGTCCCTCCGCGTATCAGGGGCAGAGGGCTGTAACTGCCGGAGAGCAATCCTTTCGCTCCGCATGAAGGGAATACACCTCTATAATAAGTAATTAGAGGCTCGATCAACCAATACCGGCATAGCAGGCATGGATACGAATCATTACACAATAGTCGCAAGGGATATCTCCAAATCATTCGGCAGGACCCGGCTGCTGCGGAATATTAATGTCGCTCTCAAAACCGGAGAGTCACTCGCAGTAACCGGCCCGAACGGTTCCGGAAAATCAACCCTGCTCATGATCCTGGCAGGGCTCCAGAAACCGAACCGCGGTTCAGTCACCCATGCCTCCTCCTCCGAGGTCTGGCGCGATGAGTGGCCCATCCATATCGGGTATACCGGCCCCCTCGTCACCCCCTACGAAGAGCTCACCGCGGTCGAGAACATCATGTTCGCGGGAATCGGTACCGCGGCCGGCTCCCGGATGGACGCCCTCCTGGAGCGGTTCATGCTGGCCGACCACCGCGACAAGAAGACGAAGCATTATTCGTCCGGCATGAAACAGCGTCTTAAAATCATACTATCGGTCATCAACGATCCACCGATACTCATCCTGGACGAGCCGGGAACCAACCTTGATGCTGACGGCAAGAGAATACTGCGCTCATATCTCGATTCGGTCCGCCCGGGAAAAATCATCATAATCGCCACGAATGATCCGGGGGAAGAAGCCCTGTGCGGCGGAGGCATCCGACTTGGTTAGGGACATCATCCGCAATTTACAAAAAGACTTCAGGGTCGAGTTCAGGAGCCGCTTCGCGCTGAACGTGTCGGTCGCCTTCGCTGTCATTACCACGGTCGCGCTGAGCCTTGCTGCCGGGGGCGTTCCCTTCACACCACGTGTCCAGTCCATGCTTCTCTGGCTCATCATCTTTTTCAGCGCAATGAACGGCCTCTCGCACATTTTCGTGCGCGAAGAAGACCAGGGCACCTCACTCTTCCTGCGGATAAGCGTTTCGGCTGATTCGATATTCGCGTCGAAGCTCATCTACAACCTTGTTTTCATGGTATTAGTCCTGAGCGTGATTACGCCCCTGTTCATGTTCTTCATGCAGGTGACGGTCAGGGATGTCGCCTATTTTACGGGTTCCGTGGCGGGCGGCGGCCTTTCGATCGCGGCAGCAACGACCATCATGGCCGCCATGGTCGCGAAGGCGGGCGGTAAAGGATCACTCTTCACCATACTATCCTTCCCGGTATTGCTCCCCGTGCTGTGGCTCTCCATCCTGGCAACGGCATCTTCCTTCGAGCCATCGGGACATACTGATTACGGCACCCTGGTTTTTTTGCTTGCATTTTCAGGTTTTATTACAGCTATATCCTTTCTACTATTCAGGTACGTGTGGCAGGATTAAATCCATGCTCTCTGCCAAATAGGCGGGGTCAGTGTAACCATTCATGAAAGCACAACGGATATCTCTTAAAACCATATATATATTAATGCCGGTCACAATCGTGATGGCCTTTCTCTGGGCACCGCAGGCTGCACTACTCGGCGACGCGAGCAGGATCCTGTATTTCCATGTGCCTATTGCGTGGGTCTCGGTCCTCGCGTTTATCGTGTCGGGAATACTCTCTATCATGCACCTTTCGGGATCAAAAAGGCAAAACCGCGATATGGATGAAAAAGCGTATAATTCCGCCGCCATCGGTTTCGCTTTCACCATCATGACCGTCATTACCGGGTCGATATGGGCGAAGATCAGCTGGGGAACCTTCTGGAACTGGGATCCGCGCGAAACCTCGATCGTGATCATTCTGCTTATTTATATCGCCTATTTCAGCCTGCAGAGCTCCCTGCCGGACAATGAAAAACGGGGGAGAATCGGATCTGCCTATCTGATCCTGGCAATGGTCACCCTGCCCTTTTTTGTCTTCCTCGTGCCACGACTCTATCCCTCGCTGCATCCGGATCCGATTATCAATGCCGATCAAAAAATATACCTTGACGGACGCATGAAAGGGACTCTTGTCGTGGCGATTGTGACGTTCAGTATCCTGTACTGCTACTTGTTCGATCTCATGAACCGTATTCTCATATTAAGAAAAAAAATTGAGGAACATTTTGAAACATGCGATTAAAATAATCATCTTTTTTTTCCTCATTATATTTACAATGGTCTGGGAAACAATGTCCTCAGGCGGACCGCCGCACTCCTGTTGCACCATTGCCGTACCAGGATTCTCTCTTCTTGCGCAGGAGACGGATGCATCAACCACGATCACAATGCCGGAAAGGGAACGGCCTGCTGAATCGTCGAACGTACTCTACCAGGTGATGGCGGTCATCCTGGTCATCTGGCTCGGGCTGGCGATGTACCTGATCCTGATAGACCGCAGGGTAACCAGACTTGAAAAAAGCCTGCCTGGTAAACCGGGGAAAGACTCCTTATGATCCAGCCAAAATCTCGCACGGGTATAATTTTCGCCATCGGCATCGCGTTTTTGGCGGTAGCCATATTCTTCGCCCTGTTTTCATCCGGCGACGATATCCTCTCGCCCTATGTGCAGTTCAAGGAAGCGAAATCGGACATCGGCGGTTACGTCCAGGTCATCGGCTCGCTGGACAGATCGGTTCCGGTCAAACACAGCGAAGGGGCCTTTACCTTCAGACTCGTTGACAGGGAAGGCACTATTATGGACGTGATCCATCACGGCACCAAGCCGCAGAACTTCGAGCACACGGAACAGGTGGTACTGCTCGGGCGCTACGCGGCTGAAAGCGGCATGTTCAAGGCCGACAAGGTTCTGGTGAAATGCCCGTCTAAATACAGGAGGGCACAATAACATGGAAACCGGAGTAAACTGGGGCGCCCTCTGCATCATTGTCTCGCTTATCCTTTCACTGGCGGCCCTGGGCTCTACCGTCATGCTGGCAGCCGGAAAGGAGAGCTTTACCGTACCCTCCAGGGTCCTCTCTATCACGGCAAGCTCGGGCATTTTCCTGGCCGCTGCGCTGCTGTTGTTTTACCTGATCAGCTCAGATTTCCGGTTTCTGTACGTGTACGGAAATTCTTCGAGAGACCTGCCTCTCGCATATCGTATCGCAGCTTTCTGGGCCGGCAAGGAAGGGAGCTTCCTGCTCTGGCTCCTGTTCCTTAATGTATCTGCATACCTGGTAGCGCGCGGCAAAAACGAACAAACGGCAATCGTAACTACCGTGCTGCTCCTGACCCAGGTCTGCATGCTCGTATTGCTTATAATAGAAAGCCCGTTCAAATATATCTGGAGCGCGTATCCCGAGTCCATTAACCCGGGGCAGTATCCGGCCGATGGCTCCGGCCTCAACCCGCTTCTGAAAGATCCATGGATGGTCATACATCCGCCGGTACTGTTTCTGGGATACGCCTCGGCAAGCGTGCCCTTTGCACATGCTGTTGCGGCCCTTATAAAAAAAGAATACCGGAAATGGATCGATGCGGCGTATCCATGGCTGCTTTTCAGCATGGTGACCCTGGGCATCGGCATTTTCCTTGGAGGATACTGGGCTTACTCGGTCCTGGGCTGGGGCGGCTACTGGGGCTGGGACCCGGTGGAAAACTCATCCCTCATCCCGTGGCTTGTTGCTATCGCGCTGGTACACGGCTGCATTCTGCAGCGCCGGCATGGCGGCCTTCCCAGAATCAACCTTCTGCTTGCTCTTCTCTACTTCATTACGGTCTTTTACAGCACCTGGCTCACCAGGAGCGGGGTCCTTTCGGACTTCTCCGTCCACTCCTTCGCCGCATCGGATATCGCCACGTATCTCCTGACATTTCTCCTGATGTTCACCGCTGGCTCAGCCTCACTGTTTATCGCACGGTTCAGAAGCATCCCCGGTACACCGCTCAACGTGGCACTATCCGACTGGAAGACCATGACCGTGTACGGGATCATGGTGCTCTCGATATATTCTCTTATCATCATGATCGGCACATCGATGCCGCTCCTGTCCGGGCTGTTCATGGCGCATCCAACGAACGTGACCGAGGCATTTTACAATAACTTTTCAAAACCGTTCGGCCTGCTGATCCTGCTTCTCATGACCCTTGGCACCACGTTTGCCATTGCCGGGAAAAGACTTCTGGCCGGCACGGAAAACATTGCAGCCGGTGCCGTATCCGCAGCCCTCGGCATCGCGCTCAACGCGGGATTCACTGCCAGCCCCTTCGCATTTACATTTTCGATACTCGCGTTTTTCCTCATATTCAGGGCCCTGGTCGATCTCTGGAAAACGCGGAGTCTGTCCCTCCTCCCGTCCCGCATCACCCATATCGGCGTGGGTATCCTGGTGCTCGGTTTCATTACCTCCGGCTTTCATACCACTTCAGTCCAGAAAAAGCTGGTCCAGGGCAACGAGGTCATCATCGAATCAACAGGCTTAACCTTTACGGGATACAACGAGGCGGGGGAATCGTCCCTGCGTTTCACGATACGGAACGGTTCCACCTCCCGGGCGGTCGAGATCGCATATTATTTCAACGAAAAAACGCAATCAATCTATAAAGAACCATATATCATGGCAGGGCTTTTTCACGACATGTATATCGCGCCCGAGAACTTCGAGTCCGGCGGGGAAGCCCTTACGACACTTGTTATCCGGAAAGGTGAGGAAAAGGAGGTCGGCGGCATCAGGGTCCGATTCATTGGTTTCAGGACCGAGCATATGACATCGGGAGAACCGACGACCTATGCGGACCTATCGGTCAACGGTTACCGGCTTTCTCCCGGCATGAAATTCACCCGGGGTGACGTTCTCTTTCTCGACAGCCCGATACCCGGAACGGACCGTTCGGTGTCACTCCAGAATATCGACGCCACGAGCAAGAAGATACTGCTGCATGTTACGCCGGGGAAGATGCTGGCGATTCCTCCTGATAGCGTGTTTATAACAGTAACCAACAAGAGGCTTATATGGCTGGTATGGCTCGGCACTTTCATGGTAGCCGCGGGCGGGTGTTACGCTTTCTTCAGGTCGGTTCGTTCCCGTTACCGGTAATCAGGACCGGTCAGAGCTTCTTTTCCTCGATCAACAATTTCAGCGCGGCTTTCATATTGTCTATCTCCGCTGAAAGTCGCGAATATGCCTCTTCAGCTTTATCCAGCTCGTTATTTTTCCCGATTTTCTCGAGCTCCAGAGCGGCAGTATAGGCTCTATCTGCCGAAAAATTGGCGACTGCGCCTTTAATCGTATGCGCGGACTTTCCTATCTTTTCGCCGATTTTTGTCCTGATCGCTTCTTGTATGACATCGAGCAATTTCGGCGAATCGGAAAAAAACAGCTCGGTAAGCTCTTTTAACAGATCAAAGTCACCATCGAGCCGGTCATTCAGGGCTTTCCTATTAATGTAATCTTCTATTTTCATTTATTACCAACCTCGCCGGAACTGCCATACCGCTTAACCGCCCGGTTGCAGTGCTGCACCGGTATCCGGTGTGGTTAATCTCACATTTTTCATGCGGATGTCAAGATTAAATTCTTACGCATTCCTTAATAAAAAGATTACCTGCCGGTGATATTTTTTTAATTATGGGTCGTCTCAATCGTTACAACCAGGAAATGGCCGTCCGGGTTCCGGACATCCCTTTTTTCATTGACTCAGACGGACAATGCGGCATAATGTAACCCGGCAATGAACAGGCATGATACAAACAGTTTCAATCAACTTCAGACCCGATGACGACAGTTGCGCGGTGCATCTCCGTCACCTCGTGGAATATCTCGAAACGTCGGGCATTCGCGTCCTGCTCCCGCGGTATGACATTATCCGCGGGGAGGAATGCTACCGCCTGGCAGTGGATGAAGATCGCTTTGTCAATGATCCGGACCTTATCATAGTAATAGGCGGCGACGGGACCTTTCTTCGTACTGCCCGGCTCTTCTGCGGGTCCGGAAAGCCCATATTCGGCATCAACCGGGGGAGACTCGGTTTTCTCACTGAATTCAGCCCGGATGAATACCAGCGCCATCTCGAAAAGGTGCTGCAGGGGGACTTTGTCACTACCGAGCGGCTGGTCCTGGAAGCCACCCTTTCCCGCGGCGGCCGCGTGCTGTCAACGGTCAATTTCCTGAATGACGCGGTCATCCATAAGGGCTCCTTTTCCCGGCCGATCCGCCTGGACATGGAAATCGACGGGCATTTTCTGAGCTCGTTTACGGGTGACGGGCTCATCATATCCACTCCCACGGGATCCACGGCGTATTCGCTTTCCGCCGGCGGGCCGATCATCACACCGACCCAGGCCGAGATCTATCTCCTGAGTCCGGTCTGTCCTCACAGCCTGGCCATGCGCCCGATGATCATACCGGCATCGTCCCTGTTCAGCGTCCGCGTTAACGCCGGGTACAGTGGCCTGTTACTGACGATCGACGGCCAGGAGACGTTCACGATCAACGGGGACGATGAGGTCCTCATTCGCCTGTCCAACAAGAATATCAAATTGATCAACCATCCGGAAAAGAATTATTACGCGATCCTGCGCGAAAAACTCGGATGGGGATGATAATGACCGGAACCGACCATGCTTCTTGATCTTAAAATAAAAAACTTCGTCATCATTGAGGACCTGGCCATATCGTTCGGACGGGGCCTCAACATCCTCACCGGCGAGACCGGCGCGGGAAAATCGATCCTCATCGACGCCCTGTCCGGGATCCTCGGCGAAAAAATGACCACGGACATGATCCGTACCGGGTTTGAGAAGTCGACGCTCGAAGCGAGCTTCGACATAGCGGCCGCTCCCCAGGTGCGGCAGATGCTCGAGAATTCGGGCATCGACTGTGACGATGACAGCCTGATACTCAGGCGCGAGCTCTACGCCAGTGGCAAGGGCCGCTCCTTCGCCAACGCGGTCCAGATACCCGCGTCGAAGCTCAAGGAGCTGTCCGAGTACCTGATCGACATACACGGTCAGAACGAGCACCAGAACATCGTCAAGGTCTCCCGGCACCGGGAGCTCCTCGACAGCTTCGGCGGTCTTGAGGGTGATGTGGCGCGGGTCCGCTCGATCCACGAGCGTCTCCAGAAGCTTAAAGACAGCATCAATTCATTTGACATCGACGAACGTGAAAAGGCGCGCCGCATTGAATTTAACTCGTTCGCGGTCAGGGAAATCGAAGCGGCGGGCCTGAAAATCGGCGAGGAGGAGGAGCTAAAAAGCGAATCAACCCTCCTGGCAAACGCCGAAAAGCTCTTCAAGGAGATCACTGCCGCGTCGCAGAACATGAGCGGCGACGGCGGCATCGTGCAGAAGCTGAAGATGTCGGAGCATTCCCTCTCAAAAATATCGGAATACGACCCCGAGATAGCCGGCATTCTCGACACGATAAAGCAGGCGCTCTATACGCTCGAGGACGCCTCAGACTACCTGCGGGGCTACCAGACCCATATCGATTTTTCCCCGGAGCGGATAAACCAGGTCGAGGAGCGTCTTTCTCTGCTGGCAAGCTTCAAGAAAAAATATGGCGATTCGGTACAGGAGATATTGAATTACGCCGAGAGGGCCCGGGCCGAAATGGAGGCCATATCCTCGGGCGAGGAGCAGCGCGAGAAGCTGAAGGCCGAATACCGGCAGGCGGTCAGGGAAGCCAAGGAGGTAGCCCTGAAGCTTTCGGACAGCCGGAAGGAAACCGCGCGCACGCTCGAGACCCGGGTCATGAAGGAGCTTGCCGATCTCGGCATGTCGGGCACGGTATTCAAAATATCGATCCAGCGGGAGATCAACCCGCAGGGCGAGATCGAGGCCGACAACAAGCGCTACATGCTCTATCCTCACGGGTTGGACAGGATCGAGTTCCTCCTTTCCGCAAACGCCGGCGAGGACCTACGCCAGCTCCGTAAGGTCGCATCCGGTGGCGAGATGTCACGCATCATGCTGGCCTTAAAGAACGTCATCCTGTCAGCTGATATCGTCGACAGCCTGGTCTTCGACGAGGTCGATGCCGGCATCGGCGGGAAGGTCGCAGAGATCGTGGGCCGGAAGCTCAAGTCCCTTGCGAAAAACCGGCAGGTGCTCGTGGTAACACACCTCCCCCAGATCGCCGCCATGTCCGACAGCCACTACTCGGTCCAGAAGGGCAAATCCGGCGAGCGCGTCACCACGCTGGTGAAACCACTCAATCTGAAAGAAAAAATCAGGGAAGTGGCCCGGATGCTCGCGGGCGAGACCGTCACCGACCTTTCCATGAAACACGCCGAAGAAATGGTGCGCAATGCGGAACGCAGCGGCCCGGTCTGAGGGCGAGATCAACCTGACGCACCACCTGACCTCTATAATCGCGGAAATTATACGGCACTCCCCTTCCCTCGCCCATATCGATGTCGGCAAGGTGCTTGTCTGCATCGGCTCAAACCGGAGCGGCCGCAGAGGCGGATTGTACGGAAAACTGATCCCACTCCGCTTCGAAAACGGGACCGAGATAGTCCGGTACCGGGGCAGATATTATACCCTGCCGGCCATATCCCATAACGGCGCTGACTGCCTCTACATCATTTACTTCTACATGCCCCGTTTTTTCGACCTCCCATGGAATGAAAAGCTCAGGGTCATATTCCATGAACTGTATCACATCAGCCCCCGGTTCGACGGTGACATCAGGCGCATGGGAGCGGTCAAAACAGCGCACGGTCATTCCAGGAAGCATTTTGACACCCTGTACGCAGATGAGCTGAAAGCTTTCACGGAGCATATCCGGGAGACTGCTGCCAGGTCCTTCCTCGAAATGAACACCGCTGTCCTGTATCGCAGCTACCGGAAGGTGACGGGAGTCAGGATGAAAAGCCCCAAGCCGGTCCTTCTCGAACACAAATAATCATTCACTGTACCTGTGTTCATCGCGCGGCCCCGAAACCGAACCCCTGCCAAAAATATTTGTTTTTTCAATTAATTCCTTGACAGCCGCGGCCACCAGCCCGATATGTTTCTATTAATAGAATCGTTTCTATTGGTAGAAACATTTTGGACGGACTCCATGAACAAGATTAAAGAGATATCCGCCGTTCTCGCGAAGACCGATGACCAGGAGGAGATCGAGGCCTTTTTAAAGAGCATCCTCACGAAAAACGAGGCGGACGAGATATCCTCACGCTGGGAACTGGTCAAGCTCCTCCACGAGGGCATGAGCCAGAGGAAGATCGCAGAGCGCCTGGGACTGAGCCTGTGCAAGATCACGCGCGGATCCCGGGAGCTTAAAAAGGCCCGCTCGCCCTTTAAAACGATGCTTGAAAAGCATCAGGAGCTGTCGAAAAAATAATCCGCACGATGCGGATCAACAATACAAGGAGTAACTCTATGCAGACGAAAGTGTTTTTAAACGAAGACGAGATACCGCGGAAGTGGTACAATCTCGCGGCCGATCTTCCGACCCCCCTTCAGCCGCCGCTGGGACCCGACGGGAAGCCGGTAAGCCCGGACATGCTCGCCCCGGTGTTTCCGATGAATCTCATCGAGCAGGAAGTGAGCCAGGAGCGCTGGATCGACATACCCGGGGAGGTACTTGATCTGCTCTACCGCTGGCGTCCATCCCCGCTGCACCGGGCGCACCACCTGGAAAAAGCCCTCGGCACGCCGGCCCGAATCTACTACAAGAACGAAAGCGTTTCACCGGCAGGGAGCCACAAGCCGAACACGGCTGTCGCCCAGGCCTGGTATAACAAGCAGTTTGGCATCAAGAAACTCACCACCGAGACCGGCGCCGGCCAGTGGGGCAGCGCCCTGTCGTTCGCCTGCTCGCTTATCGGACTGGAGTGCAAGGTGTTCATGGTGCGCATCAGCTTCGAGCAGAAACCGATGCGGAAGACCATGATGCAGACATGGGGCGGGATATGCGTTCCAAGTCCGAGCCCGGAAACAGCCGCTGGTCGCGCGGTTCTGGAAAAGCACCCGGACACACCCGGCAGCCTGGGCATCGCCATCAGCGAGGCGGTCGAGGCAGCCGTATCGGACACCAGCGGCCAGACGCGCTATGCACTGGGCAGCGTGCTCAACCATGTATGCCTTCACCAGACAATCATAGGCCAGGAAGCGAAAAAGCAACTCGAAATTTTCGGTGAGAAGAAGGTGGATGTGGTCATCGGCTGCGCGGGCGGCGGCAGTAACTTCGCCGGTCTCTCCTTCCCGTTCGCTAACGATAAAATACATGGCGCTAAAATCGAGATCATCCCGGTCGAGCCGACCTCGTGCCCGACCCTGACCAAGGGCCCGTTCATATACGATCATGGCGATATCGCAAAGATGACGCCGCTGCTCCCGATGTATTCGCTTGGCCACAGCTTCGTGCCGGATTCGATCCACGCCGGCGGACTCCGGTATCACGGCATGGCGCCGCTCGTTTCTGCGGGCGTGCTCGAGGGCCTGTTCACGCCCATGGCCATTCCGCAGATCGAATGCTTCAAGGCAGCTATGCTCTTCGCCAAGACCGAGGGGCTCATCGTCGCGCCGGAGACCAGCCATGCCATCGCCGCTACGATCCGCAAGGCCAGGGAAGCCAAAGAGGAAGGCAAGGAGAAGGTGATCATATTCAACCTGAGCGGTCACGGGCTCATGGACCTCTACGGGTACGATCTCTTCCTGCATGACAAGCTCGCCGATCACGAGCTTCACCAGGACGAAGTCAACGAGGCCCTTGCCGAGCTCAAGGACCTGCCGAAACCGTCTATTGCAAAAACTGGCAAATGGTAAAAAATATGTCCTGGTCTCGCTGTCCTGCGTGGCGGCGAGACCAGGGCATTTGCTGATTTTGCAAGGATCTATCCGTACCGTATGCCAGGCTTTCAGAACCGGTAGTCGCCAGAAACAATTCCCGTGAAGTCAGAAACCTCTATCGACTGGATGCTGCCGTAAAAACTGAATCCGTCAGGATTCAGTTTTATTTCATCAATATAACGATTCACCAGACCGCTATCATCGGTATCCAGGAGCACCCTGACGGTCCCGTCTGCACGGTTCGATGCAGCTCCCCGTATCCCGAGCTTTCGCGCATACTGGCTGCAATAGGCGCGGCAACACACGCCCTGCACCCTGCCATGAAGAATCAATTTCTTTGCCATTGGCTTTTCCGAAACTGCATTTGTAACGCTTGCCGGCGCATTACTGCTCCATGCGGAGTCTACTGCCTTTTATTCTGTACCGGTATGGTCATTTTCGCAAGAAATTTTTTATCCTGATTTGCACTATCTCCATCCATCCGTAAAATAATTGTTGTTTTTTCCGGATAAGGATCTTTTTATGCGGTAGGGATATATCGATACATCGCATTGCAAAGAAAATGAGCATGTTCAAACATATAATCCAACGTTTAAGGAACCGTAGCGCCTGTTACGCGGTACTGGCGGCTTTCCTGGCAGTGTCCTGCGACTCCTCGTTGCTGGAAAAGGGCGGTTGGGAAGGCATCAGGGGCAAGACCCTTCGCGTCTATATCGCGCTCGATATCCCCGAGGATATCGGCCAGGGTGCGGTTGCCGGGCACATGAAAGAGCTCCTGCTGGCCGGTGGAAAAAAAAGGGCCAGGATACTACTGACAGCCTGCATCCGTGAAAAAATCTCCGATCCGGACCGCACCAATTCCTGCCGAAACGCAATTGACGGCATTGTTAATTCAGGGAAAATGATTTACCATGAATGCGGCGAGTATTCCTGTACAGCTTTTATCGATTTTACCATGAATGGATGTATCGATACAGGACAGGCGGACTCCACTGACGGGAACGAATAACCTTGCGGCAACCAGCCTGTTATGAAAACGACATCTGACACCCTCATTACAACGAACGACGGGTCCTTCACCCTCCATAGCTCGGAATATGTTGAAAACATGCATTCTCTCTCCGGCGCCTATGAGGAAGCCCTTCTCAAGCATGTGATCCCATCCCGGGTGCTGGATCTCGGGACCGGCGGCATTGCCGTTCTCGATGTTGGTTTCGGCATCGGGTATAATACCCTTGCACTCCTTACCGAGCTCGCCGCACACTCACTAACTGGAAATTGCGACATTATCTCATTCGAAAAGGAGCGATCCTTCCTTCCGTACATGGATTCCATCCTCTTTCATGACGACAGAGACGGGACCTATTCATTGATAAAAAAAGCCTATCGAGACGGTGCGGCCCAGGAAGGCAACACCTCCATCCGGGTACTCTTTGGCGACGCACGGGAATCTATCCGCGCACTCACCGGCCGCCAGTTTGATGCGGTTTTTTTCGATCCTTATTCACCATCGCACAATCCGGAGCTTTGGTCTGTCGAATTTTTCAGGGAAATCTTTCGCCTGACTGCCTCACGCGGTATCCTCACAACCTATTCCAGCGCCCCCCAGGTACGTGCTGCATTGATGGAGGCGGGTTTTATCATTGGCAGGGGACCGTCTGTAGGCGGCAAGCGGGAAGGCACCCTGGCGGCAAAGAGCACCGTGATCGCTTCCCTCCCGGAAGAAGATATCATGGCCCTTGTAACGAACATACGTGCTGTGCCCTACCGCGACGAGACGCTTGCAGCAGGCAGGGATGAAATCCTTCATCGAAGGCTCGCAGATATAAAAGCATTGAAGAGAGCTTGATTATGACGGCGGGCACCGCCATGGCACGTCCGGAATTTCGCGTAGTTACACCATGTCGTCCAATTCTTCAAGAACGGACTTTTTCTGTTCGCTATCCTGCTTCTCCTGGACCCCACGGCTGATCTCTTTTTGCTGCTTCTGCATCTGCTCCATCTCTTCTTTTTTAAATTCGAGATTACCGGAAAGATCGCCGCTCTGGCTCAAGCGATAGGCAAAGGCAAGTGCGTAGCAATACACTATGTACAGGGCCTCGTAAATCTTCTTTCCGTTGATCTTCTTATTCCCTTCAATCAGCGGATCGAAGACGAGCTCCTCCTGCGGGTTCTCGATAAAAATCTGGTGTTCGTTCATGTCTTCGAGCAGTACCTGGAGCTCTTCGGTTACCTCCAGCATATAATCCCTGACCATGGAAAGTGCCTTTTTGCCGGCAAGGTTCCTCTTGTTTACCAGCGATTCCATGCGCTTGCTGTACTCTATATACTGCAAGCCGCTGGAAGGTTTTTCACGCCTTGATTTTTCATAGTTCTCGAGCTCGTCGGCGTATTCCCTGAGACTGTCTGTGCTCGATTTCATCTTGTCATACAGGCTGTTCAGCTTAGACCTGAAGTCGACCTTGTTCCGAGACGCGAAATCGGTCCGATATTTGATCTTATTCGTGGTGAGTATGAAGGAATACTCCCTGTCAAATTCGTTGAAAAGAAGGTAGGTGATAAAAACTTTATCCGCATCACTCACATTTTCAAATAATCTGGACTTGTCATATTCCTGCCGGAGCCTGACCAGATCAAGGGAAGCCATGAGCGATAACCCGTACTTAACGCCTTTCACGGCGGTCTCATCCGATTCCTGCGCCTCATTCTGATCATCCGATTGCTCCCCATCGCCCGCAGGAGCGGCCAGGTCATCAAAATACTTCGCCAGCTGTCGGTTTCCCGGCTTATCAGATTCGGTAACACCCAGGATCGCATCGATCTCGGGATCATAATCTTGATAGGGCCACCACTGGTAGAGGCAGAACAGCATGTGCAGCCGCGGGAAAAACTTGTGAAAAACAATGAATATAGAACTGCGCACTCTTCTGGTCATGCCAAAGTGCGAGTCGCCCGGATTGTCCTCGACCTTTAAATACAGGTCAACTGCCTGCTCAAACGCGTCGATGATCGTATTTTCAAAAGGATAGATGACATGGAGCTTTTTATAGAGTTGCAATACCTGCTCTTTCAGCTCCTGTGTCTTTTTAGGTACCTGCGGGTAATTAATATACTGGTCGAGTATCTGATCAATCACCATCTTGTCAAAAAGGTTTCCCACCATTTCTATGAGCTCATAATACGCGGGTTTGATATTATCAAGCTTGGCGATGATATTTCTTCCTACCGAAGGATTTCTCCTGAAAATGTCCAGATACAGGATCTGTAAATCCATCAGGGCTGGCTTGTATGTATTATTGAATTTCCTGAAAAATTTATCTCTGAAAAAATACCCGCTGAAACCGGCGACGCCGAGGAATCTTAGCTTGAACCGCAGCTTCAGTCTGCTGAAGAACAGCGCCAGAGAATTGACGCCGGTATGATCGGGCTTTATCGATACGACGACGCTCTTCGATTCATCCGATTTTGCCTTTGCCGATTTCGCTCCTTGCTCGGGATATCCCCCGACCTTTTTCAGATATTCCCTTTGCAGCGTCCGGTCTATGACAAGCTGGCGCCTGATATTTTTTTCGTCGACGACCTTGCCGCCGCTTCCGACGAACTTCTCGAAAAGGTCCTTCCTCGTTTTTTCATCGAGCCTGGAGACGCCGATGTTCTCTTTTGTTTTATCAATTCGATCTTTACTTTTATCTTTGCTCATAGGATTCGAACACGTCCGGTTTTGTGGGAGAACATAATTATTTCTGCCACAAGAAAATATGTCAATGATAATGTACTAATAATGTAACAAAAAATAGAGGGAGGTCAAACAATCTTTGAATTTTAAACGTTGGTGCCCGAGGCGTACTGCTCTATCGGGAAGATTATGTTCCATTAAATTAAAAAAAGTGATCACTTGCCTATACAGAACCTGGTGAATATCGAGTCAAGTACGTCATCCGGTGTTATCTCGCCCGTTATTTCAGACAGGGTGTCGATGAGGGCCTGGAGCTCAAACGCGATGATTTCAACCGGTTCTCCGCCAGATATGCAGCATTCCGCATTCCCGATGCTTGCGATCGACTTCTCGAGCAGTGAGACGATTCGCATGTCGGCAATGAATGAATGCTTCACATCCACAAATTCATCCTGTATGCGCCGTGATAGCATTTCCTTTAATTCATTCAGCCCCTCTCCGGTCACGGCCGAGAACTGCTGGGGCGATTCCCCGCTTTCAATGCGGATCGACTCCTTCTGCAGTGGAGTTGCGATATCGCATTTGTTTGCGAGAATGATCCTCTTTTTCGATTTCGTTTTTTCCAGCAGGATACGGTCAGCTTCGTTGATACCTTCAGCTGCATCAAGCACGAGGATTATGAAACTCGATGTTTCGATTTTGCGGTGGCTCAGATCGATCCCGATTCGCTCAAGCTCGTCCCCCGGCGTGTCGATCCCGGCTGTATCGTTGAGATTCACCTGCACGCCGCCTATCTGGATCGGCTCCCGTATGATGTCACGGGTCGTTCCCGGGACGCTTGATACGATTGCGCGCTCCTGGTTGAGGAGCAGGTTCAGAATGCTGGATTTTCCAACGTTCGGTCTGCCTGTGATGGCCACGTCGATTCCGTGGCTCAGTCGCTCGGCGGTCCTGCACCGTGCGAGCAGGTCCCCCAGGGCATCTCGGATAGTTCCGGCCGACCGGGCCGCGGCCCCGGGTGATATGAACTCGATCTCTTCGTCGGTAAAATCGATCGCCGCCTCGATGTCGGCCTTCAGTTCAATGACGGAATTCCGTATCGAGCGTATCAGATGCCGGAGCGAGCCGTGCATCTGGCGGAGCGAGGTTTCGATTTCCCATTCGCTCCTGGCGGTGATAATATGATTGATCGCCTCTGCTTCGGTGAGGTCGATTTTCCCGTTCAGAAAGGCCCGTTTTGTAAATTCTCCCGGCTCGGCGAGTCGTATTCCCCGTTTCCCAAGCGCCTCGATGATTTTCTTCACAATGATCGGATTGCCGTGGCAGAATATCTCCGCCATGTCCTCTCCCGTATAGCTCCGCGGTGAGAGGTAGCATACCATGACCACATCATCGATCAATACGCCGTCATCGGCAAGGGTTCCGTAGCAGGCGCGTCGGGGCTCCGGCTGTCCCCGGGCGCTGAATAACGAGCCAGCGGCCCTGATAGCATCCGGGCCGCTGATTCTGATTATGGCGATGGAAGAATGAACCGGGGGGGTCGATGGCGCACAGATCGTATCGTCTATCATATGCCCCGTCACTGTTTCGGCATGATCGTCACTTTACGGTAAATGCCCTGGCCTTCGCTCTTCGTGGTTACTCTCGTATCATTCTGGAGCGTCAGGTGGATCAGCCGCCGCTCGAAAGGGTTCATCGGTTCGAGCGTCCAGGGTTTTCCCGACTTGATGACCTTGAACGCAATGTCCTTCGACATTTTGCGAAGGGCACGCTCCCTCTTCGCGCGGTATGACTCAATATCCAGGATTATTTTTTTATCGCTGCCGGTCTTATGGTTCACGATGAGATTGACCATGAACTGCAGGGCCTCCAGCGTTTTTCCCTTACGCCCGATAACCAGGCCTGAACTGTTCTTGCTTTCCAGCTCTATGTAGACCTTCAACTCGCTTTCCTTGAGGTCGGCAATCCGACAATCGATCTCCATGCGCTTAAAAACGTTTTCAATGACATCCCTGATGGCATCGGCGATATCTTTCGTGTCCAGGTTATAAAAAAGCCTTATTTTCGCGGGGCGTGAAACCCCAAAGCCGAATATCCCGCTTTTTCCTTCGTCGATAACTTCTATATTGATTTTCGATGAATCGGTTATACCGAGCTCGGCAATTGCTTTTTTGGTCGCATCATCAACGGTTCTGCCTTCAACTTCAATAACCTTCATGCTGGCCTCCTGCTATAGTAAGAACACAAATATTGTTTACCATTACGATGAAATCTAACAATGATTTCCGCGGTCTCATTTCACTTTTTCCCCTTTCGACCGGTAATTGATAAACAGCTGATGCGCAATCTGGAAAACATTCTGGAGAGCCCAATACAGGACAAGACCTGACGGCATGCTCCAGAAAATGAATATGAACATCAGGGGCATCATCATCATGAGCATTTTCTGCTGGCCGCCGGTATCCACCGTTGACAGCTTCTGCTGGACAAAGGTCGTTGCCGTCATAACGATCGGCAGTATATTGAGGTCAAACCCCGAGATGGTGAGAACGGTGTCCGGCATGGACAGGTCCTTCATCCATAAAATAAAGGGGGCCTGCCACAGGTCGATTGAATCGATCAGGGCGCTGTAGAGCGCAAAGAAGAAAGGCATCTGCAGCAGCAGCGGAAAGCAACCGCCCATGGGATTGACCTTGTTCTCCTTGTACATCTTCATCATCTCTTTCTGCATCTGATCAGGCTTGTCCTTGTATTTCGCCTTCAGCTCGTTGAGCTTGGGGGAAAGCTGCTGCATCTTTTTCATCGATTCCGTCGACTTGATGGTGAGCGGCATGAACACGACCTTGGTCAGCAGGGAAAAGATGACCAGGGACCATCCCAGGTTCCCGATCAGCTTGTTGATCCACATCAGGCACCATAACACGAAATTGCGTATCGGCTCAATGAGGCTGTTAACGTCGGCTGCATCGATGAGCGATTTGTCTATCGCGGCAAGCTTTTTCTTGTCCTTTTCCCCGAGATACACCTTGAAGGTCCGTTTGACCTCCTTCCCGGCTTCCAGATTATTAAGAGCAACGAGCATACCGGTGCGAAAACCGGACTGCTTCTTGTTGTCGTACATGACACCCTTTCCCGCGCCCTCGCTCGGCTTCATGATCAGGAGAAAATAACGGCTCATGATACCGGACCAATTGATGGTACCGGTCTGCTTTACCAGTGGTTCGTCGCCCGTCGACGAGCCGCAGCCCAGCAGAAAGCCGCCGCCACCCTTGTCGGCCTTTTTGAACGTGCCGTCCAGGGAATATATACTCATCAATCTATTGTAGGTATTGCTGTAATTAAGAGTGGGCCCCAGGATTTCACCGGGTGAGAATATGGCCGATCCGTTTTTAAAGGCAAGTACCTTCCCGCCGTTATTTTTAAGCCTGTATTCTACGATGAAGCCGTACCCGTCGTCTATAAACTGGTATATCTTTTCAATCCTGACCGGATTTCCATTCATCTGTATATCTGTCGAGAATGTTACCTGGTTGCCGCTCTGACGAAGCACCCACAGAGCGCTGTTGAGTGCGCTCCCGTTAACGAATTCGTCGTCATCAAAGGAAATTGAAAAATCAAGCCGCCCCTTCGCGTTATAGGGATTGTCTTTAACGATGAGATCGATATTTCTCTCGAGATATGTACACCCGGTTATCGCAGCGCCCCTGTTTGACAGAGTTACCGCGAACTTTTTCGTTTTAACCGTTATCTGTTTCTCGGTCGTGTCTCCGCTAACCTGCTCTATTCGTATCGGTGCCGGTCCGCCTGTTTTTATCTCTCCATCTTCTTTTTTTACCGTTTCTACTTTTGTTTCAGCCGGCTTTTTAACCGGTGGTGCAGGTTTGAAGACTATGAAATATCCGACCCACAGAGCTGCTATCAGCGAAATTGCGATAAGACTTTTTTTATCCATGGTTGTGTCCTTTTGTAATGATAACTGATAAATGCATGAAAAGCAATGCCGGCACGCCATCAGGCCGCATCGCTGCGTGAACGGTATGATATTCCTGGCACGGTCGGAATGTTATTTGAAGAAGCTGAATGACTCGGGTACCGGATCAAAGCCACCTTCATGGAATGGATGGCACCGGAGAATTCGTCGTGCCGCCAGATAGGAGCCTTTGACCGCGCCATGCTTTTTCAAAGCGCCGATAGCATAAACTGAGCAGGATGGATAAAATCTGCAAGACCGAGGCAACATCGGGGACAGGAACGTACGATAAATGCCAATTAATAAGACAAAAAGCTTCGTGAAAATCGCGTTAAATATTTTGCCGTAACTGGTTTCACGCATCGCCGTTCAACAATCCCGCTTTTGCGAATAACGATCTGACGATTCTTCTTTCTTCATCAAATGCCAGATCCCGAGAATCACTATCAATCCGTATTATTATGTAAAACCCTTCCTTCAATTCATTCAATAACCCGGAGCAAATCGCGCGCATCCGCCGTTTTCCCCTGTTCCGAACATGCGCCGCGCCGTATGATTTCGCCGGTGCGATCGCGATTTTTAACTTTCTCGAATCGTATAATCTATCATTGATCGTAACAGGTTTTACATAGTTGCTTTTATTAATATTGAGATAAAAAATCCGAATCCCCGTGTCCTGTAGTTTCCTGCCTTTAAGATAAACTTCCCTGAATAGATTCCTTCCTTTTAAAGAATATATACGTTTCACGATATACAATTATTTTGGCAATCTCCGCTCGTCGGAAACTGTCAATTTCTGCCTCCCTTTTTTTCTTCTCCTGCTTAATACCTTCCTGCCTTCAGCGGTGCTCATCCTTTCTCTGAATCCATGCTTTTTAAACCGCTTGGCTTTGCTGGGCTGTAACGTCCTCTTCATAAGAATCACCTCTATAATATATAAACATCAGTTGCTTTCAGTGTTGATTATGAAATCTGATCATAAAATAGTGAGTGTACTATTTTAAAAGGAATATATTTTTGTCAATAATATTAATAGATATTATTCAAAAACAAAAGTTAAGAAAATTCAACGCACATTTCTGGATTTTCTGCCTGATATTTATTCTTATCCTGCATATATTTTCGCCGGAAATGGCTCCGATCTAATGTGACATAAAATTTTGATTGACAAAAAAATTACAGTGTATATTTTTTTAGTAATTCATGTTTTATTTAACATCGGAGTTAATGCCATGATCCTCAACATTATAACCTGCGTGGTCTGCCTCGCCATGCTGTTCCTTTTCAGGAAGCTTGACCGGACCAATATAAAGATGGCAAAATTGAGAAGATATTCATCCCGACTGTTTGATGAATTTAAAAAGCTCGCCGAAACCGAAAACAGGCGATTCAATGATGCAACGATTGAGATGGATATCCTGTTAAAAAAATCAAATGCCCTGGCAAAGAACATTAACTCGGCCGTCAATGAAATCGAGGCAAAGCTCCAGGGTCTTGATATTGAAAAAACCAATTTAAAAAAAGTCGAAGACGATATCCGTGTTATATCCCAGTCCGCCCGTGACGTGAACAAACAGATCGAATTTATCGCCGGGGCGAAAGACAGCTTCGCGGAAATATCCCAGAGCATGTCCTATACCAAGGAAACGCTCAAGACCCTCAAAACCGAAAGCGCAGAGATACTTCAGAACTTCAACAATCGTCTCAAGGAAAAATCCCGCGAATTAACAGCTGATTTCAGCGAGCAGATCAACAAGCTGCGCGGTTCAGTTGAGAACAAGGAAGACCTTCTCGTTAACAGCAGCCGTCAGAAACTCGTTGACCTGACCGAGTCCTTCGAGCGTGCGCTTACCGATATGGACCAGCGGGTAACCGATACGGGGGAAATTTTATTACAGAATTTCAAGGTCAAGATCGACGGCGTCGCGAAGTCCGTCGAGGGCGCCTCTAATCTTCAGACGCAGATCGAGATGCTCAAGATCAACCTTGCGGACCTTGAAGGCAAGGTCTTCACGGAAATCAAGGAGCGCAGCTCGGGCGTTGAAAGCGAGATCCAGCAGTCAATTGACGTGCTCTACTCGAAGCTCAAGGATTTCGAATCCGAGTTTGACGACACCAAAGGCACCCTCCTGGACCGCTTCCAGAACGACCTTGACAAGCTCACCAACAAGCTGACAACGGTTGAATCAAGCGTCAATGAATCCAAGTCGAAGCTAATCAAGAGCTTCGAGATCGAGGCTGACAAGGTCAGGAACGAGCTCGACAACCTGAATATTAACGCGATTACCAAGCGGGACGAAATCGTTCAGGCTAGCCGCCGCGAGGCCGAGGAGGTCCGCAAGGAGATTGAAAATTTCGAATCGCGCTTCCTCGAGTTTGAAACGCGCATCATCGACACCGCCGAGTCCAAGGCGGAAGAGCTCACCGCCAATACCGGCGAAATCGAGCAGAGGCTCGCCGAATTCCAGGAAAAGCTTGGCGACAACGAGATGAAGCTCGGGAACTACGTATCCGTTCAGATGCAGAGAGTCAAAGACGAATTTTCCGATATTGAGCAACGTCTCTCGGACACGAAATCGGAGATCCTGAACTACGAGGACCAGAGCAAGGTCTTCACAAAGACCGAGTCACTGGTCAGAGATGTCAATGACCAGATCGAGCGCCTGAACCGCATGCTCCAGGAGTCGCAGAAGGAGGCGCAGCACCTCGATAAATTCTTCTCCGATATAGATTACCTTAAAGAGCTGACAAAAGATTTCGACAGGGAAATTCGTTCGTACCAGAACAAGAAGGAAAAACTGTCAGACATAGAAAACGAGATACGCACGCTCGAAGAGATGAGCGACCAGGCGCTGGAAAAAGCGGGAAGCTTCCAGGACCAATACGCAAAAATCGATGCCGTCAGCTCGAGGATCGACGCACTCATGGAAAGCTATACCGGTATCGAGTCCAGGATCAGGGAGCTGCATGAGTACGAAGACGTTATCGCCCGGAACCTCGATTCGGTGAACAAGGCTGACATCCTGATCCAGTCCGTCGAGGGCAAGATCGGCTCCTTCCAGAAGGTCGTTGACCGCTCTGAAAAGCGGGTCGATAAAATCAACCAGCACATGCGCGGCATTGAAGAGAGCCTTCTTATCTTGAAAACCAGGGAAAGCGACATCAAGGAGATAAAGGACAAGTTCAACGAGCTCGACGGGTTGTCCGAGATCATGGAAGCGCGGGTGAAACAACTCCAGGCCATGTTCAAAAAGGCTGAAACGCTCAGGGATGAAATCAGCAGTACCGACAGCCACCTACAAGAACTGTTCACGCAGACCGACAAGCGGATGCGCCAGCTCGCCGACTTCATCCAGGCAGTCGACAACAACAATCCCATCCTGAAGCAGGTAAAAGGCACTGCCGGCGCTCACAAAAACATCAATGAAAACGTGATACGGACCGTTCGCGAATTGTCAGACAAAGGATGGTCATCAGATGAGATATCGCGTAAAATGATGATGGATGAAAACGCCGTTCGGTTGATTATAAACACGACGTCACTATAATCCTTGCATAAAAAGGGGGCCTGCCGGCCTGGCAGCCCCCCTTGATCAGCCGCAGCAGACGGGCTATTCCTCTCCCATCATTTTTTTCTGCACTTCCTTCCGGATCTTATCGTCTTTCTCCATTTTCCTGAGAACAATGCGGTACTTGATGTACATTTTATTCGGCTTTATACTCTTCTGCGGGAACTTGAAGCTCCATCTCATCAGGTCATCGATAATCAAATTATCCAGCTCGATCAGGTTGAGGGGCTTGTAGGGCCGTACCTTCATAAGGGTCCCTCGGTCGGGAAAGAGTGCTATGTGATACATCCCCTCCCGGGCCTCGTTGATTTTATCGTACTTCTTGAGCTCATCACAAATGTACTCGTCGCCGCCGGGATCGTCCTCGCGCTCGATGGTATCAGTGCATTCCGTTTGCACGACAGCATACTCATCCGACGTTATAACGACACGAAACGTCTCTTTATCCTCACCTGGCGTAAACGGGGCATTTATAAAACGCCGGTTATCTGACTCGAATTTTTTATCCCCGGCGGTGGCGCAGGATATAATAAGGACACAGGAAATGATAATTGAAAGTAGCGTTACTTGTTTGTAAATAATCATGTTGTTTCATCTCGTTAATTATAGTATTGAAAACGACGTCAAATTTTAATATATATATAATATTGCAACTTTTTTATTAAAAAATCGCCTGATGGCCAAAAAATTGCTCCACTCCGCTCATAATCTCAGACCAATCAATTAAAACTTGATTTAATTCAATCATGATGATTCATAGCCAGATGAGTCCATGAAGCCATAGATGTACCTGACTGTGACCACCGTTTGTTGTAGTGCATACTATGACTGATATTTTCGGAGCAATACCATGATCTTCTTTGTTATCGGTGTGCTGGTCTTTCTGATCATCATCGTGTTCAGGAAATACAAGTCCATTTACTCGGTCATTATAACAATAGCCATCATCACCGGCATAACGTCGTCAGTCCTGATATGGGGGCTCACAAAATTATCCGGACAATCAGAAATCCAATTTTTTTACGCCGGCATCGGGAAGTCCGAATTTTACCACCTCATTGCAGCGTGGTACGGCATGGATTTACTCTGCGCAGTGACGATAATCAAACGATACCGGGAATATAAAAAGATCAACAGCATCCCGCGGGATGACAGGCCCCTGTCATAAAAATTTCAGCGGTACCGGAACAAACGTAACAACCAGTATAATCATGCAAAGCCATCCCATGGCTTTTTCAGCAACAGTGAGTTGCTCGCGCTCGGGAACATCCGGGTGGGCAACCATGAGCAGGAAAAGCGTCAGCACTATCCAGACGATCCACCCGGGCCATACGATCGCCATTCCTGAGAGCACCGCAAGAGCCGCCCAGCCAAACAGGCGCTGTTTTCTTCCGATAAGCGAATAGAGTACATGGCTCCCGTCAAGCTGTCCGATAGGCATGAGATTAAGGCTGGTTATAAAAAGACCGAACCAGGCGGCCCATGCGTACTGCGATAAATACAGGTCATGCCCTGCCGGGAGCGTACCATGAATAATTTGAATTAACAGGTGAAATAGCATTGAATCGCCCAGTATCGGCACCAGGAAATCACCGCCGGCAGCTGGCAGCGGCTTTACATCAGAGAGATAGATCCCGATGATCGCGGCAGCCATGCTCACAATGAAACCGGGAAGGGGGCCCATTGCGCCTACGTACATGAGGGCACGGCGGCTCGGTATTGGAGTTCTCGTTTTTATGACCGCCCCCATTGTTCCAGGCGAGGGAAATGCCAACGGCAGCGGTATGAAAAATGGCAGAGTCGGATTCGCGCCGAATTTCCTTGCTGCAAAATAATGCCCGAACTCATGGCAAAGAAGGATACTGATAAGGGTCAGGGAAAAGGGCATCCCGGTCAGGAATACGTCAACCAGCGTCTTCTCCTCGGGAGCTCCGGCAAAGGTCATCGTTACAAACGTTGCAAGGAAGAGGAGCAGGTTCACCAACGGCCGGCTTTTCGTCTCGCGCCTCAATTCTATCACGCTTTTATCATACTCTGCGGGCTGGCCTGCACCGTTGTTGAGTCGGTACCAGTATTCTCTCAGCCATGTGCCAATGGCGTATCTAGCCGCATTCAGATCCATAAAGTTATCCCTATACCGGAGTGCGCCTGGAGGGTCCTGGCTGATTATTCAGTCCGATACCGAGCCGTAAGCCGATATCTTTTTTTTCACATATTCCCCTGAATATTCATTGGATAGCTCTTTCCCGTTTCCGAGGATGCTTTGATACAGGACAACTATCTCCTTCGCCTTCTTGGTCAATTCAGTATTTTTCTTTATAACACTGGTAATACCGGTAATAAAAAGCTTTTTCAGGTACAGCGTAATGAAACGGTTACCATCAGGGGAAAAGCTGGCGTCTTCGCCTTCGAGACAGGTGTTAATAATTGCATGTTTTCTTACATCATATACACGAATGACCTGGTCTTTCAGAAAGGTGATAATTTTGGGATATGTTGAATAGATAATATTGGTGTTGAGCGAGTTGTCCAGCAGGATCGTCGATTGACGCGAGACCGCATCATAGAGGCAGACCGAATAATTTCCGGAAGCCCCCTTACGATAAACCAGCTGGTTATTGTCGAGCCAGTACAGCTCGGTCGCCGATGTAACATCCGGGAGTACCCAGGTGGTACCGGCAGCGGTCATCTTTGACCGATACGATCCGCCGCTGCCGCTCACGATAACGGCTTTTTTCCCGTTCGGTGAGAGGTGGGCAATGACCGGTTCGCCAGCCCGCGCTATATCGGCATATTCCGTGCGCCTGACGGTTACGCGCCTGCTTTCCGTTTCAGGAATATATTCGACGATGCCTTCTCCGGATTCGAACATGATTGAATTTCCGCCGGGCGCCACGGAAAAGTCAATGAAGGGATACGTTGAGTTCAGCACCGATATTTTTTTTGTGGCCACGTTCAGGATCAGGGTTTCGCCTCGCGGCACCGATCCCGGCACCTCAACCAGCCTCTTGATGAAAAGATGCGATCCGCCGGCGCTTTGTTTCAGTGCGGTTATCGTTCCGACGATTCTTCCGATTTCCCTTGTTTTCCGCGTTACCCTGTTATAGGCGTACGCGATGTTCAACTGCGTTAATTCCTTGACGTAGAGGATGGTGTAACCGTCGCCCCAGCCGGCGAATATCACGTCGCGATCGATGAATTCGGAGCCGGCTGCCTGATAGGCCTCCAGTTTCTTCTCCAGAAGCCTGCCGTAGACCGGGGAGCCCGTGTTGATGTAAATCGCATCAAGATTAATGTCCCGGGCGACGAGATTGCCCGCCATCATTGATACGACGACCGCTGCAAGTATACAGGAAACTCTATTTTTCACGTATTACTCTAAACTATTTTTCGTCCATGGTATCAGTCTTCGTATCAGTTGTGTCCCCGCCGGTATCCTTATCGCTTTCCTTTTTTTCACTTTTATCTTTCTTCTCCGGGATTTCAGGGATGACGAACCTCTGGCCCGGAAATATCAAGTCAGGATCCTTGATCTGTTCCTTGTTCGCAACATAGATCAGGGGCCACAGCCGCTCGTTCTTGTACACTTTGCCGGCTATTCTCCAAAGGCAGTCGCGCTTCTTCTTGTCATAAATGACTTTGTATATTTTTTTCCCTTCACGGTTTATCGTGGAGTCGTCCGCACCAAGCCGGTCCTTTTCACTTGCTATGCCGATCGAATTGAGCAGGGCTTCGGCCTCCTCGAACTTGGCAATGCTTTCCGTATATGATCCGCTCTCGATGAGGTTTTTTCCGTCGCCAATCATGGTGTCGGCATTATCAATCTCGGTCTTAAACATGTTCTTCGTATCTTTCTTCCTCGCTTCTTCCAGCATTTTTTCAACCGATTTTGCTTTCTCCAGAGCCAGGCCTCTAGTTGTTTTTTCCTTGGCTGACGCGAGCTGCTGCTCCGCCTCGGATATTTTTTTCAGCGCCTCTTCAGTCTTTTCCTGGTCAAGGAGTGATTCAGCCTCATTGAGCGTGGCGGTTATTGCCGCAATATCCTCACCGGCATACGCTGAGCCCCGTTCCTTTTTCAACATCTCCACTTCCTTACGAAGCGCGGCGATCTTATCCCGCGCCGAAACCTTCTGCACGGCCATCTTCACGGTATTGATGGAAACACCGGCCTCGATCATCAGAGATGCGGCTTCTTTTGCATTGTTCTGGCCGAGAAGCTCACCGGCCCTGTCAAGCTTGGATGCAGCCTCGTCAATCTGCTGTTTTTGCTGGTCGCTCAGCTTTAGTGACTTCAGCTCCCCAACGTCCTTTTTCATCGCGCTCAGCTCTTCGGTCAGCTCCGGCAGCCTGGCCAGAGCGGCTTCCTTCACCTGGCCGCTGGCAGTGACGGCCTCCTTGGACTTTGCGAACGCATCCCAGAGATTGTGGTCGTTTTTCAGGGTTTCAGTTTCCGTGATGGCGGCTTCGGCGGCCGCGAATTGATCAGAGGCGAATTTTTCCGCATTGAGCCTGTCCGCTTCCTGGTACAGGGTCTTCGCCTCTTCAAGATTTGCATCTACTGCTTTCGGGAGGGAAATCTGTATTGCGGCCTCGGCATAATCTGCCGCTTTGATCGCAGATGTCTTCGCATCAGCGGCTTTTTTATTCACAACAAATCCGTGGCTCTTGTTGAGCTCCTCCACGGCCTTGTTCAGATTCTCCGGATCATATGTATCAGCCAGTACCTGACGGGCCTTTTCAATGGTAGTTCTTGCAGTGACCATTTCCTTTATGGGCACCTCAATATCGCACGAAATAAAGCTTATCGTGGAACACACCGCTAACAGAAGAACCAGTTTTCGCGCTGACATAATGACCCTCTCAATTGTGAAGATTGTATCGCAATAAAATCATTAATTTGTGAAATTTGTCAATGCTTTTATCACAGATGCGACGTCACTAAGTGTTACACATCGTATGTATTATGTAGCTTTAGGCAATACTCTCCGGATTATTCTGCAGCCTCATCATCCGGTGTGAAATCGTCAACGCGATCCCCGTAAAATGATTATTGACAAATTTTACAGTTATTCCATAACGATTCTAACGTGTATCTCAGACAGCCTGTGCAAAGCGTTACTGGACACGGGAACATCCTGTTTAAATCTTCATGTACGGGGACATTAATATGACAAAAACCGCATTCATTACCGGAGTCACAGGCCAGGACGGCGCATACCTCGCGGAGCTTCTTCTTGAGAAAGGGTATCGCGTCTACGGCGGATACCGGAGAACCAGTTCGCCGAATTTCTGGAGACTTGATGAGCTCAAGGTACATGATAAGATCGAACTCGTTGAAGTGGATATACTCGACACCGGGAACATGATCCGGGCGTTCGATAAAATCAAGCCTGATGAAATCTACAATCTGGCGGCGCAGAGCTTCGTTGCCGTTTCTTTCGAGAAGCCGGTCCTTACCGGCGAGATTACCGCAATCGGCGTTACGCGCGTCCTGGAATCGATCCGCATCGTCAATCCAAAGATAAAGTTTTACCAGGCATCCAGCTCCGAGATGTTCGGCAAGGTACAGGAAATACCGCAAAAGGAAAGCACGCCTTTTTATCCCCGGAGCCCGTACGCCGTTGCCAAGCTGTACGGCCACTGGCTGACGATCAATTACCGCGAATCGTACAATATATTCGGATGCTCGGGGATCCTCTTCAATCATGAATCGCCGCTCCGGGGGATCGAATTCGTAACACGGAAAGTTAGCGATGCCGTTGCGCGCATCATACTTGGAAAGCAGGACTATATTGAAGTCGGCAACATGGACGCCAGGCGCGACTGGGGATTCGCGAAGGAATTTGTCGATGGCATGTGGAGAATGCTCCAGCAGCCGACCCCGGACGATTTTGTACTCGCCACCAACGAGAACCACTCCGTCCGCGAGTTTATCGAGCATGCGTTCCAGCACGCCGGCACCACCATCCAGTGGAAAGGCTCCGGCGTCAACGAGACCGGTATCGACACGAAAACCGGGAAGACCGTCGTGAAAATAAACCCTAAATTCCTCCGACCGGGTGAAGTCGACCAGCTCCTGGGGGATTATTCCAAGGCCAGGGATAAACTTGGATGGGAACCGAAAGTAAAATTCAAAGACCTGGTAACAATCATGGTTGAGCGCGACCTTGAACGGGTTAAAAAGGAACAGTAGCGAAACTGACCGTCACCAGAAGGTACCCTGCTGCAATGAGCAATAATAACATACTGATAACCGGCATCAACGGATTTGTCGGGTCGATCCTTCGGCAATCCCTGGAAGAGAAAGGATATCATGTATTCGGTATCGATACAGAAAGCAGGGATCCGGCCGTGCTCAAGGCAGACATCAGCAACCTCCCGGCTGTTATTTCGTGCATGGAGGAGTTGTCACCAAGCTTCATTTTCCACCTGGCAGCAATATCACGGGTCGACTCGATTGACCCGTCCCTTCTGTATGCGATCAATGTTAACGGAACAATAAACCTCCTTTCATCAGCAGTCCGGCTGAAAAATAAACCGGGTTTTATGCTGGTCAGCTCAGCGCAGGTCTACGGGATCGTTGATGATTCATTCCAGCCCGTTACCGAGGGCGCACCGATATGCCCCGTTAATCATTACGGCGCCAGCAAGGCGTCAGCAGAGCATATCGCGCGTGTGTTCCACTTCGATCACGGGCTTCCACTGGTCATCGTTCGTCCCTTCAATCATACAGGCCGCGGACAGAACCCGCATTTTATCATTCCGAAGATCGTATCTGCCGTCCGCGAGAAAAAGCGGAGCCTCGAGCTGGGCAATCTGTCCGTCATTCGTGATTTCATGGATGTCCGTGACGTAACGGACGCCTATATACGGCTGATGGAGCATCTTCCGGACGGAGAGGTCTTCAACGTGGCAAGCGGGACCGGGTACCGCCTCAGCGATATACTCAACCTGATACAGGAGCTGTCACATACAATCATTGAGATCAAACAAACGGATTCGCTCTTACGTAAAAATGAAATTATCAAGTCGATCGGCGATTCTTCAGCATTACAGCGATACCTGAACTGGAAGCCTGCATACAGCATCAGGGACACGCTTGAGTGGATACTTTCAGAGTCAGTCGCCGTCCAATAGACTGGATTATCAACGGGTGTGCGGCCCTGACAATTCCGGGAGAAACATATCGTCGATATCCGTTTTTTGTCTTGACTATAACATAAGTAAAAAATTATTATATCCAATCTTAAATTTCAGCAAGCACGGAAACCATGCAATTTAACTCTCTTGATTTTTTCATATTTCTCCCGGTTGTCGCGATCATCTATTTCGCGCTGCCCCATAAACGTCGATGGATAGTACTTCTCGCGGCGAGCTGCTTTTTTTTCGGATTTTTTTATTATTCTTCCTTTGATCCGCTTAAAGAAACTCCTTTCTTTAAATATGATCCGACAAAAAACAAACCCGTTATCTATTATATAATACTCACCCTCTCCATCATATCGGTCATACTGGTCAATTATTTTGTGGCGATCATTATCGACAGGGCCAGGACTGCAGGTTCGAGAAGGGCAAAACCGTACTTGATCATCGGCATAATCTATACCCTTCTTCTGCTCTTTGTATTCAAGTACTTCAATTTTTTCAGCCAGACAGTATCGGATATTGCATCATTTCTCGACCTGCGCTACCCTCCGCGAATTCTGAAAATACTCGTTCCTGTCGGCATATCATACTTCACTTTTCAGAGTATCAGCTATCTGGTCGATGTTTACCGCGGGACGATGAAGCCTGAGCGTCACCTCGGAATCTTGTCGCTTTACATACTCTTTTTCCCGAAGATCGTTGCAGGACCGATCGAACGCCCTCAGAAATTAATTAAGCAATTCTATGAAGAGCATCAATTCGATTATAAACAGGTCATGGACGGCCTGAAACTAATTGCGTGGGGATTTTTCCAGAAAATCGTGATCGCTGACAGAGCGGCGATCGTAGCCAATGATGTATTTTCAAATCCGAAGGGCTTTCTGGGCATTTACCTGATCATTGCTTCGCTCTGTTTTATATTCCAGGTCTTCTGTGATTTTGCCGGCTATTCCAACATTGCCATCGGAACGGCGCAGATCTTCGGCATCAAGCTGACACAGAACTTTAAACGTCCCTATCTTTCACCTTCGATACCGGAGCTGTGGCGAAGATGGCATATCACTCTGATAGCATGGTTCCGTGATTATGTCTATATCCCGCTGGGAGGTAACCGTGTCGGGAATTTGCGCTGGCAGTTTAATATATTTACCATTTTTTTCCTGAGCGGCATCTGGCATGGCGCAAACTGGACCTTTATTATTTGGGCTTCCTTAAACGGATTCTACTCTCTCGCTTCGATCTGGACAAAGAATATCCGGCAGAAGCTTGTCACGATGACCGGATTGATTAAAGTTCCCCGCTTTCATAATGTATTGAAAATTGTTAATACCTTCCTGCTGTTCACATTTGCCGGAATATTTTTCAGGGCCGATAAAACCTCTGACGGATTTTACATCATAACCAACCTGTTCACCGGATTTGGCGGTCTGATAGAAACTCTCATGACCATGAATGTTGATACCATAAAAGCCTACATCGTGATACAGAACAAGACGACATTCCTGGGATTCGCCAAGCCGGCGTTTCTTCCCGAAATGATAACGCTCGCGCTGGCCATCATGGTGCATGGCACAATAGAGATAATCCAGGAAGTAAAAAAACAGAGCATGCGTGACATGATCTCCCGGAAACCGTGGTATGTCCAGGCGGCATTGTACTATTGTCTCCTGTTTTCGATCGTATTCCTCGGCATGTCAGGACAGCAGTTCTTATATTTTGTATTTTAGGCCCGGAAGAAATGAGAAAACTCTTTGGCTACATAGCACTCTGCAGCATATCAATGATCCTGACTATGGCCATCATATGGATCATGCCGGGCACTATCCCACATGATCTGGCTGCCCTGGTTAACAAAAAAGAGATGCTCGAGCAAAAGAAATCCCCGCGCATGATATTTGTCGGTGGCAGCAGCCAGCTGACATTGAAAACAGCCCTTTTTGAAAAAGAGTTGGGATATTCCATGATCGACATGAGTCTCTGGGGCGGGCTTGGCACCTCCGAGCACCTGGAAGAGATCAAGCCGTATTTACAGCCGGGTGACGTCGTGGTGGTAACCATGGAATACGGTACCATACTCGATCCGAAATATTATGATTACATCCATACCAATGAAGAAGCGAAGCGATACTTTTTTCTCATGTCACCCCTGAAGCACGCCCGTCAGTACATCAGCAACGGGGAGTATTATTATCTTTTTAATACGATGCTTGACTTGTGCCAGGGCAAGGTGAAATCATACATCCGCAACCTGGTATTGTTCAATCCAACCGAGTTATTCAACACCGGATTCCCCAATTATAAAAACGAGTTTAACACTAACGGAGATCGCCTTCATCCATATAACGAGCACAGGCCGTTGATGAATCTCAAGAATACGTTTACCTATCCGGATTGGAAAAACCTCGCTTTTTTGAATGAATTCCATGAATTTGCACAGAAAAAAAACGCGCGGCTTTTCTTTTATTTCTCCCATTTCCCGGAGAGCGAATATACCTTGCAGGAGAAATACATCGACGCCTATCATAACATGATGAGGCATTCGTTCAAGGGCACAATTATCAACAAGCCCGGCGATTTCATCTATCCCGAAAAATATTTTGGCGATACCGCCTATCATCTCAATGACAGGGGTGAAACGGTCCGATCGGGTGCGCTGTTGAAAATGATAAAAGAAGCTTTATCCAGACAATGAAAATCGGCGTAGACGCATATTACCTGTATGCCGAGCATATAGACGGGCTCGGAAATTTTCTCCTGAGGCTTCTCGTCCAGCTTTCCCGGATCGATTCGGACAATGAGTACTACCTGTACACGCCCGGGGTACGGCATACCGTGCAGGCGGACATCATATTCAAGAACCCGCAATTCCATCTCCGTGAGATCAGCGGCATGTTCCGCGGCAAACGCCGCCTCTGGCTCCAGAGCCCCTCGCTCCGGTCGGCCATCATCCGCGACCATGTAGATATGTTTTTCGCCGGCGCAGAGTATTTTCCCCTGTTCCTGCCCCGCCCGGTGACCGTGGCAACGACCATACATGACGTCGCATACAGGGCCATGCCCGATGCCATATCCCTGACCAACAGCATTTTTTATAATTTCCTGTTCCCGTTTTTCGTGAAACGGTCAGATTACTTTTTTACCGTATCACAGCATTCAAAGAACGAGATGATCAACTACCTGCATATCAACGCTGACAGGATCACCGTGGTCCATAACGGTATCGCCCTTTCCGAGTTCACCCCGGCCGAAAAGAACGAGAAAGAAAACTACCTCCTCTTCGTGGGGACGCTCCAGCCCAGAAAGAATCTTGTCAATATCGTCAGGGCCTTTTCCCTTATCGCAGACACTATCGACGATTCGCTTGTCATCGTGGGCGGGAGCGGATGGAAAAACAGCCCGCTCGCAGAACTGATTGAAAGCCTTGAAAAACAGGTGCGGGACAGGATCGTGTTCAAGGGGTATGTTGACGGTGACGAGCTCGCACGCCTCTATCGCAGGGCCCGTCTTTTCGTGCTCCCGTCCCTCCACGAGGGGTTCTGCCTCCCGATCCTCGAGGCCATGGCCTCGGGCACGGCGGTCCTCACCTCCCCGCGCACCGCGATCCCGGAGGTTTTCGGGGATGCGGCCGAATACGCCGATCCGCTCTCTCCGAAAGACATAGCAGCCAAGATGAAAAAGCTTTTAACCGACAGCGGCATGCGCGCCCGGTTCGAGAAAAAAGGGCTGTCTCTCTCAAAAAAATACGACGTGAGCATGCAGGCATCGGGATTTCTCGCCGCGTTCAAAGCCATTGCCGCCTCGCGCGGCAGGACATCGAGGACCCCATGAATATCGGCATCAATGCGCGGGTCCTGAATGAGCGTCACGGCGGTCCGGCACGCTACACCATGAACGTCATCCGCGAGCTTGCAAAGCTCGACAGGAAAAACAAATACCACATACTCATGTATGACAGCCTGGAATTCGATTTCCAGCTTCCGGAAAACTTTTCAGTGAAAATCGTCCGTCTGCGGTCAAAGCTCTTTTTCGACTACATGTACATTCCCCTGTTTTCATGGATGAACCGGATCGACGTGTTTCTCTTCCCGAAGAACACCTTTTCACCCCTGGTGAAAGGCAGAAAAATCCCCGTGTATCACGATATCGTGTATTTCGAGGACTTCACGTTCCGCGAGTTCAAGTTTTTCGACAATCTGCATCACCGGCTCATGATTCCCGTGGCTGCCCGCTTCTCATGGATCGACCTGACCGTGTCGGATTTTACCGCGTCACGCATGAAAGCCCTTCTCGGTATACGGCCGGAAAAAATCCGGGTGGTGAAAGAGGGAGTGGAAAGCCATTTCAGGGTCATCACCGACAGGAAACGGCGCGCTCAAACGATCTCGCAATATAATCTGAAAACGCCCTTCTTCTTCTACGCCGGCTCGCTGAGCCCGAGAAAAAACATGCTTAACCTGATACGGGCCTTCATCCGGATCAAGGACTCCATTCCGCACTGCATCTATTTCACCGGCGGAGATTCATGGCTCGATACCGAAGTGCACGAGATGATAACGAAACACGACCTGTCCGACAGGATCATCAAGCTGGGGTACATCAGCGAAGAAGACCTGGTGATGATGTACAACCTGGCGGACTGCTACCTCTACCCGTCGCTTTACGAAGGGTTCGGCCTTCCCATACTGGAAGCGCAGGCCTGCGGCTGCCCGGTCATCACGAGCAACGTCTCCAGCTGTCCCGAGGTGGCCGGTTCCGGAGCCGTGTACGTCAATCCCCATGACGTCAATGATATGGCCCGCGCCATGATGAATATAGTGCAGGACCATAAGCTCAGGAAAAAGCTGGCAGCGGAAGGACTGAAAAACTGCAGGAACTATACCTGGGAAAAAACAGCGCGGGGAATTTTGGAGATTATTACGGGATAACTCACACCATGCCGTATCATTACCCGCACCATCATGGTGAGCAATACGATACCAGGTAAGAGTACGCCCTGTTTTTCCGTCACATCATCCATCACGGGAGAGCCGTCATGAAAATCGCCATCGAGGCCCATGCACTGAGCCAGGATAAAATCACTGGCGTCGGCACGGTCATCCTCCACTATATGAACGAATTACAGAAGATTGATTCAATAAATGAATACTACATTTACACAATGGATGACCTGAAGCATGTTGAAATCAGGAATCCCCTCTGGCGGCATGTCGATTTTCAGTACTCTCTTAAAAATATCAGGCTTCTTGTATGGCAGGCATGGAACAGGAAAAGATCGGGCAACGGATCAAATGGGATATTCAGCCGTGTATCGATAGTCATTCTGAGACTGCTGAAAATATTTCTTGAACTGCTCGATGAAGCGGTCTTTTCCTGCAAGCTCGCCTCTTCGATCAAAAAGAACGGTATCGATGTGTACCTTGGTACCTCAACCTATTACTATCCCTATTTTTTCCTGTCACCGGTGAAAAAAGCCGGTATACTCTATGATCTCGTATGGGAACTCTTTCCGGAAACAATGGAGTTCGGGAACAAAATCAGGATGAAACTGTTCACCCTGCGGAACATGAAAAAGCTGGACCTTCTCGTGGCGATATCGGAAAACACGAAAAATGACGCGCGCGATATTCTGGGAATTGATAACCGCATCGAAGCAATTCCCCTGGCCGCTGACAGCACCATATTTTATCGCGCCGGTGCGTCCGCCGTTTCATCCGTAAAGAAGAAGTACGGCATTACAAAAAAATATATACTGTCAGTATGCACCCTGGAGCCCCGGAAAAACCTCAAGTCCCTGCTGACGGCATATCGCGCCATGCCATCTCGCCGTAACTACCAGCTTGTGCTCGTGGGCATGGCCGGATGGATAAAAACCGACTTTTTCCGGGAGATCGATGCCTCCGACGTCCGGGAGAACGTCCTCATCACCGGCTACGTATCGAACACGGAGCTCGCGCCGATATACACCGGTGCAGAGCTTTTCGTGTTCCCCACCCTGTACGAAGGATTCGGCCTGCCGGTCCTTGAGGCCATGCAGTGCGGATGCCCGGTAATAACCTCGAACACGTCTTCCATTCCCGAGGTGGCCGGCGACGCGGCCATCATGCTCGATCCTCTTGACGTGGAAGGTCTTTCGAAAACAATGGAAAAAGCGGTTTCGGCCGCTGCGCTCAGTACGCGCCTGAGAGAAAAGGGCCTGAAGCGTTCACGACAATTTTCCTGGGAAAAATCAGCCCGTCTCCTGCTCAAAGCGCTTATGTCGCTCAACCAACCGTAAACGGGACATTCGAGTGCACTCCCCTTTGCATCTTCCCTCCGTCTGTTCTTGGTGGCGCACAGGTGTTGTATGTTCGATGAATAAAATTATTCAAATATACTTGACATGCTGGTCACCGGACTTCTAATCCAATAGAATTCTACTACTATGAACGCTCCGATCAACAAAAAAAGCGCCATCAAGTCATTGACCTGGCGCCTTGCCGGCTCAATCATAACCTTCTCGCTTGTGTACATGTTTATCGGTTCGCTTGCTGTCGCCGCATCAATCAGCGCTCTGGAAATTATCATCAAGCTCATGCTCTACTATTTTCATGAGCGTGCCTGGGACAGGTTCGTGCCCGGACCGCACCCTGCGAAACCGTTCGTTCTCTGGTTCACCGGTCTTTCCGGGTCGGGGAAAAGCACGATCGCCGACAGGCTTCATGATACGCTCGCGTCCCGCGGTTACCGTGTAGCCCGTCTTGACGGCGACACGGTGCGCTCTGTTTTTCCTGAAACCGGGTTCAGCAGGGACGAGCGGAATGCGCATATCAGGAGAATCGGATACCTCGCCTCGATACTGGAAAAAAACGGGATCATCGTCCTTGCGTCCTTCGTGTCTCCCTATGCGGATTCGCGGGATTTCGTCCGCGGCCTGTGCGGAAATTTCATCGAGTCGTATGTCGCAACGTCCATTGAAGAATGCGAGCGCCGGGACGTTAAGGGCCTGTATCACAAGGCACGTGCGGGCAGCATTAAAAATTTCACGGGAATAGACGATCCCTACGAGCCGCCGCAGCACCCCGAACTGACCATCACAACCGAGGGAAGAAGCATCGGTGAATCGATACAGGAGATACTGACATACCTGAGACCCTATTTGAATCCGTAAACGAGGAAGCGATGGACCATCTTGACCGTCTCGAAAATATCAGCATCCATATTATAAGGGAAGCATACGCCAATTTCAAGAACCTGTGCATGCTCTGGTCAATCGGAAAGGACTCGACCGTTCTCCTCTGGCTCACGCGCAAGGCATTTTTCGGGCACGTGCCCTTCCCGCTTGTCCATATCGACACCGCCTATAAAATACCCGAGATGATCCAGTACCGGGACCGGCTGGCCCACGAATGGAACCTGATGATGATCGTCGGGCAGAACGAAGAGGCGCTCGAGCAGAAGCTCACGTTTCCAGACGGCGCCATTGACCGCATCGCCTGCTGCCGGAACCTGAAGACCAGGGCCCTGATCAACACGCTGAACGGGAAATGGAAGCGGCTTCGCTACAACCATCGCATCAATGCCTACGAGGTCGACCGGAACACGGAGCCGTATACCGGCGTTATCGTCGGGGCCCGCGCCGACGAGGAAGGATCGCGGTCCAAGGAGCGCTATTTTTCACCGCGCGACACGTACAGCGAATGGGACGTTGGGGACCAGCCGCCGGAATTCTGGAACCAGTTCAAGACCGATTTTGCGCCGGGTACCCATCTCAGGATACACCCGCTTCTCGACTGGACCGAGTTGAACGTATGGGAATATATCGAGCGCGAGAATATTCCGACCGTATCCCTCTATTATAACCATGGAGACGGCAAGCGCTATCGCTCCCTGGGGTGCTGGCCCTGCACCAATCCAATTGATTCAAAATCAAAAAATGTCAGGGAGATCATTGAAGAGCTGAAAAGCGGCAACCTGAAAAATATCGCTGAGCGGTCAGGACGCGCCCAGGACAGGGACGACGGCGGCGGCCTGGAGACCCTTCGGCGTGAAGGATACATGTAACCTGTTATGAGCGGATCAAGCTTCGAACACAGGGAAAAAATGAATATCGTAATCGTGGGCCACGTCGATCACGGCAAGAGCACGGTCATCGGAAGGCTCCTGGTGGACACCAATTCGCTCCCGGACGGAAAGCTCGAACAGGTGCGGGAAAACTGCGAGCGTAATTTCAGGCCCTTCGAGTACGCCTTTTTAATCGATGCACTGAAAGACGAGCAATCGCAGGGTATTACCATCGATTCTGCGCGCGTTTTTTTTAAAACAGCGAAACGCGACTATATCATTATCGACGCGCCGGGTCATATCGAGTTCCTCAAGAACATGATTACCGGCGCCTCCCATGCCGAGGCGGCGCTCCTCGTCATAGACGCCAATGAAGGTGTGCGTGAAAATTCCCGCCGTCACGGGTACATGCTCTCGATGCTGGGCATCAACCAGATAACGGTGCTGGTAAATAAAATGGACCTGGTCGACTACAGCCGGGAGGTATACGAAATCATTGTCTCGGAATACACCGCTTTTCTCGAACAGATCAATGTGAAACCGGCCTGTTTCGTGCCGATCAGCGGCACCCTGGGGGTCAATATTACCGAAAACCACAAGACGATACCCTGGTATAACGGGAAAACCGTCCTGGACGCGCTTGCGGATTTCCACAGCATGAGCGATATTGAGGACAAGCCGTTCCGCATGCCGGTCCAGGATGTGTATAAATTTACCCGTTTCGGGGACAGCAGGCGTATCGTCGCCGGTACGATCCTTACCGGGTCGGTATCGGTCGGTGACGAGCTGCTCTTCTTCCCTTCGGGGAAAAAAAGCAGGGTCAAGAGCATCGAGGTTTTCAACGCGCAGCAGCCTTCAACGATAGCCGCGCCCTGCACAACCGGCCTCACCCTGTCCGAACAGATTTACATCACCCGCGGCGAGCTTGCCGTGAAGGCTTCGGAAAAGAAGCCGTGCATCACCTCGCGCATCAAGACAAGCCTCTTCTGGCTCGGCAGGAAGCCGATGACGCCTCACAGGGATTACTACCTCAGGATCGGAACCGACAGGACGCAGGTTTCCATAGAAAAGACTCTCCGGGTCCTTAACGCTGACACGCTGCAGTGGACCGACACCAAGGAAACCATCGAGCGGCACGAAGTAGCCGAATGCATACTGCAGCTCTCGAACCCGATCGCGTTCGACACCGCAGAAAACAACCCCATGACGAGCAGGTTTGTCATCATCGACAATTTCGAGATTTCCGGCGGCGGCATCATCCACCAGGACCTCAATGACAGCGGATCATGGGTGCGCAACGGCGTATATACGCGGAACTATAAATGGGAAAAAAGCGGCATACCCGGCGATCACCGCGCCGAGCGCCTCGGACAGAACGCCGCGATGATTATCATCACCGGGAAGAAAGATTCAGGAAAGAAGACAATCGCCCGGGCGCTCGAGAACAGGCTGTTCGATGACGGGAAAGTCATTTACTTCCTCGGGATCGGCAACGTACTTTATGGCGTTGACGCAGATATCAAGGGGCGATCTATCCATGAGAACGAGAACATCGAGCACATTCGCAGGCTTGCCGAAATAGCCCACATCATGATAGACGCGGGGATAATCCTTCTCGTTACCGCAATCGATCTCCAGCAGAGCGATATCGACATCATTAAAACAATCGTGGACCCGCAGAAAATCGAAACCATCTGGATCGGAGACAGGGGGACTTCGGGCCTGACCTGCGATTTGTACATCAAAAATCCGAAGAACATCGAAGAAAGCGTCAGCATTATCAAGGACCTTCTCCAGGAAAAGAGCATCATTTTTAAACCGGACAGGTGAGGCATACCATGGAGCATACCTATGCGATTATACTGGCCGGCGGAAGCGGCCTTCGTCTCGATGACAGAGTACCGAAACAGTTCCTGCCCCTGGGGGAGAAACCGGTCATAGTCTGGTCGTTGGAAACATTCGCCGGCTGCGAGGAGATCGATCATATCATTGCGGTGCTTCCCGACCGGTACATCAGGGAGGCCGAACAGCTGATCCAGGAGCACTCCCTGCAAAAAATCCTGAAACTGGTCCCGGGCGGCAACACCCGCCAGGAATCTGCCTCCAATGCACTGGCGTCACTTCCATTTGACGATAATGACATCATACTCATTCATGACGCTGCGCGGCCGTTCATACACCGTGAAACAATCAGAGCCTGCGTCAGCGAAACCAGGGCCCATGGCGCAGCCGGAGTCTATGTCCCGGTCCAGGACACGGTCGCGGAAATACGTGACACGTTCGTGTCTTCAGTGCCGCAGCGCGATACCCTCTTTTCCGCGCAGACGCCCCAGGCCTTCAGATTTTCCATCATCAACGCAGCACACCTTTCCGCAGAGCAAAAAAGCATAACCGCTACTGATGATATATCGCTGGTTCTCGCGGCCGGCTTCCGGGTAAAAATGGTCAAAGGTGAATTTTCAAATTTCAAGATCACCACACTTCTTGACTACCAGGCCGCGTGCCGATTCGCGGACTCATTTAAATAAAACAGGAGAAGGTGACGCATACCATGGATACACGCACGAAACTAATCGCCCTGGTGACCGGGGCTTCATCCGGTCTTGGAGAATCGTTCGCGAAAAAGCTCGCGGCCCGAGGTCACGACCTGGTCCTTGTGAGTGAAAACCGCAGTGAACTGGCCAGGGTCAGGCGGGACATCGAATCGAATTCGACATGCGCCGTTACCACGATTGTAATGGACCTGTTCAATCCCGATGCAGCGGACCGTCTTCTTGACATATGCAATAAAAAGAAAATCCATGTCGACATCCTGATCAATTGCGCCGGTATATATGTCAATGTGGAGCGTGAAATGGAAGATATCGGCCCTATCGAAAATATCATCAACCTCCATGTCCTTTCCCTCACCAAGCTCTGCTTCCTGTTCGGGAAAGCGATGATTGGACGGACCCGGGGATATATACTGAACATATCATCAATCGCTGCAGAGTTTGCAGATCCCGCGTCCCTCACCTATGGTCCTACGAAGCGATATGTCCTTTCATTGTCCGAAGCCCTTCATTGCGAATGGAAACAGCACAACATCAACGTCTCCTGCATAACCCCGGGCGGTATTAACACGAATTTTTTTAATGCCAACCAGGTATTTCTTCCATCGGTCATACGATGGACGCTCATTGCTCCCGATCGATGCGCAGAAGTGGGTCTGAAGGCACTCTTCAGCGGCAGGTTCCGTGTGACACCGGGAATCACCGGTAAATTGCAATCCTTCCTGCTTAAAATATTTTCCCGCCCTCTGACGTATGGAATAATTAAAAAAACATATTTTTCCATGAAAAATTCGAATTAATACCCCAATATGTATCAGGATCATGCTAACTATTCTTTTAATATTTGACAGGTGCCTTAATATATGACATCGGGTATACTGTTTTTGTCTTCATGCTCTTTTTATAATTACAATAAAGAATATGGCTCCATCTGTTTGAGCCGGGAGTAACTTCAATGAAAAATATTTCATCTGTTTTTTTAATACTTTTTGTAACCGCATGCATTGTTTCGTGTAAAAACGACAAGGAAGCACTGTCGCTCTATCTTTATTCACCGATCGGAACCGTAACGGTCCTCTCTGGCGGCATACAAAAAACGCCCCAGGACGGGGATTTCTTGTCCATCGGCGATTCGGTCCGCACCGGCCCCCTGTCCTCTGCCGATATCCTTTTGGGCAATATCGGTATCGTGCGGGTTTATGAAAATTCATTGATTCATATTGAATCATTGATCGACCCTGCTACCGGGGACACGAAAATTAACATGGACCAGGGAAAGCTGTACTCAACTCTCGAGAAGCTGAAAAAAGGCTCCTTCCAGGTGAAAACGCCGACGTCAGTCGCATCCATACGTGGAACTAGCTTCCGCATGTCAGCGGCGCAAAACGAGTCCCGTCTTGATGTTTTGGACGGGAAGGTGCAGATCAACCCGGTACAGAACAATGCCGTCATAGAGAACATCAAGAATCTCGTTGAAGCCAACCAGACCGTCAGCATAGACAGGGCAGCGGTGATTGATGCCATCAAGAATAAAAGGGAATTAAAAGTATCGGCGCTTAATCCCGATGAAATAAAAAAAATCAGGGAAGAGATCAAGACCCTCAAGCCCCAGCTCATAAAAAAAATGCGCGCGGAGTCCCGGAAAAAAATCGAGAAAAAGATCCAGGAACATAAGGAAAAAGCAAAGCTCAGAATAGAACTGCTCAAGAAGAGAAAGGAAGAGATCCTGGAGAAGAGGGAACAACTAAAGGAGAAGAGGGAGGAATTACTTAAAACCAGGAAAGAAAAACTGCAGTCCAGAAAAGAGCAGATTCAGGAAAATAGAGAAAAACTGAATCAAAAAAGGTCTGAAAATAAAAGTGCATTATTAGATAAAAGAGAAAAGCTGAGAGAGCAACGAGCCGCCGCAGCTGCCCAGAGAAAGGCAGCACGAAAGAAAAAACCCGCAGGGAATCTTTCTCTCTAACAGTTTCCTGAAAAACTCCATCCATGGAGTTTTTCAGGGTCGGTTTTACGAAGTGAATTCGTAAAACCTTACGTTTTTCTCGGCCAATGCCTCGAAAAACGTCGATACATCCATGTATCGATTAGCAGTTTGCTGTTTTTCAGCAAACTGCTAAATTTCTAACGGGAGCGGAACAGATATTCCTCTCCCGGATGTAAACGATTTTGGCGCCCGTATGCCCGTCCTCCATACGGGCGCCATGATATATCTTCAGGGATCAGCACAGCTTCATCCCTGAATCCATAATAAAAATTGTTCCCTGAAAAAAAATAAGTTGATTATTTAATCAATTCAATCAATCTATTGGGCAGCCCAGAGGTTGCTCTTGTTGAAAATAGGCCCGTTATTCATCGCGATCATCGCATCATGGTTACTATTAGCACTTCCACTGCCTGCTCGTGCCGTTGATATCAGCATCGGCGGCACCGTCCTGTTCAACTGGTGGAACCCGGCATGGAACAACGGAAAAATGCTCCTGTATTCACCGGACCTTTCGATACAACAGATCACGAACGCTCCTCGCTACAGCATTATACAATCGTATAACTACGGACCGGACCTCAGGCTGCGCTTCCTGCGCTATTGGGAGATTGCCGCCTCGTTCCGCTATTCAGAGGGTAACACCTCGGCTTCGGGCCTCTCGCTTGTTCCCAATCCGGGCAGGCAGCTAATGGCCATATCATACGACCTCTATGATATCTACGCGAGCGCGGGTTATTACCTGCTCGAGTTTCTCATGCCGTACGCCGGCCTCCGGGTGGAATTGTTAAAAAATGAAACCGAGTTCGATCAGATCAGACCGATCATGGTATACAATATAACTCACGCCAGCATGGAAGGCGAGATTCTGAAATTCACTCCGGAACTGGGACTGCATATAGCCGTTCCGTTATCCTCCTTCTTTACCTTTGTGTTTGACTTCTCCGGCACCTTCCAATCCGGCACGGACCGGTTTGATTACAAGAATATCTTCGACCAGTGGCAACCGCGCTTCAATTTTCCCCCGATACCTGTCGGGAGATATTACGCGATCGGCTGTTCCACGCTTGCAGCATTCAAATTCAACATCCCGAAAATTGACACGTCCATTTCCCTCGGGGGCCATTACCGCCTCCTCCGATATATTCAAAAAAAGGGCGACCGCAGCTTCTTTGATCTGGAAGGGTCTCTTGACCATACATACGGCATAACCTGTTCCATTGAATATACCTTCTCGACCGGTAAAAACCATGATAATCGGTTATGGGTACCCCGTCCCGAGTATCCATCGCGCTGATACCCTCCCCTGGAACACTCTCTCATGATCGTATACAAGATGTGTTATTAAACACTTGACATGATCCGTTCAAATAAATAAGTGTCTTTGCAATATTTTTAAACAGGGATAATTTCATGATTGGATGCTCATACGGCACATTTTTCCAGGTAACGGTTGGCGGGGGCTCGTACCAGGAAGGCCTGATCACGCACATCCAGGGCGTCCCGGCCGGAATCCAGATACTGGAAGAGGAGATCTATACCGATCTTCTCCAGAGAAAGCCGGGCCAGGGCGAGCTTTCCTCCCCGCGGCGCGAGCCTGATATACCGGTCATTTATACCGGCGTTAACGCGGCAGACACCATGACCGGTTTTAAAAACGAGGGCTACGCCAACGGCACCCCTCTGACAATCCTGATACCCAATCTTGACCGCCATTTCGAGCACATCGAGCAGTACCGGGTCACGAACAGAACGCCCAGGCCCGGCCATGCGTCATACGCGTCATACCAGAAGTACGGCCAGTGGGACGATTCCATCGGTGCCGGCATATTCAGCGGCCGCTACACTTCCACCATCGTGGCGGCGGGCGCCATCGCGAAAAAAATCCTGCTCGATCACGGGATCGAGGTATTCTCCTTTGTCAGGGAGGCGGCGGGCATCGCCATGCAGGAGATGGAGTACGACACCATCCGTGACCGTGTCATGTCTTTCAGGGAAATCCGGCGGGACATGGACCCGCTCTATAATCTCGTATATAAAGAAGGCCGCATCAGGCCGGGAATGCGGTTTGTTGAAAAGATAGCGGTCCTCGCGGAAATAGAAAAAATGGTTCCCGACATCAAGCGCAAGCCCCTTTCCGACGATGAAATCGGTGTCCTGGCCGAGCGCGGACTTCACCCGTCCCTCAATTGCCCGCACCTGGAAAGCGCCCGTGCCATGTATGACGCCATCATAGCCACGCGGGACGGCGGAGATTCCAGCGGCGGCGTCGTGGAGGTGGTTGCCCGCGGGGTCCCGGCCGGAATCGGCGAGCCTGTGTTCAACAAGCTCGATGGCGAGCTGGGAAGAATGATGAGCATCGGCACGGTCAAGGCGGTCGAGATAGGCGCAGGCATGCGGGTCAAGGACATGACGGGGAGCCAGAGCAATGACCAGATGTTCATGAAGAGCGGGAAGGTGGCTTTTTCCGGAAACAACAGCGGCGGCATTACCGGCGGACTTACCACCGGCCAGGACGTCGTCGTGCGGCTGGCGATCAAGCCGACCCCGACCATTGCCAGGCCGCAGAAAACCATTGACAAGGTATCACTGAAAGACGCCGAGCTTGCCGCGGTTACCCGGCGCGACCCGACCATCGTTTCCCGCGTATGGCCGGTCGCAGAGGCCTTCACGGCGATCATTCTTCTTGACCAGTTCATCATCAATCTTGCCGGCCAGGAAATGAGAAAGAAATATGATACATGATTGAGCCGCCCGCCCCGTACCGGGCGGGCCCCTGAAAAAACATGAAAATCTATCACCATCTTCCAGAGCATAAAAATCTGTTCATAAATCCGGTTGTCACCATAGGTAACTTCGACGGCGTTCACCTGGGCCACCGTAAGATTCTTTCCGCCCTTCTCGAAAAATCGCGAGAGAAATCCGGGGAACCGGTCGTTATAACCTTTTCGTCCCATCCGCGAAAGGTGCTCAACCCCGAGCTGCCGATAAAAATAATCACCACGACGGAAGAAAAAGTCAACGCCATCTATACTATCGGGATCTCCAATATCATCGTTCTTGATTTTACCCGGCAGATGTCGCAGATGCACGCTATCGATTTTTATAACGAGGTGCTGATCGGAAAACTCGACGCCAGATATCTTGTCATCGGATATGACCACGCGTTCGGTAAAAACCGCGAGGGCAATTTCGATTTTCTTACCGAGCTGTCAGCCGCAACGGGCGTTGAAATAACAAGGATCGAGGAAGAAGACCGGTACGAGCACCCCGTGTCATCAACCTGGATCAGGCGTGAAATCGAATCGGGCGACATGGACAAGGCCAATGCCCTGCTCGGATGGAGGTATACACTCTCCGGGACCGTGGTGCGCGGAGTGGGACGCGGCAGGACGCTCGGCTTCCCCACCGCGAACATCGAGCCGCTGCACCCGGACAAGATTATTCCCGGAGACGGCGTCTATGCCGTCATGGTCCTGTTCGAGAACGGATCGAAAAAAAGAGGCATGCTCAATATCGGGATAAACCCCACATTCGCCGGCTCCCGCCGGACAATAGAAGTGAATATTTTTGATTTTGAAGAGGATATATACGACGATGTTATCACGGTCGAGTTTTATAAAAAAATAAGAAATGAAACCGCGTTCAATTCGCGGGAGAGCCTCATGGCACAGCTCGAACAGGATAAAAACCGCACGATGGAGATTCTGGGGGCCGATCATGATTGACCGCGCGTGCATGGAACATATCATCAAAACCGGCCGGGCCCTGTATGCGCGCTACGATTCGCCGGTCGGTAATCTCCTGATAATCGGCGAAGATTCACGGCTGTTGTCGCTCATATTCCTCGGCAAACAGAACAATCGGCATCCCCTGGAAAAGAAGCTTGCCAGGGGCGATAGCCATTCCATCATGGCCTGCCGTTCATACCTGGATTATTATTTCAGGCGCGCTTCCGCCAGGGGGGATAATGCCCTGTTGCAACAATCGGTTCAACACGATACAAAAAACTCGTTGCTTACCATTTCCGCTAAGGGTATATCATTAACAATCGATTGCTCGCTTTTCACGCCGCATGAATGCAGGGTTTACGCGGAGCTCCTCAGGGTCCCCTTCGGATCGACCATAACATATGGCGACCTTGCACGTCGCTCCGGGTTCCCCGGGGGTGCCCGTTTTATAGGGAATGCAATGGCAAAAAACATGGTGCCGATAATCATCCCCTGTCACCGCGTAATAAAAAGCAACGGCGCCATCGGAAACTACTCGGGCGGGGTACACATCAAGGAATATCTTCTCGCTTTGGAAAATAATACACGGTAATTCCCGGTAACCTGCCATTATTCCCCACTCCCTCGTGTTTTCTTCACTGAAACATTTTCATAAAATGAATCCTGCTTATCAACAATACTAAAAAAATTATTTTATTCTGCTTTTTTTTGTCATATCAACCTGACATTCGTCACTATATTAGTATGACATACGTTTCTGTTTGATAAATCCGTATCAGTTCAGCATGCATAAAGGCAGAAATTGTTTGTCATTATTTAATACCGTAACGGGTATACAGATATAATGATGAAAAATACAAGAATACTGATAATTGAAGACGAACAGATTACGGCCCAGCTGATAAAAAAGATGCTGGAAAACCTGGGTTACACTATCGCGGGGATTATAGCTTCCGGCGAAGAGGCCCTTGCGAGCGTGGCCACCATACGTCCGGACCTCATCATAATGGACATAACGCTGGCAGGGAAGATCGACGGCATAGAGGCCGCAGCTTACATAAATAAGAATTTCAGCATACCCATCGTATATCTTACGGCGAACACTAATTTTGACATCATCCAGAGGGCCAAGGACGAGACCACGTCATACGGCTATTTGTTAAAGCCGGTGAAGGGGATCGATCTTCACTGGACCATCAACACCGCGCTGAAACGCCACAACTACGAGAAATCCGAATAACGGTCATTCCCATTCGATCGTGCTGGGCGGCTTGGATGAAATGTCATACACCGCGCGATTGACCCCTTTGATCTCATTGATGATGCGATTCGATATTTTTCTAAGGACAGCTTCAGGCAGGTAGGCCCAGTCAGCCGTCATTGCGTCAACTGACGTAACGCCGCGGATCGCTATCACGTTTTCATAGGTCCTGCTGTCTCCCATGACTCCCACCGACTTGACGGGCAGGAACACGGCGAATATCTGCCAGAGATCATGATAGAGCCCGGCTTCCTTTATTTCCCGCACCACGATATCATCCGCTTCCTGAAGGATGCGTATCCGCTCGGGCGTGACCTCGCCGATGATGCGGATTGCCAGGCCGGGGCCGGGGAAGGGATGGCGGCGTATCAATTCATCCGGCATACCGAGCACCCTGCCGAGCTCCCTGACCTCGTCCTTGAAGAGCTCTTTGAGGGGCTCAATCACCCTGCCGGAGCGTATGAGCTTCAATACCTCCGGGACCCGGTTATGGTGGCTCTTGATGGTGTCCGAAGGCCCCCTGGTGGAAACCGACTCGATCACGTCCGGATACAGGGTCCCCTGCGCCAGGAAATCGAACCTCCCGATTTTTCGGGCCTCTTCCATGAACACCTTGATGAATTCGCGCCCGATGATGCGGCGCTTATGCTCGGGGTTCTCGACCCCCCTGAGCTTCTTTAGAAAGCGCGCAGACGCGTCCACGTAGATAAGGTTGAGCTTCATGTGCTTCTTGAACCGCTCCACCACCTGCACGTGCTCGTTCTTTCGCAGGACGCCGTTGTTCACGAACACGCAGTAGAGCCGATCGCCGATGGCCTTCTCCAGCAGTACCGCGGTGACCGATGAATCGACGCCGCCCGACAGACCCAGAAGGACCGTTCCATTGCCTACTTCCTTCCGGATTGATTCCACCGATGATTCAATGAACGACTCCATGTTCCAGGTGGGGCTGAGACCGCATATGCCAAACAGGAAATTTTCCAGGACCTTTTTCCCGTTTACGGTATGGTACACTTCAGGATGGAACTGCACCCCGTAAATCTTTTTATCCGGGTGCTCGATAGCGGCAATTTCAGCATTATGCGAGGAAGCAATGAGGTTGAACCCCGGCGGGGGCGATACCACCTTGTCCCCGTGGCTCATCCAGACCTGCTCCTGTTGCGCAAGCCCGTTGAAGAGTTTCGAAGAGCCCTGGATGTCGATCACCGCCCTTCCGTATTCCTTTGACTGCGCCCCGTCGATGCCCCCATTGAAAGCCCGCACCACCTGGTAGAGCCCGTAGCAGATACCCAGTATGGGAATGCCCAGTGAAAAGATCTCCGGGGCGGCATGCGGCGCGTCCTTATCGTAGGTCGATGACGGCCCGCCCGACAGTATGATCGCGGCCGGCTTTTCCTTTTTAATTTCCTCCACCGGATAATAGAAAGGAACGATCTCGGCGTATACGTGCAGCTCCCGTATTCTCCGCGCTATAAGCTGCGTGTACTGCGATCCGAAATCGAGAATGACTATCCTCTCGTTCGGCAACTGGACCCGGTGCTCGATCATTCGTCATCCCCTGCTGTTCTTTATATACTCTTTGTAACCGATTTTCTGAAGCTGCTCGTTCCTCCCGGCAACCTTTTCCGCCATTTCCTTTCGGTAGCGCATGAGCCGCTCCGCGCAGGAGGGGTCCGACAGCGCCAGTATGCTGGCGGCGAAAAGCGCAGCGTTTGCACCGCCTGCTTTTCCCGTAGCCATGGCCGCCACGGGAATGCCGGCCGGCATCTGTATAATCGACAGCATCGAGTCAAGGCCGCCGGCCAGGCCCGTCTCCACCGGGATGCCGATAACCGGCAGTGTCGTATGAGACGCCACGACCCCCGGGAGGTGGGCCGCCCCTCCGGCCGCGGCGATTATGACGTTCAGACCGCGCTTCGCAGCGGTTACCGCCCATTCTTTTGTCTGTTCGGGCGTCCTGTGGGCCGATGACACGACGATCTCAAACAGGATTTCAAATTGCTCCAGAATCTCAAAGCATTCCCTGATTTTCGGCAGGTCAGAATCGCTTCCAAGAATGATTCCTACTTTCGCCATAAGCGGCTCCTTGATTGTGAAAATGTATCGAGATTAACACAGACAGTAAAAAAAACCAAAAGTCCGATTCAGTGGAAATTGTCAATTATGAATTAGTCGATTAAAGGCCCTTTTTTATATGAATACCCGGACGACGCACCCGATAATCTACTTGACTGGTTTGATCGCCGTGTAATACTTATTATCTGATGCCTGACCGGTCATTATACCGCCTCCGGAATTCCGGATGAGCCATTCCATGATACAGAAGTAAATTTGACGATGAAATATGCCATAATCATCATCTTCGCTGTCTTAATCATAATTATATTCATAATATTTAAATCAACCTCTTTTCATGCCAGGATACGAAAAGCTGAAGAATATCTCGAGGATGACCAGATCAGCAAAGCTAACGAGATCGTCATGAAGATCCTTGAGCGCAAGGGCGATTTTATTCCCGCGCGTTACCTTCGTGCGCTCATATTGATGAAGCAGGGCCAGTATCTCCTGGCCATATCAGAATTCAACGCGGTCCTGTCCATGCAGAATTTCAGCAAATATATCAATGAGATCGAGGTTCATTACCATCTTGCACGCATGTATGGCGAGACCAAGAACTTTCCGAAAGAGATAGATGAATACCGGCTCATCCTCTCCTTCAACCCGGACGACCTGGTCTCCAACCACCGGATTGGGCACGCACTGTACCAGAAAAAGGATTTCAAGAAAGCGCGGGAGCACCTCCTGAAGGCGATCACCCTCGATCCGGCCCTCACGGATTCCTATCTTCCGCTCGGCATATCCTGCTTCAACACCGCAGAGTACGAAAAAAGCGAAGAGTATCTTCTGCATTCCCTCAAGATTGCCGGCGACCACAGCGAGGCACAGTATCACCTGGGCCTGATTTACCAGATGAAAAAAGACTTCAAGAACGCACTCTACATGCTCGAGAGCTCGAAAAAGGACAAAAAATATTTTCTTGGCAGTCTTTACAGGATCGGTGAAATATACTTCCATCTCGAGGAGTATGAAAGCGCCATCGACGTGCTGGAGCAGGGCCTCTCGAACCTCAAGGAAAAGGACGAGGAGTCGCTTGCGTACCGGTATCTGCTCGCCGAATGCTACGAACACCAGAACAAAATCAAGGAGGCCTTTCATCACTGGACGAAAATTTCCGATGAAAACCCCAACTACCGGGGCACCCGGCTCAAGCTTGAATCGTACCAGGAAATACTGCTCAATGAAACCCTGATGACGATGTTCACGGCGTCCCTTGAATCGCTTCAGCCGACCATCGCAGAGATGATTTCCGGCCTCAACTACAATATCATATCGAAGGACCGGATCAGCGCCAATGAATACCAGTACAAGGCCTATAATATCAAGCGGATCAACGAGCCGCCCATACTGATCTATTTTCACCGGACCACGCGTGAAATCACGGAGGAGAACCTGAACGATCTCCAGAAGCGGATTGGCCAGGAGAAATGTAAAAACGGCATCTATATTACGACATCAAAATTCAGCGTCCGCGCCAAAGCGGTATCGCAGTCGAAATTGATCGAGCTGTACGACTCGGACTATATAAAGCGCACCATAGAGCGAATCCAGACAAGAAAACGGACCAAGTAGCGTCATGAAAAAATCAACCCTGTTCACCATTGCTTCCATTGTATGCTCCGGCATCATCGCAGCCGGATGCTCAGTAGATCCCGACGCCAGGTTAAACCGGTCGATCGACCGGTTTATCGAGAAAGCCCCCGGCTCTGTTCAGGACCTGGAGACGGACTTCATCAGGTATGCGTCGGTCAATTCCCTTGAAGCAGATGACCTTCAGTCAAACGGGACGCTCCTGTACACCATTTCGGGGAGCCGTGCGAAGGTCGTATACCCGTTCCGTCTCACCCTCGAGCTCACGGATGAAGGAACTATCACCCAGGTCGCGGCTGACGAGTCGCATGCCGTTATCACAGACGGCCTCCGGCTCGGAATTTTCAGCGGATCCGGCTCTCACCGCCGCGACGAAACGGTCGGGGACGCGAAAAGCCCGGTCCGCGCCCTTGCCATTGACGGCGACAGTCTCCTGTATTACAAAAATTCACGTGTTTATCGTTATGACTTTAACGGGAAGGTGAGCGAGCAGGCTTTCAAGGAACCCTTCCAGTCGCCCTATACCAGTTTCTACAACGCCAGAATTGAAAAAAAGGGGAAGAACCTCAGCGTGCTCGCCGGCATAGCGGGCACGTACAGCTTCAACATAGTCAATGTCGATACCGGCTCGGTCATATTGAAAAACCTGGGCATGTCATCCTCACGCCATTATTTCGGCGATAAGGCGGTCTATTACATAGCGGGCAGTTCGGGCAGGTGGGAGCTCGTTCGCTGGGATATCGCCGCCAGGACGAAGAAATCGCTCACCCGCTTCACCGATCTCGTGGACATCGAGCCGGTCGCGTCCGGGTACGTATCTGAAACGAGCGAAGGGCTCTGGACCGCCCTGTACGGCAAGGACCGGATGCGCATCCCCTTTTCGTACGAGCTGGCCGGTTCGTGTAGAAGCAGGGTCCTTCTGCGCTACAAGGGCGCCTGTTATTTCATGGATATGCTCAGGCTGAACGAGGGTTTGAAGCGGGTGCTGGAAAGGGTGCCGGAATTGAAGAATTGAAGCCCCCCGTCCCCCTGAGGGGGCGCGTATTAATATGCATTTCTTCTGATAGGGTGGGGTTTAAACCCCACCCTATCAGAGGGAGATGATCGCTATGGTTTAAATATAGTAATCTTCAACTCTTTAATCTGCCTGAAATGTTTTTCATTACCGGTCACCAGAGTCTCGTTATTCTCCGCGGCTGTCGCAGCAACTATCGCGTCCCCGGCCCTCATCCCCGATGACAACGAATATTCTTCAATGTATATAGCCGCGCGGTGTCCGATGTTTTCACCAAGGGGAATGGTTCTAAAATTCAGCTTTGCGAGAAAATCTTTTATATAACCATGCTCCTTTTTATTGTGTGCGCACTGAAGCAGCTCCATATAGGTCAAAATAGATATGGATCGTTCCCCTGCATGTTCAACGAGACGCGCAGCTTTTTCATTACCGCGCTGTATCCATATTAAAATATCCGTATCAAAGATCATCGGTCCTGCCCTTCCGCAGCGTTTCCATCTCATTGTCCACGGACAGACGCTCGCCTTTATACATGCCGAAAAACGGATGCTCCCTGATGCGTAACGAGCCGGTCTCGTTGCAAGGATTAATGATTCCCTTGATTTTGCCGTGATACAGTATGGTAACCCGCTCATTCCTGTCCAGGGCCTTCAATATGTCCCTCATTTTGTAGCGGAGGTCTACGATGGACGCCTTCATTAATGCACCTTTTTTAATATGTATATATCTACTATACATATTACTGTGTCAATGGAAATATTCATATTTCGTATATACGAATGGGAGACGATTCAGTGAAAATTTTTTTCTGGCGGGTGAATTATCGGTATATCCTGGTATTTCCAGGGGTTATGAAATATTGTCTTTATTATTCAATAGCTTAAGAGTGCCGGAATAAAAATTGTTTCGAGTTTAAACCTTCCAGCCCCGTCGTCAAATTTGCGGCAGGCGTCCGCTTCGCACATCCCGGCTCCGCCGGGACGTCGCCTGCCTTATAAATTAGGCGACGGGAGAATTAACTTTACATATAATATACAAATGGTTCTTCATATGTTCGCATATCATAAATTTTATCGTCATTTCTAATATTAATAATTTTTATTATAGGATTTCCTTTTTTTTGGAAATCAAAAATCAAAAACTTTTGTTTATTTTTATTATTATCATTAAGTCTAACAATTATATTTTTATTTTTTATCGAAACAATTTGGGTAATAAAGTTATTTTTTAATTCATCTGGGAAAATATAAATTAATTTTTTAATATTTTTATTATGATCATAAATGTAAATGTTCATGTTTTCAGTAAAAATTATTGATTGATACAAATTAAGCGGGAAAATATTAATATCTTTTTTGCTGACAAAAAGATTCGATTTAGTTTTACTCACCGGATCGAATGAATCAAGTGTATTATTAACTCTTTCATTCTCTTTTAGTAGTAAAATAAACTTCCCTTCTGCACCCGAATAAAATTTTGTAAAATTATCGCTATAGATAGTTTCGCATTTATTATCTTTTATCCCGCACAACTTTCTTGTTACATTGTGCGGATGATCTGATATTTCAAAATCATTTTTATATAATACTTCGTAAACAAATTCATATTTAGAATTACGAGAAAATATTGGGATAATGCCGTGTGGATCGCTAAATAGGTAGTTGTCATCACAAGTTCTATTATTTAATTTCAACCTGATTTCTTGACGTAAATTATCATCCCAAATATCATCAAATTCCTTAAACTTATCAATAAAATCTTTATTTTGTTCTTTTTTCTCCCAAAAATACTTATACACTCCGTTTTTAGGCAAATTTGACCAGAGAGGGAAATATTCTGTATCTTCGCATTGCTGAAATAAATTTTCATCAATATTATAAAAACATATTTTTTCTCTTGAATCAGATTTTAGGTAAACAGCAACTCCATTATATTGAGGAGTGTAACACATTGTTAACGAAAATAAAAAGAGTTGTATCATGAATATATTCTTCATAGCTAAAAACCTGTTATAAACATTCGACTATTATTTTTTGCTCCTTGCGGAGACATTATATATTCTTCCATATATTTTAAATATCTTGTATTTTCTTTTCCGGGCCGAATACGTCCACAACCCCAACCACCAACGGATGTTCCATCAGAATATTCAGATGCATGTATTGTATTTTTAACTGGATTACCGTTTTTATCTCGAGCCGTTATCATTGGCCCATACCCTGCATCAGAAATACTTACATTTATGCCTTCATTGCCTTGTTGTTTTTGTAAAGCTTTCATAGCTTTAGTAAATGATCCAATTTCACTTGGTTTACCAGTTCCTTTAACTTTAGCATTTTTATCATATTTATCGATTGATAATTTCCCATTATATTCAACAACTTCACCCATACTTCCATCAGGTCCATATAAATTAAATCCTTCCTGCAACACAGCTTTACCTTTTTTTCCATCATACTTATATACTAATAAACCTATGTCATTGTTAACCATATGTTCAACTGGTTGTTGTCCCTTAGCTTGCGAATTACGGGAAATATGCTTTTGTTTTGAATCAGTTCCCTTTACTAAAAGAAAAACATAACCATCTTTATTTTTTTTAGCTGCACTATCAATATTGTTAAATAAATTTGATTTTTGTTCTTCTGCTTGCTTTTTAGCTATTGATTCCCAATCTTCTGCAGACCTAACTTCATGCCCCGTCGGATCCTTGTACCTGATCGGATTATTATGCACATACGCAAACCTGTTCCACCCCTGCGTGCTCCCTTCCCCATCAATCACCGTATCCGGCGTCACAAACCTCGCGATCTCCGGATCATAATGCCGCGCATTGTAGAACAGGTACCCGCTCTCCTTGTCCAACTCCTGAGAGTTATACTTGGGCGCGTTCCTGTCGTCGCCCTCCGTGACCCAGTCCTCGCCAAAGGGCATATACTCGTGGCTGGTCAGTACCAGGCCGGTCGCGTTGGTTACGGCCTTGACCGAATCCACCTGGTCCGTGTGGTAATACCGCGCGTCCAGGTTGGACATCAGGCCGGCTATGCGGACTCCGTTTAAATATATATTGCTCACGGAAAAGCCCGTGCTGTCAATCACATTCCCCAGCAGGTCCCGCTGAACCTCTATGCCCAGGTACATGGAGGGTTGCAGGACCTCCAGCTCCCGCTCCTCGCCGTCCACCTCCTGCTTCGCCACGCGACGCACGCGGAAACCCTGGTCGTCGTACCAGTATTTTCCCTTTATGTTGCCGTTCGACGGGTCTACCACCTGGCGTATGCGGTTGTAGCTGTCATAGTCCATCTGCTTGGCCATGCTCTTCGCGCTGTCTGCATGGTAGATCATGTTGCCGGCCGCGTCATAGGTCATGGCGAAGCGCGACCCGTTCAGGGTCGTGGCAATGCCCGTGGCCGCATGATTTGTATACGAGTAGGCCCACGCGTCCGTTACCGCGCCTTGAGTACATCATATCCGCCAGACAGCTATATCCAGAGAATTTAACTTGCGTTTTTCACAGATTCTTGCACTATATCTATAGAAAATATTAAATTTTATTGTCTCATAAGGCAGAGAGATGTATCGAATAATCCCCCATGCTAATGCATAATTCTGAGATGATTGAGGTTAGCCGTTGAGCCGTGTTGTATTTGTCCAGAAGGACGTGTTCGCCAAACCGGCGGTCATGGCTCTTTCCGCCATGGCGAAGCGGGAAGGACACGCCTGTGACGTCGTGGTAGCCGATCTTGAGAAGGATCCCGTTAAGACCGTGGCCCTGCTGCAAACCGATGTTATTGCCTTTTCCATCACTACCTCCGAATTTCCTTTCATGAGGAGCATGGGGCCGAAACTCCGGGAAACGTGCAGAAACTCTTTGATCATCTGTGGGGGAAGCCATGCGACCTTTTATCCCGACGTGATCAATGAGCATTACCTCGACGCCGTGTGCGTCGGGGAGGGGGACCTGGCTTTCGCCGACTATCTGAACGCCGTGGATTCGTGTAAAAAGACCGCGGGTATTCCCAATTTCCTTGTGAAGTCACAGGGGATTATACAGAAAAACGATGTCAGGCCTCTTGTGGACAATCTTGACACTTTGCCATTTTATGACAGGGAAATTTACAACAGGTATGCACTGTATGCGGGAAAGGGCCGTGAGATTCTTTACCACCAGGTGATGATGGCCGGAAGGGGGTGTCCAAAATCCTGTTCGTTCTGCTTTAACAAACGCTACAACTTTCTGTACCGGGGGAAAGGCAGTATCGTTCGCCGCAGGTCTGTAGACCATCTTATAGCCGAGTTGAAACTTTTGAAACTATCTGGTAAATTACGGTTCATTACCTTTGACGACGACAGTTTCACCCTGGCTCCGAAAAACTGGCTTCATCGTTTCCTCGAAGCCTATGAAAATGAGATCGCAATCCCATTTAAGTTAAACTCCACACCGGACGCCCTGGACGAGGACCTTGTAATTCATCTGAAGCGGGCGGGATGCCATGCAGTGAAAATGGGGCTTGAAAGCGGGAACGAAGAGATGAGAAACAGGATCCTTACCAAGGACCTGAAGGAAGAAAACATCTTATCCGCTGCGAAGCTTCTCAAAAAACACGGCATACGGTTCCAGACATTCAACATGGTCTGCTGCCCGGAAGAAACCCTTTCCATGGCCTTTGAAACCTATGAGCTCAACAGAAGGATCAGGCCGGACTTCGTCTGGTGCTCGCTGCTGAATCCTTATCCGGGTACGGAAATCCACGACTACTGCCGGAAAAGAAATTTAATCCCTGCAGCGTCGGACTACGACGAAACAGGCCATTCATATTTTACAGATTCGCCAATTACCCTTGCGGATAAAAAGGAAATACTCAACCTTCAAAAGCTCATGCACACGGCAGTGCAACTGAATATTCCTACGCGAATTCTCAGTTTCCTTGTTAAGCTCCCATTGGAAAGATTTTATTCGCTTGTGTTCGGCGCGGGCATAACACATGGCCTGAGCCGAATCAACAAAAATTCCCTGGGATCGATCCTATATATTTCGCTCCGCTATCTTTCCAGGTACAACAGGAACGAATAAGATAATAAGCAGTATGCCCCGCTCTGGCCCATTCCGTGTTGAACATATCGATATAATTCCGCATAATTGTTCATAAGGCCTTTTGTTTCCCGCAAGCCCGTACAGAAGAAGGAGCGTTCCCTGGATTTCTAAATCAACGTTTTTCCACCCTGTCATTTTCTCCGGACACAATAAGAATTATGAATAACCTCCAGCATTGTCAAAATAAATTCGAATTGGAGTTGATAGGGGCAGAGGTTGATTGTTATTGACAAATATTGAAATACAATCCCACTATTATAATATATAAGACAATAATCTTAGTTTTGACTGAAACAAACATACCAATCCCTTGATAGCCGTTTTGATAATAATTATGTAAATTTAACAGCAATAGTAATTGTTGATATTCGTAGATTCCTCACCTTTTCGGGGTTCGAGATGACATCATGAAACGGGAAATGATTTTTTCACCCCGGCAGTATGGTTCAAATGAAAAATCCAGAAAAGTAACAAATCAAATATTTTGATCGTAATTGGATCCGGAGTATAATATGCGCGTTTTCGTTACAGGCGGGTGCGGATTTCTCGGCTCTCATGTTTGCGAGTATTACATCAACAAAGGCGCAGAGGTAATCTCCTATGATAATATGACAAAGTATGAATTAAAAAGGACGGGCTTTGCGGTTGATGTGGCCAGAAACCACAACCAGGATTTTCTTAAAAACCTTGGGGTAACGCTGGTCAGGGCTGATATAAGAAACCATGAAGAATTACTTGATCACGCCGCCGGATCCGATTATATAATTCATACAGCTGCGCAGCCGGCCATGACCATCAGCTGGGAAGATCCCCGCCTTGACATAACGACCAATGTACTAGGCACTTTTAATGTACTGGAGACAGCCAGGAAACTGAAGATCCCGGTTGCCTCCTGCGCGACAATTCATGTTTATGGGAACAAGATTAATGAAACATTAAGCGAAAAGAAGACCCGGTACGCAAGAAAACCGGCGGGTATTGATGAAAATGAAAGGACACTTGAAGGGACTTTGACGCCGTTGCACGCCTCAAAAGCCGCCGGCGATATATATCATAGAGCCTATATCGATACGTACAAACTGGAGGCCGCCAGCTTCCGTCTCACCGGGATTTACGGGACACGGCAGTTCGGCGGGGAGGACCACGGATGGGTGGCCAACTTCGCTATCCGCGCAGCCATGGGATGGCAGTCTACTATATACGGCACGGGCAAGCAGGTGAGGGACATTATTTACGTTACCGATGTCTGTGAGGCATTTAACGCTTTTTATGATAACAGAAAGCCGGGTATTTATAACATAGGCGGTGGAACAAAAACCGCGATTTCGCTGCTTGAATGTTTTGATATTCTTGAGAATATTCTCGGAGAACGTGCTGACATTATATTTGAAAATGAAAGGCATGGTGATCTGAGCTATTTTATCTGTAATATCGATAAGGCAAAAATGCAGCTTGGCTGGGAGCCGAATGTAATGCCGCGTGAAGGCATCGGTATGCTTATTGAATGGATCAAGGGTAATATCATACTATTCCAGGGAGACGGGAAGTAGCACAAGATGAAGGCATTGATACTTGCGGGGGGACGCGGCAAAAGGCTCGATGAATTGTCAGTCGATAACAACAAATGCATGGTAAGGGTCATGGACAGACCTGTTATCGAGTACAGCCTTGACTGCGTGGTCCTTACTGATATTGAAGAAATTATTATTGTCATCGGGTACAGGGCCGAGGACATTATCAATCACCTTGGTAATAATTATAAAGGCAAGAGGATAAAGTATGTGATACAGGCCGAGCAGGAAGGCCTTGTCCATGCTTTGGAATGTGCCCGGGACGCCCTAGCGGGAGAGGATTTCATGCTGCTTCTCGGCGATGAAATTCTGATCAATCCGAGGCACAGGGAAATGATCGATGTATTTAAAACCGATAACCTTTTCGGGATTTGTGGAATCCTCAGGGTAGATGATAAAAATCTGATTAAACAGACATATTGCCTGATACAGGATGAAAATAATAATATTTTCAGGCTCATAGAAAAACCGAGGAAGCCGTTAAACAATTTCATGGGCACCGGCGATTGTATCTTCAGGAATCAGATATTACAGTATATTGAATATACGCCGATTCATCACGAGAGAAACGAAAAGGAACTGCCGGATTTAATCCAGTGCGCTATTGACGACGGCAATACGGTGAAGAGTTTCATCATCTGTGATAAATACACGAACATCAACACTCAAGAAGACAAAATAACAGCAGAGAGTTTTTTCAGATAGAATTACTACGATGACAGACCGACTTGTAATCATCCCCTCTCACAACGAGGAGGCATCCATCCGCGAGGTCGTAACGCGCGCGTTGAAATACGCCGATGTTTCGGTCACCGATGATGGGAGTCGGGACCGTACACCGGAGATCCTGAAAGAGATACAGAAAGAATGCATGCGTGGCAGGCACCCGCATGCATTAAATATAATTACGCATCAGCAGACGACTCATATACCACGGGGCCTGCAGAACGGGCTGAAGTTCGGTGTTCAAAAAGGATATACGGTATTCGTTACCATGGATGCCGGGCTGTCACACGATCCGGACGTGATACCAGATTTTTTGAAACATGCCCCCGGAACAGATATTGTAATTGGCAGCAGAAAGTTCACGGCGAATGTTCCATTATACAGGAAAGCGATAACCTGGATGGGCGCACGGGTTATAAATTATACCCTTTCGGATTCGTACCTCAAGTTATTCGGCCCCGGGATAAGGGACTGCACCAGCGGTTTTCGCAGGTACAGCCTGCGGGCTGCGAAAAAAATCGCGGAAAGCGAATTGAAGTCTGTGTCGTTTGATTTTCACACTGAAGCTCTCGCTCTATGCGTACGCGAAGGGATGACCGTGTCTGAAATTCCGATTAAATATGTCTTTTCCAATTCTTCTTTCAATAAGCAGGTATTCATACATGCAATGAAGTTCATCCTGTATCTGCTTCGTACAAAATAAGTATAATTGTATATCATGATTCTGGCACGTGTAGAAGTTGTTTTTTTCCGTTAAGTGATCGGCTACTAATTTTTATTGATTGATGATGATTTTACTATGAATAAAAACAGATATATACATCATGATAACTTCTTGACTTTTCACTTCTTGATCCGAAAAGTAAAATTGAATAATCTATATTCACTGCCACATTAAGGGGGATTTACTTGGTGGGTGCGAATTTTTTTAATGGCTTAGCCAGCTATAAAACCATCACGAAAAATCGCTATTTTTATTGCGTGCTTCTGGCGCTTCTGACTTTTGTTGTTTTCTTCCAGGTGATTGGCCACGAATTCGTATGGTGGGATGATGATTTCACCGTGTATAAAAACCCCTATGTACAATCTGTCTCTATTCAAAACATAGTACATGTCTGGACAAACCCGTATAAGGATTCA
>JBGTBN010000126.1:0-40366 GCA_041749375.1 Spirochaetota bacterium
TAAAAAGTATGTAAGCTGTTAGTCTAAAAAGTAAAATTATTAAAAATCCTAATCTAACCACGAATTGACACGAATGAACACTAATAACCATTTCAATTCGTGTTTATTAGTGTTCATTCGTGGTTGTAATCATATTAATAATGAATTTACTTATCAGGAAGAATGGTTATAAAAGTTTTATACAGGAAGATTATAGTGCACAGCAGGGAGGGAGTCAAATGGTTTATTAATAGACTTGTTGCATAACTCAATAATTAATGCTATTTTCTCCGTCGTCTTCAACGCCCCCCCATCCCCCATGGGGGGCGCGTGGGACATATCTTCATGTGTGTATACATGCTTAATGGTGTATAACGGGATAATTGTCCTGGATTTTTAAGCATTTCTACACCAAAATTCATAATGCCCATACGTGCCGCTTTTTCACTCGTGCCCCCTCTGGGGGACAGGGGGAAGAAGGTTGAATGAGCCTGCCGAAAATTATGGGCAATTTTGCAACAAGTCTAATACCTGTCCCGTATCCAGTGTTCGGTAACGAGATAATTTTCTATGCTGCCCAGGTCCATCCATTTCCTGATATCAAGACCGACACGGACCATGTTTGGGATCATCCGCGTGATTCCGCCGAAAAAACGGGGGGTACTAAGCAGGTCCTCCGGGCATCTGAAGTGTTCTTCCACAATGCCTCCCAGGTCCGGCGATTGAGGGACTATCGGGGCCAGCACTACATTTCTCACGTAATTCCACATCGGATGCACCTTCATGCCGATAGGGGTATGGCCCTGGTGCCACATGCGGATAAATTCGTCCTGCCCGATGCCCCTGCGGGCGCGGAACAGGGTGAGAAGCCCCAGGCCGGGTGTTTGCGTTCCCGCAGGCCATGTGCGTTCATAGGACAGGGGAATGGATTCCTCGACCCTGTATCCGTGGCATGGCCCGTCCCAGGAATGACGCACCCTGTTCGCCCACTCCGGTTTCGTCGATGGTGTTGCTTCCCAGACCGATACCAGGGCAACGCGCTCTTTCCTGTATGGAGTAATTGACAGTATCGGCGGATCAACACCGGTAAGATTGACTTTGCATGGAGCATTCGAATCGGCAAGAATGCGGGGAATGAAAGCGTCGAGGACCCTGTGGCGGAAAGCATCAAGCGGCTCACTCATACCACTTTTAAGGAGAAATGCGATTTTTTCCATGAAAGGCTCCAGGTAATTGATTGCCGATTGGGGAGGGTTTAACCCTCCCGTGCCGGCAGTGTGTTATCCCGCCATATGCTCGATGAGTATCTTGATCCCGATAGCGACGAGCATCAGCCCGCCGATCGCTTCCGCGCGCTTGCCCACGAGCGCGCCGACCCTGTTGCCGAGTGCAACGCCGATGACCGAGAAGGCGGCACACACCACGCCGATGATGATGCTCGGCAGGAGGATGGGCCGGTTGAGCACGCCTATTGATAGTCCGACCGCGAGGGCGTCAATGCTCGTGGCTACGGCCAGTACGATGAGCGACCACCCGCGCGAAGGGTCCTTCCGCTCGCCGACCGGGCAATCGGCGCTCTCTTTCTTGAATGATTCCTTGATCATTTTCAACCCGATGATCAGGAGCAATGCGAACGCTATCCAGTGGTCATACGACTTGATGTAGCTCTCCAGGTACATGCCGCCGAAAAAGCCTATGATGGGCATCATGAACTGGAACAAACCGAAGTGGAAGGCCAGCCTGAAATAATGACCGAAACCGGGCCCGGGTATGATCATGCCGCAGGAGATGCAGACGGAAAAGGCGTCCATGGCAAGGGCCACGGCGATGATGACAATTGATGCGAGATCCATGAACAATTTGTCTCAGGAGGGCCGCAAAAGTCCATAAAAAAAAGCCCGGAAAAATGTCAGGTTAAATTTCAAATATGAATTGATTTTTATGATTATTATTCATATTTTGCCGTCCAGTGATTAAACATAGAAAAAGAGGATTGCATGTGTCAGATATACAGGTTCCCTCCTGATTGATATTTGATTGCATCATATCCGGCGCAGATCGTTATACCCGGGACTTCTACCCGGTTGCCAGACGGGCGGCCCTGATACTGTCGGCCCATCCCGCGGACGGCGTACCAGGACCGGTGGAACATGATCGGGCGTTATTCTGTTTTATATAAGAGGAAATTGCAATGAAATGGTTAGTCAAGTTTTCAGTTAACCGGCCCTGGATCGTCATCATAGGCACCATCGTTGTCACGATTTTTTTCGCAATCATGCTGGGCACAAAATTCTCCATTAATGTGGACCCGATGAAGTCCTTTTCCCGCAAGATGGACGTCATCAAGTATTATCACCTGACCCAGAAAAGATTCTCCATGAAGGACATGATCCTGATCGGCGTGGAAAACGAGAAGGGTGATATTTTCAACGTGCAGACCCTCCGGTACGTGGAAAACGTCATCAACCAGTTCAAGGCGCTGAAGGTCAACAAGACCTACAAGAACATCATCACCGACAAGGAAGTGACGGTGGAGGTCCCGTCGAAGCTCTCGCCCAACCAGATCATGAGCGTCATCAACGCGGATGACGTCATGGTGGACAAGGTGAACAACACCATCGTGATCGGCAACCTGACCAGCAGGGCGCGGGAAAAGGCCGGGCTTCGCGATCCGGACCCGGAAGAGATGAAACGTCTCCCGAAGAGCGACGCGGACCTGGCGAAGCTCATACCGTTTCTCAAGAAAGAGCTGATGGCCAACGACCTCCTGAAGGGCACGCTCTTTTCCGCCGACGGGAAGGCCTGCGCCGTCATGGTCCCCGTGGAAAAGAGGATCGACAACAAGGTCGAGATCATCAGGCGAGAGATGGTCTTCATGGTGGATGCGGCTAAAATGCGGGAGCGGTTCAGTGGGAAGGACTTCTATTTCCCGGAGAACATCTACAACAGGGAAGTCGACGGGACGACCGTGGACGATGAATACATACAGGACACAGTCGAGTCGAACAAGAAGAAAATACGGAGCTTCATGCTCGATCTCCTCGAGCCAATGGAGGATTATTACCCGGAATTCTACGCATCCCTTGAAAAGAACGAGGTGAACGAGGAGTACCTGAACAATGCGTTCAGGATGATCGAGAACGACGCTGCCTACGAAAAGCCGGACGTCACGGTCACCTACCAGGACTGCGTCGACGACCTGTACCGTTTCGTCATCAACCACATGGACAAGTTCAGCAGGAACAACCTGGAAGGAAGGCTCTTCAACGTAGCGAATATCTACGACGTCGGTAAAATTTACCAGATCTTCAACGAAATCGCGGCGAAGGACAAGCCGGAGAATCTGAAAATATACATCGCCGGGATGCCTGTCGCGGAGGCGCTCCTCCAGGAGTTCGTCATAAACGACATGTCGATCTTCATGACCCTGTCCGCGGTGGTCATCCTGATAATACTGTTCCTGACCATCAGGACGCCCACGGGAATCTATCTCCCGCTCAGCACGGTGGTGATCAGCATCATCTGGCTCATGGGCGGCATGCTCATGGCCGGCATCGATTTTTCGTCCGGGACCATGGCCATGCCCTGCATCCTGATCGCGGTTGGCAGCTCGTACGTCATCCATTATCTGATACGATACTATGAAAAGATCGCGGGCAAGGGCCCTGGAGACGTCAAGGCTGTGCTCATCGAAACATCCGACAGCATCGACACGGCGATATTCCTTTCAGCCATCACGACCATGGCGGCCTTTATTTCAGACGTGTTCATCGATGTTGTCGACATCCAGCGGCTCGGAATACTGGTAACGATCGGCATTCTCATTAACCTCGTGATGACCTTTACGTTCATCCCCGCCTGCCTCGCGCTCCAGCCGCCTCCGAAGGGCACGAAGGAGACGTTCTTTGAGAAGATCATCATGCATGCGGTGGTCAGGGGCGGCGAGAACACCTCCAGGCATTCCCGCGCCGTGTTCTACAGCGCCATTGCGGTGACCGCTATATTTTTCGTGGGACTTTTCTTCCTCAAGACGGAAAGCAGCATCTCTTTCATGTTCCTGGAAAAAAACCCTCTCCGCCAGGCGGATAAGTTCCTGAACAAGGAGCTCACCGGGACCGGCCAGATGTGCATCGTTTTCAAGATGCGCGACAGGGTAAGCCTTGCCGGCAGGCCTGCGCGTGAGGACCTCACGAATAGAATAGGCGGCTTCACCGCTGCCTACCGGAATTTCCAGAACATACACCCTGACCTCAAAGGCGCGGCAGCGTTGAACGAGTTCCTGGTCGACGATCTGGGTATGCTTGCTAAAAATCCGCAGCGGAACCAGGCCGCTATCGAGGAGCGGGTCTCCCTGCTCACCGATATCCTGAACGAATATTACGAGAGCGAGCTGAAGAAGGCGGATGATGAAAGCGGTGCAGGCAAGGCCGCGACCGACGACATCAGTGACATGGCGGAAGATTACGTTTATGTCAGCGGCAAGAACCTGACCATGACACCCCAGGAAGAAGGGGTCGAGGACATCATAGGAAGGATAAAAACCGTGGATACGGCGCAGGAAAAGGACGAGTCCCGCCGCTTCGTCGCCGCGATACGGAACTATAAAACCAACGGGCCGGGCAAAGACTTCATGGGCGCGTTCTACTTCCTGTCGGATTTTTTCCACACGGACGTCACCCAGCCGATAACGCTGCGCAAGATCGAGTCGCTGGGTAAAAAGCTCAAGGAGCTGAAAAAGCCGGAGGCGGTCATCGATGGTGTCACGGTCAGCCCGGTCGGGAACATCATGAGCGTGACCGACACGCTTAAGGTGATCTACAAGGTCTTCTATCATGACGATAATGACGCCTTTAGAAAGATACCGGACGTGAAGCAGGATGGCATACAGGACAAGTCCCTCACCGACCGGGGCATTATTGGCGTGTGCCTGAACCAGTTCGCCGCGTCCCGCGAGGACGTGTTCAGGTATCTGGTTACCGACGACATGAAGCTGATGCAGTACGTTGTATTCATGAGGAGCGACAAAGCGGACTTTTTACGGGAGTTCCAGGCCCACTTCAATACGCTGTTCAAACAGACCTTCCCCGATGACGATCCCTATGTGGAAAAGATCGTCATATCGGGCATGCCAGCCATCAACCTGATGATGAACGAGGCGATCCTGATAAACCAGATCCAGTCGATCATCGTTACGATAATAGTGGTGCTCCTGTCGTGCATGTTCATTTTCCGGTCAGTGATCGGCGGCATCTTCGCGGCGATACCGATCTCTTTCACCCTGATCATAACCCTCGGGGTCATGGGATTTCTCGGCATCCCGATCAATTACAGCACCCTGATCAACGCATCAATTGCGGTAGGAGCGGGCATCGATTACTGCATCCATTTCATCGAACGCTTCAAGTACGAGCATGTAGTGAAAAAACTCGATTTCAAAGCTGCTTACAAGAGGACGCTCTCCACAACCGGCCTCTCGATCGTCACCGCGACGCTCACGGTCGGTCTCGGCTTCGCGGTGCTGGGTTTCTCGTCCTTCAAGATCATCAAGGTCTCCGGCCTCCTGGTGACCCTGTCGATGATAATGAGCGGAACCATGGCGTTAACGGTATTACCGGCCATGATTATCTGGTTCAAGCCGAAGTTCTTGCAGAACGTCCGCCCGTGGGGGCTTGAGGACAGGATCGAGTCGATCGCAGGCAAACTGGCGGGATGGTTTAAGGGCCTGAGAAGGAAACAGCCTGCCTGCTGAACCTGATAGCAGGGTGATGCAAAAGAGCCCGTCGCGCGCAGCGGCGGGCTTTTTTTATTAATGGGCCAAATATCCTTGAAATTATTATATTCCGATGTTATTATATTAATACGACACAGTGTTCAAAATCAGCCTTTACATCTGGCTTTGCGCACAACTGTGAATTAACGTCATCCACAGCCGGTAAATCAGGGTACGCTCGAAATGGATAAAACCCATAAGAAGAGGGACCCCATTCCCCGCGGCAGGAAAAAGCGAAACCTGTCCGGCACAGCCAAAAAGCGCCCAGTTAAAAATGAAATCCGGAACGACCGCTCAAAAGGCAGCGTGAAACGTGCGCTCACGTCATCCGCTGGACCGGGTTCCGGAAGCAAGACGCGGCTTCGTAATGCGGCTCGGTCCGGTGAGAAAACAAGGCCTGAGCCGATTCGAGACGTAAAAAAACTCGAAAAAAAGATCATCGAACTTGAAGCTCGCCTGGCAAACGAGGAGGCCTCGCGGCAGGAGCGCCCGCTACATTCTGCCGGCAGGGGGGAGGAGATACGCCAGCACGGTGCCGCGTCCCCGATTGCGCTCGAGGAGAAATACCGGCACCTCGTCGAGAAGTCACTCCAGGGAGTGCTGCTGGCGGAGGGCATGCCTCCCCGGATCGTTTTCGCAAACGAAGCGCTGGCGCGAATTCTCGGTCATAGCGTGGATGAGATCCTTAAAATGACGCCGGCCCGCCTCAAGAACCTCCTGCATCCCGATGATCGCGATATTTTTTTCCGGCGTTACCGGGACCGCCTCGAAGGGAAAAAAACCCCCCTTCATTATGAATTGCGAATCATCAGGGGTGACGGGTCAACGGGGTGGCTCGACATGTTTGCCTCGCGCCTCGAGTATAATGACCGGCCGTTCATCCAGGCGACCTTCATAGACATCACCGAAAGGAAAAGCGCAGAGGAGCGGATGCTCCAGAGCGAGGAGAAGTACCGGACGATCATCGAAAACATCCAGGACGGGTATTACGAGGTGGACTGCGCCGGCAACTTCACTTTTTTCAACGACACGGTCGCCGAGATCATCGGCTACAACCGGAACGAGATTCTGGGTATGAACAACCGGAAGTTGATGGACGAGGAGAACGGCCGCAAGGTGTACCGGACCTTCAACAAGGTGTACCGAACCCACAAATCCGAGCGCGCCTTCGATTGGGAGATCATTCGCAGGGACGGGACGAGGAGGATCGTGGAAGCGTCCGTTGCGCTGATACGGGACTCCTCCGGCGAGCCGACCGGTTTCCGCGGCATACTCAGGGACGTCACCGAAGAAAAAAGGGTCCAGCAGGCGCTGCTCGCGAGCGAGCGAAGGTACCATAACGTATATGACATCGCACCGCTTGCGTTTGTCCTCTGGGACCCGCAGTGCCGTATTACGGACTGGAACAAGCACGCGGAGGAGGTATTCGGGTGGGAGAGGACCGCAGTGCTGGGAAAGAATTTTTACGACCTCCTGTTCCTGCCGATGGAGCGCCCGCGGGTGGAGGAAATATTCGGCGGCCTCCTCAGGGGGGAGTTGCCCAGTCATGCGATCAGCGAAAACAGGACGAGGAGCGGCGAGACCATTAGCTGCGAATGGAACAACACCGTGTTCTACGACAACGACGGTAACGTCGCAGAGATCCTTTCGCTCGCGCTGGACATCACCGAACGTAAGAACCTGGAGGAAGAGCTTTTCCAGTCGCGCAAGATGGAATCGATCGGGCGGCTGGCAGGGGGCGTGGCGCACGATCTCAACAACATGCTCACGCCTATCCTGGGATACGCCGACATGCTCCTCCTTGACATGCCCATGGACGATTCCCACCTCGACAGCCTGATCCAGATCAAGGAGGCGGCCGAAAGGGCGCGCGATCTGACCCGTCAGCTCCTGGCCTTCAGCCGGAAGCAGGTCCTCGAGATGAAGGTGATGAACCTCGGCGAGGTGGTCTGCGGTTTCGAGAAGATACTCCGGCGGACCATACGGGAGGACATCGAGCTCATGATACGGGTCGCCGCGGGGGCGGGGAATGTCCTGACCGACGCCTCGCAGATCGAGCGGATCATCCTGAACCTTGCCGTAAACGCACAGGAGGCCATGCCGGGCGGCGGCAGGCTCATCATCGAGGTGTCAAACGTGTTCATCGACAATGCCCACGCGAGGAAGCACCCCGATGCGCGCACCGGCCATCACGTGCTTCTTTCCATCAGCGATACGGGGTGCGGGATGGACAGCGAAACGCTCGAGCATATGTTCGAGCCTTTTTACACGACACGCGCGCTGGGGACCGGGCTGGGACTCTCCACGGTGTACGGCATCGTGAAGCAGCATAACGGCAGCATCTGGGTCAGCAGCAGTCCCAGCAGCGGCACGACGGTACGGATATATTTCCCTCGTGCCGAGGGCGAGCCGGCACCGAAGAACGCGCCGCAGGTCATAGAAGTTTTCACCACCAGGGGAGAAACGATACTCATCGTAGAGGACGAGGAGGCCGTGCGCAGGCTGGCGGCCAGGATACTGGAAAAGCACGGGTACCGGGTCCTCGCCGCCGCGGACGGAGACGAGGCCATCGAAATAGTCAATAGAAACGGAGAACGAATTGACCTGTTGCTTACCGATGTCATCATGCCGCGGATCGACGGCAAGAGCCTCTACCGTAAGATTGCCGCACTCAGGAGCGACATGCGCGTCCTGTATATGTCCGGATATACCCACGACGTGATCATGAACCACGGTGTGGTCGAGGAGGGGGTCCATTTTATCCAGAAGCCCTTCTCGTTCCAGACGCTGTCCGAAAAGATCCGGGAAGTTCTGGACTCATGAGTCCCGGCTCCGTGCACAGGTGGTGAAAATATTCTTGTAATAATCCGGCCTTTCATGCTATGATTGCCCACCGGTCTTCGATCGCGGTTGAGGTCAATTGATGAGTAAAGAGCGCATCCTGATAGTCGAGGACGAGATGATTATCGCCCTCAGCATACAGAAGACTCTCGAGAGGCTCGGCTACAGCGTCCCGGGTATTGCAATTACCGGCGAAGACGCTATCAGCATGGCAAAGGACCTCTCCCCGGATCTGATCCTCATGGACATTATTCTATCGGGAGAGATGGACGGCATCGCGGCCGCACGCAGGATACGGATGCGGAGTGATCAGCCGATCATCTACCTTACAGCCAACGCCGACGGTGCGACGGTCGAGCGTGCCCGCGATACACAGCCGTACGGATACCTGAACAAGCCCGTCAACGAGCGCGACCTCATGAGCAACATCGATACGGCGCTGCACAAGCACCGGATGGAGATGCGGCTCCGCGAAAGCGAGGAAAAATACCGGAGCCTTATCGAAAGCCTGAGGGACATTGTCATGTCAAGCGACGAGCACGGCATCGTGACATACATCAGCCCCCAGGTAAAGGAGATCACCGGGTACGACGAATCCGATGTGGTGGGCAGGAACTTCAACGCCTTTATCCATCCCGACGACCTGCAGGTGGCGGCAGAAATGTTCGAGGGCGCCATGCGGGGCGAGACCCGGGAAGGCGTCTACCGGGTGTATGCGAAATCCGGCGGGGAGATCTGGCTCAGGGTTTCCGGCAAGCCGGTGTTCGTGGATGGCCGCTTCAACGGGGTGCGCGGAATAGTAAGCGATATAACAGCGCGGATTCGCACCGAGGAAGAGGTGCGGCACAAGAACGACGAGCTGACCGCGGCTAACGAGGAGCTCCAGGCCACGGTCGAGGAGCTGGAGGCCACCAACGATGAGTTTGAGTCCCAGAACAGACAGCTTCTCCGCGCCCAGGAAGAGCTGGCACAGCATGAGGCGCGGCTCGCCGGCATCCTGCGCGTCGCACCCGTGGGGCTCGGCATCGTAACTCCGCAGGACAGGTTCGGCTGGACCAACAAGCGGTTCCAGGAAATGACCGGGTACGCGGGCGCGCTGCTCGAGGGGCAGAGCCCCGGGATCCTCTTCGGCGGCCTGAATGAGCCGCAGCGCATGCAGGAGGGGCTTCGCTCGCAGATGACGCAGGGCGGCACGGGATCTGTGGAGGCCCGTCTCGTGCGCAGGGACGGCACCGCCTTTGACGTGCTGGTGAGGGCGACTTTCATGGACGGAAAGGGTCCGGGATCAGGTATTGTCCTGGCGCTGCTGGATATAACCGAGCTTAAGATGGCAGCCGGGGCCCTGGCCGAGAGCGAGAAGAAATACCGCCTCCTGGCCAACAATATCACTGACTACCTCTGGGTCGTGGACATCCACACCATGCAATTTACCTATGCGAGTCCCTCGGTCAGGGAGCTGCTCGGGTATAACGAAGGGGAAGTGCTTCGCCTGACGATAAACGACGTTCTTTCTGCTGCGTCGCTTGAGACGGCACGCTCAATACTCATGCGCGAGCGGGTGCGGGACAGGGAGCCGGGCACAGACCCGGATCGCTCGGTAACCATCGACCTCGAGCAGGTGCGCAAGGACGGATCGATCGTTTGGACCGAGGTCAAGACGAAATTCCTGCGGAACGAGAAGGGCAGGATAACCTCCATCCTTGGCGTGTCGCGCGACATCACGGCGCGGAAACGGACGGAGCAGTCTCTGGCTGAAAGCGAGAAGAAGTACCGGCTCCTCGCCGAGAACGTGTCCGACAGCATCTGGGTCCTGGACCTGGCAACCATGAAGTTCACCTATAACAGCCCCTCGAGCGTGAATGTCCTCGGTTACGATGAGAAGGAATCGCGGGAACTAACCCCGGAAAAGATAGTGACCAAGAATTCGCTGGACCAGGTGATGCACATACTGGCTGAAGAGCTGGCGCGGGACGGCCAGCCGGGCGTTGACCCGGACAGGACCATCAACCTGGAGCTGGAGCAGATACACAAGGAGGGATACATCGTCTGGACCGAGGTCAATACCAGGCCCCTTCGGAACGAGACCGGCGCGGTGATTGGCATCCTTGGCGTGTCGCGCAACATTACGGAGCGAAGGCGCGCCGAAGAGCGAACCCGCCTGCAGCGTGACCTGGCGCTGGCATTGAGCGCTGCACCGAATCTTGACGAGGCCCTCAGGATCGGGCTGGAAGCGGCTGTACGGGGATCGGGATTGGATTGCGGCGGACTCTATCTCAAAAACAGGGAAACGGGTGACATGTATCTTGCCCGTCACCAGGGGCTCGGCGAGGAGTTCGCCCTTCACGTGTTCCAGTATGCAGCGGATTCGCCGAACGTGCAGTTCTACCGGGCGGGCGGGGCCGCGTACGGCCACTACCGGGACCTGGAAATGAACAGCGATCCGTCGAGGTCCGCGGAGGGCCTTCGGGCCATCGCGATGATTCCGATAATCCACGACGGCGAGGCGATCGCCGGCATGAATATCTCGTCACATACGGTCGACGATGTTTCCCCGGCGGCCCGTGATTTCCTCGAGACGATCGCGACGCATATCGGCAATGTCATCGTTCGTATGGAGATCCAGGAGTCGCTGGTGCGCAGCGAAGAGAAGTTCAGGCTCATGATCGAGAATTCGCCGTTCCCGATAGCGGTGGTGGATGACGCGACGGGCGCCATCTCATACGCGAACAGGAGCTTCGAGGAGACGCTCGGCTATTCCGCGGTCACCGTACCGACGATGGATGCGTGGTGGAACGCGGGGTTTCCCGACCAGAAGTACCGAAAAACGGTGAAGGGAAGGCTGGTCCAGGGCGTCCGCGCCGCTCGCGCCGGCAACAGGACCGGGCAGACCACCGAGGCGGATGTGCGTTGCGCTGACGGCACGTTCAAGCACATTGAGATCCACATGGTATACCTGCGCGACCTCTGGTATTTCATCATGAACGATCTGACGCAGAAGAAGATCAACGAGGAGATGATGATCCAGTCGGAGAAAATGCTCTCCCTGGGGGGGCTGGCCGCGGGCATGGCGCACGAGATCAATAATCCGCTCGGCATCATTTTGCAGGGCATCCAGGGCGTCCTGAACCGGCTGTCACCGGATGTCAGGAAGAACCGGGAGGTCGCGGCAAAGGCCGGGGCCGACCTGGACGTCATACGGGATTACCTGGTGCAACGTGAAATCATCGACTACCTGAACGGTGTCCAGGAGGCGGGGATGAGGGCCGCCAAGATCGTGGAAAACATGCTCCAGTTCAGCAGGCGCGGTGAAACGGTAATCGCGCCGGTCGACATCAACGCCCTCATCGACAAAACCGTCGAAATCGCATCGTATGATTATGATCTTAAGAAAATGTATGACTTCAAGAAGATCGCGATTTCCAGAAACTTCGGCGGAATGCCTGCCGTACCATGCTCGGAAACGGGCATAGAGCAGGTGGTGCTCAACCTGCTTAAAAACTCCGCGTATGCCCTGGCCTCGGTCAGGGATAAGGATTTCAAGCCGCAGATCACGATACAGACGCGGGCGAAGAACGGGTACGCGCTGATCGAGGTCTCGGACAACGGACCCGGCATTCCCGCAGAGATAAAGGGGCATATTTTCGAGCCGTTCTTCACCACCAAGGGCACGGGCGCGGGAACGGGCCTCGGGCTCTCGGTATCGAACTACATCGTCGTGACAAACCATAACGGCTCGCTTGCCGTCAAGTCGGTGCCGGGGCATGGCGCCACCTTCACGATCAGGCTGCCGCTTACACGGGAGGATAACGGGTGATCCGCGTGATAATCATCGACGATGAGGACATGATCTCGAAGATGCTGAAAGGGTACCTGGAGGATCACGGGTTCGATGTCGCGACCGCCGGCACCGGCGCTGCGGGGTTAGACCTGCTACGGCGGGGTGAGTACGACGTCGCGGTCATTGACGTGCGCCTGCCGGACATGAGCGGGAACGACCTGGTCGTCAGGGCGGCGGCGGTCAGGCCCGGGATGAAGTTCATCATGCACACCGGGTCCGTCGACTATGTGCCTGCCGGCGAGCTTGCGGCGCTCGGCGTCCGTGCGGATTCGATTATCAGGAAGCCGGTCAAGGACATGGGGGAGATACTGCGCATGATAGAGAGAAAGGCCCTTACCGATCGGTCATGATCGCGAAATTCAGGTTGCGTCCCGCGTCCCCGCCCCGGTGCGAAAAAAATTCTTCACGACAGGCGAGGGTGCAGAGGCGGGCGTTGAGGATGCGCTCCGCGGACATTCCTTCCGCGGTGAGGGCACGCCCGACGGCCTGCCACAGGTCGAGGTAGAGCGCCCCGCTCCTGGCGGTGACGTCGCCGGGAAAGAACCCGGCTACGTCTTCTCCCACGGTGTACGATTCCGGCCCGATCGAGGGGAGGAGGTATGCGCTCAGGTCCCGCGGGGACGAGCCGTGCAGGCGACGCATTTCCCGCACCAGCTTTCCCGCTATCGCGAGCCTGGTCCCCCTCCACCCGGAGTGGACCGCGCCAAGCACCCGCCGCTCTCGATCATACACGAATACCGGAACGCAATCCGCAGTGCGTATGACCAGGCAGATCCCGGGGGCAGCGGTGAGCAGCCCGTCCGCCTCTCCGTATATAAGGCTCTCTTCCACTGGCGGGCACTCCGCGATCAGTATGGTATCGCCGTGGAGCTGGTCCAGGGCCAGGATGTTCCGGGCGGGTGCTCCGGTGACGCGTGACAGGAAGGCCTTCTCCGCAGACCGCACTTGATCGGGGGACGCGGTGTAGTCAGCCATGTTGGCGCGCCTTCCGGCGACGCCGATGGTAAGGCCGGGACAGCCGCCCTGAATGCGGTATACTCCGTCATCATTTCGTTGCAGTGATTCCATGCTTCAGCCCAGGCTCCGGGGAGATTCGTGTCAGAGCGGTATGTCGTACCGCTTTCGTTTTTTAAAGCCGGATATCGCACGGTACCCGGCCCTCGCGATCGTTTCCAGTGCGTGCGGGAACAGGTGCCCCACCCGGTCCGGCGCGTGTGCGTCCGAGCCAAGGGTCAGCGGCACGTTGCGGTCGAACAGGACGGCGATGATCTCGCCCGAGGGATACATCTCTCCGGCCGGGTGAGCCATGCCGGCGGTGTTGACCTCGACCGCGACGTCATTCGCGGCCAGAACACGCGCGATGTCATCAATAATGTCCAGGAACTTCCGGCCCGACCTGAATCCGAATTTTTTAACGATATCGAAATGCCCGACGATGTTGAAGAGGCCGGACCCTGCCAGGGAGCGGATGATCTCGAAATATTTCCCGTAGATATCGTCTATGTCGCGGCTGCGGTACCCATCGATGTAATCCGGGTGGTCGAACGGCCAGCCGTCAATGAAATGGCAGGAGCCGATCAGGTAGTCGATGCGCGGATCCGCGCGGTAGCGGCGATCGAAGCTCTCCATGAGCGGGTAGTCGACCTCCAGCCCGATCCTGACAGCTATCCTTCCCTCGTTACGGTCGCGCGCGGCCCCGATCCCTTCAAGGTATGACTCTACCTCCGCCGCTGACATGGTGATGCCCTCGCGTATTTCCTCCGGCATGGGCGCGTGGTCCGAGAAACCTATCTCGCGGATGCCTTTCGCGACGGCGGACTCGATATACTCCTCTATGGTCCCGGTCGCATGGCCGCAGAGCTCGGTGTGGGTATGATAATCGACCATTCCGATCAGTAACCGTGGCGGGAGTAAAACAGCGAGGTATCGTTCAGGACCTCGTACATCCTGTCGTTCAGCGCGTCCTTCTTGATGAAGAACTTGTCGACCATGTCGTCGTCACCCCGCTTCACGATTGACAGGAGATACCAGAGGGGGTGCACGTAGATATCAGAGCCGTTCTCACTGCGTACTGTATCGTCCGTGAGTCGGTCGTGCATGAGGACCTCGGCCCGGACGGTCTCTCCCGCGGCAGCGCCCTGTCCGCCGTATTTCATCCGGTAGAAGTGCGGGTGAAAGAGGTAGAGGACGAGGATCCGCTTCCGGCGAAGGTAGAGGGACACCAGCTCTATGCTGCCGACCTCAATGAACCGCGGGCGCAGCACGATTTTGTCAAGGTTGCCGAAATCCTCCTTGGCCGGGTAGAAGGAGAGGAGATAGCGTACCCGGTCAGGGTTCAGGATCAGGGAATTGTTGCCCGGGTACTGAAGGGCCGGGTGGATGATCTCGATGACGATGCCTTCATGCTTGTAACGGTCGCGGCGGTACAGGCTGTCAAACCGGGTGGAGAGAAGGTTCGTTATGTCATGGGTGATGTCATCGTCGATGTTGACGATGTCGTGTCGTTCCCTGGTCTTGTAGTCGTTCTCGAAATACTCTTTTATGTCGAACATGAGGCTTCCGTGCCCTTGTGTAATGAATTAATATACCGAAAATTTACGCCTTTTGTCAATTATTTAGCTGGGAATGGAGCAAAAAATCGGCCTGAAACCTGCTGATTTATCCTGTCATTGTGCAGAGTCCCGATGAAATCGGGACGACTGGGCAATCTACACTCTCGCTTCTGATAAGCACCGGGTAAAAAGGAGCAGATCGCTTCGCTACGCTCGCGATGACAGCTTTCTATGTTTTAAACGACAAAAAGTCAATTATTTGAGAAATCAACAGCTATAGTAATTATTTATGCTTAAATCACCACTTTGTTAACTAATTTTATCACCCCGTCCGATTAATTAATACAGGTCACGCCGGAGGGCGCGGGCCACACCCTTCACAGGATGACCGTCAATAAAAGCGCGGGGGAGCCGGCCCCCGGTTCAGGGATTTTGTCTTTCCTGCCTTTAAAAAATAGCTAAAGTCAAGTCACCGATATGCCGAAATTGAAAACGGGCACATCCCGATTCACGGAGGAATGGGTATCCCGGGAGGTATTTATGGTCGATCTCATGAAAACGGAGGATCGTGAGATTAAGCAGGACAACAGGGAGGTTGATTCTGATAAGATACGGGAATTCCGCAAGAAAATTTCCGACAACACTTATCTCGATCACGCGATCACCAGAATAGCAACTGATCTGTCTCACTATCTTACCAAGTAGGAAGTAATCGGCGCCGGCCGCGTGAGCGGCCGGCGCGATAACATGCTTCGCGGCGGCACTCACCCGATGGCCCGCCGGGAGGGGGAGCCGGCACATGGTGAAACGCGATTCCTATTTCGAGCTTCAACATAACAAGACCCTTAAAATATTTTTCTTCATACTTTTTGGCGGCGTTATTGCCGGCCTGGCCCTGATTTTCCGCTATTATTTCTGGGATTTTCTGTTCGCCGTGCTGTTGTACATGGCGCTCAAGCCGGTCTACGATTTCATCCACAGGCATATCAATAAACGGGGGCTGGCGGCGGGCATCATGATTTTTGTCATGATCATACTGGTCATGGTGCCGCTGTTCTTCATGGCGATTGAGCTCGTCAGCCAGGTCTATATCCTTGTCGAGCTGGTGCAGAATGAGATCCAGTCGGGCACGCCTGAAAAAATCTATAACAGCGAGCTCGTTCAGCGCCTGATAAAAACGTTTAACATCGATACCGGCGCGATCGCCGCGAAGGTGACCGATTTCGTCCAGAATTTCTCCGGGACCGTGCTCGCGAGTCTGCAGGCCGTGATTGCCTACCCGATCGGCTTCATCCTGGACGTGTTCCTCATGCTCCTGATGCTTTTTTTCCTTTTCAAGGACGGCCACCGGATGTCGCCGGTGGTGTACAGGACCCTTCCGTTTCCGGACGACCTTGAGCACCAGGTGATCGACAGGCTCAAGGAGGTAGTGCGGGTCCTCCTGACCGGGAACCTCGCAATCATGATACTGCAGGGCATGCTCGTAGGCATCGGCCTGCGCATCGTGGGGATACACCTCGCATTCCTGGGCGGCGGCCTCGCCGCGATCCTGTCGCTTATACCGGTGATCGGCACCAGCCTGGTCTGGCTGCCGGCGGTCGTGTATCTGGTCCTCGCCGGCTCGTACCTCGAGGCGCTCATCCTGGGGATATGGTGCCTCGGCTGGTACCTTCTTCTCGAAAACGTCGTAAAGCCGAAGGTGTTCGGAGAGAAGCTCAACTTCCACCCGATCGTCTTCTTTTTCCTGCTCCTGGGCAGCATCCAGGCTTTCGGCCTCCCGGGCGTGTTCGTCGGTCCGCTCCTCCTCACCCTCTACTTTTCATTGTGGGAGATATACAAGATGCTGCAGACGTATGACAGCCGGGAGTTCGAGGCTTGCGTTGAAATACCGGCAGTGAAGACGGGCGGTGAAAAGCCGAAAACAAAAAGCCGGGCAGCAAAAAAATCCTGAGGCGGCGCCGTACTAAAGCCTCAAAGCTGGGCCCGGCCCGAAGCCGTACTGATTCTTCCTGGTGAAATTGAAACAGTCATTGTAATACCGGGGAGGCAGGGCGGGTGACAACTCCCGGCATGATCGCCGCTCCCCCCGGCGGAGAGTTTCACCGGGATACTTCCATGACGACCATGCAGATATCATCATTTATCCTGCCACCTTCGCAGAATTGGAACAGATTTTCGATAATGGTGCTGATCATGGTTTCCGCCGTCACGTCCTTCATGCGCGAGAGGATATCACCGAGCAAAGTAGTTTCGAAAATCTCGCCGCGGGCGTTCTCCGCATCAACGAGCCCGTCCGTGAAAAAAAGGATTTTATCGCCGGGGTGCAGCGTGATTGAACTCTCTTCGCACTGGTTTTCTGGCATGACCCCGAGAAACCGGCCGTTCGAGCGAAGCTCCCGGACGCCTCCGGCGGCTTCAATCAGGCAGGGATACGGATGCCCGGCACGCGCGAACCTGAGTACACGTGTCGCCGGGTCGTAAATCCCGTACAATGCGGTCACGAAGTTATTGTAGGCCAGGTCTATCAACCTGTTGTTAAGATACGCGAGGAACCCCCCGCATTCGTTTTTTTCATTACCGGCGTTGAGCACCAGGGTCTTGACCATGGCGGAGATCAGCGCCGCCGGAACTCCGTGGCCGGAGACGTCGCTGATGAAAATCCCGACCCGGCTCTGCCCGTTGAATTGAATGAAGTCGTACATGTCACCGCCCAGTTCTTCAACCGGAAGATACGCCGATTGTAACTCCACGCCTTTGATGCAGGGCAGGTCGAGAGGTATCAGGTTGTTCTGTATTGTACGCGCCAGCCGGAGATCGCTGCTCATCTGGGCGTTCTTCTCTTCTATCAACCGGTTGTTTTTCTGGAGCTCGCGGTTCTGGTACTCGATGACCTCTCGTTGCAGAAACTGTTTGCGCCGCATCTTCTGCTGGTTGATCGCGATGATCACGACAATGAACGTTTCGGCGAACGGCATCACCATGAACACGACATGAACGGGGGTTATGCCGGGATCGAGGGCCATGTAAATCGTGGGGACCGTTATCGGCACCAGGATGATGACGAGGAGGGCCGCCATGCTTCCCCGGTAGCCCAGGAAGACCGCGAATATCACGATAAGAAGCCCCAGCATCGTTCCCTCGTAATAGGAGGAGCCGGCGGATACGGCGACTATTCCGCTCATCATCAGCATGAGGCTGAAGAGAAATGCCAGGTACAGGAACTTCATGAATACCCGCACGTGCGAGAGGGGCGTCGGGAGACACATGAGAATCGCCAGGGCCAGCACCAGGGGGCACATCCGAAAATAGGTATACTGGATGGGTGCTTTGAAAACGATGAGATCGAGAAATATAAAAATGGGGATGAGGATAAAAGCCAACACCGAGCCGAGGCGACTGAAATAAAGTATGCGGCCATACTCATGATCGCGGTATTTCAATCCCAGCTCGTCCCGGTCCCTGTCATCCGGAATTGTTTCAGTATGTGCCGTATCAGTCTGGTTCATAATTGCAATCGTGCCGCCCGGAGGCCTGCCTTGTATGGGTCTTGTAGAACCAGAGCGGCTCTGAACCCGGTAACTGGATGCGAAAACACGCGGGGCTTTCACGGCGAATCCGTTTGTGCCCGGCACATGACATGTATCAATTCTATTTTTTCTTTGTCATCCAATAATCTTTCCGGAGGTATAAATAAGTTCAAGTACGAACCGTTCAGGAAGACGTCCGAACCCTGCCTGCACCGGGCATATCCTGCTTAAATGCGGGGAAATGCGGGTAGATTGTCGGCTGCGGACGGCGTTGAAAAAATTGCCCCTTCTTGTCAGATTAATTCTTGCAATAATCCCGCTCCGGAATGATTTTAACCGGAAACAAGGGTACCTCATGACGAAATACCAGGGAAAACGAACCAGGTTTTTGAAGGAAGGCATATCGAAAAAGTCTCCCTTGGAAGAGTCGCATCTTGCGAAAAAAGCCAGGACCACCGTGTCCATGTTTTCTGACAGGCTGAAGGCCGCGACCGGGAAGCTGAAGAATGTCAACCTGCCCCTGCTCGCCGCACTCAGGGAGAGGCTGCCCCTGAAGACCGGCGGCAGCGTGAAGCCGGCAGTATTCGGGTCCGGGGGCCGCACAAAGCGCTACACCAGCGCGGCCTACTCGATCAGCGGCGTGATCAACGGAACGATCGGGAGGGTGCTTAACCTGGCCGTGTCCCTCTTCTCCTACCTGCGCCGCACCCCCGCCGCGCTTGTCGGCATAGCGGCCGGAATCATGATCGCGTTCATCATCATCCTGGCGTTCGATTTCGGCAGGGTGAGAGACCTGGCGACCTTCCAGCCCAATGCCACCACGAAGATTTACGACAGGAACAGCGTGCTGGTGTCGGAGCTTTTTTCCCAGAAACGGGACGTGGTGCCGCTCAAGAAAATCCCGAAGAACCTGGTTAACGCCTTTATCGCGGTCGAGGACAACGAGTTCTACGATCACTGGGGGGTCAATCCCAAGGGGATCGTGCGGGCCTTTTTTATAAATATTTTCTCAGGCAGGATCAAGCAGGGCGGCAGCACCATCACGCAGCAGCTGACGAAAGTGTTGCTCACCACCAGCGAACGCAGCTTCTACCGGAAGATCAAGGAAGCGTGCATCGCTGTGATGATGGAATTCACCTATTCCAAGGATGAGATCCTGGGCCTGTACCTGAACCAGATATTCCTGGGCCACGGCACCTACGGCGTGGAAGCCGCCTCCAGGCTCTATTTCGACAAGCACGTGTGGGAGCTGAACATGGCTGAATGCGCACTGCTGGCCTCCCTCCCGTCCGCGCCGAACCAGTTTTCGCCGATCAAGCATCCGAAGCGTTCGATCCAGCGCCACAAGATCGTGCTGGCCAAGATGGTGGAGTCAGGGAACATTACCGTCGGCCAGGCCGAGCGCGCCTTCCTTGACTTCTGGCCTGATTACCTGGATTACGTGAGCGGCCTTTCGCCCAGCATGACCACAATGAGCTCGCGCGAAAACAAGGCGCCATGGTTCACCGAGTACGTGCGGCGCGAGCTGGTCAAGAAATACGGGAGCGAGGCGGTCTACGAGAAGGGCCTCCAGGTATACACCACCATCGACATCAAGAAACAGGTCGCGGCCCAGGAGGCGCTGAAGCGAGGGCTCGAGCGGCAGACCGTAACCTCCGGGAAGCTGGCATTCAAGAACGAGGATTTCATCATCGAGAATTACGGCGACACGGTCGAGATGCTGAAGCTCCTGTTCAACCTGCCGTCGTTCAAGAAGAAGGGCTCGCGCCAGCGGGAGAAGATAAACGGCTTTATCCGGGACGAGATCGTGGAGGAACTTGACGGATTGAATTTCCTGGTCGGCATCGACAACGTAAGCAAGTTCCTGGACAAATACCGGGATTCCTATCTCGACGACAGGTCGTTACAGAAGGTAGAGGGATGCATTATATCCATAGACCACCGCAACGGCTATATCGAGGCGATGGTGGGAGGGAGTGAGTTCACCAGCATCAACCAGTTGAACAGGGCGGTGCAGGCGAAGCGCCAGCCGGGATCGTCCATCAAGCCGCTCATCTACTCCGCGGCGATCGAGAGCGGCGAGTTCACGCCCGCGACCACGGTGATGGACTCGCCGGTCGTGTTCCTCGACAGCGAAGGCGGCGACTGGATCCCGGAGAACTACGAAGGCGATTACTCCGGGTTCGTCAGGCTCAGGAAGGCGCTGGCCCTCTCGATCAACGTTGTTTCCGTCCGCATATCCCAGCAGCTCGGCATACAGCAAATCATGAAATACCTGGCCCGGTTCCTGAAAATCGACAAGGCCGACATACAGATGAGGATCCCCCGGAATTTCTCTATCGCCCTGGGCTCCATGGAGGTGAGCCCGCTCGAGCTCACCACCGCTTACGGCATCATCGCCAACGGCGGCAAAGACGTGATCCCCTTCGCGATCAGGTTCGTGAAGGACCGGGAGGGGAACGTGCTGGAAAACCGCGAGGAGGACGTCCGGAAGATCATCGCGGACAGGGAGCGGGACGGATCATTCCAGGTCATCAAGCCGGAGACCGCGCAGGTCATGATCAGCATGATGGAGAGCGTCATCAGCGCCGGGACCGGCGGCTCCGCTTCCCCGGGAAGGCCCGCGGCCGGAAAGACCGGGACCACCAACAGCTGGAAGGACGCCTGGTTCGTCGGGTTTACGCCGCAGGTGACCACCGGCATCTGGGTCGGGTACGACAAGATGGGCCTTTCGCTGGGGATCAACCAGTCGGGCGGCGCGGTGGCGGCTCCGATCTGGGGCGAGTACATGCGCAACGCCCTCAAGGGCGAGCCGGTCCTGGACTTCCCGCAGTACGCGGCGCTCCTGTCGCACGAGGTTTGCGAAAAATCGGGCCTCCTGCCGTCGGCCGACTGTACCGAAACGATAGAAGAGGTATTCGTGCCGGGTACGGTCCCGGAGAAAACCTGCGACGTGTGCTCCGGCGTCCTGGGCGGGACGGCGGCCCCCAGAAAAATGCCGAAGGAAAACATAACCAGGGACCAGAAACAGACCATCATCAAGCAGATGGAAAAGAAAAAGGAAGAATCGATCATCGACCATATCGATGACGACCTCCTTGAATAGGGATACTGTCAAGCCAGGGAGAAAGACTATGAACGCTGAAACATGCATTATCGGCCGCGCCGATGCGGGACTCATGGTCATCGACATACAGGAAAAGCTCGCGGCGGCCATCAAACCCCCAATTGTCGAGCAGACGGTGAAGAACACTATCATACTTGTTGAAGCGGCGAAGCTTTTCGGGATGCCGGTTATCGTGTCCGAGCAGTACCGGAAAGGCCTGGGTTTGACGGTGGGCCCGCTGGCGGAAAAGCTCGCCGGCATCAAGCCGCTGGAGAAGCTCTGCTTCGACTGCGTCCGGGACGATGCCCTTGCCCGGGCGATCGCCGCAGCCGGAAGGAGAACCTTCATCCTTACCGGCATCGAGACACACGTGTGCGTTTTCCAGACCGCGCTGAGTCTCCTCCGAAAGGGATACCGCGTGGTTGTTGCCAGCGACGCGGTCGCCTCGCGGCGGAAACACGACTGGGAATACGCGCTCCGGGCGCTGGCAGTCGCGGGGGCGCTTGTTTATCCCACTGAGACGATTTCGTTCATGCTGCTGGAGAAGGCGGGTACCGGCGAGTTCAAGAAGCTCTCTCCGCTGTTCAAATAGCTGCGCTCCCCGCGGTTAGAGTAGCTTCCTCATCCGGAGAATATTGCGGCCCTCGTACGTGCCTGCCGGGACGAACATGTTCATCATGCCCGCCGGGGTCTGGAGGAACGCCTCGTCGGTCATGTAGAAACAACCCGGCTCCGCGTATTTCTGCCCGAGGTGGAAAACCGAATTGATCGAGTCCGAGATGATGGTCCCGGTCTCGCCCTTAGACTTGTAAACCGTGTTCCCGATATGAATGGCGATCCGGTACGACAGGTTGATGTCGAGCTGGACGATCGTCGCGCTCATCAGCTTGCGGTCCAGCATGATCCTGAACGCCGTCTCGATGGCTTCGCATTTTTTACCATCAAAGGGAAACAGGACCAGCCCCCCGAAATCCATCCATATCCAGATCTTCCCGTGCAGCGGGGCCACCATCCCCTCGACGTACTGGCGGAACGCGCTGGAGATCCGGTTGAACTGCTCCGGCCCGGTGGCTTTCAGATCGTTCTTGTTGTCCAGCTCGATCAGCATAAAGCAGAAGGTGTACTCCTTGCCCACCAGGATCTTTTTCCAGTCGTTGCCTGAGGGGATATAGTCTTTTTTAAATTCTTTGAGCTTTTGATCCGGCGCCTGTATGTTCTTGAATTTTATGATCTCTTCCAGGCGCTTGAGCGCGACCCCTTTTTTCAGGAGGGGCGCGTTAAGGTAATCGGCCGCGCCGTTGTGGAAGAGCCCGCCTATGTCGGTGACCGCTCCCTTCGGGTCGATGACGCCATAGGAAGAGCCCTCGAGCTTCGCGAGGAGCTTCAGTGCCTGCGGCGCCTCGGTTGCTCTGAACGAGGAGAGGTCCGCGTATACGATCGAGCCCCCGGGTATTTTTTTTATGGTCTTTTTGAGCTCGGCGGCGGGTGAGATCTGGAGCACGTTGCTTTTATTTTTGGCCAGGCCGGCAAAGCTCTTTTCAATGTTCTTCGTGTTTGAAAAAATGATTATCTTCATTTATTTCTCCAGGTTGATGCTGTAGCCGTAGTATTTCGTCCGGGCGTCTACCTCGACGATCTCGAAGCCGGACAGGAGGGACGCGTCGAGCTTGGAGCTGACGGTATTGCTTATGGTCATCGAGTTCGGCCTGGTGTATTTCGACTCGATCTGGACCGTTTCCTTGATCGAGTCGTTCTTCATGAGCTCCTCGAAGTCCCCCGTGTATTCGCAGAGGCCCGTGTTGACGGCCACGCGCACCTGCACCTGTTCGCCGAGCCTGCAGTGGAGGAGGTTATACACGAACAGCTCGTTTATTATCTCCATGCCGCTCAGGGTCGCCAGAAGGCTCTTGTTCGCGAAGTAGAAGGCCACCAGCCCGCCGTCCCCCTCCCAGTTCCAGATTCGGCCGTTCCGTTTGTCGATGGCCCGCTCCACCATTTTCCTGAGGTCGGCATAGGTCGCATGTATCAGGTTCTCCGGGTACTTCCGCACGAGCTGGGAGTTACCGACGATGTCCAGCCGGAGAAACGAAACGATGTAATCCCGGCCCTCGAGGAACGCGCCCCAGTTCCGCGTCCGCCGCATGGACGGGTTTTCAACGAAGAGCTTGTTCTCGATGTCATAAATGTACCCGCATTCGTCACTGATGATCTTAATAATATCCTTGAGGTGAGAGACGTTGTAGATCCTTCCCTTGTAGCCGCTTGTCTGCATCTGGATAAGCAGGGCTATGAAATAGAAGAACATGCCAGATTTCGCCATGTCCTGCACGATCTGGCGCGCGGCGTCCCGTTGCGGGATGACCATGCTTTCACGAAAGCCGGTCCTCTTGAATACATCGTATCCGTCAATAATGTCCTTGGCCACGTGGGTCATCAGGTTGAAGTCCATCGATTCGGCAAGGGCCTTCGTGGCAAGCGTGATGAGACTGCTGGGGATCTGCATGGGCCGTTTCCTCGGATGTTGTATTATGTCGCTATTGTATCAGGCCGCCCCGCCCATGGTCAAGCACAATTATTCCGGGGCGTCAGTCCGGCATCGAGTCCCACATAACGGCCGAACCGCTGAAGACCGGGCCGTCCACGCAGGCCCGCTTCCTGCCGTCGGGCGTCTCGATGGAGCAGCCGGCGCAGATGCCGATGCCGCACCCGAAGTAGTTCTCAACCGAAACCTCAACCGGGCTGCCATGCGCGCGGGCGGCCGTCGCTTTCATCATCGCCGTGGGCCCGCACACGTAGACCATGTCGAACCGTTCGTCCCGGAGCAGCCGTTCCGCCGCCTCCGGAACCAGCCCCTTGTTGCCTGCCGAGCCGTCGTCGGTGGTCAGGATAAAGCGCGAGCACACCTCGCGGTACCGGTCCTCGAGGTAGACGAAGTCCCGGGACCGGGCGCCGTAGATGTAGGTGATATCGCAGCCCGCCATCTTGAGCTCCCGGGCCAGATAGTAGAGGGGTGCGTTCCCCACGCCCCCCCCGGCGATGAGGACCTTCGCGTCCCGGAGCAGGGAGAACCCGGTCCCGAGCGGCCCGATGACGTCGATCGCGCCCGGCTCCCTGAGTGCGAGAAGGCCGGTTCCCCTGCCGACAGCGCGTACCAGGATGCCGACGGTCCCGCCGTTTCGCGAAAAAATCGAGAAGGGCCTTCTCAGGAGCGGGTCGGTGCCCTCTGAAACGCGAACCGCGACGAACTGCCCCGGCCGTGATTCGCCTGCGTCCCAGTCGAGCTCCAGGAGGTAGTGGTCGCGCGATACGGCCACGGGTTTTTCTTTCAGTACCGGGTTTGAAGGCATGTTAGTCCTCGCTCGATTCCGCATCGGCCAGTTTCCTGCGACGGCGCTTCACGAACTCGTGGTTATATTCTCCGAATGTATGCACCGCCGCCAGGTAGAGCGGCAGGTCAATATGCCCCCTGCCGAGCAACTCCTTCATGAACTGTATGGCCTGTGCATTGCTGTGAATTTTTCCGTAGTGCCTCGGCGCGGTCATGGCGTCATACATGTCGCTCACGGTTATAATCCCGGTCTCCGGCGGAATGGTTCCCTTGACGGCCGGATATCCGGTCGTCCTGTCGAGTATGTGGTGACCGATGATGTGCACGAACATTTTAGGGAGGTTGACGTTCACTTCCTTGAGCTTGGACACGGCAAGCGCGGGGTGGTGTTTCATGACCTCCCATTCCTCGTCGGTCAGGGGCCCGGGCTTGTTGAGTATCCTGTTGGGGATGCAGAGCTTGCCAATGTCGCAGTTGATGGCGGCCATGACCAGGGTGCGCAGCATGCCGTCGTCATACGAAGGCGACAGAGAGGGATAGCTTTTTTTTCTCGGGTCGAGCGACGCGTATTCGTGCATAAGGTCGTGGATCCTCTCGAAGAGGACCTCCTTCACGTCGGCGTCGTACTTTATAAGTATGGTGTTTTTGTGGCGGTCAATATATTTCAAAAGCTGGCTCGAGAAAGGAACGGGCGCGGGGATGCGCGCGTTTGTCCTCGTTTTCACCGGGAGCCATCGCCCCAGGTTGTCGTTGACAATGAAGTCCTCCCGAAGCATTTTAAGCTTTTTGGCGATGGCCATGGTGTAGAAGGCGGTCGCCAGCGCATGGGAGAACGTGACATAGTTGTTTTTTGTCCGCACGGCGGTGACCATGTCAAGGTAATCGGACGCGAACAGGTTCGTGTCCAGTATGTGGTGAAGATATTCGGCTATCTGCGCGGTGATCATCTCGTTGTTCTGGGAAACGAGGAAGACCATATTGTTGATGATCTTCTTCTGGAAGATCTCTTTCACGTTGTGGATGTTCGAGCGGAGCGCCGTTTTGATCTTTGGGATCGGCTCGAACTCGATCTCCGTGAGATACTGCTCGATTTTCTCGGCGGTGTCCTCCTCGTAATCATCGGTCTGCTCGAACCCGGGACGGCGCTGCTCATCCTCCTTTTCCCTGAGCGCCCTCTGGATGGGGGTATCGGCCGGGGACGGGCCAGCGGCGGTATTCCGGGACGTTCCGGGGGACGAACCAGGAATATCACCTATCTGAAACACGTCATCCACATAAACGAAAACCTTGGCCAGTTTGTCTCGTGAGAGGGCGTGTCCCCTGTATGCGAGGATGGCGCCTTCTGAATTGAAGATGTCATCCGGGAGGGGCTTTTTGTCAAACTCGTCCGGGCTGTAGGCGCTTGAGAAGGGCACCAGTTTCTTTTTTGCCGACACAGTTACCTCTAAACTCTGGTTCTTTGTATTACCCGGTTGTAGATTCGGTCAAGAAAAAATTGCAATCGCCCGCAGCGGGACCTGCTTTAAATTGAACGTGGCCAATTTATTGTTACGTAACAATAAATTCATTGACAATGATCCCCTGATTATTTCTTTTTACATGCAGATTCGTTGTAACTGCCCCCGTAGCTCAGTGGATAGAGCAGTGGCCTCCGGAGCCATGTGCGTACGTTCGATTCGTACCGGGGGTGCATCAGCCGGGAAGGCTGTCGCCGCAGGCCGCCTTCCCGGGCATTGCATCTGTTACCCCAGCCGTATCTCCTCCAGGGCCGTGTAGACCGGGCCTTCTCTCCTGAGCTCTGACTTGAAAAGCACGATCCTGTCGAATTTCGATTCACCGTACACGGTAGCGGTATTTTCTATGAAATACCGGGAAAGCTCCTCCGGCAGCTTCGCCTCGCCCCTGACCCGGGCCAGGGTAAGGTGCGGTGCGAACGGCCGGTCCTCCTTTTGGAAGCCGTGCCCGGAGGTGAGCTCCTCGATTGACCGCCGGGCCCGCGTCAGGGCCTCGACGTCCAGGTCGAGCCCACACCAGAGCACCCGTGGACGCTTCATTCCCGGGAAAGCGCCGAGCCCCTTCAGCGCGTAGGGCTGCACCGCGATGACCGTGCCGAGTTTCCGGATGTCGTCTCTCAGGCACCGGCATACCTCCGCATTGGTCTCGCCCAGGAATTTCAGGGTGATATGATAGTGGCCCGGGGCGACCGGTTTGAGCAGGCGCGGAAACGCTGCCAGCCGCTCGTTGACCGTTCGCAGCAACTCGCCGGCCCCGTCTGCCGGCAGCGCGAAAAAAAGCCGCATGCTGGATTCGTCACTCATCGCCGACCTTTACCGTCTCTTTTTTGATGGAGCGATATTCACGGTCGCCGGTCCGGTAGTCCCGGCTGATGAGATCGTAGGAAATGCTCCTCCGGTTTCCCGATGCGGACAGCTCAAGTATGAGCCTGAGCTTTTCGTTCCCTGCCGGCGGCCTCTCGAACAAAAGCATCGTCACGACGGTGTCATAGGGCGGAATGAAATCGAAGGTCGTGGCTATGGTCTCCCGGTCATAATCGATCCACCGGGAAGTATCAGTTTCAACGGTGAGTCTCCGGTAGGAGAGCAGGCCGGCAAAGTTGTAGGCCGCATAGGCGGGCGATTTGAGACGGACGGCGATCGCATCGGCTGTCATGCGCTCGCGGGCGGTATCGCCGGAAACGAGCCGGGCATTTTCCAGGCGGAGGGGCGCGCTGATGGTGCTTTTAATAATGACGTGGAACGCTGCAACCGGCGGGACCCTCCGTCGGGCGCCGCGAGCGGGCTTTTTCATGTACGCGGATGTGCGTACGAGCTTTTTCCAGAGTGCGCCGTCCACCGGCTCTAGCATCATGTCGCAGTAAACCCCCCGTATCAGGGCGGAGCCGCCCGCGGTTATTTCGATGTCTGGCCTTTCAAGCGCGCGGGTGAGGCGCACGAGCCTCTCTCCGCCGGAGCACGTAACGAGGAGTGCTGCAGCCATGGCGATGATGAATGCACGTGTGATGGTTCCGGACCCGGTTCGTTTCATTGATGCTCCGGCGCCGGTGTACCGGCACTCAGGCAGTGTAGTGCATTATCCGTGATCATGTCAATACTTATGTTGAACGGACGGCCCCCAAAAAGATATTGACAGGATGGATTCCGGGCACCACAAAGAAGTGGCCCGTCATCGGTGACGGCGCACCATGTATCAGGTCAGGAGAACGGTATGGCATCGCGGTACGGTTGGATATTCATGGCGCTCGTCGTCCTGGCGGGCGGGTGCTGGCTCGCCTGCGGAACAAAGACCGATCTTTCCACGGGGATGATGACAAAGTCATCCCGCATCTCCTGCTCGGGCGCAACCGTGGCACTGGACGGCATAAAGCTCGCCTCGAACGAAGTGCCGATGGGCAAAAAGATCGTGCTGCACTATGACGGCGTAACGGGGTTCAAGAAACTGAACGGCAGGGTCTTCCCGGGCGTGTCGATGTCAGTGATCGACCCGAATGTCGGGCCGATCGGAGAGTATGCCGATCTTTTTAAAGAATACGCCGCCGGCGGCATGGAGCCGAAGAAGGCCGGGCGCATATCCGTAACCCTGATGACCGGAAAGCCCATGAAGACACGCGCCGAGTATATCTGGAAGGTGCGGGTCTGGGACCGGAAGGGGACCGGCGAGATTGTATCCGAAATGAAGATCAAAATGATATAGGGCCGCGGCTATTCCCGGGGCGTCCGGGGCAGGCTGCCCCGCTGCCGCATATTCATCCAGGATTTTATATGAAGAACCTGAAATTATCATTTACGCTCCTCCTGCTTACCCTGACGCTCGGCGTAACCGGGTATCATGTTATCGAAGGCATGACTTTTTTCGAAGGCCTGTACATGACCATGATCACCATTTCGACCGTGGGCTACCAGGAGGTTAAACCCCTCTCGGTCCCGGGGCGGATGCTCACGATGGTCATCATCAGCTTCGGTATCATGACCGCCGCATACACGATAGGAACGCTGCTCAGGGTATTCATCGAGGGGGAGCTGAGTAAAACCTTTGGGAGACGCAAAGTGGAAAAGAAAATTTCTCAATTGAACGATCATTACATCATCTGCGGGTACGGAAGGATCGGCAGCCTGGTATGCGCCGAGCTGCAGGATCACGGCATGGCGTGCGTGGTGATCGAGAACCAGCCCGCGTCGATCGAGCGCATGGAGGCCGACCGGGTGCTTTTCCTCCCCCTTGACGCCACCGTCGACAGCACCCTCATCGAGGCGGGCATCATGCGGGCGAAGGGGATCGTGACCGCTGTAGGCTCCGACGCGGACAACGTGTTCATCACCCTGACGGCAAAGGGCCTCAGGCCCGATATATTCGTCCTCTCGCGGGCGTCGGACGAAAAGAACGAGATCAAGCTCAAGCGCGCCGGTGCCAACCGGGTTGTCTCGCCCTATCTGATCGGCGGCAAGAGGATGGCGCACGTGCTGATCCGCCCGACCGTGATTGACTTCATCGACATCGCCGTCTCGGATGGAAACCTGGACCTGCAGATGGAGGAATGCCGCATACAGCCGACGTCGGACCTGGTGGGAAAAAACCTCGTGGAGAGCAACCTGCGGAAGGACTACGGCGTCATTATCGTGCTGATCAAGAAGCACACCGGCGCGATGATATTCAACCCGCAGTCAAACGAAGTGCTGGAATCGGACGATATCCTGGTGGTGCTCGGGAAAAAGGACGACATGCGGCGGATGAGTCGCGTTATCTAGCGGGTCGGCCCGCCTGCTTTTTTCTTTTCGCTGATCGTTTTTGCGATCTTCTTTAATAATATGTCGAGCTTGAAGGGTTTCGGGAGGAAAAGGTCCGCCACGTTCCGGTACGCCTTCACGTCATCCAGCATCCAGCCGGAGAGCAGCACGGTGATCGTGTCTTCCTTGATCTCCTTGATCCGCGCGGAGAGCTCGATGCCGGTAATGCCGGGGATCCCGTAGTCGGTGACCAGTATGTCATATGGTTTCCGTTTGAACTCATCGATTGCGGTCTTGCCGTCCGCGCACACAAAGACGCGGTTCCCCATCTTGTCGAACAGCTCGAAGAGTATCTTCTGCAGAGCGATCTCGTCCTCGACGATCATGATATCCAGGTCGCGCAGCCGGTAATCGATGCCGTCGGCCTCCCGCTTCTCCCTGTCTATGAGGATGCGGGCGGGGAAGATGGCCTTGATGGCGTACGATTCCAGCGCCTCTTCCTCGATTATCTTGAGGTTGATCATCTCGGACGCCTGCCGGATGTCGATGCCGGAGAAAATGTTGACGAAGGCCGGCGGAGGCGGCGGCGAGGAGGCGGCCGGGTCTTTCAGAGCCTCCACCATGAGGTAGAGATCGTTGTTCTGCCGGAGCGTGATGCTGATCGTCCCGGATTTCTGTATGTAGTTGGATACCTTAAGGATGATCGACGTGATGATCTCCCGCAGCAGCCTGGTGTTCGTGTTGACATGGACGCCGGAGAAATACTTCTTGTCGACCCTGATCGATTTCGTGTTGTCAATGTTATAAACCTTGAACTGCATGTTGGAGAACTCGATCGCGTCTTCGATCACGTCGACGAGCGGCTCGATGACGTCCTCGGCCGGCTCCCGGGCGGTGCCGATGAAGTTCTGTATCCGCTTCACCTGCCCGGCGATCTCCGTTGCGGATTCCTCGATGAGCTGGATCCCCTCGGTGACGGATTCCTTTTCCGTGATCTGGAGCAGGAGCTGGGTCCTGCTCAGGATCACGTTCATGGTGTTGTTGAGGGAGTGGAGAAAGCCCTTGGTGATGTCGGTGAAGAGGTTGACACGGTTCGCCGTGTTGATCCGGCTCTTTAGCTCCTTTATCTTCGTTATATCCTCCATGATGATCTCCACCGATGTGATCTCCTTGTCGTCCACGATGGGGTAGAGGATGAGATTCGCTATTTTCTTTTCGCCGTCGCGCGCGGTGATCCTGGTTTCGCCGAGGCGGCGGAATGTGGTTTCACCGGTCAGGAGGCCCGTTACCGCCTTCCTGACCTTGTCGGATTCGGTGGAGAAGATGGTGTCGAAGGTCGCCGTCTTTTCGGCCAGTATCTCTTCAGCGCTGTAGCCGATGAATCCCTCGAGCGAATGGCTGCAGCGTATGATCTGCATCTCGTCGTTGACGCGCACGATCGGCATCGGTGAAAACTCGAAATGCAGGTTGTCGTACTGGAAGTTCTCCTCCGAAATGATGGAGAGGGTGGACCGGTCGAAAGATAGGAGGCGGTCTTCAACGATGATCATGAGGGCAAGGATAGAGGTGACCGCGTCGCCGGTATACATCGGGAACAGGTATATCTCGACGGGCAGGTGGTCGCCGCTGGGCGCGTTGACCACGGCGAAGCACCGCTTTTCCACGCCGTGCTGCGCCGCCAGGTATGACTGGGCGATCCGCTTTCGGTATTCGGGAAAGAACGGGTGCTCCCAGTCGAGCCGTATCTCGCCGGTCCCGACGGTGAAGAACTCGTGGTAGGCACGGTTGCCGTACAGGATCTGTCCGTCTTTGCCTATGATCGAAACCGGGTGCTTCAGGGATTCGAAGACGGCATGGTCGGAAGAAAGTGTTGCGGCGGCTTCTCCCTTCTTATCGTAATCAACGCTCATGAGACACTGATACCTTCTCTGTCCTCTCCGCGGCCGGGTGCGTCCCCGGGCGCGGCAGCAGGTTACTCGACAGTCCGGATATTCACGAAATACTTGTCCTTACGCTTTATGTCAAAGTTCAGATACTTTGTTTCCTGCACCGCTCCGTTGAAGCCGATGTACTGGATTGCGGCGGTGTACTTCCCGGGCAGAAGGCGCATCCGCGCCAGCTGCAGGTTCGCCGGGAGCGTGTGCCAGCACCGGAGATCCGGCTTCATCGTGGCGAAGAGCGCCGTGCCGGTTCCGGCCCCCACGATGAGTCCCATGAGCGCCGACAGGCCGCTGTCCCCCCTCGAGAGACTGCGCGTCGCTTCCTGCGCGCCGATGCCGGCGGCCAGCGATATGAGGGCTTTCGTCACTATGGATGCGGCAACCTCGCCGCGGAGCCTCCCGTAGTCGTCCTCCAGGTTCTTGATGGCGGTGTATTCTATGTTCTCGAGGACTTCCGTCTCGACTGTCCGGTTCATGACGGTTACCCTGAGCGACTTTGTCCTGTTTGTCCGGATCTTGAATTTTGGTATCGGGTTTTCCGCAAGGCCGATTGTTTTCATGACGGCACCGACGGTCAGGCCGGCGGCCAGGCTCCTGGTTGCCAGGGTGGTCACAACCGCTGCGTTCATTCCCGGCTCATCGAGGAGTTTGCCCCGCGAGACCTTGATGGGACAGCGGCCAGCCTGGAAAATGACCACCAGCTCCCCGGAGGGGTCGGTTTTTTGCTGGCGCTGCACCCGCGTGAGGTCGGCCCGGGCCATCGCCAGTCCGGGTTTTAATTGCACTATCTGCTTGTATTCCACCTCGGCGTATTCCCGGTCGTCTTCGTTGCCGGTCGTATCTGCGCGGAGCTCGTGGGCGATAGCTGCGAGGTACTTGGCCATGATGTTCTGCTTGTACCGGGCTTCGCCCTTCTCGTTCTTGATTTTCTGGAGTTCGTTGTTGACCGCCTTGAATTCAACCGCGGCGTCGTCGGGGCTGTTCAGAGACAGATAGTTGATCCCCAGGAACATGTGGACCAGCACTTTTTCGAAATCTTCGCCGCGATAATTGGTGATCGTCTGGTCGGCGATCAGGGCCGCCGCTTCCTGTGTCACGCTGATCGGGATGACCTGCGCCATCTTCGCTGCCATCTCGAGGACCCTGTTGCTGTCCTCGTGCTTGCCGGCCATGTGAAGAAGGTATCCCGCTTCCATCATGAGGAGGAGTTTGTCCTTGCCCGCTTTCTTGATCTGCGGGACGAGCATCTTCGCGGCCTCAAGCTCCTGGCCCTGGTAGAATTTTTCCTCGGGCGCGTTGATGACCTCGCGGTAGTCCTTGCCGCACGAGAGCGGGAACAGCGCGAGAAACAGGAATGCAAGGGCGGCTGTTGGTTTCCGGGTCATGGGCATGCGCCTCGGCGGGCCTAAAAGCCGATCCTGTCCGTTGATGTAGCTTTCAGAAACTCCTGCCGGTCCTGCCAGCGCAGAACACCGGTTGCAAGCTCTTTCAGCTTCATGGTAACGACGATGTACTGTAGCTTCTTGCCGCCGTCATAACGCACGTTCTCGGAGATTGTGCCGAAGAGAAAAAAGTTGGGGGACTTCAGGTTGCCGACCGGTACGGCGCTGTCGGGGTCGATCAGCCCGGTCATTCCTTTCTCCATTTCTTTTATGGCCTCTTTGGTGTATGAGTCATCGACAAACTCGATTCTCATCTGTATCAGGTTGTTCACGATTTCGTCGGCCAGCATTCTCGTGTCGATATGCTCGGCCGTGTCGTTCTTGATCCTCTCGGTCCGGATCAGCACCGGCTTGTTCCAGGTGTCCTTCAGGTAGGTATGGAGCGAACCGACCATCTTGTTGACGGTCGTTTTGATCTCCCGCGGTCCCCATTCCATCGATCCCTTGTCCTTGCCCGCATCACGGTACTGGGTGCTGCCGCAGCTTAGCGCCAGCATGGAAATCGCAATGACCAACAAAGCTGCTCTGCTCATATGAATCTCCTTGGAGTTTTTTCCGGGTGCCTCGCGGCATACCTGCATTAAGACGAGTAAAAAAAGTATCGATTTTCTTTTTTCCCACCCCCGGGAATGATAAGTGATTAATGAAATCCGGGCCATTAATTGTCAATAAAGTAAATATATTTTTTTAAAGCCCGGCCGGGGAAGGCGTGCGAATGCCCCTCTATGCGACGTAATTGCCAAATAATGCGGAAATGGCCTTGTTTGAAATGTTTTCACAGTGCCGCTATTGGCGGGGTCCCTCGCACAGCTCCCGTACCTGTTTGACCGTTTCATCCGTGTCCAGGTTCGGGATAATTGCAAGGTGCTCTTTCCTGTCAAGGGTGTGCCGGTAGAGAGGGTCATAGTAGGTTTCCAGCATGATGCGGATGAATTCCCGGATGTGTCCCCCGCGGTAGAGCCCGATAAGCATATCCGCGTTTTTTTTGCCCAGCTTCTGCGTAAGGCCGTTGACAATGTTCGGAATGTTCTCGTCGGTACAGTGCTCGTGGTACTCGTTATAGATTACGTCGACGCGGCGCTCTATCGGCGTGTCAATGAGGATCGAGGTGGAGCGCTTCATCTGCTCGTACAGGGAAGGCGGCAGGTGAAGGTTGCCGATCTTGCGTGACTCGCCTTCGATGACGATGCCGGGTGCGCCGGCAAGTCCGGATATCCGGCCGCAGAGCAGGCTCTCGAACCGCTTCTGCGTGTTCTGCGAGATGCCGATGCCGCCGAAGACCGAGCTCCGGTGGCCCGCCATTCCCTCCAGGTCGATCGCGTACGGAAGCTTCCTGATGACCTCGGTTTTTCCCGCGCCGGTGAGGCCCTGGAGCACGAAGAGCGGCGCCGGGAGCTCCAGGGGCGCGAGCTGACCGGCGACATGGCGCCGGTAGCCCTTGTACCCGTCGCGGAGACGGAAGACCGGCAGGCCCAGCGAGTCGAGCAGGGATGCCAGCGATCCGGAGCGCATGCCGCCCCGCGCGCACATGACCACGATGTTCCGGCCGCGGTACTGCATGAAGGAGCCGACCAGGTCCGGGAGCTTGTCGCCGACGATCGCGGTTCCCCGCGTGATGGCGTCGTCCCTGCCGGTCATGCGGTAGATGGTCCCCACTTCCTTTCGCTCGCCGTCATCGAATAGGGGAATGTTGACCGCTCCGGGAACATGGTCGACAGCGAACTCCTCGGGCGCGCGCACGTCGATGTATATCCTGTCCGGGATCTCAAGCGATTCGGTGTATGTTACTTCTTTCATTTCGGGAATCAAAAATCCGGCATGCGGGCGGTCACACGCCCGGTCCAGGCGAGTTCCTCCGCCGCCTGGAGCACCACCTGCATGTATGTTTCCATGGATGCATGGAACAGCTGCGGATGGAAATCTGCGCGGCCGACGGTTTTGCTGATCGACTCCGTTCCGGTGAAGCCGCTGGTCTCGACGGGACTGCCGCCGGCGAGGATCTCCCGTACATAGTCCAGCCGCACCTCGAAAATGCCCGTGACTTCACCGTCCCGGAAGCGGTAGCGATCGAGCTCGCGGTTGTCTGCGATGATGTAGATGTGCTGGAGCTCGCGCTGGAACAGGGCGCCGTTTTTTTCCTCATAACGGTACCAGCCCAGGTCAATGAGACGGTGCACATCCGGCTCGAACCCTATCTCTTCGCGGGCTTCCTTTATGACCTTGTTCTCGCCGATCCCGTAGGGCACGTGGCCGCCCACGGTTATATCAAGGCAGTTCGGGTAGTTTTCCTTGTGCGGTGCGCGGAGCTGGAAGAGCAGGCAGGGTCCGTTACCGGCATCCCTCAGGACCCAGAGATGAATCGCCTCGTGCGGCGTGCCGTCCCGGTGGGCAGCGTCCCTCTCGATCGATTCACCCGTAGGAAGGCCGTTTTCCCAGTCCCAGACTTCCAGCAGCTCGGTGTTACCAGTACATTTCTGCATATCGACATCGCTTTGTCCGGGGCCGCTGGTGTTCAGTCTCTGCTCCAACGGGCCGGACGGAGATATAAAAGCGCCCGAAATGCGGCTATGACAGTCTTTTTCCGCCCCGGGGTTGTATAAACTGATGAAAAACAGCATGAGATTGACAAGCTTTTTTTATTTAAAATACATATTCATACACCGATATATTAAATGATATAAAAGGTTGATAAACCATGGTTGAAATCTCATTGAATGGTGCTGAAAATCCGGCGGGCCCCGTTCCCGCGATACCGGCGGTAAAAAAAAGGGGCAGGGGGAGCCTGTTCCCTGCCGGCATATTTTTCATGCTTTTCCTGATCGAGTCTATCATGGCTGCCGGCGCCGCCGGGGCTTACTTCCTGTATGCCGGGGCCGGCAGGATCTCGGAGATCGAGACGGATACCAGGTCCCATGCCATGAGCCTGGCCGAGGCGCTCGGGGGCGCGGCGGAGCTCAGTTACCGGGTGAAAAACTATACCAGGCTCATCCGGCTGTTTCAAGATAAGATCGGGGAGCGCGCCGTGGATGAGGCATTTTTTATCCTCAAGAGCGGGAAGCTGATCGCGCATTCGGACCCGAAGATTGAGGAAATGCTGAAAGGGAACATCCCGGGCGGCGGGGCGGCGTACGATCTCGACCTGATACTTCAACCCGTCACAAGCGCAAGTACCGAGGTCCTTTTTACCGACTACAACATCGTGTCCAGGCCGGTCCCCTTTGACGGCAACCAGCGGGACCTGATCCGGCAGTACCTGTACCGCGGCATCGATGCGGGGGGATGGCTCGCCAGCAGGGCCGTCTACGGGAAGAAGAAGCCGGTCGGCACCGTCGGGATCATCATGGCGAAGACGAGAATACACGAGTTTATCAGGGACCACGCCGACCGCACCCTGCAGGTGTTCCGCATCGCCATCGCGGCCGCCTTCATCGTATCGCTTATCGTGTCGCTCGTGGTTTTCGCCCGGTACCGGGGGATCAGGAAGCGCGCGCTCGCAGAGCGGTGGAGCGTCACGCCCGGCGCAATCGACGAGCTGTACGACATGTCGATCGCGGCGGTACCCTCGGGAGACCGGGGCCGGGCGATCGCGGTGGATATGGGCGACCTGGTCGAGGAGCGCGAATATGACGCGGTGCTTGCCGCCGGCGGCCCGGACCGGGGCACCGGCAGAAAAATAAAAGACGCCGTACCGGCGGAAGACAAGGAGTAGCGCCGTGGTCATCAATCACGTGGAAATACTGGACAACAAGGTGGCCGTGGTCGAGATAGACGGACCGCTCGACAGCCATACGAGCCCCGGGTTCGAGGAATATATCAACCAGATACTCGCGAAGAACATCCTGTTCATCCTGTTCGATGCCGGCAAAATGACCTATGTCAGCTCCGAGGGGATCGGGCTGCTCCTCTTTCTCCAGAGAAAGATATCCGAGGTAAACGGCTTCTTCGTTCTCTTTAACCTGTCGGCCGAGATACTCACCCTGTATCGTCTCCTCGGTTTCGACAAGGTCTTCCGCATCGCCGAATCGCGTTCGGACGCGTTGCAGATCATTGACCGGCAGATGGAGCTCCGGGAGAGCGGCACTGACGAAGATACCGGCCCGGAGGCCATGCAGGCGCCGGACGAAGAGCCCGGCCGGACCGAGCCTTCGGCGGAGCAGCGCGACGAACCGGAGCCCGGCGTGGTGAAGTGCGACAACTGCGGCGTCCCCCTGCGCGTGGAGCCGGGCAGTGATTATATCTGCCCGAACTGCAATACCGAATTCAGCATGATGCAGCGCGGCACCGGGAGCGGCGGCGGGGAGCCTGTCACGGCACCGCCCGTGGAGAGCCCCGATTTCGGCTCCCTCATCGTTGAGTGCGTCAGGTGCAAGTCCCTCATTCGCATCAAGCGGCCCGGGGCCTTCCGGTGCCCTGACTGCAGTACGAAGTTCTTCGTGGGCGACGACCAGACGATAGCCTTCGATTGAGCTCCGCCGCCGCGGGGCGTATCAGTTATTCCCGTATGAATCGAGCCTGGCCACGTAAATGTCATACCCGTTGGCAAGGCCTGTCATGGTGTCTCCCGCAAGCACGTAGCCACCGCCGGAGAGAAGGTCTATTGCCGCGCCCGTATCATTGTCCGCGCCGCCGTAGGTCCTGGACCATACCTGCGCGCCATATGCATCGAGCTTCACAGCCCAGATGTCGGACTCGTACTCATTGCCGCTCCCGAACGAGCGGGTCTCGCCCGCGAACACGTAGCCGGTGCCGTCCGTTTTTATCGAGCAGGCGATATCGAGCCTGCTTCCGCCGATGGTCTGCTCCCACGCAATCGCGCCGGAAGCGTCAAGCTTCATGACCCATGCGTTGCAGTCGTTGTTGGGCATAATGTCGGTGCCCCTGTATCCGGCTGTAACGAACGAGCCGTCAGCGGTCTCGGCGATACTGCGGATCCAGTTGAACATGGAGGCGTCTCCATACGTGCGGGTCCACTGCTCGACGCCCAGGGAGTCGGTTTTAACGACCAATGCAAGGGCCCTGCCGCTCACGATGGTATTGCCGGCGAGGATGAAACCGCCGTCGCGGGTCTCTTTCAGGGAATAGGCCACCTCCGTGGTCTCATCGCCGCCGTAGACTTCGTCCCATTCCATGGCGCCGGCGGAGCTGAGCCTGACCAGGTAGAACTGGCCGTTGCCGAAGGTGTGGGTGTATCCGCCCAGGGCATAGCCGCCGTCGGAGGTCTGGACCACTTCGGTGCACCCTTCATAGAGCTCGTTCCCGTAGACGTTGAGCCACTGCCTTGTCCCGGTGGAGCTGTATTTCACGACCATCATGTTGCCGTAACCGCCGTAGTTCTCCGGGTCTCCGGGTCCGGAAGATTCAGTGACGCCGGCCACTATATAACCGCCGTCCCTGGTGACTTTGACTGAATAGGCGCTGTCCAGGCGGCTGCCGCCCTCGGTCTTTGACCACTGCACCCTGCCGGTGGAGTCAAGCTTTACCACGTAGAAATCGGGCATGGCCCCGCTGGCAGTGACGGTCTCCCCGACAACGATGCTTCCGCCGTCGCTCGTGGCCCTGGCGTCATGGGCGGCCTGGGTGTACTTTGCCGCCAGCGTCCTGTCGCCGGTGTCGTCGCAGGAAATAAACGTTAAGGCGCTGAAAAGAACTGTTAAAAGAATAATACAATTTTGAAACCGATGCATACACTCCCCTTATCACGTAACATAATTTTTAAAACAGATTTGTTTGTTTGATTTACAGGCGATGTATTAATGCAGGTGGAAATTGTCAATGGGATTAAAAAAAAAGCCCAAACCGGGGAGACGGTTAGTATATAGAAAGATCGCCTTATTCAGTATAGGCCCATGTAACTGAATGGGCATTATATGAAGCAAGTATGGGAGACCGGACTGCATCTTACAACACAAACAACGCTGGACAGAGGACTTAGAATTAAATAATTGTTCATGGTAACTTTAGACTTTCGATTCTTTTCTCAATGCTCTTCCAGCGCTTTCAGCTCTATCACGTTCTGCCGCAGGCGCCGGGCAAGCTCGTACGCGAGCCGGTAGTAGAAAACGTGACCCACTTCGGGGAAGTGCGCGGTTATCGCGTCGAAGTTTTCCCTCTTCATGATGTAGAGGGCCGTGTCGCCTACCGCGAGCGCGTCCGCGGAGCGGTTCTCGAGGTTGAGGAACGACATGTCACCGAAAAAATCGCCCCTTCCGAACGAGGCGAGAAGGTGCACGGAGCCGTCCAGCAGCGGCAGCTCGATCCGTACCATGCCCTGTTTTAAAAAGTAGATGTCCCCGCCCGTATCGCCGAACCGGAAGATCCTGCCGCCGTCAGGAAAGCTTTTTTCCTCGATCTTCGCCAGCAGCGCGGCAAGGGCCAGCTCCGATACGCCGGAAAAGAACTCGAACTCCCTGAGCTCGAGGGGCCTGCTGCCGGCAGCCGCGCCCTCGCTGTCACTGATAAGCCGGTCCTCCACCCATTCGAGCGCGCCGTCAAGCTGGGGGAAAAAGCTGACCCTTCCCTCGTACGGGGTGAACCCGAGGTTTTCGAGATAGTGGCGGATGTTCTGTCCCGTCGGCACGCTGAGCGGCACGGACGCGAAGATGAGCTGCCCGCCTCCTTCCACGATCTTTCGCTTGATCTGGGTCAGCATGTTCGCGGCGGTGAAGTCGACCGACAGTACGCGCCGCATGTCGAAAATGAAATAGCGGCACCGCGCGATGTGCGGCTCGATCTGCGTGTAGAGCTGGTCCGTGGTGCCGAAGAAGAGCTGGCCCTGGAGCTCGATGATCAGGGTCCCGCTCCCCTTCGCTTCCAGGATGTCGCGCTCGGACGCGAGCCTGCTCCGCTTGGACGAGACCTGGTTGCCGAAGACCTTTCTCCGCACCACGGGGAAGCGGAGCTGCTCCCTGAGAAAGAGGGCGATCGCCAGCACGATCCCGACGCCGGCGGCTGCGATCAGGCTCATGCTGATCGCGGAGACCACCACTGCCAGGATTACCATGAAATCGAACACCGTGGACCGGTGCTTCAGGAGCTGGAGGCTCTTTAGATCCACCATGCGCACGCCGACCACCAGCAGCACGCCGGCCAGGGAGGCCGTCGGTATCCACGCGATGTAATTGACGAAGAGCAGGAGCACGGCCAGCGCCCAGGCGCCCGCGAGGAGGCCGGAGATGCGGGTCGCGCCGCCGCTGAAGATGTTCACCAGCGTGCCGCCCATCGTCCCTGAACCGGGCGCGCCGCCGCAGGCTGCGGACGCCATGTTCGCGATCCCCTGGCCCAGCAGCTCCCTGTTCGAGTTG
>JBGTBN010000127.1:0-22916 GCA_041749375.1 Spirochaetota bacterium
CTCTACGGCGAGCTCTCCTGGGGCTTCACCGAGGTGGAGCTCCGGGGCGATATCATGACCATCATCTTTTGGCGGTGGCTCTCCTTTCCGCGTTTTCTTGAGGTCACGGAGCAGGACCGGCACTCCTGGGACATGGTGCAGCCGGATGCGGGAAAAATGTTCCATGCCAGGGCGGCCGGCCTTCAAGAGGCGTGGAAATTCCATAAATTCAAAAAAAATGATTAAAATCAAATATAATCAATAAAAATAGCCCAGTTGGGCTTTTTTTATTGATTATTGTATACAATTTTTGTACTATTCATGTAACAATATGGTATATGGAATAAGATGTTCTCAGCATCGCTTTATTGATTTACCAGCTGTTAGTTCTTTCAAATGCCGAATAATAAAGAAATTTAATTAAATCGTCAGCCTTTTGCATATTTAATCAAAAATCGATATTATGCCCATGCATATGCGCGCAATTCCCAAATGCATACCCATGGATAAGTAATGAACAATATTAAAAGGAACGTACCCAATGGTCACCAACAGGCAATCACATGTATCGCGCAGTATCCTCGGATCAATACTGATCCCGGCATTTCTCTTCCTGGCAGTCTGCGGATTGAATGCAGCTACCATCGTGCTGAAATCAGGCGCAACTGTGCGGGGGAAAATGATCGACCGGACGGACAATGAAATAATAATCCAGGACTCCGCGACCCGACAGATACGAAATATTAAAAACGACCAGATCCTGAACCTGACGCTGGAGCAGGATGAAGGACAGTTCAAAAAAACTAAAGGTGGTTTCGTTCCAGGCTCAGGCCTCCTCTACGTTCTTCAGCCGGAGCTTGGTATACTCGGGGGTGTCGCCTATCCGCTTGACAGGGTCGGCAAAAACCTGGCGCTCGGATATGGCGGGAATCTCTTTACCGATATTGCCATGCCGATGAAGCCCGAATTCTTTAAAATCAGGCTCGGCCTTTCCGCCGGATACATGTACCATCCGACAAAAGAATCAGACTATGCGAAGTATCTCAACATCATCCCGATCTTTCTCTACGCCAAATTCCAGTTCATTACCGGCATAGGACTCCGGCCCTATATAAAGCTGGGCTGCGGGTATACGGCGGTTGTAACCAGCGGCGGCAATTCATCAGACCTGTCCGCTGTCGGCGCGATAGGTCTCGGCTATATTAACAAAAAAATCCCCTTCATCGAATTTTTCATTGAAGGCGGCACGAACATTTACTTCGAGAAAACCAATGCCTATATGATCATGGCCCATGCCGGTATAGCATACCGGTTCGGTGCAGGAACGAATGTTTTAAAGGCTGGAAAATAATGAAACCTACAAGTGAGAATAATCCCTGCCATGCTGCTCCCAGGAGGAAATATATGTGCAACTATATATCATCGGAAATAATGAAAATAGGGGAGCGGATCAAACCGATGCTGAAGAACTATTCTGCTGCATTTTTTGCCATTATTCTCATGGCATCCGCAGCAGGTTGTAACGGCAACGTATTCCAGAACCTTCCGGGCAAAGAGGATCTCAACCTCCTTCTCATGATGGCCTCGCAGGGTAGCGGCGAGGTTGGAATCACTTCGATCACATCATCATCAGCCAACGACCTCTACGGAATCGGGGACGCCATTAATATTACAGTCAATTTCAAGAAGTCGGTAACGCTCAGCGGCGGCACGCTGGAGATTACCCTCAATACGGGAGCCATCATCACGGTCAGCGCGGCGGGCTACCCGTCTCGGATACTGACCGGGACATATGTCGTGGCGGCGGGAGAGGAGAGCACTGACCTCGACGCAACCGCGATCAACCTCACCGGCGGAACCCTGCGGGACGCCAAAGGCAATGACGTCAACCTCCTCATGCCTTCAACCACTCTTGCGGACAGAAAGAACATCCTTGTAGACGGCATAGCGCCCGACAACCAGGACGACGTGTTTACGCCGAGCGTGAGCAAACAGGGGACCGACACAGTCGCCATCGACAGCTCCGGCGATGCAGCCAACCAGGTCTGGTTCGCCCCTGTCGGCACGACAGTTTTCACCGCCGGCCCGACCATGACCATGGCAGCAAATGGAGCCTCGACAACGATAGGCGCTCCCGATACCGAAGGTACCTACTATATATACATCATTGACGCGGCCGGGAATGTGTCTCTACCCTCTGCTGCGACCCTGACCGTCGACAATACCGCGCCCTCAGTGGCAATTACTTCACCAAACGGCGGCGCTGACTTCACCACCGGAACTGCGAGCCAGACAATAAGCGGATCCTGCTCCGCGGATTCATCAGTTACAATAAGCACCGACACAGGATCTGTCAATGACGGGGATTGCTCAGACGGCGACTGGTCATTGAGCGCCCTGGCGCTTCCGGACGGAGCGAATACTATCACCGTGACAGCGACCGACGCAGCGAACAACACGGCCAATGACGCGATAACCATATCGGTGGATACGTCCCTGAGATCGATAGCGATCACCTACAATATGGGCGGGGACACCACCAGCCCGTTCAAGGCGGGAAGCATTATAATAACGGCGACATTCGATGTCACTCCGCTCGATACGCCGCAGATCGCAATTGACCAGGCCGGCACCAATGATCTTGCCGCCACTGACATGAGCGGGAGCGGGACCACGTGGACATATACCTACACGATTAACCCGGCAGGCGGCGGGAACGCTGACGGCCCGGCTACGATAACGTTGTCAAACATAGTCCCTACCGGTGGGGGCATATTCGCGACGCCATCCAACGCAACATTTACCATTGACACGACAGTCGTTGCACCGACGATTCCAGACCTCGCGGAAGCCAACGACACGGGGCCGTCTGACTCTGACAATATCACCAGTGACACGGATGATATAACCTTCTCCGGCACGGCAGAGCCGAATGCAACGATACAGTTGTATAACGGCGTGACGCCGCTCGGTTCATCGGTTACAGCAAACGGCGCCGGCAACTGGTCGGTCACCATTGCAAGTATGCCAGCGGGAGCCTACACTATGAACGCTACTCAAACCGACACCGCCGGCAACACGAGCGCCGCGTCCGGCAACCTGTCGCTCACAATCGACACGTCGGTGTCCGCGCCTTCGGCACCGGACCTCGATGCCGGCGATGACACGGGAACGTCCACCTCGGACAACATAACATCCACAACGGACGATCTTACGTTCACCGGCACAGCTGAACCCAACGCCACGGTGCAGTTGTATAACGGAGCGGCGCCGATCGGCTCGCCGGTAACGGCAAACGGCTCCGGTAACTGGACTATCGACCTTGATCTTTTGGCCGGCTCATACTCCATCAATGCGATACAAACCGACCCGGCCGGCAACACGAGCGCCGCGTCCGGCAACCTGTTGCTCACGATCGACACAGCGGCAAACGCGCCCGCTGTTCCGGACCTGGACGACGGCGACGATACGGGCTCATCAAGCTCCGATAACATCACCAGCACAATTGACGATCTCACCTTCTCCGGCACTGCCGAGAACAACGCGGCGATAGAGATCTTTGACAGCGCCACTTCTCTCGGCACCACCGCAGCAAATGGATCCGGGGTCTGGACCATCAACCTGGACCTCGCAGCCGGAACATACTCGATCAACGTGAAGCAGACGGACACTGCCGGCAATACAAGCGCCGCGTCCGGTAACCTGCCGCTCACGATCGACACGACGAAACCCGACGTAACGATCGGGATCCCGGCCCCGCTGTACGTCAATTCGTCCGGGACCGCTGACTATTCCGTCACCTACAACAATGCGGACACGATCAACCTGACAGCGGTAAGTGTCATCCTGAACACGACCGGCGGCGCGACCTGCGACAAAGCTGTGATAAACGGGACCTCTCCGTCGCCAACCGTGCGCCTAAGCAACTGTACGGGAAACGGGACCGTGGACATCCAGATCGCGGCCGGCACCTCGTCCGACCTCGCGGGCAACACGGACGACGGCGATTCGACCAGCACGGCGATCAACGTGGACAACGCACTTCCGGTCATTTCGTCGGTCGCGCCGGCGGGCGGTGCAAGCGTGAACAACACCCTGGTGAGCTACACCCTGTCGGAGATATGCTCTTCCGGGAGCATAACCTGGACGCATGCTGGCGGCACCGCGGACGGCGCGTCTCCCCACGCGCAGGCCCTGGCCGGCTCCGAGCTGAACGCGGGTGCGCACAATAATATCATCATTACCAACAACCCAACACTCGTTGACGGCGCCGTGTATGACATCACGTTTAACGCTATCGACCGCGCCGGTAACACGGCCACGGAAATATTATCCGCTGGCGTTACCTATTCCGACGCCCCGCTGACAGCCATCAGCGCTGAAACCATGGACACGGACAATGACGGCAAGATCGACGCATACCGGGTCGCTTTCAACAAGAGCGTGAACGACTCGACCTTCCCGGGCTACGCTGCCAACAGTGAGGGCACAGCGACCTCCCACTGGCTCGTGGCCGGGTACACGGACGTCCGCCTCATCCACGGCACGGCAGTGACCTTTGCAGCGGACACGGCTAACGATTCCGTTATCTATCTCCGCTTTGACGAGTCCCTTACCGTGTGCAGCGCTGCGGACCAGTCCGGCTGTGACACCGGCTCGAAGCCGGACCTGACCACCACCGCTACGCCCGGACTACAGGACCTGTTCACCAATGCGCTCGCCCAGATCGAATCCTCAACAGTGACCGAATCGGACGGCGCGAAGCCCCTGCTGATCACCGCCCGCTCCCTCAACTCGACATCAACGGATGTCATTTTCAGCGAGGCGATGGAAGAAACGACCTCGGAAACAGCGGCATATTACGGTATTGACAACGGCATTACCGTGAGCGCCGCGGTCCGGGACGACGGGAACAACAAGGTCGTGCATCTTACGACCAGCGCACAGACGGGCGGAACGACCTATACGCTGACCGTCGACACCTCGGTGAAGGACATGGCGAACATCAGCCTTGACCCCAGCGCCAATACCGTGACATTCGACGGCAACGTGAAACCAATCGTCGTAAGCATAGACACGGTTAATGCCACGACCCTGACCATCACCTTTAACGAAACCGTCACCGCCGCCTCAGCCGAATGCGGGAACATTACCGCGTGCGGCGCGATATACGGCAACACCTCCCTGCCGGTGAAAACGGCGGTGTCGACCGGCGGCGCGGGCGTGAATTCCGCTACCTTCACGCTGACGGTCAACCCGATGGCCGAGGGCCAGAGCTACACTACCTCCGTGCTTGAAAACACGGTAACCTCGGTCGCAAGCGGACTGAAGATGGGGAACGTCAACAACTCCGCCACCTTCACCGGCGACGGTAAGCCGGGAGCGTATATAAGCACAGACACTGCGACCGAGTGCCCGACGCCCTCGAACCTGCCGCCGTCATCCGCCGCGCAAACGCGGGTCATCGTGCAGTATGACCAGGCAGTGACGGCCATGGCCCTGACCACGACGAACTACAAGATCGTGCTCTGCCTGGCGAACGCGCCCTGCGACAACGGCACGGGCGACCCCAACAACGCAGGCGCGAACGCGGTAACCGACATGGGCGGGAACAAGTACGCTGTTGATTTCACCGACCCGTTCGATTCCGACCCAAGCGAGTACCAGCTGAACATATCGAATGTCCAGGACGCATCCGGCAACGTGGTCGAGGCCCCGACAAACCTCGGGTTCGTATGCGGGAACGACCTTACACCGCCCAGCCTGATACGGGCCATTGTCGTGACCGCGAACGCATCAACAACCCAGGTGCTCCTGACATTCTCTGAGAGCGTGGACCAGGTAACTGCCAACACAGCATCCAGTTACAAGTACGATTCGGAAGCGTACGGCACCGATGTCTATTCCGCCGCACGCCAGAGCAATTACGCGCAGGTGCTTGTGACCTTCGCGCCTGGACTCGACCCGGGAGGCCACCAGATACGGGTGCAGAACGTCAAGGACCTGGCGCCGACCGCCAATACGATACTCGACAACGGGCTCAACAACGTCCAGCCGATAATCGTAACAGCGCCTGGCAGCCTCGGCGACGGCGACGTGTTCACCGACCCGTTCAATGACGGCACGCGCGCTGCTCTGATAGTTCGGTATGACGGCAAGCTCTATCTCGGAACAGATGCTGGCGCAGCCAAGCTCTTCGAGGTCGATTACGGCCTTACAACGAGCCAGCTCATATTGATCGACGCGGACGGCACGCCGGGAGCGCCGGTTGAGGATTTCTACGGCTACACGACCCTGTACAGCGACTCGGGCACGCAGAACCCGGACACGACCCTGAAAGGCGTTGATACGCTCTACGCGGCATGCGTGGGCGGCACGTCAACGCCATCCATGACGGGTGACGAATGCGAAGCCGCAGGAGGCACGGAATCGCTGTTCATAGGGGCGCTGAACATCTCCGGTTTGTACAAGTCCTTCTGGCATACGACCGATGTATCAACCCTGACCACGACCTTTACATTTGACGAGGAGCAGAATCCCGATTCAGGCGGCGCGTACGCGTTCCGGTCCACGGTTTTCGTGGTGTTCAAGGACCAGCTCTGGAACCATTTCGGCGCTGAAGCGGGCGGCGGAGGCCGGGGCGGCCGGATCTGCATGAAGGATACCGGATGTGATGATGGGACCGTGTATCTCAATACCGCAACCGGTGGATTCCCCAATGTTTCATCCATCGCCAGGATCGGCCAGAGCGGCAGCCCGATACGTAACGGATCCTTGATTGCCCTACTCGGGGGAGGGAACGATCATGACAATTACCTGAATGCGGTAAACCTTCTCTATGAACATGACAACGACGGCAGCGGATCGAACAACGAGTCCCAGCTCTATATGGCCAACGGCGGCGCACTGATGAGCGGCACACTGGGACAGGCCAGGCTTGTCGGCACCTATTCTGACGGCGGAATTGTTCGGACCCAGCTCACCTATTCCACGCGGAGCAGCCTGCCGGTCAACTGCACCGGGACCGGGTGCCCGACCTACTGGGAAGATATGACGCCTGACGGCAATAACGACTGGAACAGTTTCGTGTCCATACCGTACCCGGAAAACTCCGCGATCACCGGTTCAGCGAACTGCTCGTCAAGCCAGATCGAGATGGACTGCACTGAGCCGTTCAACCTGTTCACGCCGTCGATGAAGGCGGTACCGTACATGCGGACCGCGCCGAACGGCGATCTCTACATGCTCCGCAACGCCTGCAGTTCCCAGACCGTGTGCTACAACGGCGGCACGTGCGACTTCAGGACCGAGAAGCAGGTGTGTCCGAAAGGAAGCGAGGTGACCCAGCTCTGGATGCTGCCGAAATACACCGGCGCCTGTACCCTGACCACAGCCCTCACTGGTTCGGCGGCCACCACGAACGGCAGCGCGACCATCACGGGTACCGGCACCTCGTTCGCAACCGAGCTTTTCTCCGGCGCCTCTATCACAGTAAACGGTCAGACGAAGGTTGTTTCGTATATAACAAGCAGCACCTCGCTGACAACGACGACGACTTTCAGCGGAACCGGGTCCGGGTATGGCATCACCCTGCACGACAATCCGTACGCAACCGATACGGCGTGTACGGGCGCGGGCGGGAGCTGGTCGTCCGGGAGCACCGGAAGCAACGGGGCTGCAAAATGGCGGCTCGTGGCCGAGTACGCCTCGACCGGGAAGACCAACATGGCCAGCAACCTCGGCGATTGCGGATCGTCACCGAACAAATGCCTCTCCAACAGCCATATGTCCCTGCTGGAATTCGTTGGCGACCATATCTATGTCGGGTACGACAACGCAACCTACGGCGCGAACATTTGGCGCGCTGACATGAGCGCCATTGGCAACGGTTTCACGCCGGCTGAAAGCGATTTCGAGATGGTAAACATCCCCGGCCTTGACGGCTCGGCTGACAACGAGAAAATTTTCAGCCACATCTCGGTGAACGAGTCCGGGACCGACTGGCTGATCCTCACGACCCGAGACGGGACCGGCGCAGTGCGGATCTACCGCACGGCGAACGGCCAGGATTGAGGGTATGACCATGAAGCCATTCCGATTGTTTCTAGTATTTTGCACGATCGCGTTTATGCTGCCACTGTCATGCAAGGACGATGGCGGGATCGATCCAAAGGTAGCGGCCCTCTATCAAATGCGGGACCGCATCGCGCCGCTGCGTGAATACACGGAAGAGAACCCGCGGGAATGGGGGAAAATCGCGGAGGAGCACATCCCCCAGGCCCGCATGACCAGCGACAGGGGCATGGAAGCGATCGTCATCAAAGTGCCCCTGAAAAAGCCCTCGACCGGGCATTATATTGAAAAGATCGGGATCCTGGATGAAAAAGGAAAGGAAATCGTATCGGAAGCGATACCCCGCCTGCCGAATCCAAAAACCCACGCGTTTTTTCTCACGCGCGATCTGCCGAGGGACAGGAGCAAGCTGAAAGTCTTCATCAAGTGCAACCTGCATGACCGCTGGACGGTCCCCATGGAGGACGCCAGGTGGGAGGATTAACAGCGTGGATATAGCTGCCCTGGACGACAAAACGCCGGCAAAACCGGCGTTTTGTTGCGTTACGGCCTCCTGAACTCGCGTCATTCGCGCTTGACTGATTTGCCCGGTACCAGTATATTGAACATGACACAATCGCACACGCGAACCAGGAGGGCCCCATGTCAGCAGCAGAACACGCCAGACTTACAATAAAAACGCCGACCGGACTGACCGAACGTGTCAGGTGGCTCCGGGACTACTATTTCCTGGGCGCGGACCGCGCCTGGAACAACGAGCAGACCTCGTGGACCACGGGCACATCCTGGGACACCGTCTTCAACGAGATGACCTACTATATCGTGCCCGAGACCTACATGCTGATGCAGACCCTCAAGTCCTCGTACCGGATGGCCGCGCGCGAGGTGAAGCTCCATCCCGACTTCTGGTCCTGGCCGCTTCCCGAGCGGCGCGCCTGGTTCACCCGCGAGGTCATGGTCGAGCATCTTCCGAAAGAGATCCTGCCCGGCGACCTTATCGCAGGCGGCCGCTTCAACGTGCAGTGCTCCCTCTGCCTCAACGAGAAGGAGACCCGGGAATACAACCGGCTGCTCCTCGGCAAACAGGGAGCGCGCGCCATGATGAAAAAGTTCCACGACCACGGCTACGGCAACAGCGGCGCAACGAGCGGTCACCTGGTCCCGGACTACCCACGCGCTCTTCAACTGGGATGGAAGGGGATCCATGCCGACCTCGTGGCAAAATTCAACGCGCTCCCGGCATCGGAGCACAAGGGGCCGAAAGGCTCCCAGCTCCGCGCCATGATGACCTCCGCGACGATGGCCCGCGACCTGGCCGCGAAATATGCCGCTCTATGCAGGGAGCTTGCGGCGCGCGAAACGGACTCCGGCCGGAAAAACGAGCTCGCGACCATGGCTGAGAACCTGGACGCAGTCCCCTGGGACCCGCCCCGGACCTTCTGGCAGGCGGTGCAGGCCTTATGGCTCACCCACATGCTCGTGATGAGCGACGAGAACTATCCGGGCCCCGGCGTTTCGTTCGGCAGGATAGACCAGTATCTCCTCCCCTGGTGGGAGGCCTCACTGGCCGAGGGCATGGACCGCGAGTTCGGCAAGGAGATACTCCGCTGCTTCTGGATGCACTGCAACTACGCCTACGACGCAATGGTGCGCACCGGCAACAACGGCATCACTGCCGGGTACGGCCAGCTCATCACCCTCTCCGGCACAGGAAAGGACGGCGCGGACATGACGAACGACCTGACCTACGCGATGCTCGAGGTCATCGACGAGCTCTCGCCGATCCTGGAGCCGAAGCCGAACGTGCGGCTCCACCGGGGAAGCCCGGAGCCGCTCCTCGACAGGGTCGTGGACATGGTCTCTTCGAGCCAGGGCGCGCCCTTTCTGCTTAACTTCGACGAGCGCTCCATGGCCGGCATGATGCGCGAGTCCAGGGAGGCCGGGCTCGAGCGCTGTATAAACGAGCACAACGTGCACGAGTACGTTCCCGTGGGCTGCCTGGAGAACACCATGGCTGGTAACGACCGCTCCGGTACCGTGGACAACAACATCAATCTCCTGAAAGCGGTCGAGCTTGCACTCACCGGCGGCAAGGATATGCACCCGATCGTGGACATCATGACCGGGAAGACCTCGAAGGTGCGGCGCGACGGCCCGGACACCGGGGACCCGGCTTCGTTCTCCTCATGGGAGCAGTTCCTGAACGCGTACCGGAAGCAGACCGGTTACATCATAAAAAAATGCGTCGACCTGTACGAGATGTCCGAAGCAGCGCGGGCGAAATTTTTCCGCACGCCCTATCTCTCCTGCCTGGTCGGCGGATGCGCCGAGAAGGGCCTCGACATCACCCAGGGCGGCGCGGAGATCAGCTTCACCACCATGGAAGCCGTCACCTTCGCCACGACCGTGGACTCGCTGCTTGCCGTGAAGTACCTGGTATTCGACGAGAAGAAATGCACCATGGCCGAGCTGGTGGCCGCCCTGCGCGACAACTGGGAGGGGCACGACGTGCTCCGGACCCTGGCGAAGAACCGCGCGCCCAAGTACGGGCGCAACGACGACGCGGCCGACGCCATGGCGCTCGAGGTCATGAAAGTCTGGACCGATGAGACCTGGAAGCACCGGACCGCGTCCACGAACAGGCGCTTCCGGCCCGGCATGCTCTCCTGGAACTACTGGGCCGGCGACGGCTTCATCATGGCGGCGAGCCCCGACGGAAGGCCGAAGGGTACCTTCCTCTCGAACGCCATATGCCCCAGCAACGGCGCCGACATATACGGCCCGACCGCGAACACCAACTCGGTGGGCGCCGCTCTGGGAGGAAGGTCTGCCGACGGTGCCGGTGACTGGAAAGACTACGTGAGCCTTCTCCCCAACGGCGCGAGCCACACCATCACCTTTAACCCGTCCCTCGTCAGGGACCCCGAGCACAGGGAGAAGTTCAAGGCCTTTCTCCGGGGATACATTGAAAACGGGGGCTCAGCCCTTCAGATAAACATCCTCGACCCTGACGTGCTCCGCGACGCGCAGAAGCACCCCGGGGACTACCGCCACCTCCTGGTGCGGATCACGGGATACAATGCCTATTTCGTGACCGTGGGCAAGGAACTCCAGGACGAGGTGATAGCCCGGATCAGCCACGAGCGGATGTAAGGCAAGCACCGAACGCCCCAGCCCTCCGGTGGGGGCTTCGGGAGCAGCCTGTACCAAACGAAAAGGGATCATGAAGATGAAACAATCACTGAGACATACGATTGTCCTGGCCTCGATGGGAAGGTCAGTCATGCTGCTCATCAATTTACTGCTGATACTCATCATCGTCTCCGTCATGATCGAGCTCATCGAGCTTTTCATGACCCCCCGGAACGACATGCGTGAGATGATGGAAATGTGCAAGGGCATCGCCATTATCCTGTACGGTTACGGCACGTTCTTGGAAGTCAGGGGACCGTTCATGAAGCATGTCAAGCTCTACCCCCGGTTCGCAACGCCGTTCCGCGACTGGATCGATGACCTCTGCCACAAGTACGGGATTTTTCTCATACTGCTGGGCCTTGCCCAGGAGGTGCTGGTGCACCTTGCATTGATACCGAACCGGCTCTTGAATTCAGTCGGCGAGGAAATGACCGTTTTCGCTATTTGCGTCTGCATCCAGGTCCTGGTGGCAACGCTTCTGATACGACTCTCCTACATGCTCTCTCGGGCGAAAAGCCTCGCTGCGGCCGTCGGGGCCGGCATCGCCGGGAACGAGGTGAATTCCTATGCAGAATGAGCTGACGGGGACCATACTCGAGATCCAGCGCATGTCCACTGAGGACGGGCCCGGGATACGGACCACGGTCTTCCTCAAGGGATGCGGCCTCCGGTGCTCCTGGTGCCATAACCCGGAGAGCCTGGACCGGAGACCGGAGCTCCAGTGGCTGGAGGTTCGCTGCATCGGCTGCGGCCGGTGCCTGGAGGTCTGCCCGCACGGCGCCCTCTCCAGGACCGTGTCCGAGATCGCCATCAACCGCGACCTCTGCAACGCCTGCGGGATCTGCGCGGACGAGTGCCCCTCAACTGCCATGGAGATGATGGGCTCGATACGCACCGTCGGCGACCTGGTGCGCGAAGTTATGAAGGATGCATCGTTTTTCGGCACGACCGGCGGCGTTACGGCATCGGGCGGAGAGGCGGCGCTGCAGGCCGAATTCGTGGCCGCGTTCTTCAGGGAGCTCAAATCCCGCGGCGTGCATACCGCGCTGGACACGAGCGGCCACTGCCAGTGGAAATCGATCGAGCTGATACTCCCCCACGCGGACCTGGTGCTCTTTGACCTCAAGGAGATCGATCCCATCAGGCACAAGGAATTCACCGGATCCGGCACCGACCTGATACACGAGAATTTATTGAAGATCGCGGAGTATGTCCGGGGGCACGTCCTGCCGCGGGAGATCTGGGTTCGCACGCCCCTGATCCCCGGGGCCACCGACCGGGAGGACAACATCACGGGCATAGGCGCCTTCATCGCGGAGAACCTTCGCGGCGTTGCGACGCGTTGGGAGCTCTGCGCATTCAACAACCTGTGCCGCGACAAGTACCGCCGTCTCGGCAGGGAATGGGCCTTTGCCTCGGCCGGCCTGCTCGATCCCCTGGAAGCGGCTGCTCTGGTCGAGGCGGCGAAACGCTCGGGCGTAGACCCTGGCATAGTGCGCCTGACGGGCGCGACGCACCAGGATACGAGGGACAGCATGGGACCGGATGAAAACGCGGGCAGGAAAAAAAAGATGCCGGCGTGCTGATGCGCGGCGGCAGTGCCGTGCTGAGCGTAGTAAGAGGAGGAGACATGACAGAACGAACAGACAGGTTCACCGATGAGGACATTCGCGCGCTTGAGCCCAATGAAAAGGTGGCGCTGGTCGCCACGGTCAACCCGGAGGGCCTGCCGCACATTACCCTCATCACGTCGCTGCAGGCGCTGTCTCCGGACAAAATGGTGCTGGGCGAGTTCTCGCGGGGCCTGAGCAAGGACTACATGCAGAAAAACAACAGGGTCGGCTTTCTCATCATGACCCTGGACCGCCGCATGTGCCGCGGCATGGCCCGGTGGACCCATTTGAAAAAGGAAGGGCCCGAGTACGAGATGATGAATGAAAAGCCGATGTTCCGCTACAACACCTACTTCGGGGTAAACACGGTCCACTATTTCGACCTGGTCTCAACGACCCCGCGGGAAGGCCTTCCCATGGGAGGCATTCTCCTCTCCGCCCTGAAGACCGCGCTAGCCCGCGGCGCGGTACGGCGCAGGATCGGCGATGTGCTCAAGCCCTTCGCCATGTCTATCATCGACCGGGTCGACACGCTGAAGTTCATCTCGTACGTCAATAAGGAAGGGTACCCGGTGATCGTCCCCCTGATCCAGTGCCGGGCCGCCGACAGCGGCAGGCTCGCCTTTTCCCCGTCCCCGTACGGGGGCGAGATGGCAGCGATCCCGAAAGGGGCGACGGTCGCGGTCTTCGCCATGACGATGAAGATGGAGGACATCCTTGTCAGGGGAATATACAACGGCGTGAAGCGCCGCCGCGGCATCGGCCTGGGCACGATCGACATCGAATGGGCCTACAACTCGATGACGCCGGCGCACGGCCAGATCTACCCGGAAACGATCCTCGATCCGGTGACGCGCTTTTAAGCGATGAAGCTCCTGCCCGCCATCCTGTCGCTGGTGCTGGCCGCAGCGGCGTACGTGCCGGGAACGGACTTCTCTGTCATCATTACAATTTACTTCAAGGGCACCCGCCCCCTGTGGACATACCGCCTCTCCGCTGAACGTATAACGGTCACGCGTCATTATACCGACGGTACCGCTGGTGCAACCATGCTGGAGCGATCGCTCACCCTGAAGGAGCTAAAGGCACTGGACCGTTTTTTCACCGGTTACAGCCTCGTGGAGCTGAAGCATCATTACACGGATGAGGCGATTGAGGGCGACTCCTGCTCCCGCTACTATTTCTCGATCAACAGGGTTGATAAGGAATCGTATGTCTGCTACGCCAGGCCTGCGGAGCTGGCGGAACTGAACCGTGTCATCAACGGCCTGCTGCCCCGGCAATACCGCCTCTGGACCCTGGAATGACCCGTCACCGTGCGTGCAGTACCAGCTTGTAGATGAAGTAAACGATCAGGAACACGTACACGATGACAAGGGCGAGGTTCATGCGGCGCAGCGTTTTGTCCGGGATGTTCCGGTGCAGGCGCGTTATGATAAGGGCCAGCAGGACGAGGTAGCCGGCCAGGCCGCACGCACCGGCGACTACGAACGCGATCCTGAAAGGGACCGTCACTTCCGGGAACAGGCCGAAATCGAGAAAGACCTTGAAGCCCACGATCCACCAGAGAACGATGCTCGGATTAGTGGCGGCCAGCATGAACCCGGCGACAAACCCGCGCCGCTGCCCTCGCCGTCCTTTCCCGCTGCCGCGGGCCGGGACGGGGCGCCGGTAATCGAGGATAGACCGGTAGAGAAGATAGCCCAGCACGATAATGCCCGCGGCGTAAAAGCAGATCTGGAAGCGCGCGGACATCATGAACGTCCCCAGGCCGAAAAGGGCGAGGAGGCCGTATATCAGGTCCGAGGTGCCCGAGCCGAGCGCCAGGGAGACGGCAGTGCGTAATCGGCCCCGCAGGGACGATTTCAGCACCTGGATCTGGACCGCTCCTGCCGGGATAGCGGACAGGAAGCCGAGGGTTATTCCGAATACAACAACGGCTGAATAGCGCACGAGATAATCGACAAGCATGACATGATACTCCCCCGCCGGGGAGGCCCTGTCAACACGTTTTACGCGCACGATGACGGAGCGAGCCGGTCCCTGAATTATTCTTGCGGAATACCGCCCCCTGGCTTAGGATGATGGCATGACAGATAACCGGAAAGGAGAGGCCAATGCGGGTTACGCCTCTCGTGTTTGAACGGCTCGTCCGCGAGGCAACGGAGCTGGTAGCGGCCTCCCTGCCGGACGAGCTCCGTGAGAAGGCCGCCCAGGTGACCGTCATCGCAGCCGACCGTGCGACACGCGCGCAGATCGATGGCGCCGGCGGCGGCAACGACCTCCTGGGGTTGTACGAGGGCGTCTCCCTTGTCGACCGGCATGTCGGCGATACGGAGACCGTCGCCGACAGCATCACGCTGTTCAGGGTCCCCCTGATGGAGTCGTGCCGCACGATGGAGGAGCTTCGCGAGGAGATACGGATAACCCTGCTTCACGAGCTGGGCCACTACTTCGGGTTCGAGGAAAACGAGCTGGAGGAGCGGGGGCTGTGAGCTTCCGCCCCGGCGATCAATCGGGCCGCTCGGCAACCTTCACCCATATATTGATCAGCTTGCGCTGGCGCCACACGGTGAGCTTCAGCGTTTTTCCCACCGCCGCTTCCCCGACAATGCTCAGGAGGTCCTTGTAGGTCTTGATGTCCCTGCCGTCGATTTTCAGGATAACGTCCCCGATCCGCACGCCGCCCTTCTCAGCCGGGCTGCTCCGGATGACCTCGCCGATGAAGGCGCCCTCGTTGGACTCGAGCCCGAGCTCACGGGCGTAATCCTCGGTGATCTGGGCGATGCTGACCCCGATATACCCGCGCTTGATCTTCTTGTGCATCTTGAGCTGCTCGAGGACCGATTTTGCCGTGTTCATGGGGATCGCGAATCCGATGCCCATGTACCCGCCGGTCTGCGAGTAAATCATGCGATTGATGCCGATGACCTCGCCGTATATGTTGATGAGAGGACCGCCGCTGTTGCCGGGGTTAATGGAGGCGTCGGTCTGTATGTGCGAGCCGCCCATGAAGTCAACGTCGCGCCGTCCTATCGCGCTCACCACGCCTATTGTGAAGGTGCGGTCCAGGCCGAATGGATTGCCGATGGCAATGGCCCAGTCGCCCACCTGCACCCGGTCGGAATCGCCCAGGTACACCGGTTTGAGCTTGATCGGGACGTCAATTTTCAGGAGCGCTATGTCGGTCCGCTCGTCGGACCCGACGACCTTCGCCTTGTAGTTCTTGTCATTGATATTAACGGTTACCTTGTCCACCCCCGCTACCACGTGGTGGTTGGTGCACACGTACCCGTCCTCCGAGAGGATGAACCCGGAGCCGAGGCCCTGACGCCGCTCCGTTCGCGGCCCGGCCTGCTGCCCGAAAAAATCGCGCATGAACGGATCGTCGAAAAAGGGGTTCTGGACCCGCACCACCTGCTCGGTCGTGATATACACCACCCGGTCCTTGTACAGGGTGAATATCTTGCGGAACGTGTCCTGTATCTCAACGGCACGCCCGGATTCCGCCTCCTTGCGGAGCGGCGATTGCCCGATGTCCCCGAAGAGGGATGCATCGTCCGACCGCAGGCATGAAAACTGGTGCAGGACAAAGGCCAGGGTCAGCACTGCAAAGGGGGCTATCACTTTTATCCTGTTTTTCATCTCTGTCTCCTTTTGTTACATCTGAATGGCATGACGGGCGTATTGCCGGATAAAGCGGAATACCGGGCCGGTTCACTTCAGCGAAAATCATACTTCTTGAGCTTGTTCGATTTCTCTTCCTGATCGCGCAAGGTCTCGCGGAATATATACCGGTAATCGGTGGAATTATCAGCGTCGAACTGTTCAAAATCGGCCGGATTCGGTTCCGGCTTTTCCTTGCATCCTGGAACAGCCGCAACTGCCATACAAGCCGCCAGTATGACTACCAGCACCCTCATCATACACCTCATGGGTGCTATTGATAGTAAGTTATTGCCTATTTATTCAAGTATTTTATTGGCCCCTGATAAAAAAATTCCCCTGAATCCCGGCATAACACGCTCCATTATTGTCTTGACCGGACCCGGACAATCCGGGTTACTAAAACCGTTCCCGGCAGGCAGCCGAAAACACAAATTATCAATGAGGAACACGAACATGATTTCCCGTATCGACCATATCGCCATCGCGGTTTCAGATTACGACCGGGCGTTCCGGTTCTTTTCCCTGCTCCTCGGCGGAGTACCCGGCACAAGCAGCCAGGTTGACGGAATGAACTACTTCTGGCAGAACCTCTACCTGGGCGACCTGAGCCGGCTCGAGCTCCTCAGGCCCACGGGACCCGGGAGCTTTCTTGACGGGTTTCTGGCGAAAAAGGAGGGCGGTGTGCACCACATGACCCTGCAGACCCCGGACATCAAGAAAGCAAAGGCGACACTTGAGAGCAGCGGTATCCCCTATTTCGGTTACCACGAATACGGCGATTACTGGAAGGAGCTGTTCATCCATCCGAAGAATGCCTTCGGCGTGTTGATACAGATTGCCGAATTCAACGCCGATGACTGGCTCGCGCAGTCAGTGAAAATGGCCCCGGGCAAAAAATTCGAGGTCCGGAAGGAAGATGGCGGGTGCGCGGTCACGTTCGCACACCCCGGCGGAGGCACGGTGTCGTTCACGATGAGCAGGGAGGAAGCCGAACGCCTGCGCGACGAGCTGGGCAGAATGATTTAGGAATGTGCCGGGAAAAACAAACTTGTAATAAAAAAGACTATTTGACAAATCTCCCGATTCATGCTACCTTTTCTACCGGAGAGGGATCACAGCGCAGCCATAAATAAATGAACGGGCCAGAGGCATCATGATACCCAGGACCGATCCTATTGACAGAGCTTCCCATGCAGGCACACTCAAACGGGAGCCGGCAATCCCCAGGCCTTCCGCAGTTCCGGGGGGCGCGCGGACATCTTCGCCATCATTGAAACGCACCGGTATTGAGCGGGCCCTGGGCGACGCGTTCAGCATCGCGCAGATGTCGCAGAACATCATACAGCGCGCGATGATAATATCATTCCGGTTGAAATCCATAGCAGCAAGCGCCATCGCATCGGGGAGGATCAATACCCAGGTGCTGGCGACAACCCTTTCGGAACTTCGAACGACCCTCGGCCGTTACGGAGAACAGGTGGCGCCACCCGCGCAGATGGCACCGCCTGCATCGGTGAAATTACCCGATATGCCAGATATCAGCGATGAAATAATGACATTGCGTGAGATTGCGGCCGGTTTTCAGGAAGGACGCTTTGACCGGATGGCCGCGATCGACGGGGTAAACGGCAGACTCACCGCCAAGCTTGCTGCCTCCGTAACGGCCGGTGACGCGATCGCCGGTTTGATGAAAGGATCAGGCGTAGCCGGACCGCTCGAACACCCGGCGCAACCCGGCGACCTTGTCACGAGGGTCAGAGAAAAAATCGCGTCCAGCCCGGGCATTGCCCTTGCCGCTCAGGGTAATATTAATTACGCTGCAGCTGACCGGCTCATGGTGTAAAAAAATTAATCACTCTGATTTATACTGATGTAAAAAAAATTGTGCAAAAAATAGATTTATCTTGACTTTAAATTAATTTTAATTTAGATGTTCACTATATTAAATTAAAATCTTTCTCACCGTTTATTTCTAGAATAACCAAAAGAGTTGCTGTGCAGGATATTGAGATAATTTAGGATTAAATTAGGGATCAGCACAATTAATAATACCGATTTAATTCCTGTTCACTGATAGATTACGAACTATTGAATTCATTCAAATGACAATCAAGCACGAGAAAAGAATACACCGGCGTCAGGCAAGCGAATACTCGACTATTCCCTCCGGTATCGGCACCAAGTGTCTTCAAAATTACGAGAATCCTTACGGTACTGTCTCGAGTAAAGTCTCTCTTGACTCGATCAGCCGCTTCTACGGATTTCTCGGAAACGAAGAAGGTAACACGTCAGATGTTGACATAAACAGCTGTTTCGCGACCCGACTTGCCTTTTTTCTGATCGAAACGATTTCCGGGAGCACTGTTACGCTGAACGGGTGCGGTTCGTTTGAAAACAATTTCTACAATTACTGCATTGAATCAGCCGCTGCGGCCGATCTGGCCGAAGAGATCGGGGACCCCGAACTCCTGATGATATACATCAGGCAGTGCCTGCATCTTTTGAAGGCAAGCGGCATCGTGGGCCGGACCGGGTCCCGGGCGACGGTAGACGTCTCTGCAACTTCCCGCCGTACCGTTTATTTCCGTCTTTTCAACGCTTTCTGGTATCGCTGCCGGTGGGAAGATATATTCCCCTCCGACACGGAATCCGCGCGGGCGCTGAATGAAAGCAAGAACATCCTGAAGGATCTCCTGGTGAGGCATGAAGGCGCCGTGAGGCTGGACTGTGTCGCAAATGAATTCTTCGATATGACAGGTTTTTGTAACAAAAACGACCTGTTCATGATCTCATTCCTTGATTTCTATTTTTTTACATGGCTGAAGCACTTTGGCATGATACGGTATTCCGCCGGGCAGGAAACGACTCCCGTGCGCGTTACTGTCACCGGCACCGGAAAAAAAATATTGAAGTCCTTTTAACGACGGGTGTTGATATTCCGGTAGACAACCTCCCGGCTGCTCAAGCTCCCTTTCATTGAGGTGTTTAACATGAAAAAATACGGCATCGTAGCGCTGGCGCTTCTCTTCATGGTCTCCTGCTCCAAGTATCATGTGAAAAACGAGATAAAGGACAGCTCGGTCCTCTCCAAGCTAAAAAACAGCGGTATTATCTTTCGCTTCCCGGGCAGTTCACCGATGAAAGTGCCGTTGTTCTCAAAAACCCTTTCACAATGGATGGATTCCTACGCGAAGGTAAACAACCTGGTCATACTGCCCGCCGCGGACAAGAGTCTCACGGTCGCGAAAACGGAATTTGACCTGTTCTTACAGATGACCGAAGACGACGATTATCTCTATTATAAATCGCTGGGAATACTGAACAAATATCTGAAAGACAACCAGGAAGCATTACAGAAGCTGATTGTGGATAACGGCCTTGACAGCCTGATCATTTACGAGGTCGATCCGGCCCTCTCTGCAGAAATGCAGTACAATGAATTCAGCTCGATGATTATTATCGTGAACCAGGATTTGAAGATCGTCTACATGGACCGTCAGTATGACGACTTTGAGACGAATGAGTATGACAAGGAAATAATGTATAATCACCTGCTCGATGAAATAAACAGCAGGTTCCTCGATATGATGTTCAAGCTCAAATATCTCAAGAACAAATAATTCATAATGTGGAGACGGCGGGAGTCGAACCCGCGTCCTGCAATCCAGCCGTACAGCCTCTACATGCTTGTCCTTCTCATTTAATTTAAGATGTCCCACCGGGAGAAGGCGCCGTTATGAACATCCGAGCTCCCTGTTGTTTCGCCATCATTCCTGGAGCGCGGAAATCAGGCTATCCCCTGTTTATGACACTTTCAGGCACCCCAGAGGAGCAGACATTCTGAAAGCGTCGCAGTCAATTAAGCTGCGAGTGCAAAATTTTCGTTTGCAGTTACGTTAGGCCTGCCATTTTTTACGAGTTGACAGCACACTCGGCATGCAGCTGTAAAACCGACATCACAGTCGAAACCAAAATCGTCCCCTGCGCGGATAATATATATAAATATGCCCTGATCGTCAATAAAATGTTGAATTTTAGCTACCTGGACGATGCTTTTTTCTTAAAAGATGGGTACATAAAACCACTATTGCTTTACTAATTGTCCATTAAGACGATATGGACTTTGATTATAAATGGGGGTCTTTCTATATTTATTAATTAACCACTAATGAACACGAATACACACGAATAACAATTAGTGTTCATTAGTGGTTCACCCCCTTGAGCCTGCCCCTCAAAGAGGGCACATGAGAAATGCAATTTGCATACATTGTTCAATACCGACCCTCCCAGTTGCCCGATTGTGGCACAGAGGCCACGAAAAAATTGGGAATGCCGCGAAAAACGTCGGGAGAAAACCAGCATTCTTTACGGCGGGTATTTCAGGATGAAGAAGGGGCCATAATGTCTTTCCGATGTCAATGTCTGTCTTTAAAAAATAAATACTTTGTGCTCTTAATGAGAAACATTTTATTATTATTTGACTAGTATCTGATATTTCTTACAGAGTTCGCAAAGAACAACAAAGGGGGGAGTTATCCGCATTGCGGGGAGAATTTCTTCTTTACAAGAGCAGGCATAGTTGGCAATAATCGCATCATGAAAAAGAGATTGTTATCAGCAGCACTGGCCGCCTGTATCGTTTTAACGGGCTCTACTTCACGGACATCGGCACAGGACGACGGGCGCATACCCATTAACTTCAAGAACGTCGTCGGCACCTGGGCGCTGAAGTATTCAGGCAACTTCGGGTACCAATTCAGCTTATACGCTAACTACCGCGCCCTGATCATACTCTACCTGAACATGGAAACGCTCGTATTCAAGGGCGTATACACCATCGAGGAGGGGAGCAGGCTGAAAATTAATATTATTGAATGGAAAGAAGAGCGCCGGTCGGGTGGCTCCGGCAGGGGCTTCGTCAAGGCGAAATCATCCTACTTCCTTTTCAACGGGTACCAGACCGCGAAGCAGGGAAGAACGACCCTGTTCCTCAGGCCCCGCGCAATCATCATTGACGGCAATAACTCTGAAGGCTATTTCGAACCGCTGCTCAAGCTTACGAAAATCTGATCATGCTGACTGAAGAAATTCAATTCACCAATAGCTCCGGCCGCAGACTCTCGGGAAGGCTGTACGGGTCCGGAACGGACAGCGACACCGCCGTCATATTCAGCCATGGCCTTTTCTCGAACAAGGATGGGTACAAGATCACCCGGCTCGCCCCGGACCTCGCCGCAGCCGGCGTGCACGTCCTTGCGTTCGACTTCTCGTATGCAACCGGCTCGGGCGGGGACGTCGCCGACCTCTCTGTCCTCCAGGAAGTGGACGATCTCGTCGCAGCGGTTGACTTTGCGAAAACACGCGGCATCAGGAACATCCACCTCATGGGCTCAAGCATGGGCGCGGCCGTGACCCTCCTTTATGCCGCTCGGGGTGACGGGAGCATCCGCTCGCTCATACTGATCGCGACGCCAGTAGACCTCCGCACTCTCATGATCTCCGGCGCCGGGATCACCGATCTCCGCTCGCTCCCCGAAGACGGCCTTACCGCGATCGACGGCATCCCGATAAAGAACTCCTTCTTCAGGGAAATCGACCGGATCGACATGACGGCGGCCGTCAGCGCAATACGGGTGCCCGTGCTCGCGTTTCATGGCGGGCAGGACCCGGTTGTGGACCCGCGCAACGCCGAGCTTCTGGAGGAGCTCCTTGTCCCATTCGCCAAGACCGTCATCATCGACGACGGCGACCATAACCTGACGAGGGACATCGACCTATGCCTGATGAAGGAGACCATAACCGAATGGCTTACCGGGGACGACGCGGGAGACGGGGAATAGCCGGTGATAGCGCACTACCTGCTGGTTCTGGGCATTGTACTGGTGGTCGCCGGCACCCTTGAGGTAAGCATTCCGCTTCGCGCCTTTGCCTTCTGGAGGCGCTGGTCGTCCTCCAGGTATTTCTTCCTTCACGGCATGCTACTCATCGCCGGGGGCTTTCCCCTCACCCTGTACCATGGCCCACTCTCGTGGATCGTTTTCGCGATGGGTCTCCTGGCCGCCCTCACCGGACCGTTCGTGCTCATTTACCCGGAAAAATTCAGGATGATGTTCAGCATGGTAACGAATGAGATGAAAGACGCGGGCATAAAAAAAATGGTGTATATTGAGGGATTGCTGAGGATTGTTGCCGGTATCATATTCGCCGCAGCCTTTTTCCTGGGCCGGCCATAAAGCAAAGGCGCGGTCATCCGACCGCGCCTTCCACCATTGCGCTTAACGTTGAAATCAAATCTCTAGAACAGCTTCTTAATGCCCTTCATCAAAGACTTTCCTCCGTCCTTGAGGGCCTTGCCCGCCGCTTCTTTCCCCGCTTCCAGGGCTA